>JAFLSN010000040.1 GCA_022510905.1 Treponema sp.
GCGGAGCCGTGGGAATGCTCCCACGACCCCAAATCGCCCCAGCGGAGCCGTGGGAATGCTCCCACGACCCGAAATCGCCCCAAGCGGAGCAATGGGAGCGCTCCCACGACCCTAAATCGCCCCAGCAAAGCCGTGGGAGTGCTCCCACGACCCCAAAACGCGCCAAGCGGAGCAATGGGAGCGCTCCCACAGCACAAAATCGCGCCAAGCGGAGCAATGGGAGCGCTCCCACACCCCCAAATCGCCCCAGCAAAGCCGTGGGAATGCTCCCACGACCCGAAATCACGCCAAGCGGAGCAATGGGAGCGCTCCCACGACCCGAAAACGCCCCAGCAAAGCCGTGGGAATGCTCCCACGACCCGAAATCACGCCAAGCGGAGCAATGGGAGTGCTCACACGACCCCAAATCGCCCCAGCGGAGCCGTGGGAGTGCTCCCACAACCCAAAACAGCCCCAGCGAAGCAATGGGAGCGCTCACACGACACAAAAACGCCCCAGCGGAGCCGTGGGAGTGCTCCCACGGCACAAAATCGTGCCAAGCGGAGCCGTGGGAACGCTCCCGCGACCCGAAAATGCGCCAAGCGGAGCAATGGGAGCGCTCCCACAGCACAAAATCGCGCCGGGGAAGCGAAACGCACCCGCACTCTGGACAAAAACACGGCGAATCAACACGTTTCCTGATGCTCCTATTTCTTTTTCTTGTTCTTTTTCTTGCCGTCCGTTTCCTGCGGATTGTAGTTGTATTTTGTAGGCGAGAAAGGAAACTCATGTTTATATACATTCTGATAATTCTTTTCTATCTTCTTCCACTGCTCTTTGGAGCCGGCGTAATAAATGGAGGGCATACTGCCCTTGCACATACCACTCTCGATGACTATGACGCTCTCGGGAATTATTATGCTTCTAAGACTAACGCAATAACTGAACGCATACGATCTGATTTCTCTGGCACCCTTTGGGAGCGTGATGCTCCTAAGCTCGCCGTTGTGTCTAGAAAAGCCACGGATAACCAAGACATTCACACATTCAGATAAATCAAGCGCAAAAGGTCGGGAACTACGAAAAGGGGAACCGAAATAATCGTCACCTATCAAAAAGCCGCCGACTTTCACCGTTCCGTTATGACTGCCCGCTTCCAGGACGCTGATTGCCTTGTCCGCGGGCAGGGCATCGGTCGGCAGCACGGAAAGCTTTTGGCTTCCGGCATTCTCCACGGAGATGTAAATCTTGTCCGTGTCGGCGTTGCCCACGGGTACGTCAGAGATTGTCAGAGATAGTAAAATGTCACCGCCTCTTGTCTTGTTGTCGCTTGAAATCGTAAAATACTCGCAGGCTCGTTGCCATACCCAATCTCCATATGCGTTACTTTTTCCATATGCGTCATATTTGTTATATCCTACATACAGCGTGTAGGGCTTGCTCGCAATGAGATTCTTGTTCGCATCGAGCAGCACTACGGTGAGCGGGTATTCTTTAGTTTCTTTAGCGTTCACCCATTTGAGCCAGTGGTCGCCGGGGATGTCGTCAGCATAGGTCCACGGGAAGCCGTTCATCTTTTTTCCCCAGTTATCGCTCTCGGGAATCTCATGCATCGCGTCCATAAGCTCTTCGGCAATCTTGAAATTCTCCTCGCCGCTTGTCTGCATCAGGTACGGCGCACCCATGCGGAACGACATGGTTTTGTTCGCATAGTCTTTTTCCGTAAGCGCAAGCGGCTCTATGTCGGTGAAGTAGCGCACCGCGAACTCGGGCGGATTGGCAGCGATAAGCCCCGCCGCCTCAAGCAGAAGCTTGTCCCAGTCGTCGTGCAGTTTCATCAGGTTCTTGGCGTTCGCGCCGAAGTTTCCGCCCGCCACGACCGTGGTCATACCCGCCATGCGGCTCGTGGCCTCGGAAAGCCGGTTGTCGTTCTTGCGCGCCTGTATGTAATACGTGAGCGCCTCTATGTTCGACCCGCTCTGCTCGGCGATGATGCCCTTTGCCACGCTCACCTGCGCGCTCGTCTCCGCCGCCATCACGCTCGCCGTCTGCGTGAGCCGCGTCTTCGCGTCATCGCCCAGCGCGATTCCGTAGCCTGCCATCAGGTCGTAGGAAATCTGGTTCGCCGCCGTGCCGTCCTCCAGCGCGGAGCGCGGGCAGTCTGGAACGCTTGCGGTGGCCTTGGTCTCGCCGCTCTCTGCGTCCGTGATGCTGAACGTGAGGGCGTATGAGCCGGACTTTGCCATTATGCTCCCCGTGATGATGAGCTTAGCGCTCGTCATCTTGCCAAGCTCCAGCGTGTTTTTTTCGTCAAACTCCGCGCTCTCGGAAAGGCGCTGCTCGGCCTTCACCATGTCGGCGTTCTGGCGGTCGATTACGGCAAGCCCCGAATACTGCTGGAAGTTCGTGGTGATGATGCCCTGGATAAAGAGCGGAATCCAGTCCGCGCCGCCCTCAAGGTTCACCGCCTTGGGCGCCGGCACCGCGATGGACACTTTGCTATTGTCTGCGGGCGCGGCTCCGTCCGCAGATGCCTTTGCGCCCTTTGCCTTGGCAGGTCTGGCGAACGCCGCCACACCAAGCAGCACGAGCGCAGAAAGGATTGCGATCAGCTTTTTCATCTTGTTTTTCCTCCGTATGATGAAAGTCTGCGGTTCCAAGACCGTGCCAAGGAATCCGCGAAAATACTTTTTAAGCCCGGAAACGCTCTGGGCAGGGCGTGGGGATGCTCCCGAAGGCCGGAAACGCGCCAAGCGGAGCGATGGGAGTGCCCCACGACCCGAAATCGCGCCGTGGGAGCCGTGGGAGTGCTCCCACGACCCAAAATAGCCCCGGGGAAGCGAAACGCGCCCGCCCCGCGCGTTCGTAAGACCGGGAATGCGTCTATGAGCGCGGTCTCCACCTCGCAGGAGGTTTCCTAGTCCATGCCGTGGCGGTGGATGGCCGCCACTACATTAAGTCCCGCGTTATGGATTTCGCGGATTCGTCCTTCACATGGTCGAACACGCGGCTTCACCTTCCCTTGCCCACGTGGAACGTCCGCCAGTTCGCGTTTTCCCGGCAGCGCCGCGCGTTTTGCGGAAAGTGCCGCGCGGATGTTCGGGAACTGCCTTTTTTCCTGCGCGGCCTGCTTCCGCATGTCTATTTCTTTGTTGAACTCCTGCGGTCGCCAAGGCAATCTACTTTGAGCACCTCTGCACCATCATTTCTTCCACTTCCAATTAAAAAGTAACGCGCATCTTCCTCTGCGCATCTTTCTGCGTATCTTTTCAGAAGCTCACGGTCACTGACCTTATCCCGATAACGCTCGAACGATGCACTGGCGCCGACCTTAACAAGATAGTCCCATTCTGTTCTTGTGCCTCGGTATGTAAGATTGTCGTTCTTTACATAACTCCAGCTAATAAACCTAAAGATTGTAGGCAAAACGCACCTTGCAGCAAAACGAGCTTCACTCTCGATACGCTGGAATGCAATGCCTTCCGGCAGGATTACACGCGAACATCTAGAAAAAATACCACCCGAAAAAGAATCTACGTATTTGCCAGCGTCGTTTGGGTAAAAAACGAGGGGCGGTATCGCTTCATAAGCATCAACCTCGCACTTTTCATAAGTTCGGCTTTTTTCTTTAGACCGAAACATAAGCAAAGTAGAATCCTCCCCTTGAATACTATCATTGCCCATGAATCCGCCTAGTTTTATGGAGTCGCCCAGTTTTTGTTCGCTTTCCACCACTCGGTAATACGGCACCGCGTCCGAAGGCAGGATGGAAATTTCCTTCCGCAAGTTGTCGTTCTCCACTGAAACGTACATCTTGTCAGTGTTGGCACTGTCCGCAGGAACATCAGGGATTGTCAGCGTACAGAATGAGATAAAATAACGCCTAGCATACTGCCCTTCAGAGGTTTTTTTACCGTTGTCGCTGAAAATGTCAAAGCCCGCATACTGCTTGTCATATTTTACGCTCAGCGTGTACGGCCTTTCCGCTATGGTCTTTTTGTCCGCGTCGAGCAGCGCCACGGTGAGCGGGAAGCTCTCCGTCTTTCCCGCCACCGCCCATTTGAGCCAGTGGTCGCCGGGGATGTCGTTTGCATACGTCCACGGAAAGCCGTTTATCTTTGAACCCCAGCTCACGCTTTCGGGAATGTCCAGCAGCGCGCCCCTAAGCTCCGCCTCAACCTTGAAGTTCTCCGTGCCGCTCACCTGCTTGAGGTATGGCGCGCCCATGCGGAACGACATCGTTCCGTTCTCGTAGTCTTTCTCCGTAAGCGCAAGCGGCTCAATGTCGGTAAAGTAGCGCACCTCGAATTCGGGCGGGTTCGCCGCGATAAGCCCCGCCGCCTCAAGCAGCAGTTTGTCCCAGTCGTTGCGCAGCTTCATCAGGTTCTTGGCGTTCGCGCCGAAGTTGCCGCCCGCCACAACCGTGGTCATGCCCGCCATGCGGCTTGTGGCCTCGGCAAGGTTCCTGTCGTTTTTCTTTGCCTGTATGTAGTAAGTGAGCGCCTCGATGTTGGAGCCGCCTTTTTCCGCCGCGATTCCTTTTGCCACGCTCATCTGCGCGCTCGTCTCCGAAGTCATCAGGGGCGCAGTCCGCGTGAGCTTCACCTTCACGCCATCGCCCAGCGCGATTCCGTAGCCTGCCATCAGGTCGTATGAAATCTGGTTCGCCGCCGTGCCGTCCTCCAGGGCGGAGCGCGGGCAGTCTGGAACGCTCGCGGTGGCCTTGGCCTCGCCGGTCTCTGCGTCCGTGATGCTGAACGTGAGCGCGTATGCGCCGGACTTTGCCACGATGTTCCCCGTGACGATGAGCTTAGCGCTCGTCATCTTGCCAAGCTCTATGGCGTCTTTCTCGTCGAACTCCGCGCTCTCGGAGAGGCGCTGCTCGGCCTTTACCATGTCGGCGTTCTGGCGGTCGATTACGGCAAGCCCCGAGTACTGCTGGAAGTTCGTGGTGATGATGCCCTGGATGAACAGCGGAATCCAGTCCGCGCCACCCTCAAGGTTCACCGCCTTGGGCGCCGGCACCGCGATGGACACTTTGCCTTTGCCGGCTGGCGCGGCTCCGCCCTTGCTGCCATCAACGGCAGCATTGGCGCTGCCAGATGTTTTGTCCTCCTTGGCCCTCTTTGCCTTGGCGGGTCTGGCGAACGCCGCCGCCCCAAGCAGCACGAGCGCAGAAAGAATTGCGATCAGTTTTTTCATCTTGTTTTTCCTCCGTATGATGAAAGTCTGCGGTTCCAAGACCGTGCCAAGGAATCCGCGAAAATACTTTTTAAGCCCGGAAACGCGCCGGGGCAGCCGTGCGCACATGCGCGAAGCCCGGAAACGCCCCGGGGAAGCCTTGCGCACACGCGCGAAGCCCGGAAACGCCCCGGGGGAGCCGTGCGCACACGCGCGAAGCCCGGAAACACGCAGGGAAAGCCGTGCGCATACGCGCGAAGCCCGGAAACGCCCCGGGGAAGCCGTGCGCAAACGCGCGAAGCCCAAAAACACGCCGGGGAAGCCGTGCGCAAATGCGCGAAGCCCGGAAACACGCCGGGGAAGCCGTGCGCAAATGCGCGAAGCCCGGAAACACGTCGGGGAAGCCGTGCGCATATGCGCGAAACCCGGAAACGCGCCGGGGAAGCCGTGCGCACACGCGCGAAGCCCGGAAACGCCCCGGGGAAGCCGTGCGCATACGCGCGAAGCCCGAAAACGCGCCGGGGGAAGACGTGCGCACATGCGCGAAGCCCCAAAACGCCCCGGGGAGGCCGTGCGCAAATGCGCGAAGCCCAAAAACACGCCGTGGAAGCCGTGCGCATACGCGCGAAGCCCGGAAATGCGCAGGGGAAGCCGTGCGCATACGCGCGAAGCCACAAAACGCTCCGGGGAAGCCGTGCGCATACGCGCGAAGCCCGGAAACACGCCGGGGAGCCGTGCGCATACGCGAAAAGCCCGGAAACGCGCCGGGGGAAGCCGTGCGCACATGCACGAAGCCCGAAAATGCGCCGGGAAAGCAAAGTGCGTTTGCACATTGCCCAAAAACACGCCGGGAGAGCAAAGTGCGTTTGCACATTGCCCGAAAATGCGCCGGGAGAACAAAGTGCGTTTGCACATCGGTCGAAAACACGCCGGGAAAGCAGAGTGCGTTTGCACATTGCCCGGAAACACGCCGGGGAAGCAGAGTGCGTTTGCACATTGCCCGGAAACGCGCCGGGGAAGCAAAGTGCGTTTGCACATTGCCCGGAAATGCGCCGGGAAAGCAAAGTGCGTTTGCACATTGCCCGGAAACACGCCGGGAAAGCAGAGTGCGTTTGCACATTGCCCGGAAATGCGCCGGGAAAGCAAAGTGCGTTTGCACATTGCCCGGAAATGCGCCGGGAGAGCAGAGTGCGTCCGCACATTGCCCGAAAATGCGCCGGGAAAGCAAAATGCGTTTGCACATTGCCCGAAAACGCGCTGGGAGAGCAAAGTGCGTTTGCACATTGCCCGAAAATGCACCGGGAAAGCAGAGTGCGTCCGCACATTGCCCGAAAATGCGCCGGGAAAGCAGAGTGCGTTTGCACATTGCCCGAAAACGCGCTGGGAAAGCAGAGTGCGTTTGCACATTGCCCGAAAACGCGCCGGGAGAGCAGAGTGCGTCCGCACATCGGTCGAAAATGAGCCGGGAAAGCAGAGTGCGCCCGCACATTGCCCGAAAATGCGCCGGGAAAGCAAAGTGCGCCCGCACATCGGTCGAAAATGAGCCGGGGAAGCCGTGCGCATACGCGAAAAGCCCCAAAACGCGCCGGGGGAGCCGTGCGCAAATGCGCGAAGCCCGGAAACGCGCCGGGCAAGCCTCGTGCACACGCGAAAAGCCCGGAATCGCGCGGGGGCGGAAAAAATCCTGCGGCGCAATGTGGCGGTGCAGTGATGGTGGACGTATGCCGGGGGCGAATGGGGGCGGCAGGCCGGGTGGCTGTTCCGCACTGGGCGCGGCACGGTGTCTGCATGGAATGGAGACTGGGCTGTGTGCGTGGGGAACCTCATGTCAATAATTTTACCATATGTGCACTCTCCGCGTATAGGTGGCTTTGGTGTGCGGCCATGAGGCACACTCGCGTCCGCAGTCCTGCCAGGGGTTCTGTGTTCCGCCCCTGCCCTTCGCGCAGACTTCTCCGCACGCGCAGGGCCGCTGCCTGCCCGCAAAGGCGGTGGGGCTGAAAGCCGCAGCATTGCGCAAACGGCGCACTGTGTGGTACAATCCCGCCATGCTTGAGTTCTTGATTCTTATGTTCCTGTTCTTCGCGGGCAGCCTGCTCGGGTGGGCGCTGGAGGTCGTGTGGCGCAAGTTCTTTTCCAAGAACAACCCCGAACACCGCTGGCTGAACCCGGGCTTTTTGCACGGCCCGTACCTGCCGCTCTACGGGCTGAGCCTGTGCCTGCTCTTTTCGCTCTCGTTCCTGCCGGTCGCGTCGCTCGTGCGGGGCGAGCTCTTGCAGCGCGTCACGCTGTTCGCCCTAATGGCGCTGTGCATCACCGCGCTAGAATACGTTGGCGGTCTCATCTTTATCAAGGGAATGAAGATAAAGCTCTGGGACTACAGCAACTGCCGGGGCAACATACAGGGCATCATCTGCCCGCAGTACACGTTCTACTGGTGGCTTCTGAGCGGCGTGTACTACTTTCTGATTCACCCGAAAATCATCTCATGGCTCTACTGGTTCACAAACCATCTCGCGTTCTGCCTCGTGGTCGGCTTCTTTTACGGCGTGTTCACGGTGGATCTGTGCTACACGTTCAACATCGCGGCCAAAATCCGCGCATACGCCGCGGAGAGGCGCTCCATCGTGCATTACGAGCACCTCAAGGCGCACATCCAGCAGAAGAACGAGGAGCAGAGCGAAAAGCGGCACTTCCTGTTCCCGCTCAAGTCCGAACGGCGCAGCCTCGCCGAAAGCCTGCGTTCCGCGCTCGACGGGCGGTAGCGGCGGCACCAGATGGGCCTGCGGCATGACCGCCCGGACGGATTTTATTTTGAGGAGACAAAACCATGTCCATAGATGAATACCATGCCGTGAAGTTCACCATACAGCGCAAGGAGTTTTTTTCAATCTGGGTGGCAACGGAATCCGGGAGCGATTTCTTTTTGAAAGACGGAGCGCGCGTCGCGTTTTTTTCAGGAAGGGAGGCGCTGCTTGACTTCTGCAAGTCGCGCGGCATAAGGATAAAATCGGAGACGGAGCACGACTTCGATTTTTCAGGCGGCCTCTCGTGCGACGAAGTGCTTGGACGCTGGGACATCATAAGCGACCTGGCGGGCACCACGGGCACGGCCTTCTCCGGCGACATGGAAGACGCGCTCCCGCTTTACAGAAAGCTGCTCTGCGGCTGCGACCTCTCGGCACCCAGCACCACAGACCCGAAACAAGGGCAGACCCTCACCCCGGAAGAAAAACAGAAACTTGATTCCGTGATAGCAGAAATGCGTGGGATTCTAAAAACCTTGGTGAGCTAAAAGAATTGCAGACAAAACCGCGCATGGCGGCCATTTAACGGAAGCCGTGGGAGCGCCCCCGCAGCCCGGAATCGCCCCGGGGAAGCCGTGCGCACACGCGCGAAGCCCGGAAACACGCCGGGGAAGCCGTGCGCAAATGCGCGAAGCCCGAAAACGCGCCGGGGAAGCCGTGCGCACACGCGCGAAGCCCGGAAACGCCCCGGGGAAGCCGTGCGCACACGCGCGAAGCCCGGAAACGCCCCGGGGGAGCCGTGCGCAAATGCGCGAAGCCCGGAAACGCGCCGGGGAAGCCGTGCGCACACGCGCGAAGCCCGGAAACGCGCGGGGAAAGCAAAGTGCGTCCGCACATCGGTCGAAAACGCGCCGGGGATGCTGTGGGAATGCTCCCACAGCCAAAAAACGCACCAGTTGGGGCAATGGGAGCGCTCCCGCAACCCGAAATCACCCCGGGGAAGCAGTGGGAACGCCAACGCAGCCCGGAATCACGCCGGGGAAGCCGTGCACACACGCGCGCAGCCCGGAATCGCCCCGGGGAAGCCGTGCGCATACGCGCGAAGCCCGGAAACACGCCGGGGAAGCCGTGCGCATACGCGCGAAGCCCGGAAACACGCCGGGGAAGCCGTGGGAATGCTCCCACAGCCCGAAATCGCGCCAGTTGGGGCAATGGGAGCGCTCCCGCAGCCCGGAATCGCGCCGGGGATGCCGTGGGAACGCTCACGCAGCCCGAAATCGCGCCAGTTGGGGCAATGGGAGCGCTCCAGCAACCCGAAATCACCCCGGGGAAGCCGTGCGCACACGCGCGAAGCCCGAAAACGCGCCGGGGAAGCCGTGCGCACATGCGCGAAGCCCGGAAACGCCCCGGGGAAGCCGTGCGCAAATGCGCAAAGCCCGGAAACGCGCCGGGGAAGCCGTGCGCAAATGCGCGAAGCCCGGAAACGCACCGGGGAAGCCGTGCGCAAATGCGCAAAGCCCGGAAACGCGCCGGGGAAGCCGTGCGCACACGCGCGAAGCCCGGAAACACGTCGGGGAAGCTGTGCGCACACGCGCGAAGCCCGGAAACGCGCCGGGGGAGCCGTGCGCAAATGCGCGAAGCCCGGAAACGCGCCGGGGAAGCCGTGCGCACACGCGCGAAGCCCGAAAACGCGCCGGGAAAGCAAAGTGCGTCCGCACATCGGTCGAAAATGAGCCGGGAAAGCAGAGTGCGCCCGCACATTGCCCGAAAATGCGCCGGGAAAGCAGAGTGCGTCCGCACATTGGTCGAAAATGCGCTGGGAAAGCAAAATGCGTTTGCACATTGCCCGAAAATGAGCCGGGAAAGCAGAGTGCGCCCGCACATTGCCCGAAAATGCGCCGGGAAAGCAGAGTGCGTCCGCACATTGCCCGAAAATGCGCCGGGAAAGCAGAGTGCGCCCGCACATTGCCCGAAAATGCGCCGGGAAAGCAGAGTGCGTCCGCACATTGGTCGAAAATGCGCTGGGAAAGCAAAATGCGTTTGCACATTGCCCGGAAACGCGCCGGGAAAGCAAAGTGCGTCCGCACATCGGTCGAAAATGAGCCGGGAAAGCAGAGTGCGCCCGCACATTGCCCGAAAATGAGCCGGGAGAGCAAAGTGCGTTTGCACATTGCCCGAAAATGCGCCGGGAAAGCAGAGTGCGTTTGCACATTGCCCGAAAATGCGCCGGGAAAGCAGAGTGCGTTTGCACATTGCCCGAAAACGCGCCGGGAGAGCAGAGTGCGTCCGCACATTGGTCGAAAATGCGCTGGGAAAGCAAAATGCGTTTGCACATTGCCCGAAAATGTGCCGGGAAAGCAGAGTGCGCCCGCACATTGCCCGGAAACGCCCCGGGGAAACCGTGCGCACACGCGCGAAGCCCGGAAACACGCCGGGGAAGCCGTGCGCAAATGCGCGAAGCCCGGAAACACGCCGGGGAAGCAGTGGGAATGCTCCCACAGCCCAAAAACGCACCAGTTGGGGCAATGGGAGCGCTCCCGCAACCCGAAATCACCCCGGGGGAGTCGTGCGCACACGCGCGAAGCCCGGAAACGCCCCGGGGAAGCCGTGCGCACACGCGCGAAGCCCGGAAACGCCCCGGGGAAGCCGTGCGCACACGCGCGAAGCCCGGAAACGCCCCGGGGAAGCCGTGCGCACACGCGCGAAGCCCGGAAACGCGCCGGGGGAGCCGTGCGCACACGCGCGAAGCCCGGGGAAACCGTGGGAACGCTCCCGCAGCCCGAAAACGCCCCCGGGGATGCCGTGGGCAAATTTTTGGGCACCCGCGCAGCAGATTGTTTATTTGAAAAGGCGTGTTAAAAAAAATGCCCCCGCTATGCGGGGGCATTTTGCAGACGGCACTTTATTTTGCCCTGGTGAATTTCAAGTTAGTGAATGCTATACCACTAGATGAGATAGCGGCAATGGTGAATGAGCTGCTTTCCGGCGAGCCTGAAGAGAACTTCACCTCATCACCATTAGCACTATTGTAATACTTGCTGCCGATTTTACCAATACGAATGGTAGCTCTACTACTGCCTCTGTACGTGGTGCCTGATATGGTGTAGGTGTAGGTGTACGGCACAGCCAGTTCATATCCCTTCATATTGCTCTTTTCATTAGAGGCGTTCGTCGTCCACTCGACTGTTCCGAATTGAGTATCGTCAACACTGATGGATGACCAATCAGCTGATGTCGCTGTTCCGGAGAAAGTTCCGTAATACTCATATGAAATGCTATCATCGTCAAAGTTAGTAAGATGCACATCCTTTGTCTCGTCAGAGCAGGACACGAACAATCCACCAGCAACCAGCATCATTGCAGATGCGACCAATGCAAGAACCTTTTTCATAAAAGCTTCTCCTTTGTAAAAAAAGTGTTTTATAGACGGAAATCGTGGCCAAACCGCCGAAATCCGTCTTCCGACTGGCTAAATATAATCCAAAAGACACTTTAAAGTCAATACATGTTTAAAAGTGTCTTTTGGACTGTGGCGGAAACAATACGGGTCTTTTTAAATTTTCTCCATGAGAATTAGAGAGATTTTCAAAAACAACCTGCGCTATTACCGGAAAAAACTCGGGCTCACGCAGGAGGCCTTGTCCGAGAAAATCGGGCTGAACCCAAAATACATCACCGACATAGAGACGCGCGCGAAATTCCCGTCGGCCGACACGATCGACGCAATCGCCGACGCGCTGCAAATCCAGCCTTCGCAGCTTTTTGCAGAACAGGGCTGCCCCGTCAATTTTGTGCAGTTTGACAAGGATGCTTTTTCAGACTCGCTTGTGGCGGGCATCTCAAAAGAAATAAAAGCCGAAGTGATGAGATACCTGGAAGACAACCTGTAGAAAACGGCACCTGAGGGCTTCCCACCTTGGCTTACATGATACCGCCCTGCCCGTACCGTTCCATAAATCCACCCCAAAGCCAGCAAAAATCTTCCCCGAACGCTCTTTTTGCGGCCCCACCGCATAATAAAACGGCATACCATCCGCATCCGCCGGCGGCCGCTGTGCAGGTTGGCACAAAATCAATGTGCAAGTGAGCGCCAAATGGCCTTGCCAGTTTGCAACAAGTCAATACGCTGGTATGCCATAAACTACTATGTGGCGTAAAGCGAACGGTGCCGGGTTCATACATTTCTAGCAGTAAAAAACATCAAGTTCTTTTATTGCCAGAAACACCGTTTCGCAGCAAAGTCCGCGGCTTTCTGCCCAGGCATGGGCAAGTCGGACGCACCGCATGACTGTCAGTGCAAAAACAGCTCACCTTGCGCCCGGGTATGTTGATTTTTTGCGGGGAATTGGCGATAATGCGTGGCTGTGTGGCCCATGGATGGGCCGGGGATTTTTTATGTTCACGGGAATTGTTGAAGAAACAGGTACGATAAAAAACATTGTGAGAGGCAACAGGTCTGGCTCTCTGGAAATTTCCGCCAAAAAAGTGCTTGAAGGAACCGCCGTCGGAGACAGCATAGCGGTGAACGGAGTGTGCCTCACTGTAACATCCTGCACGTCCCGTTCGTTTTGCGCCGATGTGATGGCAGAAACCCTGCGCCGCTCAAATCTCGGCTCGCTCGTGGCGGGAAGCCCCGTGAACCTTGAGCGGGCTGTGGCGGCGAACGGCAGGTTCGGCGGCCACATCGTGAGCGGCCACATCGACGGCACAGGAAAAATCGTGCGGCTGGTGCGCGAGGAAAACGCGGTCTGGGTACATGTCGGAACAGACGCGGAAATCCTCCGGCTAATCGTAAAAAAAGGCTCGGTTGCAATAGACGGAATAAGCCTCACGGTCGCCGGGGTGGATGAAAGCGAATTTTCTGTAAGCCTGATTCCGCACACCGCGCAGGAGACCGCGCTTCTTTCAAAAAAAGCGGGCGACACCGTGAACCTCGAAAACGACATCATCGGAAAATACGTGCAGAAACTGCTCGGCCGGCCTTCCAGCGACAAACACGCGGAGCCGGCAGAACGCGCCGCAAAAGACGCCGCCCTTCTGGACTGGCTGAAAAGCTGAGATGCGCCCCTGGCACGCTCTTTCAACCAACACACCCCGATGCCGAGGCAAGGCTTCATGCAAAGGGCGCTGCATGTACCATTTCCTCACGAACAGAATCGATTCATGCGGTAAGGGCTCATGCTCCACTTGCACAACGGGGCGGAATTCGGTACCATGAAGCAACTTCAGGGCGAGGTGAGATTCCTCACCGGCTGTAAGCGCGGGGCGCGTGTGTTCCGTGCAAGCCAGCGAGTCGCGAGGCGACATGATACGGTGAAAGTCCGTAGCCGACGGTAGAGTCCGGACAAAAGAAGTGAATTCGCGGCGGAAGCCCGTTTTTTCCGAACCGAGAATCCCTGCGGTGAAGCTGCGGGGATTTTTTTGTA
>JAFLSN010000041.1 GCA_022510905.1 Treponema sp.
CCTACCGCCGCCGCCTTTATGCCGTCAGACTTTGCGTAGGCCGCCGTCATGGTCACTTTGCTGTGCCCCATGAGCCTTTGGATTGTGAACGGGTCTATTCCGTTTTCAAGCCCCAGCGTTGCGAATGAGCGCCGTGCCGTGTGCCATGCTATGTTTTTGGCTATCCCCGCCGCCTTTGCCCATTTCTTGATGTACTGCCCCGTAGAGCCTAAGCATGACTGTGCAAGCCGTGAGAATACAAAACTTTCGGGAAACGGCAAGCAATTATCTTTGGGGCGTATCAGTTCCCATGCTACGGCGTTAATCGGTTCTTCCACAAAATGCCCCGTCTTTTTCTGCCGCTTCTTTATCCAGTGCGCTATGTCCGTTGCCTTCTTTGTCTGCCGTATTTCTATGTCTTTCCATCTCAAACTTGCAAGGTCGGAGACACGCAGGCCCGTGTAGCATGAGAATAAAAAGGCGTTCTTGCAATCCTGCGCAAGCTCCGTGCTTACTGGAGTGTGCGCCATCGCCCGCAATTCCTCTACGGTCAGTGTCGGCAAGTCGCTTTCCTCTGCCTTTACGTTCTTGACGGTTTCGGCGGGGCTATGTGTCAGTATGCGCTCTTTTACCGCCGCATTGAACGCCTGCCGCAGAACGTTCGCATAGAGCCGCACCGATGATTTTTTCAAGCCTGTTTCCTTTTCAAGCCACGCTTGGAAATCCTGCACCCAGCGGGGTTCTATCGCCGCAAGCTGTATGTTGCCCTGCGGGTACTTTTCAAGATAGTCAATCAGATTCTTGAATGTCTGCCTGCGGCTTGCGCTTTCCGCCTTTTCCCGCAATTCACGCATGTAGTTTGCAAGTGTCTTTTTCCCCGCTATGGTGTCGGTCATGTTCCACGCTCCGCAAACAAGCTGCATTTCCCTTTTTGCCCTGCACATATCGGCAAGTCTCATTTGCTCTTTTCGGGTTGCGGGGTCTGCGCTCACCGCCATGTTAAGGCTTTCCCAGTGGTGTTTCCTGTTTTGGATAATGTCAAGGTAAAGCCGGTTCCGCTTTATCCGTACTTTCACGCTCATACACACTGCCCCCTGTAATGTGTTCTACACCTTGTCTACACAAAATGGTAAAATGAAGTGCTGAAAAAGTCAATGGGGATAATTGGCTATCTTGCTAAATCCTTTATTTATAATAAGATAACCAATAAAGTAAAATGATGATACAGTTAGATTTTAGTAGCCATAGTTTCTAAAACAAACTCACAGTGCTGTCAGGACGGGCGTTTCATTTTATAAAGACGAGAATCTTTGTCTGCCTAAAAATTGAAGTCCGGGCGGTTTGCGCTGGAAACCTTGCTTGGGTGCCGCTCTTTTTATGCCTGTGCTTGTCTGCTGCAATAAAAACCGGCTTTTGCCTATTCAGTTTTGTGTCGGGCGCTAAAAAACTTGTTCCGTAAACGTGGACATTGCCGTCTTTTTTCAGTATTATAAAAGAAGGTTTGTTTGAATCAATGCATTTAGAAACTGTCTGGGCATATGCCTGTGTCAGATTTGGGCTTTCATTCAACTGCCATGCACTGTGGAGATACTATGAACAAGATTGTTTGTGATGAAAAAAATGAAGATGATAAAAAAAAGGAAGCGGGCTCGGATCCATTGGCTGAAAAATTCCTCAAAACCCGTCAGATTTTATTGAGCGGTGAAGTAAGCGAAGAGCTCGCAGAAAAAATCGTGCGCCAGCTTCTCATTCTTGAGGCCGACAATGACAAGCCGATTTATGTGTACATCGATTCTCCCGGAGGAGATGTTGATGCCGGTTTTGCTATTTTTGATACAATTCGATTTGTAAATGCACCGGTGTATACAGTGGGCATGGGGCTTGTGGCAAGCGCTGCCGCCCTCATTTTGCTTGCGGCTCCCAAAGAGCGCCGTCTGGGATTTCCACACAGCCACTACCTCATCCACCAGCCGTCTAGCGGCATGAAGGGTGTTGCAACCGATATAGAAATTCATGCGGCAGAAATTGCAAAAACAAAAGCTAAATTGAATGACATTATTGCGCAGGAAACTGGAACCGCGCTCGAAAAAGTTGCCCATGACACCGACCGCGACTATTGGCTTTCTGCTGATGAAGCAAAGGACTACGGTTTGATTAGCCGCGTTGTGTCCACCCGTTCGGAACTTGCAGCGAACTAAGGCGCGTTGGAGGACGGATGGTTTTTGCATTGACGGAAGCGCTCGCGGATAGCGTTTTATTTGCCATGGAAGACCAGACCGCCACCCATGTGGTTGATGCCACGATTCCTGCTGTTGTGTCTGCCTTGGGGGGCTCAGGAATTTGCGCAGACGAAGAACGCTGGTATGCATTGCCGCAATGGACGAGTAGAGACGGTTACAGGCTGCTGGAAGAATTCACCAATACATTGCATGCGCCGCTTGCTCACGAAGCCTTGAAACGTGTGTTGATAAGCGGGAGGGGGGTGTTCAGGAATTTCAAAGACGTTTTAAAATCATATCCAGATGTTGAGCGGAAGTGGCATTTTTTCAAATCAAAAAAAATGCGTGCGCGTTTAACAGACTGGTATCGATGCCTGTGCGAGTCTTGGGGACTTGAACAGCTTGAAGCATCCCGAACGGACAGTACCTCGGATGTGGATGAGCTTGTTCAGAACGATTTTGTGTTCCGCCAATATGATTCCGTTGCGGACAGGAATGATGTTGACTGTGGTGCAGGTATTGTGGCGGCCGACTGTCAAAGTCAATGGGGCAATGAACGGGGGACTGCGGTTGCCGCTTTATGGCAGCATCTTTCTTCATTTGCTTCTTACGAAAAAAAGCGGGGCATTGTTTGCCACACCCAATCAGATGAATTTATCGGTTGTGCTTTGACGGCTTTGTGCCCATCTTCCGCAAAAAGCACCGTAACAGTTACGGACTTTTTTGTGCTTCAGAATTACCGTGGGCTTGGGATTGGCAAAGAGTTGTTTTTGCAGTGCCTCTCTTATTTAAAAGCGAACGGAATTCATCAGGTGGTGATTGCAGGCACCGTTGTTCCACAAGCCATGGAAGCGTTGCTTGTGCAGACCGGTTTTGAGAAACTTGGTTTAGGCTTTGTGGTGGATTTATTTTAAAAGGAGTTTTGTATGGCGTATAATCGCGACAATGGAAACACATTGAATGAAGAACAGATAGCATCTTTTTTAGCTGATGCAGTAAGCAAAGTTGAAACTGCAAGCGAAGCAGAAATTCAGACATTAAATGCGATAAAAAAATTGTTTAAAAAAGCTGTGCCGTTTTCGCGCAGGATGTACGTAGCTGCATGGCTGGTTCGGCAGGCGACAAGCCACGGACGGTCTGGCAGGCTCGACCGCTTTAGTCGTGACCGTGACAGGAGCGAACATTTTGAACGTCGCCCCGAACGTTCATATGAACGCAATCCTCGTAGCGACTATCAGGAAAAAAGTCAGCCAGGAACCGAACGCCCGGAGCGGCCTCCTCGGGTGCAGATTGACCCGTCTGTATCTACAACTATTTTTGTGAGCATTGGTCGGAACCGCCGTGTTAATGCCCGCGATTTGGTGGGACTTCTGGTCAGCGTGGCAGGGCTTGAACGCGAGCGGATTGGCTCTATCCGCATTTTGGCGAATTATTCATTTATACAGCTGTTTACGGATGACTGTGAAAAAACCATCGCTGCATTAAACGGCTATGATTATCGCGGCCGCAAACTGAACGTGAGCTATTCGCGACAACATGGTGAAGGCGAGGCGGAAGACGCGGAAGGGGTTGCAGAAACGAATGTTTCCGCAAAAGATGATTCTGTTCCAGCTCAAGAGAGAACTGAATCCAATGCTGCTGTGGCGAGCCACGGCTCGGAAGCAAAAGCTGGTGCAGAACAAAAACCGTCTGTTGAAACGGCTTCGGCTCCTCAGCCAGTGACTTCAACTTCTTCGGTTGCATCGTTTGACAAGCCGTTTTCAGAAACCACTGACGATGGCCAAGTAAAGTCCCATTTTGGCAATGGGGCAGCTTACTGATTGATTCATGCGGAAAGGGTACATACCGTGCTTCTGCGAAGCCAGTCCTTCGCTTGAAGCTGTGCTGCAAGTAGGGGCGAAATGAAAGGTATGTACCCTTTTAATGCAATACTTTATAAGAACAACGCACCCGGAAATGGTTAAAGGTTTCTTTATCACTACTCAGTTACCAAATTTCAAAGAAATCATATCTCGCTTCACAGAGTGAAGTTTTTATGCGTTGGGGATGTTGATTTGGAAAGGACGCTTCTGCAATGCCTCGTATGGCTCAAACTTGCACTTAGGCCTAGGGCAAAATGGAAGCGTCTTTGTCTGTGATATTTTGGTGGGTGCGTATAAAAACAATATGGCAAAAAGATTTCATAGTGTTTTTTAGTTTTTGCTGCCAAGTTTCAGAAAATTCATACTTCTAAATAAAAAGTCATTGTTTTTGCAAGGACAAAAACAATGATTTTTGGCGGGCGATATTATTTCAGATAAGGCGGTGGCTATGGATATTCATGCTATTGAAACTGGTCCTCTCAGGGTAAAAACTTATGTTGTGACTTTGCAGGGACATCATGCGTTTGTGGTTGATCCTGCTGCCTGTGCATTCAGCGGTGACCAAGCCGCAGTCACTTCTTATCTTGCAGAGCATTCATTAGCGCTTGAAGCTATTGTGTTGACGCATGGCCACTTTGATCATGTTGCGGGTCTTGCACCTTTGGCAGCAGCTCATCCTGCGGTGCCAATTTTGATTCATAAGGCAGATTCCGCATATATTGGTGCGCAGAGCAAGTTCCAGCAGCAGAAGACTCTCTTGCCTATAGGCTTTGGTGAATTTGTTCCGTCTGTTTCAAACCTTCCCGAGGCCACTGCTTTTTTGAACGACAAGTCAACGCTTTTGTCTTGCCTTAACCCGTGCAATGCCGAGGCGGTTCCCGCTGTGCTTGATGCTTTTGCTGGATGGCAGGTGATTCATACTCCTGGGCACACAAACGGTTCGTGCTGCCTTTATCATGCCGCAAATCATGTGCTCATAAGCGGAGACACCGTGTTTTTTCATTCCTGCGGAAGAACCGATTTGCCCGATGGAAATGAATCTTTCCTGCAAAAATCACTCGAACGTCTGTATGCAGAGCTGCCAGGAACAACGCGAGTGTTTCCAGGACATGACCGTTCTGATTTTGCACTTTCAGAAAATTATGGTCAATGTTGAATAGATACGCAGTTTTTTATGCGCAGACCTACCATCGCTCCCAGCCACGGTGGTCGGGAATGAAAGGTCTGCTTCCTTCCGCTCTGATTGCATAAAACGTGTAGTCATAAACATCGCTGTTTTTTTTGAGTGAAAGGAGCGCATAGCAGGGAGGTTGCGCTGCCCGAGGACGTGAACAGCTTCCGGGGTTCAGGGCGAGCACTGTTCCAGTTTGCTCCGCAAGTGCCACATGGCTGTGTCCGTACAGGGCAATGCCGGCATGGTGTTTTTGCGCTGCCATGCATAGGCTTTCTGTTCCAGTGTATAATGAATGGCGGTGTCCGTGCGTAACAAAGACAGTATGGCCGCATACCTTGAAAGTCTGCGTGAGTGGAATTTTTATTTGGACATGATAATCAAGGGAATGGTCAGCATTCCATGCGGGATTTTTCATGGGGTATATGTCTGCATCATTGTTGCCTTCAACAAAGCCCACCACCGGAGGAATGATTTCTGAAAACCTCTCTTCGTCTGCGGCGTGTTCCAAAAGCGAAAGCATGTCGCTTATGCCGTCTCCGCAAAAAACAAGCGCATCGCATCTGCCGGCACATTCGTTTAATATAAAAAAAAGATTTTGATATGCACCATGGGAATCGGATATCACAAGCAAAGTCGCGCTATCAGATTCTGCAAGCGCAGAAATTGCCTGCGGAGAGCCGAGCAGTTTTGATTCATCTTGCGTTAGACTGTTCATCAAATGGATCCGTCCTGCTCCATGACAAAATGGTTTATTGATTGCAGCCCGGTTTCGTTATCTGTGTAACGCCGCACATTTTTTGTGCTCCCCGCAATCTGCTGCACATGGGTGTGAAGGTCTGAGTCGGAAGGCAGCGGTGCGGGAAGTTCTGCCATGTAGCGAACTGCCCGCAATAAAAGTTCCTCGGTGTCTGCGTCAATTTTCTGTTCAAAGTCCAATCCTGAAGCTTCTTCAATAGGGCTTCGTTCATATTCCAGAACCAAATCGCACGTGGCTTCCATTCCGAGCATGTCGTCCTGCGGAAAAAAAGAAAACACCGGATAAGGAAGTTTGCCGTCCCATGAGTCTTGCAGTTTTGCAAGCATATAGTGAGTGTTTTCGGGGGCACCCAAAATGATAATCCCTTTCAGCTCTTGGTCATCCAGCTGGTCTGCCAGTGATGAAATACGGCCTTTTACATCGTCAGGATAAAGAATGGGCCACACAAGTCCACCTTCAGCTGAAAGCCCAAAATGTTTTTGCAGCAATGCGATGGTGTCTTCGTAAAAATCTTTGTCGTTAAAACCATAGCCAAAAATTATGCAGATTTTTTTTTCGGTTTCGGGCCATTGTGGTGTCATGGGCTCAAAAGCAACCGCTTCATGGGCAGTGAGAGAAAGGTTTGCTTCATGGTTATTGGATAACTGAGCTTTTTGTTTTTCGCAGCCAATGAGTAAAAAGAATACAATGCATGAAAAAGCGAAAAATTGGATATTCACAGAACGTTTCATGGTTACAGTGTAACGCATTTAAAGACTTTGTGAAAGTGTCTTTTGTATATAAAAAACAGCTTGGCGTGGCTCTTGGTGTTTTTCATTTTGGAATATGTGCATCAATATTCTGATGGACTTGCCCGTTGCAAATATGGCCACCCTTCAATTTTTGTTTGGCAAAACTCTCAGAAATGTGTTAAACTGTAAAACCCTGTAGCAAATCATGCGGTTGAGGCTGAATAAAAATTGCTTTCCACACGAATGCAGCTTTGAATCGCATTTTGCGAGGGATGTCACGGAGTTTATAATATATGCGCAGATTTGAAGTGGTTTCAGAATACCAGCCTTCCGGTGACCAGCCGGAAGCCATCGCAAGGCTTGCCGAAGGATTTTTGCGGGGTGACAAGTACCAGACGCTAAAGGGCGTTACAGGCAGCGGCAAAACCTTCACAATGGCTAAAATCATCGAGGCGGTGCAACGTCCCACGCTCATAATCAGCCACAACAAAACCCTTTCCGCGCAGCTTTACCGCGAGTTCAAAACATTCTTTCCTCACAACGCGGTGGAATATTTTGTAAGCTACTACGACTATTATCAGCCTGAAGCCTATGTGCCGGCCCGCGACTTGTACATCGAAAAAGACGCTGCAATAAACAGAGAGATCGACAGACTGAAGATGGCGGCCACATACAGCCTGATGGAAAGGCGGGATGTGGTTGTGGTGGCTACAGTGAGTTGCATCTACGGCTTGGGCATGCCAGAACTGTACAAGGGAATGCGCATTCATCTTGAAAAAGGTGAAGCCATTGATACCCATGCGCTTGCGATTCAGCTTGCGGGAATCCAGTACCAGCGGAACGATGCCGTGCTTGAGCGGGGAGCCTTCCGCATAAAAGGCGATGTGCTTGAGGTCTTTCCTCCATATCTTGAATTTGACGAAGCGTACCGCATTGAGCTTGATTTTGACGAGATTGTGCGCATCCGCCGCTTCAACGTGATTTCTGGCGAGGTGCGCGAAGAACTTGACGAGACTGTAATCTACCCGGCCAAGCAGTTTGTGGTTCCTCACGATGCGCTGATGCAGGCCACGGAGCGCATAAAGGCTGAACTGGACGACCGCCTTGCAGAGCTCTCTGTGCAAAAAAAGCTGTTTGAAGCCGAACGGTTAAAAACGCGCGTTACCTACGACATAGAAATGATGAACGAGATGGGCTACTGTTCCGGCATAGAAAACTATTCTGCGCCAATCGCCGGCCGAAAAAAAGGCGAGCCGCCGGCAACCCTCCTGCATTATTTTCCCGATGACTTCCTGTGCATGATAGACGAAGCCCACGTAACGGTTCCGCAAATCGGGGCCATGTACGAGGGCGACAGAAGCCGCAAGCAGAACCTTGTGGATTTTGGCTTTCGGCTTCCTTCCGCGCTTGACAACCGTCCGCTTAAAATTGACGAGTTCACTGCAAAGCTGAATCAAGTCATATACGTTACAGCCACGCCACGCAAGGATGAAATCGCGCAGTCAACACAAGTCGTTGAGCAGATTATCCGTCCCACAGGACTTTTGGATCCCGTCATAGATGTGCGGCCAAGCGAAGGCCAGATGCAGGACATATACAAGGAAGTGACCGCCCGCACAGAACGCGGAGAGAGGAGTCTTGTGCTCACACTCACCAAAAAGATGGCAGAAGATTTAACAGACTACCTGCTGGGGCTCGGCATGAAGGTGCGGTATATCCACTCTGAAATAGACACATTTGAACGTGTCGAGATTCTGAAAAGCCTCAGAAGCGGGGAGATTGATGTGCTTATCGGCATAAACCTTCTGCGTGAAGGAATCGACTTGCCGGAAGTGAGCTTTATTGCGCTGCTTGACGCAGACAAGATAGGCTTTCTGAGGAGCGCGACCAGCTTGATTCAGATAATAGGCCGTGCAGCCCGCAACGCCGATGGCATGGTAGTCATGTACGCCGACAGGATGAGCGATGCCATGAAGGAAGCCATCACTGAAACCCGTCGCCGCCGCAGCATTCAGGAAGCGTACAACAAAGAACACAACATCACTCCAAAAACAATCAAAAAAGCCGTTGAAGACATTCTTGTGCACGAAAAAGAAGCCGCAGAAGAAAACGCCACCGTTCAGCTTGAAGTCTTAAAGAAAACCGCGAACCTGTTTGTTCCTGCCCAACGCAAAAAACTTATCGCCGCGCTAAAAAAAGAGATGGAAGAAGCCGCAGAGCGCCTGGATTACGAAGAAGCCGCCGCCTTCCGCGACCAGATTTTTGAGATTGAAAAAACTTACGGAAAATGACGGCCACCCGCAGTCCATCTTGCCTGCTTTTATGGCCGCAGTGGAAAAATCCGCTCGCGTCAAATTGTGGGCAGCCCGTGTCGCACATCGATAACTTCGGGCGGCAACCGGAGCGATTCAAAAAATACATCAGCGCGTGTGCGCGGACAGCCTGCGCGACCGGCTGGCGGGGCGAATTTATTCACGGGGAAGCATCCGGCGGAATAGGAAGGTTTTTCCTTAGACGCTACGACTGGCCTGACGGCGCGATAAAGGGGCTGTAGGCAAAGCGGGTAGCAAGACGCGCGTTTTTGCCGACTTTGTGCTTGGACAAGCAGCGGCATTCCGCCGTTCGTGGAAATTCCTCTTGGGCAGGCAACGGCAAAACGCCGCTCGTGGAAATTCTGTCTGGACGGGCAGCGGCAAAACGCCGCTCGTGGAAATTCTGTCTGGACGGGCAACGGCATTCCGCCGTTCGCAGAAATTCCTTTTGGGCGGGCAACGGCAAAACGCCGTTCGTGGAAATTCCTCTTGGACAAGGAACGGCATTTCGCCGCTCGTGGAAATTCTGTCTGGACAAGCAGCGGCATTCCGCCGTTCGTGGAAATTCCTCTTGGACAGGCAACGGCGCTCCGCCGCTCGCCGAAATTCCTCTTGGACAAGGAACGGCATTTCGCCGCTCGTGGAAATTCTGTCTGGACAAGCAGCGGCACTCCGCCGTTCGCCGAAATTCCTTTTGGGCGGGCAAAAAATTCCCGTTTGATGGCAGACTTTGCATCTGGGCAAGCAACAAATTTTTGTTTGAAGCCCGCCTTCGCCTCGGGGAAGCAAAAAAATTGTTTTTTGCCCGACCTTGCGTCTGGACGAACAAAAAATTTCTGTTTGAGGCCCGAATTCGTCTCTGGCGGGCAAAAAATTCCCGTTTGATGGCAGACTTTGTGTCTGGGCAAGCAACAATTTTTTGTTTGAAGCCTGCCTTTCGCCCCAAGGAAGCAAAAAATTTTTGTTTTTTGCCCGACCTTGCGTCTGGACGAACAAAAAATTTCTGTTTGAAACTCGCTTTTGCCTCAGGGGAATCTTCAAAAATCCTTTTGAAACACAAAAACGTATCGGGCAGAGTTTCCAAAGAACTTCTGAAAGTAAAAAACGTGCCGCGTAGGACATTCAAAGTTCTTTCGATACTCCAAATCCGCCTTGAGACAATACCGCCCGTCATGGCAGATTGGGAAAATATGAGTGCACATTCATCGAATTCCCGCGCTTTGTCTATGTTGATAAACGCGCAAAATCTAGCGAGACAAATTCATTGCAAAAGCGCAGTTTTTCCTGCCAATGTAGCGCAGTCGTGCGCGTACTCCTCCGCGAGCGTCCACGTTTTCTCGAAAAGGTGCGTGTTCCAGTAGTGCGTGATTGGAAAATCCGAGCCGAAAAGGATTTTTGTGCGGTCGTGCACGAGTGAGACGAGTTTTCGGAGCGATTTTCGGCTGACACAGGCTGTGTCGCAGAATATGTTTTTGTGCGCGTTCACAAGCTCTGCCGTCTCACGCACGGGGTTCGAGTGGGCAAGAATGACGCGGGCGGCGGGATACTCGCGGAAAAACGGCAGGAAACGCGCCGGAGCATCGCACGGCTGAGAGCCGCAGTGAATCAGAATGGGCTTGGCATTGTCGCTCGCCCAACGGAATATCTGATGAAGCGCAGCGGCGTGCGCCATGTTGCTTTCGTTCCACTTCTGCGCGTAGGGATGCAGTTTTATTCCGCAGTAGTCGAACGCGCGGACGGCGGACTGCACGCTGATTCTCTGCTCTGCATAGCGCGGAACGAACCACAGATACGGCTCTGCGACAAGCGGGCGCGGAGTGTTGGCGAGCGCGTAGGCGATTTCTTCTTCGACAAGGCGCAGCTCCACATCGTCACGGCAGCTGGACGTGGACGAGAAAAAGACGCGCGAAATGCCCGTCTGCCCCCGCACGGACTCGATGACGGCGAACACTTCCTGCGCGTCATAGTAGATTTCGTTGAACTGCCCGATATGGACGTGATGGTCGGTCATGGGGATGGAACAAACAGACTAGCGAGCATTATTTTTTTGTCACGTTATCCTAAGAATTTACCAAGCCTTTCGTAACTATATAAATTCCCAATATGAGAAAGACCAAAACCGCAAGGATTATCACTGTGGCCACAATTAAAAACTTAATCCACTCACCATTTTCTTTAAGATATTTGTATATTGAATAAAACACTGGAATAAGCGTGATAAAAGTTACCACTACTCCTATGGCATGGCCGTCAAATCCCATGTTGTACGCCAAACATTCCAAACCAAACAGAATGCATCTTGCGAAAGATGAAAGTTTTTGTGTTTCATGGGCAGATTGAATGAAGTATAAAACAATGTTTACAATGGGAAACACGAGCAACAAAATATTCAGCACCATAAAAGACGAAGCCTTTGAATCGGTTCTAATCACCAGAATTGAACTTAATAACGTAAGCGTCATCGCAAGTGTAAAAATAATCCGTTTAATCCAAAGCCACATAATACTTCTTCCTCCAAAATACGCCGTATATGCACCAGACTGCATTGAGGCGAAAACCTCAATGCAGTCTGGAGTTCCAATATTGCTTTGCACAATCTTATAGCAAGATTCTTACTCTGCTTCTCCGTGAATAGTCAAAGTGCCGTTCTCGACTTCAACTCCAGAGCCATTGACAACTACAGTATCCCCCTTTACCTCAACTTTTCCATCAGGAATGGTGACAGTTTTGCCATCATCATCAGTGATGACAACTGAGTTGCCATTCTTCGTGACCCTGTTCTCAATAGTCAACGTGCAATACTTATCCTTTTCTTTATCTGCCATATCAAGCGCTCCTTTTTGTCGTAATAAAAACTTCTGCGGGCATTCATACAGGGCGGCCCGGCGAGCCGCCCCGCAAGATTAAACTACACCTGACGCCATATATGGTTGCCAGAGCTAGTTTCGGGACATCTTCCGTTGGTTTGGGGACCAGGCGTCGAATATCCACACGCCATTGTACCGCATTTCATGCACTGCCAGTTTGCACCCGCGAACACGCCCGCGACGCTTGCAAAACTGTGTGACGCACTCGATGTCAAACCGTATAAACTGTTCCTTGAATTCGGAATTGATGGGGCGCAGAACAACGAGCTGATGAGCCAGTTCTGCGCCGAGCTTTCCGATGAGCTTATCAGCACGATACGGACGGTCTCGACGCGCTATGCTTGATGGTGATTGTGACAGCCGAGCATTGACCTGTGGAGACAGTGTGCAACTTTCCGCAATGTGCTACACTTTACAGACTGCACGTCGCTCGCTAGCCTCAGCGCGCCCGAAATGACCGCAGGACGGAATGCAGTCCGCAAACCATCTGCAAAAAATCAAAATCTATGCTATACTGATTCCGGCAAATTCATCCTTGCAGGAATCACTATGGAACAAACCACACACAACACACAGACACGGAAGACAAAAATCGTCTGCTCAATCGGGCCGGCGTGCGACTCGGACGCGACAATCCGAGCGATGATTGAGGCGGGCATGAACGTGGCGCGCTTCAATTTCTCGCACGGCACGCACGAGTGGCACGCGCAGGCGATGGAGCGCGTCAGGCGGATTGCGGCGGAGCTCGGCGTTCCAGTCGCGCTCATGCTCGACACGAAAGGCCCTGAAATCCGCACGGGCATGACGGAGGACGGAAAGGACATCAGAATCACCGCGGGCGAGCGGGTCATCGTCACGGCGGACGGGGCGACCTGCCGCAGCGCGGATGGCGTGAATCCCTGCCGAATCTCACTCTCATGGAAAGAGGCTGCGGACAGGCTCAAGCCGGGCATGAGAATCCTGATTGCGGACGGACTTGTCGCGCTTGAGGTGCGCGGCGCAAGCGGCGGCGAGGTTGAGTGCGTCGCTCTCAATGCGGGCGCGTTCGGCAGCCGCAAGAACGTGAACCTGATTGGCGTGCACGCGGGGCTTCCGATTCTGGGCGAGCAGGACAAGGACGACCTCCGTTTCGGCGCGGAGATGG
>JAFLSN010000042.1 GCA_022510905.1 Treponema sp.
CGAGCATAACACTTCCCGAAAGTGTCACAGAAATTGGCGAGCGGGCGTTCAGCGGATGCACATCGCTTGCGAGCATAACACTTCCCGAAAGTGTCACAGAAATTGGCGTGGGTGCGTTCAGCGGATGCACATCGCTTGCGAGCATAACACTTCCCGAAGGTGTCACAAAAATTGACGGGGGTGCGTTCAGCGGATGCACATCGCTTGCGAGCATAACACTTCCCGAAGGTGTCACAAAAATTGACGGGGGTGCGTTCAGCGGTTCTGGGCTTAAGAGTATAACAATTCCAAAAGGCGTAAAAGAAAGCGGTTTCAGAACCTTCTATGAGTGCAAGTTGCTTGAAAGCGTTACACTTCCAAGGGGTGCAACGCATATTCCTACGGAGGACTTCCTAGGCTGTACATCTCTCAAAACTATCTCAATCCCTAGGAACGTTACACGCATTGGCCTGAATGCATTCAAGGGGTGCAATAATCTTACCGTTCAGTTTGACGGCACAAAAGAACAATGGAACGCAATAAGTAAAGAATTTCCAAGTATTGGTAATTTTGCAGTCCACTGCACGGACGGCGATTATGACAAACAGAATTGGTAGAAATGGCGCACAAAAACTGCATCTTCTGTGCGGGCGGCTGAAACAAACATAGCCCCTAGAGGTCAACAAGGAGTAAAATCAACACACCCCGATGCAAAAGCAAGACTTCACCCTGTGAAGCGACCTTCACTTTGTTAAGCGGGGTATGCGCCCGCATACTTGCGCCCCCGCATACCTGCGGCCCGCACCATTCACCCTGCCACATGCACAAGGCCGCGCTCCGCAAGGCAGGCCAGGATTGTCTGCACAATCTGCTCGGGGCTTTTTGCGGCTGTGTCAATCTTGAGGTCGGCAAAGGCAAAGTCGTTGTTGTCTATGCCGTACAGCTTTTGGTAGCGCGCGCTGTCTTCCCTGTCGCGCATGGCGGTAAAGGCTTTGATTTCTGCGATGTCGCCGCCCTCGCGGTTCAGTATGCGGCGTGCCCGCACGTCGTCATCGGCAATCAGGTACACTTTGAGGTCGGCCTCTTTTAGCATCCAGATTGCAAGGCGGCTTCCGAGCACGCAGCTCCGGGCGCGGGCAAGTTCCACCTGGCGGGTGTCAACCGTAACATCGTAGCTGTCGTCGGTTTTGGCCGCCTCAATCACCTGTGCCAGCGTGAGGCCTTTTTCTTCCGCCAGCTGCCTGAATGTAAAGTTTATCAGCGCCACGCCGAGCT
Source organism: Treponema sp. (assembly GCA_022510905.1). Taxonomy (GTDB): domain Bacteria; phylum Spirochaetota; class Spirochaetia; order Treponematales; family Treponemataceae; genus Treponema_D. The sequence goes on from JAFLSN010000042.1 coordinate 1,255, forward strand.
TCTGGGCGAGCAGCGTGCTCACCGTGGTGTTTCCGCAGCCCGATTTTCCGCTGATTGCAACACGAATCTCCCTTCCTTCCGTTATCCTGTACACTGCCATTTGCCGCCTCCACTATGCTGGCCGGTTCTGTGCCAACGGTTTGAGTATAGCACATCCTGCGGCTTTTTGCATTAAAAATCTGGGAGTACCTTCAGGCATTCAATCGCGGCCGGATGCCGGCTGTGATTTTTTTATGACGGGCTTGTGCGCGGCCGAAGACTGTTCCAGGGCGTTCCTGATGTCTGCAATCAAGTCGGAGCTGTTTTCAATGCCCACGCTGATTCTGAGCAGACGGTCGCTCACGCCAACGGCATTGCGCATTTCCTCAGGAATGGCCTGGTGCGTCTGCGTAACAGGGTAGGTGATGAGCGACTGCACACCTCCAAGGCTTTCTGCAAAGAGGACAAGCGAAAGGCTCTGCAAGATGACAGGAACCTGTTCGGCGCGGTGCACGTAGAAGCTCACCATGCCTCCTGTGCCCCGGGACTGCCGCGCAAACAGCTCATGCCCGGGCGCATCGGCAAATCCGGGGAAAAACACCTGCTCCACATGGGGGGAGGATTTGAGGAAGTCCGCAACGGCGGCGGCATTCTGGCTGGAACGTTCCATGCGAAGGGCAAGGGTCTTTATTCCCCTGAGCACGAGCCAGGAATCAAACGGCGAAAGGCTCGCCCCTTCCGTCATCTGCGCCACACGGAAGCAGTCGTCCAGTTCCTTTTTTTTGTACGCAAGGATTCCCGCAATGCAGTCATGGTGGCCCGCAAGGTATTTTGTGCCGGAATGAACCACGATGTCGGCCCCTAGGTCGAGCGGGTTCTGGTAGTACGGCGAGAGAAAGGTGTTGTCAACAATCACAAGGGAGTCGCTGCGGCGGGAATGCAGGAGCCGGGCGCAGGAATCAATGTCCGTGACGCGCATCAGGGGGTTTGACGGTGTTTCGATGTACAGCGCACGGGTTTGCGGTGTAATGGCCTTTTCCACCGCAGAAAAATCGCTCGTGTCAACATACACAAAGCGGAGCCCGTAGCGTTCGTAGCCGCTGAACATGCGCCATGTGCCGCCGTAAAGGTCGCTGCTCACGACTATTTCATCTCCGGGAGAAAACGCCTTGAGAAGGCACGATACCGCCGCCATGCCGCTTGAAAACGCCAGCGCATACGGCGCATGTTCCATCACGGCAACCGTGCGTTCAAGCTCCAGTCGGGTGGGGTTCAGTCCACGGCTGTAGTCGAACCCTGTTGAAACACCGAGCGAGGGGTGGTGAAAGGTCGAGCTCAGCGTGATTGGAGTGCTGACGGCACCGCTTTCCGGCGTGAACGGCGTATAGCCCTGCACATAAAACGTTTCGGGCGCGTACTGGCTAGGTTCCACAGGCGCGGGGCTGGGCCCGTGCGACCCGATGCTGATGTTGCGACACAAAGATTCTTCCATAAGGATTGAACATGCTCCTCCACCACAACAAAGCTTGAAAGAGCATAGCAAGTATTTACTACCAAGTCAATGGGATTTGTTGATTTTTGCGGAATGAGCCGTTTTTGCAGAAGCACAACATGTACCATTTCCGCACGAACCAGCTTGCTGCGGCGTGGGCACGCATGCAAGGCGGCTTTGACAGAAAGTGCAAGTCAAAATCGGACACAGCGTTTTGGCGGGCGGCTTTAACTCCCGGAATCCTCCTGTAAAAATTGGCGCTTTGCCGGCGCACGCAGCCTTTGATACATGGCACCCGCAGACTCATGTGACCATCTTGACTTTTTTGTGGATTTGGCACATACTGGGCTTCCTGCGGAACTGCCGCTGGCGAGGATGGTGAACACAAAAACATGGCGACAATCAATGTAGACGAAAACGAGAACCTTGAAAAAGCAATCAAACGCTTCAAGCGAATGGTCGAAAAAGAAGGTATCATCCGCGAATACAAAAAGCGTGAGTATTACGAAAAGCCTTCCACCATCTTGAACCGCAAGAACAAGGCCTTGCAGCGAAAACTCCTCAAAAAGAACCACAGGCCGCATGAATCAAAGTCATAATATTGAGCGTGTGGCGCAGACCTTCGGAATGTTCCGAAGGTCATTTTTTTGTGCCATGCCGTGCCTTATTGCCATCATCCTCTGCTCATGCGCGGGTCACCGAACGCTTACGGCTGCGGAAGACGATTCAGCATATCCTTCATACAAATATCTTCCTTCCACCGTGAACTGGCAGCGGGTACAGGAAGGCATAGACCGGTTTGATTTTGAAGACCCCGTAATGCCAATCCGGTACCACGCGGTGCGCATTGACCTTGAGACACCGGATCTGGAACTTGTCGCCTATCCCGACCGCACCACTGTGGAAATGGAAAATGCACTGGAAATTGACGGTTCGGTAAAACAGCCTTTTGTGTTCACGGGGATGCAGACGCTTTCGTTTGCGCGGGCATACAATTGTGTTGTCGCAATGAATGCAACGCCTTTTTCGGGCAAGCCGAAGCAGCCTGCCATTTTTGCGCAGCTGGGCACCAGACGACAGATTCTGGGAATCCACAAAATCAAGGGAATCACCATAGCCCGCCCGATTGAACGGTATGCGGCGCTCATTTTTGAGCGAGACAAAACCACAGGCCACCTTCGCGCCTCAGTAATCGACACACAGTCGGAGTTTTTGCTTTCGGAAATAGAAGCGGCCTTTGGCGGTTTTTACACGGTGCTGAAACAAGGTGCAGAAATTCCGTTTTCCGTGCGGACACACGATTCACGGAGCGGTGCGGGAGTTTCTGACGAAGGAAGATTTTTGTATCTGCTCGCAGTTGAAGGCGAAGACAAGTCAAAAAGCACAGGGCTTTCGTTTCCGCAGTGCGCGGCAATCTTTAAAAAACTGGGCGCTGAAACCGCCATGGAATTTGACGGTGGAAGCTCCACGGAGCTGTGCATAAAAAAACAGAGCGTGCTCTCGTACAAACTGACCGCTGTAAATGCGAACAGTTTTGGTTTCCGTGTACGTGCACACGCCGCGCGGTCTGACCAATAGCCGGTGTCCGATGGAGCATTCTTTCCGGCACAAAGAGTTTGTGCGGTTTTGGATTTTTCAGCGCGCCACGGGGCAACGCGCAGACCTGCTCTGGCCCGGCGCGTCATTCCATGTCATGCCTGCACCGTCCGTAACTCATGGCGCTCAAGATTGTTCTACAAAGTGAGGCGCAAAGGCCATAGCATAAAATCACATAACATGATAGAGTGAGCACTATGAAACGTTTACAGCTTTTTGCAAACATCGCCATTTGTACGGCAGCACTCGCAGGTTTGTTTTCAGCCTGCTCTTCCATTCCCGAATCTGTTCCCACCGACCTCACCGACCGCGAGATTGTACAGCGGGCACAAACCGCCTATGACACGGGGCATATAAAAGCCGCACAGTATTATTACGATGTCCTGCTGAAACGCTATGGCATGAACACGGCAATATATATCGAAGGGCGCTACGAGCTTGCCCATATTGCCATCAAGAAAAAAAAATATGAACAGGCCGTTCCCATCCTGCAAGAAATCATCGAGCTATACGCCGCAAGCGCACCTGGAAGCCTCCCCGGTGAGTACCGCAAGCTTGCTGAACTGGATCTCGCAAAAGTACCGGCCGAAAAGCTCAGCAGCATCAAAAAAAGGCAGGAACAACGCCGAGCCGCCATTGAAGCCGAGGAAATTTTAGAGGAACCGGAAGAAGAATCAGAAGAAATTTTAGAGGAACCAGAAGAAGAATCCGAGCCGCCAGAGGACGGGCAGGAAGAAGAGTCTTAACCCCCTGCCATAAAGCAAACCATCCGGAAGCACCTGCCGTTCCACTGTCTGCCGGCTTGACTTCCATGCTTGCCGGCGGAAAACTTGAACCAAACCGCTTTTGCGCCTGTTCGGAACAGTCTTGTACAGTTAATTTTTGGCCCGCAAGCAGCTTGTGTTCACATTGTTTTTGCGCTACAATGTCCGCATGGATACCGTTCGGGCACAATCACTGGTGCTGTATAAAAACACGGTGGCCGTAGTTACCGCCACCACCGATGCCGGAAAATTCGCAATCCGATTCCGTACGGCGGCGGCCACGGAAACAAAGCCTGCGGTGTTTGCCACTCAGACCGTCCGTGCAAAAGATTTTTTGCCATTGCATCCAGGCCCCGTGTCATCGCTTGAAGATGCGCTCCTGTTTGCAGACAGCGCGGCACCTCTTGCAGATGAGCCCTACGGTGCCAAGCCTGAACATGGAAGCCTTTCGGCCCAGCTTAAAGAAGCATGGGAGCTGCTTTCCTCCGACCAAGAAACAGCGTCCAGTCCAATCGCTTTTGCGGAGCTGTGTTCACTTGCAAGAGGCTCCTTTGCCGCAAACGAAGCCTGGGGGCTTTACTGTGCCATAAAGAACACTGTGTATTTTTCGCAGAGTCTCAAAGCACAGCTTGAAGGACACCTCGAATTTGTTCCGCGGACACAGGCTGAAATAGACACGCTTATCAAAAAAGCCGACGAAAAGAGCCATGAAGCTGAAATCCGCGCCGAATTCCTTGCAAGACTTTCGCAGCACCGTCTGCTTCCAGACGACATTCGCTTTATGGGCGATGTTGAAGCGCTTGCCCTCGGCAAAACCGACAAAAGCCGCACACTTCACGATGCCCATATCAAGGAGACTCCAGAACGCGCCCATCGGCTCCTGCTGGAAACAGGAGTGTGGACCATGATGCGTAATCCCTATCCGCTGCGCTGGGGCCTTTCCATGCAGTCCGCCACGGAAACGCTTTTAGCTCCTCCTTCCGAAGAACGTGTAGAAGTGCCTGGAACCGCCTATGCCATTGACAACGCCTGGTCCAGCGACCCCGACGACGCGGTGGCTTTTGACGGCACATACCTCTGGGTGCACATCGCAGACCCGGCGGCATCGGTGCTTCCCGATTCTTCTATCGACAGGGCTGCGCGAAAACGTGGCTCCACGCTCTACATTCCAGAGGGGGCTTCCCGTATGCTTTCAGAAACCTCCCTTCCAGACTATGCTCTCGGGCTAAACGAAAAGAGCCGCGCCCTTTCATTCCGTCTTATGCTGAATGGAGATGGTTCCATAGAAGACTGCGCGGTGCTAAAGACCATAGTTACAGTCTGCCGCCTGACATACGAAGAAGCCACAGCCCAAAAAGAAAGCCCCGCACTTTCGCCGCTGTTTGAAATCGCAAGGCGCAACATCGAGCGGCGAACAAAAGCTGGAGCCGTAAACATTCAGATTCCAGAAGTGCACATCACGGTTGACAAAACAACGGAACAGGTGGGCATAGAGCAGGAAACGCACCCTGAAAGCGCAGACATGGTTCGCGAGATGATGCTGCTCGCCGGGGAAGGGGCCGCACGGTTCGCGTTCAAAAACAAGCTGCCGTTTCCGTTTGTAAGCCAGGAAGCGCCGGAAATTCCTGCCGACATTCCGGAAGGCCTTGCAGGGCAATTCAGGCTCAGACGGTGCATGAGAAAACGTTCCGTGGGAATAACACCCGCAGCGCACTCAGGGCTGGGGCTAGGCATGTACGCACAAGTTACCAGCCCGCTCCGCCGGTACAGCGACCTCATCGCACATGAACAGCTCCGCGCGTTTTTGGACGGACGGCCGCTAATCGACAAGGACACCATGCTCATGCGGGTAAGTGAAGGCGATGCCGCAAGCCAGGCGGCACACAAGGCGGAAAGAAAAAGCGACATGCACTGGACGCTCGTGTACCTGCTGCAACACCCGGAATGGACGGGCAGCGCGGTGTGTGTTGACACATCTGGGCGCATTCCGCAGTTCTTCATTCCATCACTTGCCATGGAAAGTTTTATAAATCCTCCTGAAACAGCAGAGCTAAACGGCACAATTACAGTCAAGGCAGCAAACATAAATCTTCCAGAGCTCACCTGCGACTTTATCGCCATTTAGACACGGGATTCAGTATGCTCCGAAATGTGCAGCAGGACGCAAGGTAAAAGACGTCGCACCATCCGCATGCTTTACGGTTTTAGCCTGAAAAGCGTTTGCCGCAGGCACCGCAGAGCAAACAGCACACAATCCAAAACGCCGTTTCAAGACAAAGCCTGAAAAACAATTTTCATCCGCTTGAATTTGTTTCATGCCCATCTGAAACTTTGCGCAGCTTCGTTGACTTTTGCAGGGCTTTAAAAATATAATGGAACCGTTCTTTTATATTCTGGCTGCTTAAAGCTGAATTTTACGAGGTGAATTATGGCTATGACAAAACGGAGCGACAATGCAATCAAAGGAATCGCGCGCGCGCCGCACCGCTCGCTGTTTTATGCGATGGGCTACACAGACGAGGAACTGGAACGTCCGCTTGTTGGAGTTTGCTGCGCAAAGAACGAAATCATCCCCGGACACTTTGACCTTGACAAGATTTCCAACGCAGTCAAAGCCGGAATCCGCATGGCGGGCGGCACCCCGATAGAGTTTCCCGCAATCGGCGTGTGCGACGGCATAGCGATGGGACACGAAGGCATGAAATATTCGCTCGTAACGCGGGAGCTGATTGCCGACAGTGTTGAATGCATGGCAAAGGCGCACCAGTTTGACGCGCTCGTGATGATTCCGAACTGCGACAAAATCGTGCCCGGAATGCTAATGGCGGCGGCGAGGCTCGACCTGCCGACGGTTTTTGTATCTGGAGGCGCGATGATGCCGGGCCACCTTCCCGCCCATGAAGCAGACAATCCATACAGCGATAAAAACCTTTCGCTCACAGACATGTTTGAAGGCGTAGGCGCAGTCGCTTCCGGAAAGATTACCGAGGCACAACTAAAAGAGATGGAGCGGTGCGCCTGTCCCGGATGCGGCTCCTGCTCGGGAATGTTCACCGCAAACTCGATGAACTGCCTAACGGAAGTGCTGGGCCTGGGGCTTCCCGGAAACGGCACTATTCCCGCTACAACCGGGGCAAGGCTTGCGCTTGCAAAGCACGCGGGCATGGCAGTCATGGATATGTACAAAAAAGGAATAACCGCGCGGCAGATGATGACGAAAGACAGCTTCAAGAACGCGCTCGCGGCGGACATGGCCCTTGGCTGCTCAAGCAACACGATGCTGCACGTGCCGGCAATCATGCACGAAGCTGGCCTTGCACTAGACCTCCACGAAGTGAATGAAATTTCGGAGCGCACCCCGAACCTGTGCCATCTTGCCCCGGCAGGCCACACATTCATATCCGAGCTGAATGACGCGGGTGGTGTGCAGGCAGTGCTTGCAGAACTCGCAAAGAAAAACCTAATAAAGACCGATTTAATCACCGCCACAGGAAAGACAATCGCGCAAAACATCTCGGGCGTAAAGAACCTCAATCCGGAAATCCTTCGTCCGATTGAAAACCCGTTCAGTCCAACAGGAGGCATTGCCGTGCTTTTTGGAAACCTTGCCCCGAACGGCACGGTGGTAAAACGAAGCGCGTGCGCCCCTGAACTTATGAAGCACACAGGCACCGCACGTGTGTTCAACGATGAGAGCGAAGCTATGGAAGCGGTGCAGGCCCACAGGATAAACCCGGGCGATGTGGTTGTCATCCGTTACGAAGGTCCGCGCGGCGGCCCCGGCATGAGGGAGATGCTTGCTGTCACGGCGGCGCTCGCGGGACAAGGCCTTGACAAAGAAGTGGCTCTCATAACAGACGGCCGGTTCAGCGGAGCCACGAGAGGCGCATCGCTCGGCCACTGCTCGCCTGAAGCCGCAGACGGAGGCCCCATTGCCCTGGTGGAAGAAGGCGACAAGATTTCACTTGACATAAACGCATACAAAATAACGCTAGAAGTGAGCGACGATGAACTTGCACGCCGCCGCGCACAGTGGAAGCCGCTTCCCCCAAAAGTAACGGAAGGCTACCTCGCGCGTTACGCAAAACTAGTGTCAAGCGCGGACAAAGGCGCGATTTTAGAATAGCCCCAGGCATGGATTTTGCCCGCGCACGGAGCGCGGGCTTTTTTGCGCCCACAGGAAATTTTGATGAAACATCCGCTTTTTAATTCAATAAAACTTGCACGGCCATTGAAAGTTTTCAGCCCGCCGTTTATTCGTGCACAAAGGGCAAATACCATGATTGAATCCTAGCTGCAAATGGAGGTGTGTTGATTTTCAGTCGCATGGAGCAACGTTTACGGGCATTCCGCACCTGCAATGATTTTGCTCAGCCCTGAACAGCTGGACGGTAAACCCTCTCTTTGAATCCTGCCGTGTACCATTTAAGCACCGTGCAGCTCAAAAGGCGGCAGGACAATAGCAGGCAACTGCCAGATTCTCCGCGCACCCGCAACCGCCGCAAAAGTGACGTGTAAAGGCGGGTGGGATTTTGCGTTTTCTGCAACTGTAGAAAGTGCCTTTGTTCAGATTGCTTTCCTACAATTGTAAAAAGGCTGGTATCCATGCGGACTGATTTTCCACGCTTGTAGAAACCCGCATTTCTTCCGGGCTACTTTTCTACGCTTGTAGAAAGTCTGCTTTTTCTCTGGGCAGGCTTTCCACAAACGCAGGAAGTCTACCTTCTGTTTGGGGAGCGTTTCTGCAAATGCAGGAGGCCTGCCACGCGCAGAGGCGGCGTTCCTCATCATAAGGAGACGCGCCCGTCATCCGCGCTCTTTCTCATGCCGCGCCCGCATAATTCACAACGGACAGTTCCTGAATATGCTCCTTCGTCTCCGCGATGATTTTCTCCAGCCGCTTCACCACATCTCCTGTAAAATGGATTTCGTTGCACGTGTGGCACTTGTGGCAGGGGATGTTTCTGATTACAAGAACTCCGCTCCCAAGTTCCACCGCCTCCGTGGTCGTGCTTGCGTATGTCTCATGTCCGCATCTGATGCATTTCATTTTGTTTTCTCAAAATCTTACGATTTCTGTCTTTTACGGCGTGATTTTGCTGCCGCTTGCTGCCCCGCCCATCACCCGCGCAAGCTCCGCGCGGTTGCGCACGCCGGTCTTCTCGTAGATGTGCTGCAAGTGCGTCTTGACCGTCGCCACGGAGATGAAGAGCGCGTCGGCGGTCTCCTGCGTGGTCAGCCCTTGCAGGATGAGTGCGGCAACCTCGTTCTCGCGCTTGGAGAACGCAGGATTGTGCGCAGGGTTTTCGGAAAGAGGTTCCTTCCGCGCGGAAAGTGCCGCCGTCACAAGCAGAACGCTCGCAATCCATGCGCAGAAACTCAGAACCGAAGCGCAGAGCGACAGCGCGTTGAACGGAAGGCCGAAAATCAGCGCGGCGGCGTACAGG
>JAFLSN010000043.1 GCA_022510905.1 Treponema sp.
CCGCTTATTCGGCGTTGTACGGCTCCGAGGGCATTGTGCTGGAGGGGTATTGCGGAATCTCCCCTCGCTGCGTGGTTCTGAGCGCATCGGATGATTTTTCTGGGGATTATCTTGTTGGGGCGCAGTTCCCAAAGGCATATACGAATGTTCAAGGAGGCACGGTCATGCTGAAGAAATATTCTCAGCTTGCGACCAACACCATTGTTTTTCCGAATGTAGTTATAGGGGAAGGCGCGGTCACCGGCGCAATGACGCTCGTGAACAGAAGCCTTGAGCCGTGGACGGTGAACACCGGGATTCCGGTGAGCAGAAGCCGCCCGCGCAGACAGGGGCTGTTGCAAAAAGTGCGCATTCTGGACGGCCAGATGATGAGTGGGGGGGGGTACAGGCATATAGTAGAATCACGCGGACTCTCCTGCCGTGCGCGTAGGAGGGCTGCGTGAAGAAACTGCTGATATTGGCTGGTGCGGACGTTCATATAAAGGTGGTTCATGCTGCAAAGAATTTGGGCGTTTACACCATAGTCACAGATTATCTTGCTGTTGAGGATTCCCCTGCAAAAAAAATTGCGGATGAGTATTGGATGCTTGATATAAAAGATGTTGATGGAATTGTTCAAAAATGTAAGGAAGAACAAGTTGATGGGGTCATTACGTTTTGCATTGATCCGGCTCAAATTCCATATCAACGAATTTGTGAGAGACTTGGGGTGCCGTGTTATGGCACAAAGTGTCAGTTTGAAATATTGACACAGAAGCGCCTGTTCAAATCGTATTGCAAAAAGCATGGTGTTGATGTCGTCCATGAATATACATTAGATGATGTTGAGAAAGACATGGTGAGTTATCCGGTTCTTGTGAAGCCATCCGAAAGTCGTGGCAGCAGAGGGCAGACTGTCTGTGCTTCAAAAGATGAGGTCTATGCCGCCGCAAAAATCGCCGCAGCGGAATCTGGAGACGGGGAAATTATTATAGAACAGTATATGACAGGATGTCAGGATATGTCGTTTGCTTACATGGTCATTGATAGTGTGCCATACCTGGTAAAGATAGGTGACAGATATTTGGGCAAGGCGGTGGACAACCTTGAGCGTCAGCAGATGGCGACCATTCTGCCGTCACGCCATGCCGCCCAATATATAAAAGATGTGCAGCCGTCGGTGGTCAAAATGATTCAGTCCATGGGAATTCGGTTCGGTGCTGTGTTCTTGCAGGGGTTCTGGAAAAATGGGCATGTTTATATGTATGACCCAGGGTTCAGATTTCCTGGTTCTGATTTTGACGTTCTTCAAAAGGAATTGACCGGGTTTGACGCTATGTCAGCTTTCGTCAATTTTGCACTTACTGGTGATGTAAAAAGTCAGTTTGGAAATCCGAATGGGGTTTATGAGTATGCGGGTCATATATGCATGATTCTTTCAATCTCGGTTCGGGCAGGAAAAATCGCTGAGTTTTCCGGTATGGAGACAGTCGCAAAGGATGCCAGAGTATTCTCGGCTAGCCAGCGATACAAGGCAGGAGATGAGGTGCCTGACTCAGGCGATGTAAAGCAACGCGTGGCAGAGTTCGTGGCTTGTCTTCCTGACAGGCATTCTGTTTCGGAGTTTATCCGGTTTGTTTATGAGAGCATAAAAATATCTGATGACAATGGCAATGATATGATTGTTTCAAGAGTCACAGATGCAAATATTCAGTATATATATAGGGGTACGGTAGTATAGTAAAATCATGCCGCCCATTCGTCTATGCGCGTAGGAGGGCTGCATGAAAAAAGTTTTATTGTTGTGTGCCAGCCATAATGATTTAGGGTTAATATTATTACTTAAAAAACTAGGATATTACGTTGTTGCTATTGAAAAGATTCGTGGGTTGATTCGGTAAAAAATATGCGTATAGGTATATTCCGTTAGATTATTCCGATAAAGACAAGGTATTGCAACTGGCCAGAGAAATGAGAATAGATGCGGTCTGTCAATGCTGCAATGACTATGGGGTATATACTTCGGTATATGTTGCAGAAAAAATGGGGCTTAAGGGGTGTCAATAGTTTTCGTTAATCAAAACTCCCATTAAGACTACCAGCGTCACTTTGCAGTTCTGCACAGGTGCCACTTAAGTGATAAGCACTTACACCAATAAGTGTTTTAAGTTTTTCATTATCCATTGTCATAGGATAAGGCAGAAAATAGGCGGTATCTGGTTCTGGCAAGTTTGTTTTGATGGTGTTCATATACGAACATTTTTTCGCACTGTAAACTGCAAATTTTGTACATGTAGGTGGCATGGAAAGTGCACCAGCCAGAATTGCTTATACTTAACTGAAGTTTTGATTTAACCTTCTCAAGTTGATTTTAGATTAACACTCACTTATTACAACAGCGAAGTTCAACGGTTGCAGCTCCGCCACATTTGTGCTACACTTAAAGGAGTGCCAGTGGAGGATAACCACAGGTGCGAGGACTTGCTCGTTCTTATAGAAAGTTGTGCAGGAATACTTATCTTGATTAGAGAATATTGGTTTTTAACTAGTCAAAAACCTCTTTTATTGACATAAATGGGCTTTCCATTCCTATTTTGATTGTGGTAAAATATTTTATAAGGATAAAAATGAAAAGAGTTGGCATCGTTACCGTTACCTACAACAGATTGGATTTTCTGAAAGATTTAATTGAGTCGCTAAGAAACCAAAACTATTCAAATTACACCATAATCTGCATAAACAATTCTTCCACAGACGGAACACAAGAATGGCTGGCAGCCCAGTCTGACATTATTACAATCACGCAGGAAAATTGTGGCGGGGCAGGAGGTTTCTTTACCGGCTTGAAATATGTGGCGGAGCATGAATTCGATTATGCCTGGGTAATGGATGATGATGTCATCGTCAAAGAGGATTCATTATCAAAATTGATGGATAAAGTGGATGATTGTCATGGATTTTTATGTAGCAAAGTTGTTGATAAAGACGGGAATCCATGCAATATTCCTGGAATATATACGAAAACCCAGTTAAATGGATACCAATTGTGGGATGAGAAAGTAGAAAAGAATTTGATTCGACTTTCAACCGCAACTTTTGTTTCGGTTTTAATACCAGTAAAGGTTATACAAGAGATTGGATTGCCATATAAAGAATTTTTTATTTGGGGAGATGATACAGAATATACAAGGAGAATTTCTGAAACCTATCCTTCTTACCTGTGTGGAAACAGTGTTGTTGAACATAGAAGAATTATAAGTGGCCCACCTTCCATATTTACAGAGAAAGATAAAAAACGGATGCAGAATTTTTATTATTTTTATAGGAACACTCTGTTTTATGAAAAAAAATATGGTAATACCTTTCAAATTCTATATCGTTATAAATGGGCTTTCCTGCATTTTATAAAGGCAATGATTAAGTTTAAGTTTTCAGCTGCAAAACTTATTTTAAAATCTATCGCCGCTTCTTTTTTCTTTAGACCTAAAGTGTGTTATTTGTATAGAACGGGAAATCGGCAAGTACGAGCTTGACGACTCTTTGTTCGGTGCGGGGGCAAGAGCCACGGCAGCGGAATCGAAAACGTGAAAAACTGCGGTTTGCGTTGAGCTTAGTCAAGAGGCGGCTGGCGAAGTTCAACGGTTGCAGCTCCGCCGCGTTCGTGCTGCACTTGAAGAAGTGCGAGTGGAGGTGAAACCTCAGGCACGATAACTTGCTTCTGCTTGTCAAGGAGTTGTACAAGAATACTTATCTTGATTAGGGAATGTTGATTTTGAACTGGTCAAGAGCCATTTTTAATTATATAAAAAAGAGGCATGAAGAATCTTTATGATTAACCGAACCCAACAAGAAATTATGCAGAACTGGGGCACAGACAACAGCGACACTCCGCTGGTTTCCGTGCGCTGCACCACCTACAACCACGAGCCGTACATCGCGCAGGCGTTGGACGGATTTCTCATGCAGAAAACGAATTTCCCGTTCGAGGTCATCGTGCATGACGATGCAAGCACTGACAAGACGGCAGAGATAATCCGCGAGTACGAGTCGAGATTCCCTAAAATCATCAAGCCGATTTACGAGACGGAGAACCAGTATTCCAAGCGCGACGGTTCGCTTGCCCGCATCATGGCCGCTGCCTGCAAGGGAAAGTACATTGCATTCTGCGAGGGCGACGACTACTGGATTGACGAGAACAAGCTCCAGATGCAGGTGGATTTTCTGGAGATGCATGATGATTACAGCACGTATTATAGCAACGTTGAGGGGATCGACAAGAATGGAAATCCGCTTTACTATGTATATATGATATATCCGTTCTATCCTTCGCATACTATACCTCAATCCTGCTCATTATGGTTCGGCGTTATTGGTCAGACTGCCACCTGCGTAACCAGAGCCAGCGTCTTATCAAAATATCCAAATGGCTTGCTTGCAAATGGGGATATGATTATTTCCTTTTTAGCAATGGCCAAAGGAAACGTGTACTATTCTGGAATACCGTTTGCGCGACATAGGAAAGTTTTTCATGGGGACAGTTGGACTGCCAAAACATGGGGAAAAGATATGTCGCTATGGTTCTATAAGGCTTACATGGAATTGTTTGAATATTCAAGAGATGTTTTGGGCAAGTCTTACTCAAATGAGAAATCATTCCTCTCCAATTTTATTTGGATGAAATTAAAAGAATGTATTAAAAAGCCGTCCATTAACAATTTCTTGGAGCTTTTTGAAATACTCAGGCTGTGCACATTCAAACGCAAGTTGCTCTACCTGCTCATAAAACGGAAAAAAGAGCAAGCAAACAATATCAGACTACGAACAGTTATAGATATATACGGGGGGGGGTATAGCCTAGAACCGTATACACTCCGCGTCTCTTGCATCTTCCGCTTCCCATTCGAAACCCCTGTCAGGAAGATTGCATAGATGCGCATTGCAAACATCGTGACGGACGAAAAATTCATAGATGATGTCATTTCTTTGCAGGACATGCTTAATGGCGGCTTCCAGCATGATTACATCATCCTTCGGCAGAAGCGTAATTATTCAGAGGAGTTCATCTACATAAAGAATCATGAGCGGGTAGAGACAGTGCTGCGAACTGATTTTTTTCGGACAGTTAGGCAGAAAAAGTATGTGGCAATATTCCTGCACTCTTTGCTTGCGGCACCCCTGCACATTATAGCCATGATTCCAGATGGCATAAAAGTTTTTTGGTTTTCCTGGGGATACGACATATATGCCCCTATAGGCTTTAACAAACCTCTCGTGCAAATTGAGCTTTACAAGGAAAAAACGAATGAAATCCTTAACGCATTAAAGAGTAAAAAGAATACCGTTGACTTAAGGTCGTTTGTGCTAGGCGCAAAACGTTGCATTGCTTCTGTTGTGAACCGCATCTTTCTAAAGCGGGCAGTTTCTAGGGTTGATTTCTATTCAGGAGTTTTGCCTTATGAATACGAATTGATGAAAGAGCACAAGTTTTTCCATGCCAAAGAAGTTGAATATCATTATTATTCTTACCGAAAATCCAGCCCTGACGTTCCATTTGTACCATGCAATGCGACCAATATTATTTTGGGAAATTCAGCGGACCAGACAAACAACCACATGGATGCGCTGGAAATATTGATGAAACTTGACCTGCACGGAAGAAAAATCATCGTTCCGCTCAGCTATGGAAATATGCAGTACGCAGACTTTTTATGCGAGACCATTTCTAAGAAATCTTGGGCTGGCATAGTCGCGGTCAAGGACTTTATGCCGTTTGAAGATTATGCAAAACTTATTGGCTCATGCGGCGTTTCGATTTATTTTCATGAACGGCAGCAGGCCACGGGAAACATATTCCTTTCATTGCGCAATGGAAACAAGGTTTTTCTTTCCGAAACGAATCGAATATATGGATACCTAAAATCGCTTGGCTTCACAGTCTTTTCAGTGCAACGGGATTTGAATCAAGCGGGCTTGGATACACCCCTCACAGAAAGCGAACAGCTGCGCAACTGGCAGCTATACTACAAAACACACAACATGGAAATTCAAAGAAAATGTTTGGGGCATATTTATGACTGCATCTAGTGAACTGAATCTGGAAAAACGCCCGCTACGGTCTGTATTCAAAAAGATGAATCATTAACCAAAGTATAAGTCTTTATGATTGACTTTGCAGATATGCCGTGATGCGTTATGGCATTTTTATGATATACCCGATGTGTTGTATTCCGTAATAAAAAAGGCTTTTGGCTAGTTAAAAACCGACATTCCCTGATCAGCACAGCCAGATGCTTGCATCGGGGGGCTTTGCATTGCCGTTTGGCTGCTTTCCGGTTCATCCCCGCCCTTCTTCAGGGGAAAACAGACGATTCAACCATGAACTACAGGCATCGGCTCTAAAGGTTAAAAGTCGGCCGCTAAAATCGCGCGGACAAGCGCGGCATTTGCGGTGCCATATTTTTAAGAGCATATCATTCATAGCATATTTTTACTTTTTATGATATTCTTTTGCGCGGATATGATTGATTTACACACCCACTCAACAGCGTCTGACGGCACTTACCGACCTTCGGAGCTGGTGCAGTGCGCGGCTCAAAAAAAACTGTCAGTGCTTGCACTCACCGACCACGACACGATTTCAGGAATAACGGAAGCTTCCGCCTCCGCAAAGGACTGTGGCATTACTCTTGTTCCGGGCATAGAGCTTAGCATACAGTGGCCTTCGGGCGAATTCCATCTGCTTGGGCTTGGGCTTCAATTTATTTCTCCAGAACTTGCAGAGCTTGCAGAAGAATTGTGTGACCGAAGAGAACAGCGCAATATTGAAATGGCCGAAAAACTTAGAAGCGCAGGCATTGAAATCACTTATGAGGAAGTCGCCGCTCGATTTCCTCAGAAAACAATCGGACGGCCACATTTTGCGGCAGTCATGCAGGAAAAAGGCTACATAAGAAACCGGCAGCAGGCGTTTGAGCGATACTTTGCAAGCGGGCGGCCATGCTACGTGCCACGAACAGGAGTGAATCTTGAACAGGCCGTGGAAGCCATTGCAAAAAGCGGCGGCATTCCTGTGCAGGCGCATCCACTTTCAATGTATGTGTCTTGGGGAAAAATGGAAGAAACCATGCGCGGCATACACCAATCTGGCGTGCAGGGTCTTGAAGCCTGGCATCCGGGAGCCCGCGTTTCAGAGGCGCAGCGGCTGGAACAACTTGCGCACGGCATTGGCATGTGCGTAACCGGAGGAAGTGATTTTCACGGAAAAAGCGTTCGTGCCGACCGACACCTTGGGTTTGCCTCTGGCGGCTATAGAATTCCAGAGCGGTGCTACACAGAAGAACTGCTTCCTGCGCTTATGGAATACCGTGCGCGGCACATGGCCGTTATCCCGCCAAACACAGCTCTTTTTTGACGCCACCATTCAGTGCACCGGCCGTATGTTAAAAGCTTAACAAGATTTCCTGAGATTCCGATTCGCAAAGTGCAACCCACAGGCAATGCCATTTCCGCACGAATCAACACACCCCGATGCAGAAGATGGGTGTGATTTTCTGAAACTTGGCAGCCGAGCGGTAAAAGGCCCCTTGAACTCTTGTTGGGCACAATGTCATTGTAAAGTTGCCGTACATGTCAGCCAAACAG
Source organism: Treponema sp. (assembly GCA_022510905.1). GTDB lineage: Bacteria > Spirochaetota > Spirochaetia > Treponematales > Treponemataceae > Treponema_D. Next base: position 7,621 of record JAFLSN010000043.1, read on the forward strand.
TGCGGCACTTCCACAGCTTTCACCAAAACAAAAAAATCCATGCCGCTATAAAAGCATGGTATTGATTGTCTTGTGGGCGCGGTACAGCAGAAGGATGAGCGCAAGGATAAAAAAAAGCGGAGGAACCGCAGAAAAAAGCAGCGTGCTTAACGGAATGCCAAACACAACAGGAAGATTTGGCAGTGCAATTCCAAAATCAACCAGCAGCGAGTAAACGATGCCCGCATAGCCAACAACAAGTCCCGCCATAAGGCACAGCCACGCCGCGTAACGAGTTTTGCCCCACAGAAGAATGGCCAAAACCGCCGCTACCCCTCCAAGTGCAAGCTTTATGATGTACAGTAACAGGGCTGCTTCTGTCATTGCGGCTCCTCTGTGCCGGCACGCCGTGTACGGCCACTCTCCGCCGTGCAATGTTCCGGTTCAAAAGGATTTTTTTTGAGCGCGGAAAATACGCCACAGTTCGCGCCAAACGGAACAATGCTCGGCTGCTCATACACAGGACTTATCAGCACGCCGCAGTCAAGGCAGTGGCAAAAAAAACTGCGGTAATGGCCAGCTTCCACAGAAGGGTGCAGATATGGCCCGCTCCTCTTCCAGTATGCCGAAAGCACACGGTCATACAAAAACCAGTCATGCTCGCATCGAGCGTTGAGCGCAGCCCGCATGTCATCTATGGCACGGGCAGCGGCCACAAGCAGAGGAGCTGCAACAGGCACGGAAGCCGGCACCCCCAGGACAGCCACCGCCGATTCAAGCTCGGGAGTGCAGCGGAACGCAAGCACATACAGCCCGGCAGTCCAAGGAAGCGGTGGTTCCACAAGCACGGCATCAACCAAAGCCCAGTCAGGCGCACAAGAAAGCCATGGTTTCCAGACCGCGGTACTGTTGGGCGCAACAGAAAGACCGGCACGGAGCGCCTCTTGTTTTTGGGTAAACAAAATCACCTTACGGGGAGAATCCAGCAGACGTTCCACCGCCTTTGAAAGCCGGGCAAGCGCATCTGTGGAACAGCTTCCAGTGTAACCGCGCGACAATGAATTTTTAAACACAGTAAAAGAAGTGCCTGTTCCCCAGCCCAAAATGGCACGTCCGCTTTCCTGAAACAAATCAACCAGACGAACGCCGTTCTGCGTGTATAAAAAACAACCCCTCGCACGCTTCACAGCGCCATAGCGAAGCCGAAGCTCTGCGGCCATGAATTCCATATCGGTCATGCGACCAAGTATAGCAAAAAACGGCCTGCGCTACTAGCCATGCGGGTGGAGACGATAACGCGGGGGCCTCGGCATGAACGGCACAACGCAACAGCCAATGCACCGCACAAAACGTGAATGGCTTTCAGCCCAAAAGCCACTCAACATGGCCGTCGGATGCATCATACACAGCCCCCTGCACAACAAAATCAGCGTCCGCCGCCATGTGCAGGTTGCTGCGAATAACATTGACACTTTGGCGCACATTCAGGCAGGTGGCCTTTAAATCATTGGTTTCAGTTCCAATGGCAGCCCGAATTCCATCGGTGAGCGTTTTGATGTAACCGCCAGCACCGCCAGCAATGGCAGCACCAACGGCCCCGCAGCCCGTATGCCCGAGCACCACCACAAGCTTGCAGCCCAGATGCTCAACCGCATACTCAATGCTCCCCATCTGGGTTCCGCCGATCACATTTCCTGCAACGCGGACAACAAACAGCTCGCCGAGCCCCGTCATAAAAACATGCTCGGGAACAACGCAGCTATCGGCGCAGGCAACCACCACGGCATATGGATGCTGCCCGTTTTCGGCAGTGTCTTTGCGCACGGCCAGGGAAATGTCGCCGTCATTTTTTGTGGCTTCCAAATAGCGCTCATTGCCATCTTTCAGCTGTACCACCAAATCTTTTGCCGTCATACCAGAATCCTCCTAACACATTGCAAAGCCATTATACCACAAGACACAAAAAAACAGTCAGCTTTTATGCATATTCTGAATATTTTCTGCCCAGAACCGTTCCTACAGCCGCGAAAGCTTCTCGTTCACCAGTTTTGTCGCCACGGCGGGATTCGCCTTGCCGCCGCTTGCCTTCATCACCTGCCCCATGAGCCAGCCTACGACGTTGGTCTTTCCGCCCTTGAAGTCCGCGACGGCCTTGGGGTTCGCGGCAATCACCTGGTCAACAATCGCCTCTATCGCACCCGCGTCGCTCACGCTCTCCATGCCCTCCGCTTTGATGATGGCACCGGGCATCGCGCCGCTCTCAAGCATTTTGGCGAATACGACCTTGCCCTGCGCGGAGGTGATTTTCTTGTCGGCGATGGCGTTCACCAGCTCCGTGATGTGCGCGGGCGTGATTCCGACCTCGCCAATCGTGATGCCCTTCTCGTTGAGGACGGCGAGCAGCT
>JAFLSN010000044.1 GCA_022510905.1 Treponema sp.
CCTGAGCGTCTTTCTTTGCCTGGTCGGCCTGCTGCTGTGCCGCCTGAGCGTCTTTCTTTGCCTGGTCGGCCTGCTGCTGTGCCGCCTGAGCGTCTTTCTTTGCCTGGTCGGCCTGCTGCTGTGCCGCTTCCTGCTGCTGCTGCTGGTCGGCGAGCTTCTGCTTTTCTTCGTCAGCTTTTGCTTGCGCTTCCTGGGCTTTTTCGCCTGCTGTTTCGGATTCGCGTTCTTTTATGTCAACCATCTGCTTGCGGTCGTCGATGCCTTTGTCGTCTTCATTTTCTCGCAGGGATTCAATCACGTCTTTTTCGCTTATCGTGGACGTGTCAACAGTTGAAAGGCCACCGCTCAGGTCGCTCAAAGGAATTACAATCTGGGAATTGCCAGGCCAGTCTGACCACTTTGTGCTGAGGCCGCATTTTTCTTCTGTAAGGTTCTGGGTTACAACGGTTTTGTATTTCGAGCGGTACACGTCAAGCTGGCCCCTGTACACGGCGTTGTACACGGTGACGAAGGTTGCCACTGTGCTCGCGTCTTCGTCGGAATATCCGTATGCGGCGGTGAGATATGCCCCGATGATCCAGCGCAGGTTCCTGATGTGGTCAACAGTCGCGCTTGCATTGATGATAAGGATGTCCGCGTCAAGCTTGCCTGTTTCCTCGGTGTCCACTGCGTGTATGACTGAATATTTTTCGTTTCGGCGGTAAAAGCCTGTTTCGTTTACGTTTGCGGCCACATCGTTTCCAAGACGGGTGCCGATTCCCTTTATGGCGGCCCGTGTGTCTATGACTGTGTGCGGGCCGGTGTAGTTTTCAAACTGGACGGTCTGTCCACCAACGCTTTCAATTTCAGGCTCGTTTACTTCGAGCGCTGCTGCTGCGGTGAGGGCAATAGCCAGCAATGCGGCCACAGCAGTTTCAAACTTTTTCATACATCCTCCATCCTTGTGATTCATGGCGGGGCGCGGATTCTGCCATCTGTGTAAGATGAATGCAAAACGGCGACCCGTGTACCTGTACTATGCGAGGTTCCGCTGCCATCCTGTGCAGGGCCTCCATGTTCGCGTTCGTTTGGAACAGTATACCATAAGATGTGTACAAAAGAAAGTATATTGCAGTAAAATGTGAAAATCTTTTTGCCTGTGGTTCCATGCGGCCGGCTTGCGCGCAGGTGTTTAAGTCTGCCTTAGGCATTGTTTGCCGGAAAAAGGCTTTGCGCGCGTTGCGTCTTGCCGAGCGGTGCCTTGGCCTCAATTTCAGCAAATCTGGTGGCTGGCACCGCAGATTTCTGTGCGGGGTTGCAGCTGCCTTCTATCTGCTTGGGCGTTTGCAGAATCTGTAGGTGAACCATGCGCCCAAAAAGCGCGGAACCCATCTGCTTGCCGCCGCCTGAAACTTCCATCTGAATGCCCACAGTGCGTAGAGCCGCCCCTTTCTTGAGCGGGAAAGGCAATGTGCCACAGTTTTTTCGGGAGAAAGGCCGTGTCTCACTTCTGTGCGGGCTCCCCGGGAGGCGACATTTGCAAATTCTGTGCTCACAGGGCCTGGGCACAGTGCTGTTACACGAACGCCGCGTTCTCTTAGCTCTGCGGCAAGTGCCACGGAAAAACTGAGTACATACGCCTTGCACGCGCCGTAAACCGCAAAGTTTCCGAGCGGCAAAAATGAAGCAAGGCTGGCCGTGTTGATGATTCGTGCCCCGGGCCCCATGTAGGGTAGTGCGAATCCTGTGATGCCTGTAAGCGCCGTGCAGTCAAGGTCAACCATGTCCATTTCGCGGACGGGGTCGGTCGCTTCGAACGGGCCGTAGGTGCCAAAGCCGGCGTTGTTCACCAGAACCGTTATTGCGGGAGGTTTTCCGCTGCAAGCTTCTTCGGAACGGAGCAGCTCCCGGACACGCATGGCGCCAGCCTTTCCGCCTATATCGAGCGGTATGGCACGCACCGCCGGGAATGCCGCCTGTCCTGCATGGCTTGCTTTCCATGCTGCCGCATCGTTTTCTATCAGCTGCTTTGTCTCTTCAAGGCGCTCTGCCCTCCGTGCTATAATCCACAGCTCGTCTGCGCTTTGCGCACGGATTTCCTGGGCCCTCTTTGTTTTTCCGCGTGACAGGAACCTGTCTGCCATGAGGCGGAATGTGGCGCTTTCAAGTGCAAGCTGTTTGGCAAAACACACGCCCATGCCGCTTGATGCCCCAGTGACAATCATAATCTGTTTCATGCATGCCAGTATATCCAAAACGCATGTTCGGTGCAAACCTTGGCGGATTAAAGCGGGCGTGGCATGGCCTGCAAAGCATTTGCCCGTTTCCGGCCGGTCGGGTTTACAGCATGAATGTACCGGCTTGCTTATTCTGGCGGAAGCTGCTGGAGTCCACGTGTCAGATTGTCTTGCTCCCACGCAACGGCGAAGCTTCACAAAGTGAAGCGACTTTCACCCTGAGAAGCGGAGGTGTGATTTTTCTGGAACTTGATAACTGGGGCGTGATAAAGAAACCTTTAGGGATTGCCGGTTGCGCTGCTCTTGTAATGTATCGCAGCCAAGGGCACATATCCTTTGTTTTGCCCCTGATTGCAGCAAAGCTTCAAGCCGTGGGCTGGCTTCGCAGAAGCACGGCATGTGCCCTTTCAGCACGAGTCGATAATACATGCGGCCGTGTTGTAAAAATCGGTTCCATGGGGTATAGTGTCAGCATGAAAATCCACTGGGCATATGTTTTTGTTGCAGGACTTGCATTCGCCCCGCTGCTTTTTTCGTGTGACGCACATGAACGGGTTTCTCTCCGTGAAAAACAGTTTCACGAGAAAGCGCTGGAGACATATCGTGCGCTCCAGACCCAAAAGCGTGAGCAGGAGCAGGCGCTGATTGATTTTTTGCATACCCGTTCCCCGGTGGAGCGTATTTCCCAGCTTTTCCTTGTGAACATCGATGGCGACAAAAACTATCGCGCGCTTGAGACTGTGGCGGCTGTTACCGGAAAGCCTGAGGATGCCGCAGTTCCGCTCGTTCCAGGCGGCTGCCTTTTTTTTTCGTACAACATCGCCCCTGACGCTTCCGGGCTCATGGATTTCACAGATTCGATACATGACTTTTGCGCCCGCTACAACCTTGTTGCCCCGTATTGCGCTGTTGACCAGGAAGGTGGAATCGTGAATCGGCTCCGCGGCATCACGAGCACGCTGCCTTCGGCCATGCGGGTGTCGGAGCTGTTTACGCCGGAAGATGCCATGGTGCTCTACCGCTTTCAGGCCGAACAGATGGCGGCCCTTGGCTTTCATATGAATCTTGCTCCTGTTGCGGAGGTGCTCACTGAAGAAAATGAGCCGTTCCTTGGAAACCGCAGCTTCGGCGGAACCGGCCGCGTCGTTTCATACTGCATGGCGGAACTTTCAGCGTTTTCCAGGTGCGGGCTGGGGGCAGTGCTAAAGCATTTTCCGGGAAACACCGACACCGACCCGCATACTGGCCTTCCCGAGATCGCGCTTGATGCCGCCACTGTTGAAAGCACTTTGGTTGCGCCCTTTGCCGCTCTTGTGCATGCCCGTCCTGCGGGCATCCTCATGTCGCACGCGCGGGTAAAGGCATACGATGGCGCCACTCCTTCGTGCCTCAGCTCCGCATGGGTGCGTGACGTTCTGCGTGACCGCCTTGGTTTTGAAGGCCTGGTTATAAGTGATGACATTTTTATGGCGGCACTGGCGGAAAACGGATTTCCTCCGCGCACTGCTTCGGTGCAGGCAGTGCGTGCAGGTGTTGATGTGATTATGCTTAGCGAAAAATATTTTGCGCCGGTGGTGGCCATGCTTCTTGAAGAGGCTGAACGGGACGAGTCGTTTGCGCTGTGCCTGGAGCTTGCTGAGCGGAATGTGCTCCGCTATAAAATTGCGGCGGGACTGTTGGAATGGACATGGGGCGGTGAAGGCTGGGAATTGTGCGTGGCTGGGCGGCACGTAACCCGAGAGAAACGGCTGGACAGGTTTTTGACCGCAAAGGCTGAAGGTCAGCGCTGGTATGAAAGCCACCGTTTCTAGTGTGCGCCCGGCAGGATGGTGCAGGTGATGGATTCGCGCAGAAAGGCTGAAAAACTCCATGGAGCCCTGGGCTTCGATTTTTTTTATTCAACGCTGTTTTCAGGGCGCTGGCCGATTCTCCGTGAGGCTCTTTTAAAGCCCGCCGTGTATGCGCGGCTTTGCATGGGCGGAGAACCGTATTTTCTGGATCCAGGCAGCGTATGCGCAGCGCTCTGCCTTCCGCTTTCAGGCGCATTTTCCGTGCTCGACATGTGTGCGGCCCCGGGAGGAAAAACGCTCGTGCTTGCTTCGTGCCTTGAGCATGGAGCCACCCTTGTGAGCAATGAACGTTCTGCCGCGCGTCGGAACCGGCTCTCCTCTGTGATAAAAAACGTGCTGCCTTCCATGGTGCAGGAGCATGTAACACTCCGTGGCTACAACGGTGCTCTCTGGTGCCGCCATGAACAAAAATGCTTTGACCGCATTCTGCTGGACGCACCCTGCTCGTCTGAGCGGCATGTGCTTGGCGATGGCAACTTCATTTCGCAATGGTCCCCCGCGCGTGTAAAATCGCTTGCCATGGAACAGTGGGCGCTGCTTTCCTCTTCATGGCGGCTGCTGGTGCCTGGCGGTTTTCTGCTTTATGCGACCTGTGCGCTTTCTTACGCAGAAAATGACGGCGTGGTTGAACGTCTTTTAAAAAAGAATGATGACGCGGCATGCTGCTCACGTTGCGTCCTGGGCGACGCCTTTTTTAAAAACCATGACCTGTTTGTGTCACGGTATGGAAGCCTGCCCTCGGATCCGCCTGTGGCAGCAGTGTTTGGCAAAGCGGAACAGACCAGATACGGACTGCATATCCTTCCCGACACAGCTTTTGGAGCCGGTCCGCTTTATTTTTCACTCATACAAAAAGCAACGCAGGCATGATATGTTTCCGGACATAAAAGCAGCCAAACCGCTTTGTCTGCTTTCAGCCGCATCTGAAAACTTGTTTCACTTGCGAAATATTTTTTCTACATGAATCTTTGTGAATTTCGGCAGGCCTGCAAGTTTGCGCATTAACGCACCTGGATTTGAACCTCGTCGCGTGCGGCGCAGGGATTTTTTAGCAATGCGGACAGCACACTTTCAAGGCATGCGCAGAAAGCTGAAAATTCTTTAGGGCCGTATGTGCGCGAAACCCCTTTTGGAGCAACTCCAAGAGCCTTCCATTGGAGCTTGAGGTTCCGCTGTTCAAGCATGGACTTGACCGTAGTTTCGTTGAACTGTACGCCCCGGTCATTTATAACGGGAATCTGTTTGTGCACCAGCTGGGCTGCAAGCGGAATGTCGCGGGTCACAACCAGGTCGTGCGGACATGCATGCTCGGTTATATACCTGTCTGCGGAATCAGGGCCGGATTTGCACACCACCATGTTGAATAGCGCATGGTTGAATGCGAATGGAATAGATCTGTTTGCGACAAAAAAAACGGAAAGGCCATGCCTGGCGGCGGTGTTCAAAATGAAGTCACGGGCCTTTGCGGGGCAGGAGTCTGCGTCAACCCAGATATTGCATGGCGAGGGTGGAATGCCCATCAGTCAAGCACCTGATCCAGCTTTTCTATCATGTCCATAGTGAGCCGTTCTGCTTCCTCATCGGTGCCGCTGTTGAGCGCCTTTGAATATGAAACGTTTTTTGCCTTTTCTTTGTACAGCTCATCGACAAGAGTGATTCCTGCAAGTATGCTTACTTGAACAGGGTCTTTGAGGTTTCCGGCATTTCGGATGGTATCTGTGATGTCGCGGTAATAGGACAGGAGCCGTTGCAGATAGGCATCATCTTCACGTGCCTGCACCGCGAATGAGGCGCCAAGAATGTCTATCTGGAGCTTTCCCATGTGCGGTCTGCGTTAAAAAATGTCGAACTGCCCGTTGATTTCGCCATTCTGCGCGCTTGCAGAATCCGGATGGGATTCCTCGGTGGGCTCTGTTGGAACCTGTCCTTCGGCGTTCTGGGGCTCCTGCGTGAACCCGGACTGTTCAGGCTCACCCTGGGATTCTGTCGGTGCAGGTGACTGTTCGGCTGGCATTCCGTCTACAGCGGTGCCCGATGCCGTGAGCACTGAATTTTCCACAGTGTCAAGGCGGCTCAAGGCGTTCAGAATTCCTTCTTCAATCTGGCTTTGTTCAGCTTCCAATGTAGAAACCAGCTCCACTTTGTCAGTCAACGCTTTTGAAAGCTCTGCGCATTTGCTACGCAAAGCATCGTTGTCTGCCTTGAGCCGTGCGTTTTCTGCGCCAAGCGCTGAAATCCGTTCCACGGCAGTCTCTACCTTTTTTTGCAACAACAAAACTTGGTCAAGTGAAATCATGAACGCCCCGATGTTTTATGCCTGTGCGGCTTTTTTTGCGACTTCCACCACTGCCTTGAATGCGGTGGGATCCTCAATGGCCATGTTGCTGAGTGCCTTGCGGTTAAGCGTAACACCGGCCTTGGTGAGACCATCGATAAAACGGCTGTACGAAAGCCCTTCTGCGCGGACAGCTGCGTTGATACGGGCGATCCACAGAGAACGGTACTGGCGCTTTTTTTCTTTGCGGCCAGTGTAGGCGTGGTCAAGCGCCTTTACAACGGCATCTTTGGCTGCCTTGTAGTTTGACTTCCTGTCGCCGTAAAAGCCTTTTGCAAGCTTCAAGAGTTTTTCACGACGGTTCTTGCGTTTGGTTCCATCAATTGCTCTGGACATGATTTACTCCAAAATAAAAAGCCAATTTAAGAAAGTTTAAGCTTCTGATTGACTTTTTTATGCCACTTTTCAACCAGGCGATAAGTGGCTGTTGGTATGCAGGTTTGCAACGCAACCTGTTGGAGACAAAAGCCGCCGACTCTGTGCGTTTTTGTCCCGCGCTCTTCAAAAGAATCGCTCAGCCGTATGGAAGCAGCTGCTTGCGCACGGTAGCCGCCGAGTCTTCTGAAAGAATGCCCGCGTGGCGCAGATGCATCTTGCGTTTGGGCGATCTCTTCGTCAGAATGTGGCGGAGATTCATCTTCTTGTGCTTGACCTTGCCGTTTGCGGTTAACGAAAAGCGCTTCGCGGCGGCCCGTTTGGTCTTCATCTTAGGCATGGATGTATCCTCTTACTTTTTGGCTTTTGAGCTCAGTGTCATTGACATAAAGCGGCCGTCCATGGCGGGGGCCTTTTCAATGGCATAGGAGCCTTCGGTAAGCCGTTTTTCAACTTCTTTCAGGACGTCAAAGCCGAGTTCTGTGTGGGCGAGTTCCCTTCCGCGGAACCGGATGGTCACTTTTACCTTGTTGCCTTCGTCTAGGAATTCCTGAACATGCTTGGCTTTCGTGTCAAGGTCGCCTGAGCCTATTTTTGGCTGCATGCGAATTTCCTTGATTTTCAATACCTTCTGGTTTTTCTTGGAATCACGGAGCTTTTTTTCCTGTTCAAACCGGTATTTTCCGAAATCCAGTATCTTGCATACCGGGGGATTCGCATTTGGCGAAACTTCAACAAGGTCGAGCTCGCGCTCTTTTGCCATCCTGAGGGCTTCCGTGGTGGAAACAATGCCATGCTGGTTGCCACCATCATCAATGAGTCTGACCTCACGCACGCGGATTTGTTCATTCACGCGCATTCCTTTGTTGTCTGCCAACGATCCTCCTTTGTGTTGCAAAACACTCTACTAGCGACAGCATTTTAACAGAAAGCTGGTGCTGTGTCTAGTACCGATGGCATTGGAACATAGAAATCAATTTGTTGAATGATTTTTAAAATAAGCAGGAAACGCTGGAATATCTGCCAGATTCTGACGCGAACAGGTTCTGGCTGTGCTTCGTGCGGAAGAGGGCGCATACCGTGCTTCTTCTAAGCCGGCTCCTTGCTTTTGCGCCGGGTAGGGGCGAGTTTCGTGCTTCGTATCAGGATTTCCTGCTTTGTGCGATTTGGTGGTTTGCCCGGCCTTTTTTCCATGCGCTCCGTGGTTCAGGGGGTGCGTCAGTGCATTTTTCCATAAAATCGTGCAACATTTTGTTGAAAGTGCTTATTAAAAAGCCGAAACTATAGTATTATGGGAAAAGGCGCCTTGGACTTCTTGGAGGGTTCTTTGGCGCATACAGGAATGCCAATGGAATATAAACAGGTTGTTCGTGCAGGGGCCGTTCGGCAGTGTAGGCGTGAACCGCTCCATGCGCAGAAAAAATTGGACCAGACTCGATGCCGCATCTGCATGTCCGCGCGTGGTGCGGCGGGGCTTTGGCTTTTGTGCCTGGCACTGCTTTCATTCCCTCTGTCTGCCCAGTCGAGTGCTTTTTCAAAGGGAGAGGATTTGTTCCGCCAGAACCAGCCGGAGCAGGCCATTCCGTTTTTGAAAGATGCCATAAAAGAAGGTAACAGCCCAAAGGCATACACGTATCTTGCCCTTGCTTATTATCAGACCGGTAACTTTACGGAAAGCCTCAATGTCTGTTCCGCAGGAATGGAAGCGCCTGGCACCAACAAAAAGATTCTTGCATACAATGCGGGAAACACCGCTTTTGCCATGGATGACTACGCAAATGCTGAATCATGGTATTCGCGGGCCATAGCTGCGGATGGCCAGTACGCCGCTCCCGTTCTGAACAGGGCCAACGCGCGGCTCAGGGCCGGCAAGATAAAGGAATGCATAGAAGATTACAAACACTATCTGGAGCTGTCTCCACAGGATGCCCAATATGAACAGATTAAGATTCTGATTGGAGTGCTGAACGACGAGCAGTTGCGCCGTGGAGCCGAAGAGCAGTCAAAAATAGTTGAAGAAAAGAGGATCAAGGAAGAGGAGACCCGCATTGTTGCCGAAGAAGCACGGCTTGCAGCACAACGCGAAGCCGCGGAGGCAGAACGGCGCAGAAGACTCTTTGAAGATGTCGCAGCATCGTTGCAGAACACAGAATCCCAAAACATGTCAGCAGGAGCGGAGGACACGGTAGACTATGGCTACGAATCAGAACTTGAATAAAGACGCAGACACAGAAAAAGCAGGAACAAAACCAGCTGCATCTCAGACTTCCAAGGCCAAAGGCACAGCACGGAGCGCGACTTCCAAAACCGCAGCTGAAATGCCTTCCGCAGAGGCAGCCACCAGCACAACACGCCCCGCCGCGAAAAGGTCTACTGCAAGCGCAACAAAGAGCGCTGCTTCCAAAACCACAGCTGAAACGCCTCCCGCAGAGGCAGCCGTTGGCACAACACGCCCTGCCGCGAAAAGAACCACTGCAAGTTCAACAAAAAGCGCGGCTTCCAGAGCTACGGCTGAAAAGTCTTCCGCAGAGGCGGTCGCCAGCACGACACGCCCCGTCGCGAAAAGAACCGCTGTAAGCGCAACAAAAAGCGTGGCTTCCAAAACCACAGCTGAAACGCCTCCCGCAGAGGCAGCCACCAGCACTACACGTACCGCTATGAAAAGGACTGCTGCAAGCGCAGCAAAAAGCGCTGCTTCCAAAACCACGGCCGAAACGCCTCCCGTAGAGGCAGCTGCCGGCACGACACGCCCCGCTGTGAAAAGGATTGCTGCAAGCGCAACAAAAAGCGCTGCTTCCAAAAAGATCGGAAGA
>JAFLSN010000045.1 GCA_022510905.1 Treponema sp.
GCTTATGGCGGCAAGCGGACAGAATGAGTTGAAGCATTTTTTTGTGAATCCGATTACAGGCGGCGGCTGGGGTGAGTACATAACGGGAATTAAGGCGGACACAAAAGAAAAATGCCTTGCGCTTGTGGGTGAGTACATCGACCGCAAGCGGATAGAAAACAGCATAACATTCATTGACGATTTGACAGAGGATTTAGAGCTGTTTGCAAGGGAGTAAAAGCAAATGCAAGGGAAGCGGGCAATTTTCACGGCAAAATATTTAGAGTGCGGGAACATCGCACGGTCGGCACGGGCGGCCGGCGTGAATGAATCCACGGCACACAGATGGCTTAACAACGGCTTGCGGGAAGAAATACAGGAACGGCAAAAGGCACTTGTCACTGAATCCGTGCAGGGGGTGCAGTGCGCAATAGGCAAGGCAACGGACTATCTGCAATCCCTTGTGGAAGATGAAAACGCAAGCCCGCAGGAACGGCGCAGGGCGGCGGAAACGATTTTGAAGTATGGATTACAGGCGTATGAATACAACAAGCTGGAATTGCTGGAGAAACTGGAAGATGAGATTTTACATAAATAAGGTGGGGAATCACAAAATTATTGTCCGCCATTGCCCCGCAATTGTGTAGCAAATGTGTAGACGGCAAGAATTTGTATTTCTATAAATAGTTGAATTATAAGTATTTGCGTGAAAATACTGTATTTGTTTTAGAAACTTTCAGTTTATCTTGACAAATCAGCAACTTTTATCAAGCTGAAATTTTCTCCAAAAAAAAGCGGAACAAATTCAAGACAAAGTTTTGCAAGAACAGAAATATGCCAGACGCACATCGATTTTTTTTCAAGATAATGCGGCTTTCAAAAAAGCCAAGCGGATTGTTCCTCAGGCTTCCTTAAAACAAGTCGCAAAAAAAACACAGCAAGGGATTTATCGAAAAAGGCATTGGACTGGTAAAAACGTTTGGTAAATCTAGTCATGGAGCTTTTTGGCTTCGTTCCACAGGCCTTCCATGTCCAAAATGTTATCATTGTTCATGGATTTTCCCAGTGTTTTCATGCCACGTTCAACATGCGTAAAACGTCGATAAAATTTCCGCAGTGAACGGTCAAGTGCAATGCACGGGTCAACATGGAGCATGCGGCCAAAATTCACCACAGAAAGCAGCAGGTCACCAAGCTCTTCTTCAAGGTGAAGCTGGGCCTGATTCGTGGAAGAATTCTGAACAGATTCAGTAAGGGGTTCAAGGTGTTCGGCAGGAAATCCACTGTGATTTTCGCGCTCCAATGCCGCAGCCACATCGGTTGCAGCCAAGTCAAGTTCACTAAGTTCTTCGTCAATTTTTTGGCGGGCGTAAACGGAATGTGGCCATTCAAATCCTTTTTTTGCAGCTTTTTGTAAAAACTTGTACGCCTTCAAAAGCGGTGGAAACAGTTCTGGAACTTCATCAAGCACAGAATCGCAAGCGCGGGCTTCAACATTTGCCTTGATGTCGTCCCACCTGGCACACACTGCGCCAGCAGAAAGGTCTTCGCCATTTGCTTGCTGGCGGCTGGCAAACACATGCGGATGACGCCTCACAAGTTTATCGCACACGTCGTTCAGCATATCGGATACTGAAAAATCATCGCGCTGTTCATACATAAAGGCAATCATCACCGCATTAAAAAGCAAATCGCCCAATTCTTCTTTTACATGCGCTGAATCATTTTGTGTAATGGCATCGAGTGTTTCAAACACTTCTTCCATAAGATTCCTGCGCATACTTTGCGGCGTTTGTTTTTTATCCCACGGGCATCCATTTGGCGCACGAAGCGTAACGGCCAATTCATACAAACGACTAAATGCGGAAGTCGCGTCCACCCGTTTTTGTTCATTTTTGTCTTGTCTTTCACTATCACTGCACATTGACTTTGACCTTGTGTTTTGTATAAAATCGGTTTCTGCTCACGCAACATCATGCCCTGACTCTGGACACAATGGTAAAAAAAAGCACCGCCATATCACCAACAATTACTGAATGAGTTTTCGTTTGCCCCACTCAGGAATCAGCCGCTCAGGTTCTTTTAACGTGAGCACTTTTGAAAACAGCGATGCCGTTTGTTCAAACACGAGCGAAAGCGAAATGCGTTCATCTGCGGAAAAGGGTGAAAGCACATAATCTGCGACAGCGCCATCACGAGGCTTTCCAACGCCAAACCGAAGCCGCCAAAAGTCTGCCGTGCCCAACACCGATTTTGTGGAACGCAATCCGTTGTGGCCACCAAGCCCACCGCTCCATTTGAGACTCACTGTACCGAGTGGCAATTCAATTTCATCATGTACCACAAGAATATCGCTGGCCGGGATTTTAAAAAAATGTGCGGCAGAACCAATGGCTTCACCGCTTAAATTCATGTATGTTTGGGGCTTTAGAAAAAACAGTTTTTTAGGGCTTTCGGACGGAACGGGAAGGCTTCCGTCTTGCCGTCGTTTTAAAAGTTCAGAATCGCACAGCCAACAAAAAAAATCTGTGGAATCAACGGCACAAAATTCACTCTTGTATTGCAAAGTCCAGCAAAGTTTTTGCGCAAACGGCAATGATTGCGCAAACAGCCAGGCAACGTTGTGGCGGGTGTTCTCATATTCACGGCCATAGTTTCCTAAAAATGCAATCAACTGTATCATGCGCAAATTATAGCATATTACAGCAGCCCTGTCATAGTGCAGGCGGTTTGCACGAACGAAGGTTCCATGCAGTCTGGAAAATCAGCCTGCAAACGCTTCAAATGCATAAGCATGTCATGAGGTGACTGCGCCGTCAAGATAAGTTCGCCGTAACCTTTTTCGCGTTCCTGCTTTGCGGTCATATTCTGAATCTGCCGGAGGCCATGCACAAACGGAAGTTCATAAAGCTTGGTCAACCGAGATTCGGTGCATAGCGGTATTTTTAGATTGCATACAATTATATTGCGTCCTGCCATTTCTTTATTTATGAATGAATCAAGCTCATGCATGGCGGTCAAAAGCAGCATAGCCACTGGCGACAGCCCGAGCAAAGCGGAAGTGCTTTCACTCATGCCGGAAAGCCGAGGATTCACTTCGATGATGTACCATTTTTTGCCGCTGTAGATTACATCATATTGGGCACAACCTTGTATATTCAGAATGCGAGAAAGACGAAGCACCTGCTCCCTCAAAGATGCTGAGATTGGAACAGGTCCAAGTTTGACGCTTTGCTTTGGACTTGTAACACCATAACGATTCAGCGAAAACAAAAACGGCCCGAACACCGAGTATTTTCCATCGCTGCCATAAACTTCCACACCATATTGCGGACCTTCAAGATATTCCTGCACAAGACGGTCGCCTCTGGTGCGTCCAGAAGCAAGATAGGAAACAGCCTGTTTATAGCTGACTGCAAGTTCAAGACTATACGAGCTTACGCCAGTGGTGTCTTTTATAATCACAGGATAGCGAAGTTCCTGCAGTTGATGCAACACATACTGCTTGTACACATTCGTCCTAAGCTCACGATTTCCTCGTTCTGCCCAAAACAACTCGTGGTGTACATATACAGTTTTAGGAACGGCAAAATCGTTTTTCTGCAAAAACTGGTGGGTCTGCCATTTGTCAAAACAGCATAAAGCCGTGGAAGAATCTGTGCACAACACCCGTATGCCATGCGCTGAAAGAATTTCTCCAACCATGCTGTCCTGAAGAGAAAGCCAATCGTAAGGATGTACCCAAAAGCTTGCAGCAATAGCGACATCCGGCTTAAGCAGCAGAATTTCATTCGCAATATCTTCTGGCGTTTCTTTTTCAGTTACGACAACGCGCACAGGCATGTCGATAGCCGAATCTACAAATTGGTCACCATCCAGCAGAAACATAGCAGGAAGGTGCGCCACCACAAAAAAGGAATGGCCCGGAAAAAGTGTATGTAGATTTTTCCAGACCTCCACCTGCCGTGGAAATTGATGCAAGACAAATTTCGATGGTGAAAACCAATTTGAATTAGTGCTGTAAAAAATGATATTCACTCTTTTTTTGTCTGAGCTTTTCTGGTTCCTGCAAGCAAATGCATTGCATGGAGCACCGCAAGCATAGTCACACCTACATCGCCAAAAACTGCAAGCCACAGCGAAGCCATGCCAAGCGCACATAGCACGATGATAAGCATTTTTACGGACAAAGCAAACCAAACATTTTGCCACACAGTTGCCATTGTTTTTTTTGCATACATGATTGCAAGTGCAAGTTTTTGCAGATTGTCGTCCATAAGCACTACATCAGCTGCTTCAATAGCGGCATCAGAACCGAGCGCTCCCATGGCAACACCCACATCAGCACGGCTCAAAACCGGAGCATCATTTATGCCATCGCCAACAAATGCAAGCGCATGGTTTGAAACATCGCGATGGGCCAAAAGCGCTTCAACATGACTCACCTTGTCTTGTGGCAGCAGATTCGCATGCACCGTGTCAATGTCCAGACTTTTGGCGCAGGCTGTTGCCGCACCTTCACCATCACCCGTGAGCATCACCATCTGCGCAACACCGGCATGGCGCAATGCACGAAGAGCTTCATCAGAATGCTCTTTTAGGCTGTCACTTACAATGATGTGGCCGTGATACACACCGTCAATCGCAACATGAATAACAGAGGCACCATCTGTTCCTGCAAATGGAAGAAGACCATGCACTTGTTTTTTTTCCATCAAGCGAAGGTTTCCCACCAGCACACTCTTGCCGTCAACCGTGCACATAATTCCATGTCCACCGATTTCTTCCATATTTAAAACTTGCGCAGTTTTGCATTGCGCACATTGGTGGGCAGCACGAAGCGCATCTGCCAACGGATGATTTGAGTCACGTTCCGCGTGGGCGGCATATGACAGCAGAGTTTGTACATCACTCTGACTTTCCTTACACGGAACAATTTCCTGCACAGCAAATTCCCCTTTGGTTAATGTTCCTGTTTTATCAAAGACTACTGTTTTTGTTTTTGCAAGCAATTCAAGTGCATTTGCGCCTTTGACCAAAATACCATTTTTGCTTGCAAGGCCAATTCCTGCAACAAAAGTAAGTGGAACCGAAAGAACCAAAGCACACGGGCAGCTTGCTACCAAAATTTCCAGAGCACGGTACACCCACGTTCTCCACAATACAGCCCCTCCTCCGAACACCAAAGGTGGCAAAATTGCAACAACAAGCGCAATGGCGCAGACAAGCGGTGTGTACACCTTGGCAAAGCGCGTGATGAATTTTTCAGCCCTGGCCTTTTTGTTCTGGGCATTCTGCATGAGCAGAAGAATCTGACTTACCGTACTTTGGTCAAACGGTTTTGTCACCTTCACTTCCAACACACCGCGCGTATTGACAAAGCCGGAAAAAACTGCATCTCCAGCTTGAATATGTTTTGGCACCCGTTCACCAGTGAGCGCCATTGTGTCAACAAAAGAATCACCCACACATACAACACCATCCAGCGGCACCCGCTCGCCAGGATGCACAACAATCACATCATCAACCTGCACTGCTTGCGCCACAACAGTTTCTGTTTCAGCACCGCGCTTGACATGGGCTGTATCGGGCCGTATATCCATGAGTCGTGCAATCGAACGGCGTGAATGGTCAACAGCTTTGTCTTCAAGAAATTCACCTAAATTGTACAGAACCATTACCGCTACAGCTTCTGTGTATTCGCCAAGAACAATGGCTCCAATAGTTGCGACTGACATCAAAAAAGCTTCACCAAATACGGCTCCATGCAATATTTCTCGCACAGCTTGTTTGAGCACTGAAAAACCGCTGAGCAGATAGGCCGCACAATAAAGAACCAGACTCACCGAATGAACAACAATCGCGGAAAAAGCCGGAAGCAAACGCGGCAAAGCATGCTGCGCAAAAATACCAAGTGCAAAAAGAATAGCAGAACCAACAAGTTTTTTTACAGCACCAGCATCATCGTCTCCATCAGACTGGTCGTGGCCACAGCAGCAACCAGTCTGACTGCCTGAACAAGTTGAAAACCCCGTATCGCTATTTTTTTTCAAGTTGCGCTGAATCTGTTTCATACGAATTCCCCTGATATTTTTCAAAGTGTTTCACACACATGTTCAAGACCAATATTGATAATGGTGCGAACATGCGCATCTGCCAACGAATAGATAACAAGTTTTCCTTCACGTGTGCTGGCGATAAGTCCGCTTTTTTTTAGTACACGCAGTTGCTGACTTACTGCCGGTTGTGAAATTTGCAGCTTTCGAGCAATATCCGTAACATTCATCGGCGAGTCGATAAGTGAAAACAAAATTTTTACCCGCGTTGAATCTCCGAAATTTTTGAACAACTCTGCCAACTGATTCAAAGTCTTTTCCGCATTTTTTGGCGCAAGTGCATTTTTCAAATTCATTTGTCATTTAAGCTCCCATAAACAAACCAAGAAAAGTCCAAACTTTATTTCACTCATTCTCTGTCACTTCGCAATAAATTGAAAAGCAACGCCTTCAGAACATATAATTACATGCCTATATGATTATATAATCATATAATTAAAAGTATGTCAAGAAAAAAAATGAAATATCCTACAAAACCATCACGGAAATTCTACATAAAAAAATGTGTTCGCGTATAGAACCGAACACATTTTAACTTAATGACTGAAAACTTTTTAAAGATTGTAGAATCTTATTTTGAACCGCATTGATTTTATTCATTTCGTCCTGATTTGCAGCAATGCTTCAAGCCAGGGGCCAGCTTCGCAAAAGCGGGCTATGTGCCCTCTCCACACGAATCACAATATCACAAAAATGTCCGCAGGTCAGAAAGTGAACGGCACACTTTCCATGCACGGGCGGCACTTTCATTGCAAACTGAAATTCGGTCTGGAACAAGCACACAAAAAAGCCCGGCCGCCACCGCACTTGCAAGTCCGTTGGGGCTGTCTTCAACGGCAACGCATGTCTGAGGTTCGCAGGAAAGCTCTTTGCATGCAAGCATGTACAAGTCCGGGGCAGGTTTGGACTTTTTTACAGCATCGCCGCAGGCCAACACAGAAAAAAAATGCAGCAATCCTGCGCCACCAAGCATGCGCTCAACAGTTGAATGTCCGCTTGAAGACGCAAGTGCAAGCCGATAGCCTTTTGCCGAAAGATACTGAAGAATTTCAAGCGCAAGGGGTTTTAAAGGAACGCCACGTTCCTGCATTATACGGACACAAAGAGCGTCGGTCGCATGCCAAAATGCGTTACCATCGAACGAATCGCCATAATGACGATTGAGCAACAAAACGGCATCTTCCATGCCAAGCCCCAAACACTCGCGATGCACCGCATCGATACCGCAAAGCCCCAGACGCTTTGCCTCAATCCGCCAGCACTCATCGTACACTGCTTCTGTATCAAGCAACACGCCGTCCATGTCAAACACCACAGCGGCAAATGGTCTGCATGTCTGAACGGTCATTTTGTTCCTGAAACAGTCTTTTTGAGAGCAATCGCATCCTGCAGCATGGACTCCATGCGGCGCATACACTCTTCCTGCTCAAACTGATGGGCCATCACTTCATAACGTTTGACATATTCTTCACGAATCGCAGGATTCTCATACCAAAAATCTATCCTCTTTGCAAGGTCATCCGCATCATTTTCTTTGAACAAATTGTTTTTATCGAGCGCAAAAACCTTTGTGGCGCTGCGTTTTGCCCTTGCAATAACCGGAACAAGTCCGCAGCAGATTGCCTCAATGCAGCTGATTGCTTCAATTTCAATAAACGCAGTATGCACGTACAGGTTTGCGGTGTTCAGCACATCAACAAGTGAATTGCGTGAATAAAAATTGAAATCAGCATCAACTTTGAGTTTATTGGCGAGGTAAATGTATTTTTCGAGCAAAGGCCCTTCGCCAGCAAAACGAAGTTTTATAGAATCGCGGTATTTTGAGATCGATGCCGCCTTGATCAAAATATGCTGGGCTTTTTCCGCGCAGAATCGGCCTGTAGAAACTATGGTAAATTTCTCATTTGTACGCGGAAGGTGCCGATTCACGTACAGGGAATTAACGCCATTTGAAATCACATACGAACAGGTTTTGTGTCCAACCGAGCGTTCAAACAAAAAACGGATAAAATCAGTTGGATAATGAATGCAGTCGCAATACTGGAAAAGAGAACTGTAAAAATTCTTATATACCTGCTTGCTTATCCACATGTTGTGTTCAAGGTGCACGTGCGAAAGCACATTTTCTGCCTGACAATGAAAACTTGCGGTAATTGGCTTGTTTTCCTGCCTTGCAATGCGAACTGCGACCCGCCCTATAATAAGAGGAAGCTGAATGTGCACCACATCGGCCCAAACAATCACGTCTTTTAAAATGGAATTGTCGGCCTTGGCAAGCGACACGCCGTTATTGGCGATAATCCTGTTTGCAAACACCCCCAAATCCAGAGAAGGAAGCTGCACTTGGTTTTCAGGCGCAACACCAGAATGTTCAAAATCGCTTGAAACAACTTTTATATCATGTCCAGCTTTTTTTAGATATGAAATCAAGTTTAGCGTTGCAATACTTGTACCGTTGTTCGGTACACCAAGTACATCACATATGATTGCTACCTTCACAGTTGAACTCCCAATGTGTGTGCCAAATGCTCTGCTGTTGTAAATTCAATAGAATAAATACCAAGCGATGAAGCTGCATCGCAGTTGATTTTTTTGTCATCGATAAAGACGCATTCGGACGGCTCTACACGTTCCGCAGTAAGGATAAGCTTCCAGAATGCCAAATCGGGCTTGGACACACCCATAAAACACGATGCATAAGTCTGGTCAAACAGCGCATAATCGCCACGTTCAAGATGGTTAAAATAGTGGCTGTCAATCGTATTGGTACCGCATACCACACGGTACCCCTGTTTCCGCAGAGCTCTGATTATTGCACACGTATTCTCGTTTCGCACTGGATGAAACAACCAATGCCACCAGTCCGTGGTAACAGTACGACCCGAACGCTCAGAAAACATACGCCAGAATTCCTTAGAGGAGATCGTGCCATCGGAGCACATGGCGAGCAGGTCTGCCCCATCGGAACCAACGCCCTCCGGGCGGCCACAGCATTCGAGGAAGCCCCCGGGCGCGAGACCCAGAACCCGTTCCATCTGTAGCTCCACGGCAGCGGCATCCGTTGTGACGACACCGCCCATGTCGAAAATATACAGCATAGGCAAGCAGGAATGTGGAGGGGAAAAAAGAAGCCGGCGGCCGCCTACTTTCCCGCCCTGTGGGCAGTATCATCGGCGCTGGAGGGCTTGACTTCCGTGTTCGGGATGGGAACGGGTATGGCAC
>JAFLSN010000046.1 GCA_022510905.1 Treponema sp.
GTTTCAGCGTTCATAAAGCTGCTCGAAGCGGAACAGCACAAAGACATTTCCGTGCGGACTGCGCCCAAAAGCAAACAGGCGTTCCTCGACCTGGCAGGAAAAATCCATCTTGCCAGCGATGCGGTCATGGAGCTTCGGGAGGCAAGCCTGCTATGATTCTCGCCCGCCAAAGCCGCGAAATCTGAATGACCCCTACTCGAACGCCGCGCAAATCCTCCCGAGCGCGTCCTCCAGAACCGCGCGCGGGGTCGCCACGTTTATGCGCTGAAACTTCTCGCCCTCCTTGCCGAACATCACGCCCTCGTCAAGCCACACCTTCGCCACGCGCAGGATTCGCTCTGAAATCTGGCGGTCGGTCAGGCCGGTGAATGCGGAGAAGTCGAGCCACACAAGGTACGTGCCCTCAGGCTCGCGCATGGTGATTTGGGGGCGGCGGCGATTCCCATCAGCCCCGGCTCGTCGTAGCCGGTCTGGTCAACCGCGCGGCGGAACAGACGGCGGATTTTCTCGTCGGGGATTATGATGTTCGAGAACTGCAGGCCCGCAAGGTTGAACGACTTGCTCGGCGATGTGCAGGTTATGCTGTTCGCCGCGGCCTCCGGCGAGAGCGTCGCGTAGACCGTGTGATGGTTTTCGCCTTCCTCTCTTGTGCTGCAAGTCTTTGCTTTGTCACTAGTCAAATCCTGTTCTTTGCTGCCGCAGACGGAAGCAGGCTGGTAGATTTTCTACCTCGTCCAAAACGGCGGACGGCTGGTAAATAGAAAATCTATTTTACGATTCAACTAGTCAAGAGCCAAAGATATTGATAAAAGCCGTTGCCTGTTCTGCAAAAGCGAATACATGCGCCCTTATTTTGATGTGGATCAAGAACAGATGATTCTCCAGAAAAGCAAAAAGGATTTGATGGAACGGTTTGCGCAGTGGATTGCTTCTCGCAAAGGCAAAAGTTTTATCTGAATAAAGCTATAAAAAACCGGATACGATATTGCGGGCGGTAACAAGCTTGAAATATATTCGGCAGGTTTTAGTGGAGATAATCGGAATCGAACCGACGACCCTTTGATTGCGAACCAAATGCTCTACCAACTGAGCTATATCCCCATGTGGCTTTCAATATAGAGTATTTTGAAAAAAAACACAAGAGGGCTGTTGCAGTTTGTCTGCCGGTAAATGTGCGGGGCTTGACATTTCACGTCTGAATCCAGGTGCGAGCAGCCGTTGGCAGAAGTCTTGCAGCTTTTATGCGAGGTCTATGTTTTTTCAAAAAAAACTTGCCGAATTCATGCTTTTTTTATATCTTAGAGTGTAATCGTACACAGTGCCAGTCGTTCGGCAGCCACCGGGCGCTGGTTCATCAATAGGAGTTTTGAAAAATGGCAAAACAGTTGATTTACAATGAAGAAGCCCGCAAAAAGATGTTGAGCGGTGTTGAGCAGATTGCCCAGGCAGTCAAAGTGACTCTTGGCCCCTGCGGTCGCCTTGTCATGCTTGACAAAAAATACGGCGCTCCCACGATTACCAAGGACGGTGTGTCTGTGGCGAAAGAGGTTGAGCTCAAGGATCCGTTTGAAAACATGGGTGCACAGCTCGTAAAAGAAGTTGCAAGCAAAACCAACGATGTTGCAGGCGACGGAACCACCACCGCAACCGTACTTGCTTATGCCATTGTGCGCGAAGGGCTCAAGGCCGTTTCTGCCGGAATGACGCCCATTGAAATCAAGCGCGGCATTGACAAAGCGGTTTCTCTTGCAGTTGCGGAAGTTAAAAAGAATTCCCGCGCCGTAAAGGGCAACGAGGACATCACCCACGTGGCGACAATCAGCGCCAACAACGATCCTGAAATCGGAAACATTCTTGCCGAAGCCATCGAAAAGGTTGGAAAAGACGGCGTAATCACTGTGGAAGAATCCAAGAACATGGATACCACCGTCAAGACCGTTGAAGGCATGCAGTTTGACCGTGGCTACATCAATGCGTATTTCGTGACCGACCGTGAGCGCATGGAAGTGAATTACAGCGATGCCTATGTTCTTATCTATGACAAAAAGATTTCTACCATGAAGGATATTCTGCCGCTGCTTGAAAAAGTGGCTCAGTCTGGACGTCCTCTCGTGATTGTCTGCGAAGACATGGACGGCGAAGCACTTACCACGCTCGTGGTGAACTCAATCCGTGGCACACTCAAATGCTGCGCGGTCAAGGCTCCGGGCTTTGGCGACCGCCGCAAGGAAATGTTGCAGGACATTGCCATTCTGACTGGCGGCAAGGTGATTACAGAAGAGCTGGGACTCAAGCTTGAAACCACCGAGCTTTCCGATTTGGGACAGGCCAAGAGCGTCAAGATTGACAAAGATAACACCACAATCGTTGACGGTTCCGGCGCAAAAAAAGCCATCGCTGATCGTGTTGCCGAAATCAAGAACCAGATTGAAAAATCCACGTCTGATTATGACAAAGAAAAGCTCAAGGAACGCCTTGCAAAACTCTCTGGTGGTGTTGCCGTAATCAACATCGGCGCTATCACCGAGACGGAAATGAAAGAAAAGAAATTCCGCGTGGAAGACACTCTCGCCGCAACACGTGCAGCCCTCGAAGAAGGCATTGTCGCAGGTGGTGGTCTGGCGCTTATCGAAGCCAGCAAAGTGTTGGACGCTGATGACGCAAATGTAACTGGTGATGAAAAAGTCGGATTCCAGATTGTCAAACGTGCTCTTGAAGAACCGATCCGCCAGATTGCGGACAATGCCGGTGTTGACGGCTCCGTGATTGTGGACAAAGCCAAGAGCGCAAAAAAAGGCGTGGGCTACAATGCCGCCACACAGGAATGGGTGAACATGATGGACGCGGGCATCATCGACCCGGCAAAGGTGACACGTTGCGCCTTGCAGAACGCGGCTTCTGTTGCGGGTATGCTGCTCACTACTGAATGTGCCATTACGGACATTCCTGAGCCGCCCGCACCGGCCGCGGCTCCCGCTCCTGACATGGGTGGAATGTACTAATTCTGAAATTGCCAGTTTCTGCTATGTGGAGACTGGCAATTTATTTTTTAAGCGCCTTTGATTCGCGCGGAAAGGGAACACACCGTGCTTCTGCAAAGCCAGCCTCCTGCTTTAAGCCTTGCATTTGCATCGGGTGTTTT
Source organism: Treponema sp. (assembly GCA_022510905.1). Taxonomy (GTDB): domain Bacteria; phylum Spirochaetota; class Spirochaetia; order Treponematales; family Treponemataceae; genus Treponema_D. The sequence goes on from JAFLSN010000046.1 coordinate 3,143, forward strand.
GATTGGATTTCTGCCACCCATCACTGGGCGCTTATTTTTTTGCTACAAGAACCATGGTTTGGGCGGTGTGGTCATATGGGCGCTGGTCAAATCCTCCGTATACATCTACCTGTGAAAAGCCGATGGTACACAACTTGTCGCGCAATTCTGCGGCGCTGTACAGCCTCTGCACAAATTCATGCTCTGTGCGCTTTCCGTGCTTGTCAAGCAAAATCCACTTTGAACGGAGACCTTCCCAAGCACCTTCCACTTTGAATTCTGTAAGAACTGTCATGCCGGCGCGTTCAAACCATTCGCCTTCTGTAAAATACCGTACCGCAGTTTCGCGGCTGATGCATTCCAGCACAAAGATGCCGTTGCTTTTTAGGGCGCGAAACACGCTGCGCAGGATTTTCTCATCGTCTTTGATTGAATCGCAGTACCCAAATGAATTGTATACATTCACTGCGGCATCGAATTTTTTTTTGCTTGTAAAATTCCGCATGTCATGGTTTATCAGATTTACAAAAACATGCTCGGCTTTTGCTGTTTCCGCCGCCGCATCCAAAAATGGCTGCGTTATGTCAACGCCGGTTACAACCAATCCGAGCGCGGCAAGTTCAACCGCAATGCGTCCCGGCCCGCAGCACACGTCAAGCACCGACTTTCCCGCCGTAAGCCCGGCCAAATGGCAGCAGCGTTGTGCAATGCCTGCGGCTTCGGCCCAATGCTGTTCGTCAAACATTATTGGCCCATACATGAGCCAAAATGCTTCATCCTCAAACCATTCACGTTTTTGCAGGGTTTTCATTTGCGCTGTTCCTTTTTATTTCTGCGGAAAATGTATTGTGCTGACTGTACAAGACTGAATTCAATGCGTGTCGATTTTAGAGCGTTCATTGCCGTGCGCCGTGTCCAGGCCTACAGCACAGTTTGCGGCAAAATCGGTATCCTAAGTTCAAAGTGCCTGTGTTACAATGCCCTAAGGGTCTGTTCGTTCACATTAAAAATCTGCCTGATACGACTTCCGCTTATATTCAGCTTGCGGGCATTTGCCACAGCCATTTTTCGCGGGTAACGGCTCACTTATGTTTTAAACAGCAGGGCAGCATCTGCGCGGAATTCAGGCTTTGCTTTATCCGAGGCCTTGCGTCAATGTTCCTGCCCATAAAGACATGCGGCCTCTGCTTATCGCAAAGGCCATCGGCTTTTATTCGTTTACAGGAATGAACGAAGCTTTATCAGCGCCACAAACAGGGCAAACCCAATCTGCGGGAATGTCTTCAAACGCAGTTCCAGGTGCAATGCCGCCATCCGGGTCGCCAACAGCAGGGTCATACACATACCCGCAAATGCCACACTGATATTTTTTCATAGCATCCTCCATCTGTATACAAAAGTTGCGGTTATTATATCACAGATATTTTGCATTTGGCAAACAATTTTTGAAGCGTCCGCGTCCATTCGTTTTTGCAAAACATGCGATGCGCCCAGACTGCGGCGCGGCCTTGCACAAGAAATCAACTTGGTATAAGTCATGGTATGTACACTTTCCGCACGAATCAATATACTTCTTAAAGTCTAAACAACAATCTTTGATTTTATGTGTCGATGTAAAATGAAAACCGTTTTTTACCGAGTGCTTGCTGCCAGTTTTGTGTATCTTTCCGCGTTTCATGTCAATGCAAAAAAGCTGACCATTCCTATTGAAGGATACGAATTAAAAAATGCCGATCCAATTCCAGTTGAAATTGAATGGGAAGAATCATGGTTTGGTGAACGCCCCGCCACCGTGTACAACCACAACCTTGCACGCATGGCCAGTCTGCTTGCCGAAATTTCTTACGTTGATGTCGCAGCCGACAGAGGCAACAATACGCTCCGCAACGCATACCGCATATTGGGGGTGGAAGATTCCAATATCGACTTTCATTACGATGTTGATTACAGCGATCCCGTCTGGGGCAACGACCAGTGCGCGTTCAGTTTTGCACACAAAGAAATACAAAGCGCGTTCGGCCGCCGCACCCTGTTGTTCATAGTGATTCGCGGAACACCGCTCAACGCCAACGAATGGATTTCAAACCTGAACGTGAGCAACAAAATAAAAGAAGGAAGTCCCGTGCACGAAGGATTTTCTCAGGCAGCCTTGCAGATTCATTCAGAATTTATTGCCTATTTGCTCCGTAACAAAATTGACCCTGCCGAAGCGTTTTTGTTCATAACAGGGCACAGCCGTGGCGCGGCAGTTACAAACGTGCTCGCTTCCAATTTCAGCCACGATGATTTTTTTGAAACCGACAACATCTACGCCTACACGTTTGCCGCACCCAATGTAACCACATATCCACCGGAAGACGATGACCGCTACGGTTACATCTGGAACATCGTGAACGCGGAAGACGTGGTGCCCACCGTTCCGCTCAACCGTGGAAAATGGAAATACCGCAAATTTGGCCACGTGCTCACACTTGCAAACAACTGGAACATTGAGCAATCGCTCTATAACAAAGAATATCTTCCGCGCATGAACGCATATTACACGCAGTTCGTCGGGAGGGATTATTTTCCGTTTAAGCTGGGCCCTTTTATTCCCATTCAGATTACGCACATTTTTAACACCCTCAACAAAAACGTTGGCCGTTTTTACTCGGGCCCCATGAGCCTGCACGGAAAAGGCGTCAATCTGATGAACAGAATGTTTCCGTCAGCTGACACAGAGAATAAACCATCCAAAGAAAAAACCGGCGAGCGGATTGGCCGCATAAAAGACTGGCTGAATGTAAAAAGCAACGGCCTTGTCGATTATGCTTCAAACGCATTTGTTGACATGCACACCAGCGAAGGTTATCTTGCCTGGATGATTTCCCTCGACGAGCATGAGGCGTTTTCAACACAGGGAAGCAGCCAGCTGCTAATTTCAGGCAGCGAGAATTTAACAGTGCGCAGCGCAGACGGCAATGTGCTTGTCCGCGTGATTGGCGGTCATCTGGTTTATGGCCCGATCTGCGTTCCTGTGGCAGCGCGGCAAATCAGCCCTGACAAAGTTGCGATAGGCATTCCGGGAACGCTTGATTTTGAAATCATAATAACAGAAGACAGTCTGCTCCCAACGCCTGCAAGCATTGAGATTGAACATTACGACGCAAGCGGCGTGCTTGTTGAAACTTGTGAAAAGCAGCGATTTTACCTGCGCAGGGGGCAGGTGTTCCATTGCGCTGCCGGAAAAATCACAGCGCAGGAAAACTGCGTTGCCCTCGAACAATTTCCCGCAGGCGAAGGACGGAGCGTTGCCAAATCCGCACAAGGCCATCCAACGCTTGCATTCAGGATTTCACCGGAATTCAGCCTGGACACCAATCTGAATTTTGGCACAGGCGTGCAGGTGGGAAGCCAAGCCATCTATGCGAGCATTCTCACCGGAAACAGTCTTTCAAAAATAAAGCAGAGTTTTTCGGTTGCGCAGGGAATCGGCACCCAGCAAAAATTGATATGGCGCGTAACGCTTGATGCTGAGGCATTTGCAAAGTTCTGCTGGGTATTTGCCGAAACAGACGATTCACAGGTTTTCAATTTTATCCCTGCAACGCGGATTTCGCTTTCATTGAAATTTGCAAAGCACATGCAGCTTTTTGTGGCAGGAATGTTTGATTTTCATATTGACGGCTTTAACGATTCAGCATTTTCCCCGCTGGTGCGGCAGGAAACCATCCCGAATTTCAGCCTGGGAAACGATGTGCATGTAAATCCAAGCATCCAGTTCGGCCTGCGTTTCTAGCGGCCCGGAATTTTGACATGCAAGAAATCCATCAGCCCGCGCATTAAAACCGCACCGATTCGTGCGGAAAGGGTATATACCGTGCTCCACGGAATTGGAGCTCTGCTTATGCATCGGGTGTGCTGATTTGTGCGCCACACCGTGCCGGCGGACTTTTCCCGGACCAGCGGCAGGATGCTCCCAGCATTCCCGAAGGAATCGCGCTCGAACAAGAAACCCCACCACATGCTCAGAAACGAATCTAGCGGGCAAAATTCCTTCATCCAGAACAGGGAAGATGAATTTGGTGTACCAAATTCATTGCCGCAGGGCTGGATGGACTAATCTTGTGCAACAAATTCCTTCATCCAGAACGGGAAGAACGAATTTGGCGCACCAAATCCCTGCCGTGAGACTGGATGGGCGAATCTGGCGGACAAAATTCCTTCATCCAGAACAGAAAAGACGAATTTGGTACACCAAATCCCTTGCTGCAGGGCCGGATGGACTAATCTTGTGCAACAAATTCCTTCATCCAGAGCAGGAAGGACGAATTTGGTGCAACAAATCCCTTGCCACATGTCCAGAAGAGCGGATTTTGTGGGCAGGACAGTTACCCCCGAACAGTGCGGACGTTTCAAATGGTGGTTGGAGGCGCTTCTCGGGCTGTGTGGGCACGTCAAACGGCGGTTGAGGGCGCTTCCAGAGCCGTGTGAGCACATCAAACGGTGGTTGATGGCGATTTCCGAGCCGTGCGGACATATCAAAGGGCGGTTGGTGGCATTTCCAGAGCCGTGCGGGAACTCCAAACGGTGTTTGAAGGTGCTTTTCAAGCCGCGTGGTCGCTTCAAAAGACGGTTGAGGCCGTTTCCAGAACCGTGTGGGCACTTTAAACGGTGTTTGGTGGCGCTTTTTGGGCCGTGCGGAGGTTTCAAACGGCGATAGGTGGCATTTCCAAAGCCGTGTGGATGTACCAAACGACGTTTGAAGAGGTTTTAGAACCGTGCGGACATATCAAACAGCGTTTGAAGGCACTTCTAGAGACGTGCGGAAACATCAAACGGTGTTTAATAAGGTCGTTTTTGCGTTGGGAGAGTAAAAAATATTAATTTGGAGTCTGTGTTTGCGCTGTAAAAACAAAGGAAACGCTGCGGCGCCCCCCCCCCTGCACCGGTGTAATGCCAGCTCGATGGATGCGGCTACGGCTGCGCGGGCGCGGCGAGCCGCTCCGCCATCTGCCTCACTCGCTCCAGCGGCACTTTCACGATGGCAGCAATATCTTCCACCGACAGGCTGCCGTCTTGCAGCAGACTTTCAACGATTTCATTTTTCGCCTCGGCAACCCGCTCATCGCCGTATTCCTCTACTATCCTGCACACGGTGTCTACCCCCTTTGTCTCCTGCTTGTGGAACCGTACCCGCTCGGCTATCTCGCCGTAGTACATCCTCTCCGCGCTCGGCTCGCTGAAGTCGTGCA
>JAFLSN010000047.1 GCA_022510905.1 Treponema sp.
GCCTTCATGTTGTTTCCTCCTGAATGTCTCTCTCCCCCGCGCGTCCGGCGGGCGTGCCGCGTCCGGGGCGAGCGCCCCGCCGGGGCCGCGGCGGCCCCTCGCCCCATGCCGGCGGGCCATAGGGTGGCGGTTGTGCAAAATGCAAAAGTGCGTCAAAATAGTTAGTTATGAACGTATTGGATGGAAAATACACACAGGCTTACACTGTGCAGTCCCATTTTATTGACGGGGCTTGCAGATTTACTTTGCTGGGGATGCTTGCAAAATCGCAGGATTTGGTTTCATTTCACTTTGGCGAAAATCGGCTTTCTATTCCGCATTTAAACGAGCATGGCAGAACCTGGGTTGTTTCCAAGCAGCATTTTGAGATTGATGAATATCCGTTGTGGCGTGACGAGCTTGCTTTGCAGTCTTGGATGGAGCCGGTGCAGGGGCCTTTTGTTACATACAACTATGCGTATTCATTTGTGGAGCCGCACGGAAAAAAGCTGACTGCCGAGCAGTGTATTCTGAATGAACCTGTAACAGTCCAGACGCAGCTGCTTCCGTTTTTAAAAGCCACCAGCCTGTGGATTCTGCTTGATGTGAACACGTTGCGTCCTGTGCGTCCAACGGAACCTGAGTTTGCCCGATTTATCACCTGCACGGAAAAAACGGTGCAAACCAAATTTCCCAAGCTTGAGCTTCCGGAGCAATGGCATGTTGAGCAGGAATTTTGTCCCACCCGGCTTGACATTGATTTGAACGGACATGTAAACAATCTCGAATATATAAAATACATCATGTCATGGCTGCCAGACCAAGTGTCGCACGGCAAACTGGTTTGCACCTTGGACACAAACTATCTTTCAAGCGCCCATATTTCTGACACCCTGATATGTCGATCCGCAATACAAAGTGAATCCGAAACGCAAACAGTTGTTGTTCACAGCATAGTGCGCGGTGATAACAGCGAAGTGTTCCGTGCTCGTTCAGTATGGCAGGAAGAATGGACTCTCAGCCGCCGCATGGATGTTATGAATGCACACCAAGCAAACACCGGGGTGTGTTGATTCCGCATGAATCAAGCGCCGGTCTATCATGTCATTCCGCATAAAATGGAATTGCTTGCGCTGTACTTTTGAGACAACATGCACACAGGAAACGCTCGTTTATGCAGATATTCATGCAAAAAAGTTTGACCATGTAGATAAAACACGGTAAACTGAGTTCGGAATATTGCGAATGGTGTGGTTCTGTTCACATATTGAAGATGAACACCGGCCGCTCCATGCAATTGCGATTGTTTTGGATTTACCTGTACAGGCAGGAATTTTATATAAACCAAAGAGGTTAAAACATGTCCAGAGTGTACAATTTTTCCGCAGGTCCTTCGTGCTTACCCGAGGAAGTGTTAAAGGAATGTGCTGCCGAAATGCTTGACTACAACGGCACCGGCCAGTCCGTTATGGAAATGAGCCACCGTTCAAAAGCGTACAAGCCCATCATTGAACACGCAGAATCCCAGGTGCGGGCGCTCATGCGTGTTCCCCAAAACTATAAGGTGCTGTTTTTGCAGGGTGGCGGTTCCACACAGTTTGCCATGGTCGCGCAGAATCTTGGAATACACACGGGAAAAGCCGCGTACATCAACACTGGCGTGTGGGCAAAAAAAGCGGTTTCAGAAGCCAAGCATCTTGGTGTGCAGGTGGAAGTGGTTGCTTCAAGCGAAGACAAAAATTTCAGCTACATTCCGCATGTTCAGAATATTGCTGGCGACTACGACTATGCCTACATCTGCTTTAACAACACCATCATGGGCACACACTACGAATACATTCCTGAAACGGGTTCCATTCCGCTGGTGGCCGATATTTCTTCATGTGTGCTTTCTGAAGAATTGGACGTTTCAAAATTCGGTCTGCTATTTGCGGGCGCACAAAAAAATCTTGCCCCGGCTGGAGTAACTCTTGTAATAATCCGCGAGGACCTGCTGACCGATTCACCACGCGCCGGTACCCCAACCATGAGCACATACAAAATTCATGCTGAAAACGAAAGCATGTACAACACGCCGCCATGCTACACAATCTACGTGCTTGGCAAAGTGCTCGACTGGATTGAAAAAAACGGCGGTGTCGCAGGAATCCACGAGCGTAATGTGCAGAAAGCCGCCCTGCTGTATGATTATCTTGATGCAAGTGACTATTATCACGCCACTGCGCAAGTAGGAAGCCGCTCGCTGATGAATGTTCCGTTTTTAACCAAAGAAACCGACCCCGAAAAAGCAAAAGCCATAAACGATAAATTCGTAAAAGAAGCTGCCGGGGCAGGTTTGGTAAATCTCGCAGGGCACAGGCTTGTTGGTGGAATGCGGGCCAGCATCTACAATGCCATGCCAATCGAAGGCGTAAAAGCGCTCATCGCATTCATGGAACAATTCGCAAAACAGAACGCATAGTATATGCAGAGGCTCTGGAAACCGTGCGGGCAAAAACGGGTTGCAGCGCCAAACGCATACGGAGGAATAGACATGTACAAAATTCAGACATTGGATAGAATCAGCGCCGTGGGACTCGAAAAATTTCCGCGTGACGCATACGAAATCGCAAGCGAAATCGTAAAGCCTGATGCCATTTTGGTGCGCAGCCACGACATGCTTTCCATGCAGCTTGACACAAGCGTAAAAGCCATTGCCCGTGCAGGCGCAGGGGTTAATAACATTCCTGTCAAGGATTTGGCGCAAAAAGGTGTGGTGGTATTCAATACGCCGGGCGCAAATGCAAACGCAGTAAAAGAGCTCGTTATCCTTGGCATTTTGCTTGCAAGTCGTCCGGCCGTTGCCGCAAACAAATGGGTCGAGACTCTCAAAGGAAAAGGCTCTGAAATTCCGGAGCTTGCGGAAAAAGGCAAAAAGAATTTTATCGGGCAGGAAGTGAAGGGAAAAACGCTTGGCGTTATCGGGCTGGGCGCAATCGGTGCCATGGTTGCCAACACTGCCGTTGAGCTAGGCATGAATGTTATCGGTTATGATCCGTTCCTTTCGATAGATGCCGCATGGAGCCTGAACCGCGAAATCAAACACGCTGAAACACTGGATCTGCTTTTTACAAAGTCGGACTACATCACCGTGCATGTGCCGGAAACTCCAGACACAAAAGGATTTATCAACGCAGCAACGCTCAAAAGCATGAAAGACGGTGTGCGCATTATCAACATTGCGCGTGGCGGCCTGGTAAACAACAAAGACATTCTCACCGCCATTGCCAGCGGAAAAGTGGGGGCGCTGGTAACGGATTTCGCCGCAGAAGAATTGCTTGGCAACGAAAAAATCATATGCCTTCCACATCTTGGAGCTTCCACTCCAGAGGCTGAAGACAACTGCGCGGTGATGGCTGTAAAAGAGCTGCGTGATTTCCTTGAACGCGGAAATATTCTGAACAGCGTGAATTTTCCCCGCTGCAAGATGGATACACCGATTCCTGCGGGAGGCACACGGCTGTGCATCAGCAACAAAAATGTAGCCGGCGTGATTTCAAAATTCACTTCCGTGCTGGGCAATGCCAAGCTGAACATCGCCGGCATGACCAACCAGAACCGCAACGACCTTGCCTACAACCTTATCGATGTTGACGGCAAAGTTGACACAGCTACAATTCAATCGTTGGGACAAATTGAAGGCGTTATCAATGTGCGCCCGATTTTTGTTGAATAACAGGCGTTTTAGTTTTTAGGCACGGCATCTGTAAAGCCAGCAACGTTCTACAGGTGCCGTGTTTTTTTATCCCAGCTGTTCTGCCGCTTTTTCCCAGGCGGCATTCAGCTCTTCAAGTGTTCGGATTATTGTATCAAGTTCAGCCTGCACAGCTTTTGCTTTTTCACCATTGGAATAAACTTCGGGTTGGGCAAGCTTTGCTTCAAGCGCAGATTTTTTCTGTTCGATTTCCGCTATCTGTGATTCAAGCTTTTCAACTTCGCGTTCAAGTTTGCGCCGCTCGGCTTGGGCTCTTTTTTGTTCTTCCCAATTTTGTTTTGTTTCGCTTGCGGACTTGCTTTCTTTTTCAGAATTATGCTGAATTTGTGCGCTTTGAACAACAGCAGCTTCAAGAGAAGTTTTTCCCACAGTTCCGTTCGCTTCGTCAGAAAGCCGCTGAATGTAGTATTTATAATCTCCCGGAAAAACTCGGTATGTGCCCGCGCCATCACCATCTAAACGCAGCTCCAGCACACGTGTAGAAAGGTCTTCGATAAAACCTCGGTCGTGGCTTACAAAAACGACCGTGCCGCCAAAACCTTTGAGCGCTTCAAGCAGCACGTCTTTTGAATGCATGTCAAGATGGTTTGTGGGCTCGTCAAGCACCAGAAGGTTTACAGGTTGCAGCAGCAGTTCAAGCAGTGCAATGCGGCTTTTTTCGCCACCGGAAAGCACATCAATCGATTTGAACACATCATCGCCACGGAACAAAAATGCACCCAGCATGTCACGTGCCTTTGGAATCAATTCAAGCGGGCACTTGGATTCAAGCCGTTCAAGAATAGACTCGCTTCCTGTGATTTTTTCTGCGCTGTCTTGTGAAAAATAACCGATGCCAACTCCACTTCCCAGTTTTACAGTGCCAGTAAAATCCGCGTCCACCCCGGCGATTATTCTGAGTAAAGTTGATTTTCCTGCGCCGTTGTGACCTGCCACCACAATTCGTTCACCTTTTTCAAGAATTAAATCCAGGCCGTCAATCACCATGCGCACACCATCGTAAGTTTTGCAGATATGTTCAAGCGTAAGCACGATGTTTCCCGAATGTGGCGCAGGGGGAAATGTAAAATGAATTTTTTTAAGGCTTTCAGGAATTTCAATTTTGTTTGCAAGAATTTTATCAAGCATTTTTTGTCGTTCCTGTGCCTGAGCCGCTTTGGTTGCCTTGTAACCAAAACGATTTATAAATTCTTCAAGATGCTGAATTTCTGCCTGCTGCTTTTCGTATTCAGCTATAAGAGTTTTAAGTTCCACCGCACGAACATGTTCATAGTGCGTAAAATTGCCGTTATAACGTTTGAGTTCCCCGCCAAACAGCTCATAGACTTCGTTTACAGTCTGATCAAGAAAATAGCGGTCATGGCTTACGAGCAAAAAACCGCCTTTAAAATCACAGAGAAATGTTTCAAGCCAGCTACGCGCTTCAATATCAAGATAGTTTGTGGGCTCATCGAGCAGCAGAATATCTGGAGTGCATGCAAGTGCTTTTGCAAGTGCAATGCGCATCTGCCAGCCGCCAGAAAATGATTCTGTTTGCTTTTCAAAATCACTGCGCAAAAAACCCAGCCCGATCAGCACTTGCTCGGAAAATGCATTGCGCCGATACCAACCGGAATTTTCCAGCTTGGCCAGAAGTTCACTCTGCTGTTCTGCAAGATATGTGGTGTTTGCGCCCGCAGCTTTCATCTGCTCGCCAAGCGCATCAATGCGGTGCTGCAATTCGTAGCCCCAAACAAATGCTTTGTCAATTTCTTCCCGAAGCGAACAGCCTGAATGAATCAGCCCGCTTTGCGGAAGATACGCAATGCGACAATCTTTTTCGGCTATGCGTTCGCCCATGTCTGGCTCAACCAAACCCGCCATGATTTTTATGAGCGTGGATTTTCCTGCGCCGTTTGCGCCTGTGAGCGCCGCTTTTGTTCCTGCGTTTAAATTGACAGACACATCTTTTAGAATGTCGCGGTCACCAAAAGCCAACGATACTTTTGAAAATTGCACAAATGCCATTACAAATCATTCCTAAAAACGCGGCACCGTAGAAAACTCAGGTTCCGGTGGCGGCGCGTTTGTCCGCTGGGCGGACAGTTGAATAATGCAGCCTGCTTGCAGACTGTGTTTAAAAATCGGACGTGCAAGCTATACGGCCGATTCTAACCTTTCCCAACACCACGATGGCGATACGACATCCGCGATTTTTTAAATCGCTTTCAGTCCATTCATTTTGTAAAGAACATGACCATCGAATTTGGTGGACGCGACACAATGGTGCTAGTCCTGTCTATGGTTCCGTTGTTTACAGCTGCAACCGATGCATTGGTCAAACGCAAACCGTTTGATTCTTTTTTGTACAAAAAGTTCACTTCATTTTCCATGCCTTCAAACATAAAAGTGAGCACACCGTCCCATTCCTGTTTAAGCGCATTTGGAAGAATATATTTAATCCGCACATAACCACTGCCTTTTGCAGAACGCGCAATCAACGCTGGCACGAGCAGATTGAAGCCCGTCCATTGGAACACGCTGTTGTCGTAAAATGAAAGTGAACCATAATTGTTGCTGCGGAAATCCGGGCCGAATCTGCACAGTGCGTTGTATTCAGAGTTCCTGCGCTCAATTTCTTCAGAAATTCGCTGCTCGATGTTGACTTCAATAGTGATAAAATTGTAGGAATGCGGCATGCCTTTTTCGTCAGTATGCTGCACGATGATAAAGTTTTCGTTTTTAACGGTTACTTGGATTGGCACATCATTAAATTTGTAGATGTTTTTGCTTGTCCTGGTAACGCCAGCAAATGGATATGAAACATCCAGCGTTTTTAAATGCAGCGACACAACTCCAGAATCTTTGCCGGTATCAAAGCCGTAATCGCTGTTCATGTATTCAAGGTCGATTGCGCCGCTTGCCAACATGGAGCCGTAATTTTCGGGGTACCATTTTTTTGAAAGCATCGATTCAAGCACGATGTCTTCTTCCTGCACATCGGCTTCTTTTGCGCCTTCACCCATGGTGCCATCGGCATACATTGTAAACAGCCTAAGATTGTGGCTAAAACACCATCCCTCGGTTCCGTCTGAAGTGAGCACTCTGAGCCATGTTCCTTCAAGTTCGGTTTGTCCTGTTGTTGGCGCATGGCCAATGTCTTCGTACAGCACCCGCAGCACTTCGTCTTTTCTGAGACGGTAAACTTGCTTTGATGTATTGATTTTATCGGAGCGAATCGGAAGCCCGTCGAGCACGCATTTCGCATAGCGATGTTCATATGCCGCAAACTGTTCAAGATACTTTTGCGCTTTCCGTTTTGACTGCGGTTCAGAAATTTTCCACAGAGGCACTTCTGTTTTTTCTTTTGAATCGGGAAGACCGATCACATACACACGCGAAATATTTGATTTAAGATACACCGGCACAATAGTTCCGTCTGGAATCTGGTATTCGTTTATGTTCCACAACACCACGCCATATCCGATAACACCTGAACACGAAGAAAAACCAAAGGCCACCAACGCCGCAAAAAACAATGCCCGAAATGATTTCATGTTTTTATTATACTGAAAAAGCAGATTAAATGCTATTGCGTTTGTTATTGCCAAAAGGTGCATGCCCCGCGCGTCTGCAAGGCACTGTGCCTCCTCATCAAAACACAGTGCTTGCAGGACAAAAACGGCGTGCCGCAGCTCACGCCGCTCCTTCCGCGCTCTCTATCCGCACGCCGCTCAGCTCGGTAATCACGCTGTCGGGGTAGCCGAATTTCTTCGCGGCAACGTACTCCTCCTGCGTCAGGATTGCGGAGCCGGCTTTTACATCGGCAAAGTGCCGCTCCGTCCTTGCAAGGTTCTGCAGATGCGCGAGGAACCACAAATCAATATGTGTGACGGCGTTTATCTCTTCTATTGAAAGGATGCCGCGTTTTATCGCCTGAAAAATCGCGAAGATGCGCTGGTCGGTGCATTCTGCCACGCGCCGCTTTATCTCGTCGTCGCAGAGCTGCGCGAACGCGGGCAGATTGAGCG
>JAFLSN010000048.1 GCA_022510905.1 Treponema sp.
TCCACCACGCCTCAAGCGGCGGCGGGCAGGTGCTCATCTGCACGGCGGGAAGCGGCTGGTATCAGGAATGGGGAAAAGAGCCGGTGAGCCTTGAGCCGGGAACGGTCATCGTGATTCCCGCGAACACCAAGCACTGGCACGGTGCGAAGAAGGACAGCTACTTCAGCCACGTGACATTCGAGCCTGCGGGAGCGGAGACGAGCAACGAGTGGCTTGAGCCGGTGGGAGACGAGGAATACGGCGCGTTGGGGAAGTAGGGGGGAACAATCGTGCCATGATATACTGTCTGCATATCAATCACAAGAAGTGTTTTCATGGAAAAAATCACGTTGCCCAAGGCATCGCAACTCACCTCCCCAAATCCGGTCACGCTCGTCTGCACAAAAAAGGCTGACGGCGGAACGAACCTCGCCACGGTTTCATGGTGGACGTTCCTCTCGTTCAACCCAAGCATGATTTGCTTTGCGATGGCGAAGACCTCATTCAGCGGCGAGCGGGTGCGCGAGACACACGCATAAGTGAGCCTACAACGAACACGCGGCAATCAGAACCAAATCGACCGCAAGTCAAATCAAGACAGAAGCGGAAATCCGTGCTATAATACGACAAGGAGGCAAGGCGATGATTTACTATTTTTCTGCGACGGGGAACAACAAGTACGTGGCGGAGCGTGTCGCGGAGGCCGTCGGCACTCAGGCTGTGAGCATACAGGAGCGCATTGACAGCGCACAGATTGAGGTGGACGCGGGCGAGCAGGGCGTTGTCGGCTTCGTGTCACCCACCTACGCCTGCGGACTGCCGGAGATTTTCAAGCATTTCTTCCGGAAGGTGTCGCTCGGCGGAGGCGGAAGGCCCTACGTCTTTTTCGCGGCGACTTACGGCACGACTCCGGGTTTCACCGGGCAGGCGGCAAAGCGGATGCTCGCGGAGCGGGGCATAGCGGTCAGTGCGTTTTACAGCATCAGGATGCCGGACAACTGGACCGTGGCGTTCGACCTTTCCGACGCGGAAAAAGTGGCGGAGACGAACCGCAGGGCTGACGAGGAGATTTCCGTGATGCTCGAACGGATTCGGGAGCGCAGGAGCGGAAACTTCATGAGGCGGACGCTGCCGTATTTTGCTGCGCCGCTCGCGCTCCGCTCATACGAGAAGATGCGGCGGACATCGTTCTTTTCCGTTGACGAAAACTGCGCGGGCTGCGGTCTCTGCGAAAAGAAATGCCCCGACCGCGCGATTGCAATGCGGGACGGAAAGCCCTGCTGGGTCAAGGAGCAGTGCATCATGTGCCTCGGCTGCCTGCACCGCTGCCCGAAGTTTTCCATTCAATATGGGAACAGGACGCGGGAACACGGACAGTACCGCCACCCAAAATCATAAGGAAAAAACATGACCGACAAAATCGCAAAATGCGGAGTCGAGATGCAGCAGCTCCCCGAATGCGACATCGAAATCCCCCTGCACAGCCGCGTCGCGATTCAGTGCGCGCTCAAAGACTTCGTGGAGGCGGGCGACCACTACCTATACATCTGCGATGTTTCGGCGGTCTGCCGGTCGCAGGAATTTCACTTGGACAGACAACGGCATTTTGCCGTTCACGGAAATTCTGTTTGGACAAGCAACGGCAATCCGCCGTTCGTAGAAATTCCCCTTGGACGCGCAACGGCACTCTGCCGTTCGCAGAAATTCTGCTTGGACGAGCAACGGCAGAATGCCGTCAGAAAAAAATCCGTTCGGGTGATGAACGGCATTCCGCCGCTGGCCAAAATTCCTCTTGGACAGCGAAAACCCGGACTGGTGGAGGCCGACTTTGTGCCAGCGGACGACTGCGGCTTTGCGTGAAAGCCGAAATTCTGTCAGCGGACGACTTCGGCCTGCCGTTGTAACGGAAATTCGCTCAGCGGAGGACTTTGGCTCGCCGTGGAAGCGGAAATTCGGTCAGCGGACGACTTCGGCTCGCCGTGGAAGCGGGCGACCACTACCTCTACATCTGCGACGTTTCGGCAGTCTACGCAAACGAGGCGGAGCAGGCACTGTTCGCATGGAACGGCTATGCTGAAATCCGCCCGATAAAATAAACGCCGGGAAAGCAGGAAACGCAGCGCGGGCGGCGGCATTCCGCCGTTGGCCTAAATTCCCCTTGGACAGGCAGACCACTGGCATCATGGGCTTACCGGGCTGTTTTTTGGGCTGGCGCAGACCGGGTGTATTGCAGACGGGTGATTTTTTTTATATGCTGGTGGTGTTTATGTTCAACCGCATCCGTACCAGTTATGAGCATACCATACATGCAAGCTATGTCGGTTATATCACGCAGGCGATTGTAAACAATTTTGCGCCGTTGCTGTTTTTGACTTTTGCCGCAGGTTTTAGGCTTTCGCTCGACAAAATAACATTTATCACAACAATGAATTTTTTGATTCAGCTGTCGGTTGACCTGCTTTCTGCAAGGCTTGTTGACAAAATTGGTTGGCGTGTCTGTATTGTGGGCGGACATTTGTGCGCGTCGGTAGGGCTTGTGGGCCTTGCGGTGTTTCCGCTGCTGCTGCCCAGTCCGTATGCTGGCATTTTGCTGGCGGTCGCATTTTATGCCGTTGGCGGCGGCGTTATCGAAGTTCTGGTCAGTCCCATTGTGGAAGCGTGTCCAACAAAAAAGAAGGAAGCGGCCATGTCCCTGCTCCATTCATTTTACTGCTGGGGCTACATGGGCGTGGTGCTGGTATCTGCCGCGTTTTTTTATTTATTCGGTGTTCAGAAGTGGAGACTCCTTTCGTGCTTGTGGGCGATTGTGCCGTTGTGCAACGCCCTGTATTTTGTGCTGGTGCCGCTGTATCCGATTGTGTCCGAAAACCAGACACGGCTTTCCATCAGGCAGCTGGTGTCTGACAAAGTTTTTTGGCTGATTGTGGCGGTTATGGTGTGCGCGGGTGCCAGCGAACTGGCAGTGAGCCAGTGGGCTTCGGCGTTTGCGGAACAGTCGCTGGGGCTTTCAAAGGCTGCCGGCGATTTGGCGGGGCCGTGCGCATTTGCCGCGTTTCAGGGGCTTTCGCGGGTTTTGTATGGGGCGGCACCCGGGCGGCTTCCGCTCAAAAAGGTCATGCTCGGTTCCGCCGTGCTCTGCATTGCCTGCTATGCGCTCATGGTGTGGGCACCTTATCCGGTGTTTTCGCTGGTTGGCTGTGCGCTCTGCGGATTTGCTGTAGGTATTTTTTGGCCCGGCACATTCAGCATTGCGGCGTGTAATCTACCCGGCGGCGGCACTGCCATGTACGCCTTTCTTGCGCTCGCGGGAGACATCGGATGTTCTGTTGGCCCAACGGTTGTTGGGCTGGTGGCACATGCGCACGGCGGAAACCTTAAAGCCGGCATAGCACCTGCGGTGATATTCCCGCTGGTGATTTTGCTGGGAATCTCCTTGCTGAAAAACCGGCCCGAGCACGAATAAATGGCACATGCCTGCGGCTCAGGAACGGTTCATAAAACTTATACTGGCCATCAATGACAAAACAGCCCAAAACGGAGGAATGATTATGGTAAAACACATCATCTTGTGGCAGCTCAAAGACGAGCTTTCGGCAGAACAAAAGCAGAAGGTCAAGCTCGACATCAAAAACGGGCTTGAATCCCTTGCAGGAAAAGTTCCGGGGCTTGTTGAAGTGCATGTGCACATAAACGGCCTTGCCTCGTCCAACGCCGATGTCATGCTCGACAGCACCTTTGCAGACGAGGCCGCGCTCAAAGCCTACGCCGTTCATCCCGAACACGTTCATGTCGCCGGCACCATGGTGCTCCCGTACACAAAACTTCGTTCCTGTCTTGACTTTACCATGTAGCTTGGTATAGCCTATCATTTGTATTTTGAGCTTGTGCTGAATTTTCTGTTCTGCGGACATGGCAATGCCGGCTGCCGAGATTCAGCATTTTGTGTCTGATGCGGCATGGCTGTTTGCGTCTTGAATGTTGCTGCGCGGCCGATTTCAACTTGCAGTTTGTGTCCGAACTGCTCATTTTACGAATCCTCACCGCACCTGAAATCTGAGGATTTCTGCGGTGTCGGGTTTCAGGTGCTTTTTTTTGAAGGGAGGTTCTATGAAAACACCAGACTGGTCCATTGCGTTCTACGATACCCGCGTGTATGACCGCGAAGCGTTTACCGTTGCCAACAAAGACTTTCTGTATAACATAGAATTTTTTGACTTCCACCTGAACGCAAAAACGGCGCTGACCGCAAAAGGCTACGAAGTTGTCTGCGCGTTTGTAAACGATGTCATTGACGCTTCCGTTATAAGGCAGCTAAAAGAAGGCGGCACCAAGCTGATTGCCTTGCGCTGCGCGGGCTACAACAATGTAGACCTTGACGCGGCAAAACAGGCCGGGCTTCCTGTAGTGCGGGTTCCTGCGTATTCGCCCTATTCTGTCGCGGAACATGCGGTGGCCCTGCTCATGGCGCTCACCCGCCGCATTCCGCAGGCCTATATGCGCACCCGCACCGGAAACTTCGCGCTGAACGGGCTCACGGGGCGCGACCTTCACGGCTTGACCGCAGCAATTTTGGGCACAGGCAAAATCGGAAAAATCATGGCGGGCATTCTTTCGGGCTTTGGCATGAACGTGGAGCTGTACGATGTCTATCCCGACAAAGACTGGGCCCAGCGGAGCGGCTTTACCTACGTAACGCTGGACAAGCTGTTCAAAGATGCCGACGTGCTCAGCCTGCACTGCCCGCTCACGGAAGAGACCAAGCACATAGTGAATGAAAAATCTCTTGCGCTCATGAAAAAAGATGCCGTAATAATCAACACCGGCCGAGGCGCTTTGATTGATACCACCGCCCTTGTGCGTTCTCTCAAAAAGCAGATTATCGGCGGCGCGGCGCTTGACGTGTACGAAGAAGAAAGCAAATACTTTTTTGACGACTGGTCGGTGAACGTAATCCGCGATGATACGCTGGTGCGGCTTATGACATTCCCCAATGTGATTATCACCGCACATCAGGCGTTCTTGACAACCAACGCGCTCGACTCCATTGCCCGGACAACGCTCCAGAACATCAAGTTGTACAAGGCCGGGGAAGCTCTTGAAAATCAGGTGCAATAGCGAAAAAACCAAAAGACTTTAGGGCATTGCATTCAGCACGCAAGTGGCGGAGCGGGTGGAACACCGTCGGGACTTTTTGCGCACATGTGCCTTTGGCTTGATTCATGCGGAAGTTCTTTTAATGATTCCTCCTGCCCGCCCATGCTGAATGTGCCGGTTTTTGCGGCGGCGGGAGCAGCGCATGATTTTAAACACAGGTGGACGCACTGATACCGTGCAGTATTTTTCAGAATGGCTCTTGCAGCGCTTCAAGGAAGGCGTGGTGTTTTCGCGGAACCCGCTCTTTCCGGGCAAGGTGACGCGCTACGAGCTAAACCCTGACAAAATCGACTGCGTTTTGTTCTGCTCAAAGAATTACGCGCCCATACTGCCCCGCCTGCATGAAATTTCAGACTTGTACCGCACATACTTTTTCTACACCATCACCGCGTATGGCACGGACATGGAGCCCGGCGTTCCTTCTATCGACGAAAGCTGCGATACTCTGCTGGCGCTTGAAAAGCTCGTGGGCCGAAAAAAAATCGTGTGGCGCTACGACCCTGTTCTGCTCACAAAAAAATACACGGTGCAGAAACATGCCATCACTTTTGAGCATCTCTGCGCACGGCTCCATGGGCACGTTGACCGCTGCGTGTTCAGCTTTGTGGAGCTGTACAAGAAGCTCCAGTTCAATATGCCAGAGCTCTGCGTTCCAACTGGCGCAGACCTTGACGCGCTTGCAGAAACGCTCGGCGGCATTGCGCAAAAATACCGCATCCCCCTGCAAACATGCGCCAGCCGCGCCGACTACTCGCGCTATGGCATATCCGCCGGTGCATGTGTAACGCTCAGTGCGCTGGGCAAAGCCAACGGCGTTCATTTCAGAAACCTTGCCCACAAAGGCATGAGGAAAAACTGCGGCTGCATGGTGAGCCACGACATCGGCGCGTACGACACATGCATAAACGGGTGCAGGTACTGCTATGCGAACCAGAACCCGCAGAAAGCAAAAGACAACTTCCGCCTGTGCAACCCGCATTCCCCCATTCTGCTGGGAGAGCTGAAAGCCACTGACATTATAGTGCCCGGCGACCAGCGGAGCTTTGTGCAGAAACCGTGGCCGCCCGCGTCCGGCCAGATTCCGCTGTTCTAGCATCCCCGACTTCATGCGCCCTCACAGGCCGAGGATAAATGCCGGCACCCGATGCATTTGCCACGTAGCTGGAATTGCCTTGAACGGCTTTGGTACGGCAAGCGCCTTGCGCCATGGTGCATTATCATATAGAATGACGGAATGAGCAGCATACGGACACAGCGCGGTTTTCCTGCCATTACAAGTTCTTCCGAAATGACGCGCGGCATACCAAAAATCCTGTCCACAATTACCTTTCCCTGTTGGATGTATGGTATAATTTATCCACAGACCTAAAAACAACACTCGTTACACCTCGAACACCCCATAAACTGCCCGGCCAGCCATATTCCAGTGCAAGGTGCGGCCGCATTTTACTTCGCTTGGAGCGTTTTGGGCTTTCGGGAGTGTTCCCACGGCTCAACTTGGCGTGTTTTCGTCCTTCGGGAGCGCTCCCGCGACTTGCCCGGCGTGTTTTTGGGCTTCGCGCGTTTGCGCATGGCTTCCCCGGCGCGTTTTGGGGTTTTTCGCATTTGCGCATTGCTTTCTCGGCGTGTTTCCGGGCATTTCGCGCTTGCGCATTGCTTTCACTGCGCGTTTCGGGGCTTTTCGCATTTGCGCACGGTTTTCCCGGGGCGTTTTTGGGCATTTCGCGCTTGCGCACGGCTTTCCCGGCATGTTTTCGGGCTTAGCGCACATGCGCACGGCTTTCCCGGCATGTTTTCGGGCTTCTTGCGCTTGCGCATTGCTTCCCCCGGCGTGTTTTCGGCTTTTTCGCGTTTGCGCACGGCTTTCCCTGCGCGTTTTTGGGCTTCGCGCACTTGCGCATTGCTTCCCCTGTGTGTTTTTGGACTTTTCGCGTTTGCGCACGGCTTTCCCGGCGTGTTTTCGGGCTTTTTCGCGTTTGCGCACGGCTTTCCCGGCGCGTTTTTGGGCTTTTCGCGTTTGCGCATGGCTTTCCCTGCGCGTTTTGGGGCTTCTTGCGTTTGCGCACGGCTTTCCCGGCGTGTTTTCGGGCTTCTTGCGCTTGCGCATTGCTTCCCCGGCGTGTTTTCGGGCTTCTTGCGCTTGCGCATTGCTTCCCCGGCGTGTTTTCGGCTTTTTCGCGCTTGCGCACGGCTTTCCCGGCATGTTTTCGGGTTTCGCGCACATGCGCATTGCTTCCCCCGGCGTGTTTTCGGCTTTTTCGCGTTTGCGCACGGCTTTCCCGGCATGTTTTCGGGTTTCGCGCACATGCGCATTGCTTCCCCCGGCGTGTTTTCGGCTTTTTCGCGTTTGCGCACGGCTTTCCCGGCGTGTTTCCGGGCATTTCGCGCTTGCAGA
>JAFLSN010000049.1 GCA_022510905.1 Treponema sp.
ACACGACGCTCTTCCGATCTATGCAAAAGACTTCGGCTTTGACCGCAGTTTGAACATAGACCTTCCCACGCAGTCCGTTGGTTTTGTGCCCACCCCACAGTGGAAAGAGCGTCGCTACCATGAAAAATGGCTCGGCGGCGACACTATGAACATGTCGATCGGGCAAGGCTTTACGGTGGTCACTCCGCTGCATGTTGCCAACATGCTGGCCATGGTCTGTAACGGTGGAACCATATACAAACCGCACCTTTTAAAAGAAGTGCGCGACCCGGCCTCAGGCGAAACGATTCGGACTGTGGAACCTGAGGCAATGCTCCAGGCAAACGTGGCCCCTGAGGTCTGGAAGCAGGTGCAGGAATCCCTGCGCTATGTAATCACTGACGGCACCCCCATGTACCCGATGCACAACCGAGTCGTGCAGATTGCGGGCAAAACGGGTACCGCGGAAGTGAACGGCTACGCGAAAGACCACTGGCATTCCTGGATGGCAGCATATGCGCCGTACAACGCCCCGCCAGAACGCCAGGTGGTTGTGGTAACACTCGTTGAAGCCATAAACAAATGGGAATGGTGGGCTCCTTATGCGACCAACATCATAATCCAGGGCATTTTTGCAAACCAGACCTATGAAGAAGCGTTGGCTGCCCTTGGTTTCCGGTACCTCATGCAGCAGACGGGACGGCACGAATGAAACTCAAAATCTTTTCCATGATTGACTATCTGCTCCTGGCCTGTGTGCTCCTGCTCACAACGTTGGGGATAGTGTTCATATATTCTTCAGGAATCAACTCTGACGGTGTGCTAGTTTCAAATGAATACCTGAAGCAGATTGTCTGGGCAAGCGTGGGGCTTGTGGCAATGACCATCACCGTGTTTTTTGACTACCGCCGCTTTGAGCGGGTTTCACACATCATGTACGCGGCGATCCTGGTGGTGCTGCTGTACACCCGCATTTTCGGCAGGTACGTGAACGGAGCCCGCAGCTGGATTGGCATCGGAGAGCTGGGCATTCAGCCTTCGGAAATAACCAAAATCATATTTATACTGTTCCTGGCCCGTTTTCTCTGCCGTTCACGGGGCGAAGCCTCCCGCATACGTTTTATAAAAGCGCTCGCTATCATGGCAGGGCCGATGGGGTTGATACTGATCCAGCCTGACATGGGAACTGCGAGCGTGTATCTTCCCATTTTTCTGTTCATGTGCTTTATGGCGAACATTCCAATCCGCTACCTCATGCTGGTGCTAGTTACCGGAATGCTGACCATCGTGTTTACGGTGCTGCCAATCTATGAATCGTCAATAGTGCGCTCTTCAATCCCCGTGGTGCATGTGCTCACAAACACAAGGCTCAGGCTGATTGCAATCGGCACATGCACCATCGTCGCAATCATCGGGCTTATCGGGCGGATTCTTACAAAACGCACCTACTATTACTGGATTATGTTCGTGTTCGGCGTGGTGACACTTGCGCTTCTTGCATCCATAGCAGGAAGCAAAGTGCTAAAACCCTACCAGATACAGCGGCTCATCGTGTTCCTTGACCCGTATTCAGACTCGCGCGGCGCAGGCTGGAACATCATCCAGTCAAAAATCGCAATCGGCTCCGGAAACCTGTGGGGGCGGGGATTTATGCACGGAACGCAAAGCCACTACCGCTTTCTTCCGCAGCAGAGCACGGACTTCATTTTCAGCATCCTGTCTGAAGAAATCGGCTTTGCTGGCGGCATTTTTGTGTATTCGCTCTTTCTGGTGATACTGCTCCGCATCATCGCGATCGTAAAAAAGACATCGAACCTGTACGGTAGCTACATCGCCATGGGAATCCTCGGCATGTTCTTTTTTCATTTTATCGTGAATGTCGGCATGGTGATGGGAATCATGCCGATTACTGGCATACCGCTTCCGTTCCTTTCTTACGGCGGTTCGGCACTGCTCACCAACATGATTGCCATCGGGCTCCTGATGAGCATTTCCTCGCGGCACCTCGACTTCATGGTGGTTTAATGCAGCTGGTGGATCCGCTTTCAGTTTTTGGTAAAAAACTCAACCGTGTCCAATCCCCGGCGAGGTATCTTGGAGGTGAATTCGGCTGTACGGTAAAACCGCACGCCGCAAAAGACGAACACTACAATGTTGCCATAGCTTTTCCCGATTTATACGAAATAGGCATGAGCAACAACGCAGTCAAAATCATCTACAACGCATTGAACAAAAATCCTGCCGTGCGCTGCGAGCGTGTGTTTTCACCCGACATCGATTTTACCGCCCTTCTTGCAGAATGCGGCACACCCCTGTACACGCTTGAAACCGGCATGCCCCTGCACTGCGTTGACATGGTCGGCTTTTCAATCGGATACGAACTTGGCATCACGGAAGTGCTGGCAATGCTTGAAACAGGCAAAGTCCATCTGCTTTCTTCTGAGCGTGGGGAAGGGGAGCCGCTGGTGATTGCAGGCGGCTGCGGAGTAACCAATCCTGCGCCCATCGGAGATTTTTTTGACGCGGTGTTTATAGGCGAAGCTGAAAACGAGCTTTTCTTGCTGGTGGAAGAGCTTTCTGCGCTCAAAAAAAACGGAGGCACCAGAAAAGACGCTCTGGCGCTTTTTGAAACAAAGCCTTTCCTGTGGACAAAATCTTCCTGTTTTCCTGCAAAAGTAGCACGGCGTGCCGTTCAGTCTGATTTTGGCCTTGTGCCGTCGGTGCCGCAGTGGTTCCCGCTTCCAAACCAGAAAACTGTGCAGGATCATGGTGTGGTTGAAATCATGCGGGGCTGCCCAAACGGATGCCGTTTCTGCCATGCGGGAATCTACTACCGCCCCGCCCGTGCAAAGTCGCCAGCGCTCATCATGCAGGAAACCGATCACCAGGTTTTTGATGCCGGCTGCCGCGAAATCAGCCTCAATTCCCTGAGCAGCGCCGATTACCCCAACATCGAAGCGCTTCTTGACACACTGAACAGACGTTACGAGGGCTACAATGTTTCGTTCCAGCTGCCTTCGCTCAAGGTGAACAGTCTTTCGCTTCCAATCCTGGAAAAACTTTCCACCGTGCGAAAAAGCGGACTCACATTTGCGGTTGAAACCCCTGAAGAACAATGGCAGCTCAGCCTGAACAAGGAAGTGTACGCCCAGCACCTTGCGGCCATAATAAAAGAAGCAAAGTCAAAAGGGTGGAGCAGTGCAAAATTTTACTTTATGATCGGGCTTCCAGTAAAAGATGCGCAGGATTCAGGAAAAAGTGAAGAGGAAACCATCGTTTCTTTTTTGCTCGACCTGCAGGCTTCAACCCGCATTCAGTGCACGGTGAATGTCGGGCTGTTCATCCCAAAGCCGCACACGCCGTACCAGTGGGCCACACAGCTTTCCATTCCAGAAGCGCAGAAAAAGATGGACTACATCCGCACACATCTGCCGCGTGGCAGGTTCAAGGTAAACCGAAGCAATTTCGACACATCGCTGCTAGAAGGTCTTTTTAGCCGAGGCGACGGACGGGTAGGGGCGCTCATCCTTGACGCATACCGGCGAGGAGTTCGCTTTGATGCCTGGGATGAGCACCTCGCAAAGAACATGGCATTATGGAACGAAGCCTTTGCGTCATGCGGCTGGAATGTGGAAGAATATGTATACCAAACTTGGTCGCCTGACGAAGCCCTGCCTTGGGACGGTGTTAGCCTCGGACCATCCAAAGCGTTTTACGAGCGGGAATGGCTTAAGTCAAAGCGGGCCGAACTTACCCCCAGGTGCGAGCCGCTCTGCACCCATTCATGCGGCGTATGCAACGAACGGTCGCAAGTACATGTTCATGGCGCGGAAAAACTCGAAACAACATCGGATTGTATAAAAAACACGACGGTTCTGCGCCCGGTTCAACATGAACTGTGCAATATTCCTGTCCTGTACAGGGTCATTTTTTCATTTACCCGCAAAAATGGCGGCGAATTCATTGCCTATCTTTCACAGGTTGAAATTTTCCACAAGGCCCTGCTCAGGAGCGGACTTCCCGTGGTGTTTTCTTCAGGCTTCAATCCGCTTCCACGGCTTGAATGTGCCACAGCAATTGCAACCGGAATTCCTTCAGAGGAAGAAGTCGCCTCATGCCTCCTCTATGACCACATCGACGATGCGACCTTTATTGAACGCCTAAACCATTCGCTGCCACCATTGCTCCGTGTAACCGAAGCGTTTGTCTTTCCGTGCACAAACCAGCGAAAACGAGAATCATTAAGCCAAGGACTCTGGGGCAGCACATATCGATACAAATTTGACATGGCATCGGATTGTGCGGCATTCGAAACCTCAAAAGAACTAAAAGAAGTTTGCGAAAAATTCCCCGGACTCTCCGTGAATGGATCCAGACTAAATGGGAGCAAAAACTGCACCCTGTGGGATGAACTGCTTCCAAAGAAAAATGAGTACAGCATTCCAGATGACACATTGTACGTGTCACTTCCCCAGGAAAGTGAAAAAACATTTAGGCTCTCACTCGAACAATGCCTTGGACAACGCTGGTTTGAAGCATGTACCATAACAAAGCTAAAAACACTCGCAAAACCAACAGTACAAGGGTGGACAGCAGAAGATGAACGGGCTTGGCAGAACCATGAAAGTCCAGTTCCAAAACAGACACACAACACCCAGTCCACCGCATCCGCAACACCGATTTCATACCGTACATTATATCAAAAAATAGCGAGCATAAACGCAGACTTAATTGCACAGAGAAACAAAAAACAAATTAATTAAACAGGTTGAAATTTGGATGTTCTGTACTCATTATAATACATATTCTGTCTACCAAATTGCGGCTTATGTTTTCCCATTCCAAAAGGATCTCCCCGGCAATGCGGTTTTGCGGCCATATAAATTATGAAGATGTATATGGAAAAGCAGACGGTTGGTTTGTCAGCGGCATCCAGCCCATAGAGGTAGGGTACCCCTAGGCCATCCTAAGAATAATAAGCTTTGGATACGCAAAAAGCCCGCCTGTCACGGGGCGGAACGGCGTCCGTCGTGACGACGCCGCCCATGTCGAAAATATACATCATAGGCAAGCAGGAATGTGGAGGGAAAAAAAGAAGCCGGCGGCCGCCTACTTTCCCGCCCTGTGGGCAGTATCATCGGCGCTGGAGGGCTTGACTTCCGTGTTCGGGATGGGAACGGGTATGGCACCTCCGCCATGGCCGCCGGCG
>JAFLSN010000005.1 GCA_022510905.1 Treponema sp.
CTGAGCATTGCCTTCGTCACCGGAAAGCCGTCGCCGTCAATGTATGAGATGAAGCAGACGCCCGCCTTGTCTATCATCTTGCCGATTGTCTCTTCCGGATTGCGCATTTTTACCTCCGCGGACTGCCAGCGCAAAAAAAATGTGGACGAAAAAATGCGTCCACATCGAAAAAGCGATTTAAAAAACAGAACTGCGCCGTATCGCACGCCGTCATCTCTATCTGTACATTCGCAGCAGTCATTCTGATACGGAACTATATCAAAAAATCAGGCTTTTGTACAGTGCGCGGGCAACCAACATACCCCGATGCAATACACAGAAGTTGCACATAAAGGCATAAATTGCTATACCCGAAAGCCAATGCATCTACTGCCATGGTCGGATTTTTCATCCTGGATCCGGCACAGTTCGTTCACGAGGTAGGAGGCATTCAGTTCGCTTTGATTCATAAAACGCACACGTCCTGCAAGCACACCAAAGTCACCGGGAGTGATGGATTCAAGCTTTACAAGGCGAGAAATCATTTGCTCGTCAAATTCAAAACTGCCAAAGTAGCGTTCCATCATGCAACGTATGCCGTCTGCTGAAAGTGGTTTGAATTCCACAATCATGTGGAACCTTCGATTCATTGCGGAATCCATGATATGCTTTAAATTTGTGGTGCATATTACGATTCCCGAAAACTCTTCCAGCTGTGTCAGAAATTCGTTTACCTGTGTGCGTTCCCAGCTGTGTTCCGCACTGTTCCGATCGGCAAAAAAAGTGTCGGCTTCGTCAAAAAGCAAAATGCTTTTTGTACGCTCGGCTTCTTCAAATGCATGGCGGATATTTTGTTCACTGCCACCAACGTATTTGTCAAGAATATCACTTGCCCGCCGGATGAGAATCTTTTTTCCGAGTTGTTCGGCAATGTACCGTACAAACTCGGTTTTGCCGGTGCCGCTCATTCCGTAGAACAGCATTCGGATTCCGTTTTCGGCATTGCTGTTTTTTTGTGCGAATGTCTCTGCATTCTGAATCATCTGCACAATCTGAGTTGGGGCCATGCTAGCATTCAACGCGCGCAGGTCGTAGCTTTTGCTGACAGTTTCTCGTATGCGGCTTTTTCCGTTTATGAGCACAGCGTTTTCTTTGAGCACGCAGCGCACGTAGTCAACCAGTTCGCCATCGTCCGCACCAAGGCTTTTTATGGTTTTTACAACATTGTCCACGGAAGCACCCGTTACGCTGTACGTTTCCATCATATTCAGAATGTGAGAATTGATTTCTTTTGGCAGGCCGAGCGGCTTAAGCTTTGTGTCGGCTATTGAACGCAGCTGTTCTTTGCTCATCGATTCAAATCGGTATGAATAAGTAAAGCGGCGCAGGGTGCTTTCGTCAATCTGGTCGGTGAAGTTCACAATCCAAATCACTTTGTTTTTGTTTTCTTCGAGCATCTTGTTCACCGTGCCTTTTTTTGTGGAAGGCAAATGCAGTCCCAGAAATGACGAATCTCGTGTTTGCAGAATCGTGTCGGCTTCGTCAACAATCACCACGGCTTCTTTCTGTGCAAAAGAAAGCAGACAGTTCAGCCTGCACAGCACATTGTTTTCGTTGTTCCGCGAAATTTCCCGTTCGTTCTTGAACAGAAACACTTTTTGCCCGGAAGCAAACGCGAGAGATTTTGCAAATTCAGTTTTGCCGCTGCCCGGTTTTCCATACAGAAGAAGTGAGACAGGCTCCGTGCTTTGCAGCATACGTTCCATTATGGTGGGAACACGAGGGTCTACATTGAACGAGTTTAGCGCATATGGTGAAACATCAACGTTGTTGAGCAGGTCGGAAAAAAACGGATAGATGCTCTGCGCACTCACACAATCGATAAAATCGTCTTCAATTATTCCGTGTTCATCGATAAAACCGAACAGGCGTAACCGGCTATCGGAGCGGACAAGCGCGGAATATGCTGTGTTTGAAATGCCGAGTATGTGCTGGCTTATGGACTGCTGCACATTCTGCGTAAAATCCTGATAAAGCGCACGCAGTGGATTGCAGGTAAAAATGCGGTACTGCATAATCAGCATGTTCACTTCGGTTTCAGAAAGGTTCACCGCTTTTGAAATAAAATCAAGCTGCTTGGTGTTGCTTGCGGCGGCTTTTACGGCGGCTGGTATTTCTTCCATGGGGAACAAATCTTTTAAGGGTGTGCGCCTCAGCAGGAAATTCGCGGTGATAAGCGAAATAAAATCCAACGAAGATGCATACAGGCAGCGGAACATATTCACCGTAATTTCATCTACGTTTCGCATGTTCGGTATATTGCGGTCTACAATTTTGTCTTCTTCGTACTTGTATGGAACGCGCGAGTTGTCGAACATGATGGCAGGGCCGTCTGAATCATGTTTTTCTTTGCAGTGAAATTTGCCTTCCTTGCAAAAGGTCTGGATGGTCTGTTCCAAAAACGCTGCGACTTTTTCTGTTTGATTAAGCTTTGCGGAAAGTTTTAGAAACAGCTGTGCCATCGCGCCAATATTGTCATCATCGTCAACTTCGGATACAAGCACAGAGATGTGGTACAGATATAGCGCAAACACACGGCATTCCGATGCACTGGCAGTGGAAAGCAAATCGGTCTTGTAACCGCGGCCAAAACGTCTTCTTATCATAGCAGCCTTCCTAATCAATTCAAGTGATAATAAATATATACAAACTTGCACGAACTATTAAAAAAAATATCGTATTTTATTAAGAAAATATTGCAATTTATATATACATTATACAAGGAATTGATTGACAAATGCTACGGCACAACAATCTACACACCCCAAGGCAAAATCAAGGCTTCGCTCCGTAAAGCTCACGTTGCCCATTTCTATGACTTTCTCATACAACATTGTGTTTCTCCTTCTGCTTTGAGACATCAGCCGTCTTTTTGTTTTGCTCGCGGTTCAGTTTTGCCATATCGTAGCGGAGTTCCGCCGCTTGGTCGCATCCGTAGCCCTAGGCAAATAATATGCACTCGCGCAGCGTTCCGATGAACTTTTTGCCCTTGTATTCAGTTTCATACATCAAAAGTTTTTTATCGCCGTATGAAAGCTCTATCTGCCTTGACATCATGGGCTACCCGATGCGGTAACGCTTCACGCGCCGCATCTCGCCGTAGCGGTTGTTCACTTGGATGGTTTCGCCGAAGATGTGAACCCCTTTTTCGCGAAGCTCAAAACCCGCGCGGAAAGCCTTGATTCGCCCAAGTCAGTGAATGCCTGTAGTGTGGTGATTGACCCGAAATCGCTCATGTAGTGGAACACACGCTGTTGTGTCTTTGACAGTTCGAGCCGATTTGATGTGTCGCTTTTTGTCATGCGTTCCGTTCCTTTTTGCTAAAAAAGGGCTTGTCCATCGTACTTGAACAAGCCCCAGAAACTAGCCTCGCGGCTAGAACCGACAAGCGGTTTGGAAAGTACACTAATCCAAACAACTCGTTACGGAAACGCGGATTAACATTTGCACTTCCCAAGTTGCTTTAAGATTAGCGCTCATTAACAACATTCCATGGAAGCTGAACGAGTCCTTTTCCCCGCAAAGACTGCACAGCTGGCAGGCAGTCTGCGTGATTCAGCATGAATGATTCGAGCAGGGCGGTATCGTGCACGGCAGAACGGAGCTGCCAAATTGCCCTGCACAAATCATGGGCAAACGGCGATGGGAGCGTTGCAGTGTGCCATTCATTCTGGTATATCCACTGCATGGCGTTTCTGGCGGTAGCAAGTGGTTCTCCGCCAAGCCAATACAGTTTTTTTGAATGCAACGGGGCACCAAATGATTTGTCACGCTCCTGTTCGTAGCGTGCAATCGAATGTTCCACGGTATCGGGCATAACTGAAGGACGTGGTGTCTTAAACGAAAACCAGGTGCCAACAGGTTTTTGCAAATCATTGCCATGCATCCAGGCGTTGAGCGCGGCCGAAAGTCCAATGCTGAATTTCTCAGAATGTGACTCACCTTTAAAATGCAAGCCATTTTTGGCAAACAGGCCTTCCGCCTTGTTTTCAACCGGGTGCAAATCGGGATGCAGGCCTTGCAGCCATTCAGCATATACTCGGGAATGGCGTGTTAAAACGAACTTGTGCCAGAATGAGCTGTCTAGCAGTCCTGCTGCATAGAACTGGCGCAGGGTTTCCATGGAATCTACAATGTCCTGGTCATGTTCCTGCCACCATCCATAAATCATATACGCATGAACCAGAATGCCTGCTTCTTTAAAAGCACAGCACGCGGCAACAATGGTATCGATGTCGGTTCCTTTATGGATTGCCGCAAGGCCTGCGCCATGTGCAATTTCAATGCCGCCTGATACACCGGTCAGACCGCCACATGCCAAGAAATCGGCGACATCCCGCGTAAAAGTCTTTTCAAAGCGGATGTTTCCCCAAAACAAAAGCTGTTGTGTCTGCCGCAGGTTGAACGAGGCAAACTCTGTCAGTGCATGTGGCGGCATCGCTTCATCTACAAAATGAATTCCACGGAGCCCTTTCTGAATCGCCTGTCCATACAGTCCGGAAAATACAGCCTGAACATCGGTCGGTTTGTAGCCGGCAACATAATCCAGCGTGACATCGCAGAACGCGCACTGGTGCCAGTAGCAGCCATGGGCCAAATACGCTTTTATCCAAGTGCCGTCTGACCACAGGCGCTGCATGGGGTTTGTGTCGTCCACCACACGGAGGTACTGTGAAAAGTCAATGTCCGAGAAATCTGGAACAAGCGATGCTGTCTGTTTATTTTCAAAATGCTCCAGGGCTGCGTCATGCTCCAAAAAATCACTTGCTCCATGCTCAGAAAAAATGCGCAGTTTGTACATTGGAGAAAGCATGTCACCGCCATGTGCACGGGAGGAAAGCAGGCCGCTGTTCAGAAGCGCTTTGTACGAGCCGTAGCCCCGGTCAAAGCTGAGTGCGTCAAAATAAACGGCGCAGTTTTTTTTGTCCAATTCTCTGAGTTCGGTGTTTACAAAACCGCCTCCCAGCACCACAAAGACCGCACTGCCGTACTTCTGTTTTAAAAACCGCCCGGTATACAATGCAGCTTCAAATGTGCCCGCGAACGGAACTGTTATGCATACCAGCGTTTTTTCCATGCCGTCAGAACAGATGCTGTTTTTGGCAAAGATGCGGTCAAGCACTGGTTCATAGAACTGGGTCAAAATCGGCGACTGCAAATGCTGCTCAAGCTGTTCAAATGTAGTTTCCTGTATGGCAAGTGATTCGGCATAGCGGACAAGCGAGAACTGCCCGTCATATGCAATGCGAATAAAGTCTGCCAAATCAGCTAGGGCCATGCTCGCCAAAAAACGGACATCATCAATGGAAGGTTCGTGGTCAAGCTCAAAAAGAAAGCGTTCCATGCGGGGGCCACGGGGTGCGGCTGGCGAAAACAGAAAGGCGTGCGCACATTCGCGGCCACTGGTGGAACCGCCGTCACGGAGCATGGCAAGAATCGGCTCTATCCATTGCACCCATCGTTCTTTTTCGGAAATGTAGCGCCGTAATGTTTGGGCACCGTCGGTGTTGCCTAAGCAGAAAAGCTGTTCTGCTTTTTGCAACGCGGATTCGCCGCAATGTTCAAACAGGCGGCCCAGGCCTTGCGCGGAAAACAGCTCATAGCAGAGAGCGAGGCTTGCGTCATGCCAGTGCGTTTTAAGACCTAGGCTTTTAAAGAATGCTGAAAGGTACGCCCCGGACGGATAGGGAGAGTTCAGCTGTACCAACGGTGGTTGTATGATATGGACGGTCATCGTATATTCCCTTGAGTATTTTTAAAATACGTTCACATGTAGCCCCAATGAGAATGTTGGCACAAACCTGTCGCCCAGGGCGCTGCCAAAATCGGAAGAAACAAACCACATTTGCGGCTCAACATAGAACGCCCAGGTTCTGAACACTTTCATGCGGTCAAAAGTAATGCGCGGGAATTCAACTTGCAGCAGCAGGGCTGAAAGCACTTGAGGTATGCTGTTGCCCTCAGCGTCACGAGCTGCTGTTTCCGAGAAATATGAGAAATTGGCTCCCACGGCAAATGTTGCTGAAAGCCAGTCAAAATCACGTCCGAACAGGCGGTGGAATGGAATCTGGGCAAACTGCGTGATGATTTTTGCGCCCACCACATTGCCGCCAAAACGGAAGTTGCTCCGTTCCCGCGAAAGCATATCAGAAACAAAGTCACGCTGAACCTGTGTAAACTGCCCAAAGTGTCCTTGAATCTTAACCGCGTTATTGAACGCCGTGAGCCCGAGGCCGACATCCCAGAGAGTTGCGCCCCACACTGAAGCGTCAAGATACATTCCGTGAACAAAGCCTGGCATTTCGTATGAAGGTTTATTGTTTCCCTTGCTCAATGTAAGCGTTACATCTTGAAGTTCCTCGTTGTCGCTGGCAAGGCCTGTAAATTCCAGCAGCTGGCTGTAGTGGCCGCCAACGCTTGGTGCAATCAGCCGAACCACCGGGGGTGTTCGATCAACTTGCACAAGCATTCGTTCAAGGGCAACTTCTCCGTTCATCATTTCGGCCTTTAAAAGCAAAAAATGGTAGCCAGGCTTCATTTCGTCACTTTCAATCTGATACTGCCATTTTCCTTTTTTGAATTTTGAAACGGGCGTATATGTGCGTCCGTTGTCAAGACTCAGCTGGACATATTTTATGGTTTTGCTTGCAAGATGTTCACGCACGGCTCGCGGAGTTTTTTTACTGTTCAGCGCGTCAAGGTCGTCTGCGCTGAGCATGTAACCGGCATCGCCATGGATAACTGGGCGGTTCATGGCAAAATCACCATACATGAAATTCTCAACGGTGACCCATGGCCCGTATGCGCTGTACACAAATGTGTGTTCATCGGAAGTGATTTTTTTTCCGCTTTGCGTTGTCGCCACCACGCGGTAATGGTGCGTTCCTTCTGACAGCTCAAAGTTCTGCCCAGAAACAACGGTTTCTGTTTCGTTATGTGCCGCAATCTGTTTTTGGGAGCGCTGCATAACATTCATCAACTGGAATTTGAAATAGTCGCTGGAAATAATTTCACTTGCACTGAGCGAAGCCAGCTCTATGCCGTCTATGAGCAATGCGACATCGGAAATTTCATCCTCCTCGCTTTGTGCGGTGCCGTAAATATTGAACACGCCTTGCACGTGCGCCCCATTGAGCGGATAGAGCACGCTGACGCTCGATGGGGGTGTTGCTTTGTCAAGCTGAATATTCCGACTGACACGTGTGACGTTTTCTGCCGCATCCTCAGCTGTAAGCTGAACGTTGTAGAAGCCGTCAGGCAATGCGCTGATGTCAAGCACGTGGGAAATAATTTTGAACGGTTCAAGGTTGACATGTGCCAAATCAAGAGGAATTGTGCGGTTTTCGTCAAGGCTGCGGACGGTTATGTAAAGTTTTGCAAGCTCTATGTTGTCCGCGGCAAGGCCGCTAAAGAACACGTTCCGGGATGTCCTGCTGTCGTCAAGCGGAAGTTCCAGCTGCATGACGGGTTTTGTGTTGTCCACACTGAGCAAAGTTGAATGCAGGCTTTCAATGCCGTAGCTGTCCCGCACTTTAAAAAACACAGCATGCGTTCCGTCTTGAATAACGTGTGTATCAAATGTATATGTCCATTCGGATGTTCCTTCGACATCGTTGTAGCTGGCACCGTTGTCTATAGAAACCTGCACTCTGCTGATTCCGTTTTTGTCGCTGGCGCTTCCGTGCATGGTAACATAGCCTTTGACGGTTTCTGAAATTGCAGGAAAATCAACGGTCATTTTTGGTTCTTCAAGGCTGATTCTAAAACGGCGCGTTGCTTCTGGGCCTTTTGTGCCGTGCACATCCTGCGCACACACGTAGACAACATGCTCGTTATCTGTCATTGATTCAAGCTGTACGGGTATTTCAAAATGGTAGCCAGAAACGGGTGTGCCATCCTCATCAGAGACAGTGAGCCATTCGCCGTTGTCTATGCGATAGAGGAAGTTGCATTTTCCATCATCGTCAGACACAAAGCCGGAAACCACAAAATCATTTGTCATTATGGCGTTTTCTTCTGGCATAACAATTTCAATTAAAGGTAAATCCCTTTCAGCATCGACTGTAAAATCATATGAATCAAGCGTTGTGGTATTGCCTGCCGCGTCAACAAATAAAAACCGCATGTCATTGCCGATGGGATAAACCTGAGAGCCGACTCGCATACTGGGTAGCGCAGATGCCATAGAATGCAAAGAATGCTCCTGCCCTTCATCTGAATATAGCTCTGGCGCAAAATGGTCAAAGCTGCTTTTTTGCTGGCCGTCGGAACTGGCATATGTGATTGTCTGAAGCCGTCCTGCGTCCTGCACAGAAAACACAATCGTGGTTTCTCCGTTTACCACGGCTCCTGCTTCAGGTAGAATGACAGACACTTTTGGCGCTTCCGTGTCCTTGCACACGATAGCATGGAACAGGCCCGCAGAATCAGCTCCAACGGTGCGAATATCAATTGGAATGGGACCGTCAGGCATTGCACTTACATCAATGCTGCCAAGAAATACACCGTCCTGCACAGGCAAGCGAATCCATTCTGAACTGTTTTCGCCGGCGAGGGTATATTCAACTGCTGCAATGTTTCTGCCAGAAGTTGTGCCATGCAGTGCAATTTCATTCTGAACCCAGCTCATGTTTATTGGCTGCAAAAGTGTTATCAGCGGCGGCGCTGAGTGAACCACAATATCAACCGCCTTGCTTTTGTATGTGCCACCGTGCGCGTCCTGCACCACCAGAACAACATCGCGGTAAGTGCCGTTTTCACTGGCATTGACTGTTATCATGTGGTCTTTTACCGAAACAAAAAGGCCATCGGCAGGTTGTTGCAGCGAAGCCGTGATTGCACCGGAAACGTTTGCAAAGCCTGTCAGCGAAGCGCCGTTTTTTAGCACATAACGATTTTGTGCGATATCTTCATGAACACCATCCAGTGGCATCCAATAAACGCCTTCTTCGCTGTCTGCATGAGCGGCGTTCCGCAGTACCGAGATCGTGCCGCGCACAGTGGTAACCAAATTCTTGCTGTCTTGAATGGTTGCCCCTAGTTTTAAAATGCCAGCAGGCAGATTGACCAGAGGAATATCTGCTTCATACTGAAAAATGCCAGCGCCGGGAGTCGTTATTTTGCGCAAAGAAGCCGTACCGTTTTTTTTGTCCTTGCCGTCAGATGTATCCGTTTCTTCCAAAAACCACTTTACAGATGCGACCGATGTTTTTGATTCAATAAAAAGAGTCGCTTTGTGATTTTCATTGTTGCCCGAATCAATATACACCGGCATACCGCTTTTGTACGGAGAACCGTCAACCGAGCTTACAAAAGCGGTGATGTCTCCTTCTTTTGTAACAGTGTGTGTAGTCGTAATCCGCCCGTCTGTACCACGCAATGGAAGCACGGAAAATGTGATTTCGTTTGTGCCGCCTTGCAGAAGCTCTGTACGTATGCGTTTGAACAAAATGTCGGATTCTTCTTGATACAGACAACATGCATACAGGTCAATGCCTTCAAACCAATAGATGGCCGGTTTTGCCGGCACGGGAACAGCCGATTCTCCTGCGAGAAGCTCGGTGCGGGTATACGGAATCTTTCGCACAGCAACAGCTTCTGCCGTGGTTTTGCCTGATGTGTTGCGGGCCAGAATTTCAACAACAGAAATGCCTTCAACAAAATCATCGCTTGTAAAGTTTATCTGAAAGGAATCTGTCTGGTTTGCGGCGACCGTTTTTATATCGTGAACATCAGAAACCGGCCGTTCCGACGATGACGTTACAATGCCGTTATTTAAAACCGCGGCGGCAGAAAAAATGCGGTACGAAACAGTGGCTTCACTTGAGCTTCGCACGGTGCCTGAAATCGAAAGCGCGGTGCTTGTTTTGAATTCAAACGGAATACCAGTTTCGGCGCTGTCGTTGTCAATCGTGAGCGCGGGGGCATCTGATTCAATTTTAAAATATAGTTGACGGGAATCATACACGGCACCTGTTGTTGTGGTAACGCGAACCACCACTGGACCAGACCCGCCGGTTCCCGGTTCAAGCACAATGCTGTTTCCGATGAGTTTTGGTATGGCGGCTTTTGTTGGCGGAACCAGTTCCACACGCTGTGCCGTGCCGCCCACAAAATAGCCGCTCACAGAATACGGAGAATTTATGGAAATGCCGCCATCGCTTGCAACAGTGCTGTCGTCAAAGTACACGCCGGGTTTTTGCGTGTACACCTTTGAAAGGTCGCGCACATTCAAAACAGCATAATGAACGGCTTCGTGTCCCAAAACATCAACAGCCCGTATACACAGGCGACTTACGCCCCAAGGCAGATGTGAAACAGGAATGGTTACTGTTGAAGCTTTTTCGCGAGTTTTTATCTTGACAGGTTTTTGTTCTTTACCTCCGATTCCCCAGGTGAGTTCATACCCCACTTCGCTGAGTCCGCTGCCGGAATTAACGACAACTTCATAAACGGCATTTGATTCAGGATTTAGCTCCATGCCGTTTACAAAAGGCTTGGCCGAACCATTTTCCCTAAGCACTGCGGAACTGAACGCAGGGCCTTCACCCTGCACGGTAAACGCAACTGTTGTTTTGTTTCCGCGCACACCATACTTGTCTGTACCATACACAGAAATCGTATGTCTGCCGCTTGAAAGCGCCGTTGGAATATCCGCATAAAAAACACCGTTACAGGCAATTTGCTGTTCTATACCGTCATCCAGCTGCCAAGTGATTGCAACAACGCCATCATCGTCATAAGCAACCCCGCGAAAAAAAAGATTTTCCCCGGTACTTTCAAAAACAGCTCCATCTGCGGGCGAAACAACTGCTACCACGGGTTTGTCGGCTTCCTGGTCAAGGATTATCGGACACTTTGTTGTAGTCTGATTTCCTGCAATGTCAGTAGCCGTAACAACAAAGTCAGGTGCTTTTGCCATTCCAATGGCGTTTAACTCCTGCACCCAATACGGATTCCCCGGAGCAAGAATAAAATCGCCAGCCTGATTCCCCCATTTGTACGAAAGCGATCGTATGCCAACGGTGTCTTTTGCATATCCTGCCACCGTAAAGATTCCGTTCACAGCCTGATTTGGAAGCGGCGCAACAATTTTTACATCCGGTTTGGTATTGTCAATGACCGAAAGAAATGAATACATTCCCTGTGAACCTGTGGTGTCCGTGGCACGGAACCAGCAGACAAACGGGCCATCAGGAAATTTCAGCGTATCGATTGGGAGGGTAAAAGTCCAGCATGAAGAAGGCTCGTCCCGACTGGTGAGTTCTGAAAAACGCTTACGAGTTTCGACCGGTGCAAATGTTTGGCCGCCATCGAGACTGTATTCAACGCTGGCGACTCCATTGCCATCGGTGACCGTTCCGTTCAGCACAATCTTGCCGCTCACGACTTCGCCCATGCCAATGTTTGTTATTCTGGTAACCGGGGCACGGCGGTCAAGATGCCATGCAACGCTTACGACGGGACTGCGCAAACCGTTTATGTCTGTGCCGTATGCTTCGATGGTGTGGGAACCTTCGGACATAGAAGTGGTGTCAACGTAAAAAGACCAGAAGCTTCTGCCTGTTGCCGTTTTTATGTCGGCTTCGTTTCCGTCAATGACAAGATTCACGCTGTCTATTGCATTGCTGCTGCATGTGCCCATGATATTCAGGCTGCCTGAAACACGCATATTTTGAACGGGATTTGTAATATTCACAACCGGCAGGCCAGATTCATCTTTAATTCTGATGTTGAAAGGACCGACTACGCTCTGGTTTCCAGCTTTGTCGGTGGCAGTTACCAGCGCGCTGTATTTACCGTCCGGTTTGTCTTGAATGTCAAATTCTTCCTGCCAGCTGCTTGCCGCACCAACAGAACGCTCCATGGCATTGCTTTTTCCGCGGGCGTACACCACGAAAGCAGCACAAAGCGTCAAGATGCATGCAAGACAGATTCGTGGCATACCAAAATGCTCCCGTAAAAAAATTATACTATAATATACCGAATTTCGGCTAATTTAGCAAAGACCATCAGTAGATACAAAACCTGTCAGTGTGCTGTGGCAATCAGCACAGCTCAACGCAAAAGCGACCTTCACTTTGCAAAACGGGTTGCGATTTCTGGAACGTGGCAGCCCGGGTGGTAAAAAATCTTTGGACATTTGCGGGTGCCTTGTTCTTATTAAGGTATCGCAGTCAATGGCATGTAGCCCTTCCACACGAATCACACTCAACGGCTATGCGGTTGTAATGGTTCTGAAAGAAAAGTAAAATGGGTAATCATGAAAGACAATATTTTTTCGTGCTGTCCAGACTGCGGAGGAAAGCAGATCCAGACGCTTCGTGGCGGCCGCCAGTGGGTATGTTCCGAATGCGGCTTTGATTTATACAACAATGTCGCCGCCGCTGTGGGAATGATTATTCAAAACCACGAAGGACTGGTGCTGTTTGAGCAACGTGCGAAAGAACCGCGCAAGGGATTTTTAGCCCTTCCTGGTGGATTTGTTGATCCAGATGAAAGCCTTGAAAACGCCGCGTTCCGCGAATGCCGCGAAGAGCTTGGACTCTCACTTGAAAATATTCGCTATTTGTGCTCTTTTCCAAATACTTATGTTTATAAAAACATAACATACAAAACGTGCGATTCTTTTTTTACCGCCATGCTGCCGCCAAATTCAATCTTTCGCAGCCAGCAAAGCGAGGTAACATCGATTGCATGGAAGCCAGTTCATTCTGCCTCTGATGTGGAAAAATTGCCAATCGCGTTTGATTCCACAAAAAATGCACTGCTCCAATGGCTTTCACAGGAAAAGCATAAATGACGGTGGAACTTGCGCTGTTTGTGGCAGGCGGTGTGCTGTGGTGCGTGGTGCTTGTGTATTTTTGTCATGCCATCCACGCCGCAAAAAAAAAGAATATGCGCCAGAGTGCAAGGACTCAGCCGTCCAAAGACGAACAGAACCCAGCAGTGCCCAAACCGGCACCATCGATGTACGGCTCCGTAGCTCTTTCGTTTGCGCTGGTTGTTTTGCCGATTTTGGTGCCGCTTTCTCGTTTTGTCATGGCCATTATGGAACTTTGTGCCGTGCTTGCGCTGTTTATCACATTGCGCGAGCGTTTGTCGCAATACAAGCAAAACACAGAAGATGAATCTGAAAACTGAACGCAGCATTTGAACGGCATCCCTAAAAGTCTGCAATGCAAACCAATCAGCGCCATGCATCTTTAAAATGGAAGCTGAAGCCACCGGTACACAGTTTCAAGCCACATATGAATGTGCACAAATCAACACATCCCGCCGCAAACATCGGGGATGATTTTTCTGACTATTAGAAGCTTGGCATTGGTTTGCTGCCATTACAAAGCATTGCGGCAAATGATACACGACTTTTGTTTCGCCCAAGCTCGTGGCGCAGTTTTAAGCAAATAGGCAGACCGCATGCCTTTCCGCACAAATCAAAAATGCGTGGGATTACGGTGCGCCGTTTTGTCCAAACTTCCATGCAGCCAGTTCTGCCAGGGGCGGTTTGAATACGGATGTTTCAGACAAAAAGTAGCGAATTACGTTACAGCCTAGTATTCTAAGCCGGTTATGAAGAGTCTCGTACACCAATTTCCCTCTGCTTTTTCACAAGTTATCCACAGGTTTTGGAAACCGGGCGAAATATAGCAAAACACAATCAAAGCTAATTCTCTGTAATATGGGGAATTATACAACCAAGCCCTCGCTGAGAATATCTTGTTGCATTGTAAGGATTTATAAATGTCAAGAGGAATTTGGCAGATTTTTTTAAATATTTTTTTTGCACAAAATACAATTCATCATTTATACTGGTGAATTATGGATTTTTTTCCACAGGTAATACACAGCCACCGTTTACATTTGCAGACAAAGCTGTTCCTGTGGAATCCATTCATGCTGGTCAGATTTAGCCCAAAAAAACATGTCCCTGCTGGTCAATCGCCAAAATGCTCTTGCATTCTGAACATCTAAATCGCCCGCTCTTTGTTGCCTTGAGGCGCTTTGAACATACAGGGCAGGCAAACACATTTGGAAACACGCTCGTTGCCGCAGGCGCACCGTGTTTAAAGAAATCCACCGCATCATGAATAGAATCTTTGATGTTGAAGAACTGACAGAATCCCAGCAGCTGAAATACTTCATACACTTTTGGCTGAATGTTCAGCAACACAATGTCGCCGCCTTTTGGCTTTATCAGTTTTAGAAAAGCCGTAAAAGACCCTATTCCTGTAGAAGAAACATAATTCAAGTTTGAACAGCTAAAAATAAGATTCACAAAGCCTGCGCTAACTATCTTGCCAACCTGTTTTTGAAAAAACACAGAATTATATGTATCGATATAGCCATTCAAATTGACAATGAGACAATTATTAACTTCGGCAACTTTATCGAGCGTTATTTTAAGGCTTTCATCCCGGTCGTTGTTAAAGTCTGGTACCAGATCGTCGTTGCTCATAGTCCTCCCTAAATGCCAAAAGGCACGGTTTTGCAAAAACTTCGGAGCTAGTTTACAATAAAAACATGTATTATGTCAAACCCGCACCGATAGATTTGCAAGGATTCAGCATGAAACGGCGAATTTAAACTTGCGCATACAACTTGCTGTTAAAAAATTCCCGAAGTAATTTGCACTTCAGCATGATTCACATTCCGCGCTTTTATCAATCAGACCGGCAAACTGGCCGCCGGGTGGGCGATTTCAGCCTTGTTGTATAAATATGCAAAACCAGTTATACTGCGTACACGAGCAGAGGAGTTCGGCATGATTCGCCTGAAAAATGATGACCAGATTGCAAATATACGAAAAAGCTGCCACCTGCTGGCTGATTTATTCAACGAAATAATTCCAAAAGTGCGGCCGGGCGTAAGCACCAAGCAGATTGATGACTGGTGCGTGGATTTTATGCGGAAACATGGCGGCAAACCGGCCTGGTATGCGGAAGGATTTCCAGGAAGCGTCTGCACGAGCATAAACGATACCGTGATTCATGGAGTGCCAAGCAAGCATGATATTGTGCGGGATGGAGACCTTGTTTCACTTGACATCGGCATAAACTTGAACGGCTACATTTCAGACAGCTGCCACACTGTTATGGTCGGCAACGTGCTGCCCCGGCACCGCAAACTGGTGCATGTGACCCGGGAAGCGCTGCTCGCAGGAATCAACGCATGTAAAAAAGGCGGCAGACTTTCAGACATTGCAAAAGCCGTTACAGAAGTATGCCACAACCAGAACGGATACGGTGTTGTTTACGACTACTGTGGACACGGCGTGGGGCTTGGCGTGCACGAAGACCCGAGTGTGCCGAACAACTATCCGTTTCGAGGGCATAACCCGCGAATCCAGGCCGGCATGGTGCTGGCCATAGAGCCCATGATTAACGAAGGCACCCCCGACGTGATTACCGGCGATAAAAAAAGTGAATGGACAGTAAAAACTGCGGACGGTGCATGGAGCTGCCATGAGGAACACAGTGTCGCGGTATTCCCTGACCACACCGAAGTGCTTACTGATTTGGACTATGCAGGAAATTCATGCCTAAAAGGAACCAGTCTATAGGTTCCGCCTGATTTTCAGAAATATTCCAAACGATTGAATAAAGAGGGGGCAAAGAATATGTCAAACCACGATTTTAGCGCACAGGATATACAGCCACGCGCTTTAATTACAGCGCTCTG
The DNA here is from genome assembly GCA_022510905.1 of Treponema sp. Taxonomy (GTDB): domain Bacteria; phylum Spirochaetota; class Spirochaetia; order Treponematales; family Treponemataceae; genus Treponema_D. The sequence continues at coordinate 15,721 of JAFLSN010000005.1, forward strand.
CGTAATTGTCATGGTGGCCAGTGCATCTATGGCAGGAAGCATAATATGGGGCAGAGGCATGAACGGCAAATCGCTGCTGCTTATAGTTGTATTTGCGGGCATAGGCGCCGTGCTGGGACGTGTGCTTGGCGGCACCACAAAAGGCCGCGTTACAGCAGTTTCGGTATGTCTTGTGCTTGCAATATTTATAAATGCAGGAGCCCGCTACAGCACAACCGATGCATGGCTATTAAATTCTCCGTGGCCTGAACATACAATCGGACACACCAGCTTTTCATATCCCGCCAAATTCGCACAAAAAAAACTTCCCGACTCGTTCATTCCCAACGGAACTGTGCGCGTATTCACCAACGAAAACACAAAGCGTTATGCAAGCTACATGATCTACGATTTTACCGGACAGTTTCCATCGCTTGAAGACTCGCTTTCAGGAAGTATAACGGCCATGCTGAACGGAATCGGCGCAGTATTTGAAGAATGGGATGACAGCGCTGAAATGACAACAAAAGCTATCCGCGCCAGATTCACCTATACACTGCGCAACACATCATACACTGGACTTGCATTTGCCTATGCGGAAGGTGCCCATTACGAGCTGCTTGCATTTTATCCGCTCAGGGCAGCATATCCAGAAGCGTTTCTTGAACGCATCTCAAACAGTATTTGTGTGGACGGAAGGCCACCATTTAAAACAGAACGTTCAAAATCGGAAACCTAAATGGCGTTGCCGATTTTAACTCCGGGTTTTTCAAAACTCGGTTATTGGCTGCCGTTTCTCACTTCATTACGGAACGGCGTTTCCAACAATGAAAAAACTTTACACTTTTTTCATTGTTGGAAATATGTGAAGCATTCAATCTAACAGATGCCGCAGGAGGACTATAATGGCAAAAATTCAGATGAAAAATGCAATCGCCGAACTTGACGGCGATGAGATGACCCGCATTTTATGGCAGCTGATCAAAGACAAGCTGCTGAACCCGTTCATCGACCTGAAGACCGAATACCACGATCTTGGCCTTGTAGAGCGCGACAAAACTGATGACAAAGTGACTTATGATGCAGCGGCGGCCATAAAGCGGCTGGGCGTGGGTGTAAAATGTGCCACCATCACCAGCAATGCCGCCCGCATGGAAGAGTATCATCTTACACATCTAACACCAAGCCCCAACGGAATCCTGCGGGGCGAGCTTGACGGAACGATTTTTCGCACGCCAATATTCGTAAAAAACATCCACGCAAATGTGAACAGCTGGAAAAAACCGATTGTGCTGGGACGCCATGGCTATGGTGACGTGTACAAAAACTGCGAAATCAAGACTAGCGGAGCTGGCAAGGCAGAACTTGTATTCACAGGAGAAGACGGTACAGAAATCCGAAAGACAATCATGCAGATGAATGGCCCGGGCATCATCCAAGGAATCCATAACCTTGACGCAAGCATCGAAAGCTTTGCACGCTGCTGCTTCAACTATGCGCTCGACCAGAAAATCAGTGTGTGGTTCGGAGCGAAAGACACAATAAGCAAAGTATACGACGGCAATTTCAAAGAAATATTCCAGCACGTATTTGACAACGAATTCAAATCCAAGTTTGAAACGGCAGGACTTGAATATTTCTACACTCTCATTGACGATGCTGTTGCCCGCGTGATGAAAACCGAAGGCGGCTTTTTGTGGGCATGCAAGAATTACGATGGCGATGTTATGAGCGACATGATCGCGAGCGCATGCGGAAGCCTTGCCATGATGACAAGCGTACTCGTGAGCCCGAACGGGGAGTTTGAATACGAAGCAAGCCACGGCACAGTGCAGCGTCATTACTACCGCTACCTGAAAGGTGAAAAAACAAGCACAAATCCTGTAGCAACAATTTTCGCATGGACAGGGGCACTTGCAAAACGTGCGGAACTTGACGGCACACCCGATCTCGCAAACTTCGCGCACCGACTGGAAACGGCCACTCTGGGCACAATAGAAAGCGGTGTTATGACAGGGGATTTGGCGGCTTTGGCTCAGCCAAAAGCAACGCGCATTGTAAACAGCTGGGATTTCATTGACGAAATCGCTTCAAAGCTTTAATTACAAGCAGGGGGGTATGACACAGATTTTATGCCCCCTGGCAACCGTGCAAATCAGCACACCCTGATGCAGAAGGCTGGTATGTTTTTTTAACTTGATAACTGAGCAAAAAATTCTTGAAATATTTTTTAGGCTGTGTTCAAAAAAACATTGCAGTCAAGGGTATATACACTTCCTTAAAAACACACCATCCTCGGAAATTTGTTTGAAACTGCGTCTCGCGGCTTGTTGCAAAAACAGTTTCCGGGGATTGTGTGTCGGTCTGCGTTAAGCACTTGTTGCGATGCAGACAATACAATGAACGAGTTTTCGCAAAAAACTAGAAGTTAAAATCAGCGGCGGCATTTAGGCGCTGGTTTTAAACGTTTATTTTGCTGTTTGCAGCATGCTTTAGGCCAAGGCCGGCCTTACAGAAGCACGGTATGTACCCATTCAGCATGAATTACCCACTGGCATTAGACCACCAAACGGAATATGCAAATGCTCACACAGCATCATATATTCCTGCTGCTGGACATTTGTGCATGCCGTTACAAAAAAACTCATATCTGGTGGAAGGGGGAACATTGGTATTTTATCGCCAGCAAATTCACCCTGTTCCACACGAAGCGCTTGATTTGCAACACCGTCACGGCTGTCAACAACTTTAACTGCATTTCCGGCGGCTTTGGTAATGTCGCCTGAAATGTGGGTAAAATGTGTGCAGCCCAGAATGATTGTATCACAGTCACGCTCTGAAAAAAAACTGACTGCCGGCCGCACAGCTTTCTGTCGTTCCTCTTGCGATGCAGAAAATAAATCATGCTCCACAAACCATACCAAATCCGGATCACCACGACTGAATACCGTGCAGTCATTTGCAAAATCAGCGATAAGCCGCTGGCAATACGGATGCCTAACAGTCGCATTTGTAGCAAGCAGACCAATTCGTTTGTTGCGCGTTACGCTGGCAGCAAGTTTTATGGCAGGCACCGTTCCCACAATCGGAAGCAGGGGAAACTGCTCGCGGAGCGAGTCAAGCGCAGTCACGCTGATGGTGTTGCAGGCAATCACCACGGCACCAGGTCGCCACCGTTCCACAATCAACCTGATGACAAATGAAGCACATTCCGTTACTGCATCGGGAGTTTTTTCACCGTAAGGAAAATGCGCCGTGTCCCCCACATACACACACCGTGCAGCGGGATTTTTTTGTTTGAGGGCCAGCATGTACGGAATGCCGCCTGTGCCGCTATCCAAGAATACAAAATCAATTTTTTTTGATTCGCCAAAACCGGCTGTCTGTACAGAATGTTCTGACATGGAATTCATACAGAAAAAAGTGAGTCAAATGCTTTTTTTGCCGACACACGTGCATCTGCGCCTGCGGAAGATGCAACACTGTTCCACATTCGTTTTACCTTAAAACTGTCGCAAAAATTAGAACGCTCTTTTTCACGAACTGCTTCAGCTACCGTTTCGTGGCAATCATAGTGGCTGCCTGGTGCATAAAACAGGCAGTTTCGGCATGAATGTAAATCGGCATGGCAAAATGAACATTCACTGCCCCGCGCAATCACTTCATCTTGAATGGCATTACCGCACTTCCAGCACATAGCCCATCATATCCATTTGACTAAATACTTTCAATAGCGTACAGTAAGACATGTACAAGATGAATGTCTGCCAATTTCCTGGCTGCAAAAAAATGTCGCTCTCTTCATTTTCAGCAGACGGCGATACGATTTTAGAAATCCCGGGCTACTGTCTTGAGCACCACAAAAACAAGCTTGAAATAAAAAAACAAATCAAAAATTATGTGCTCTCACATGATGTTATAATCGGCCTTGATGCTTGCGGCATTACAATTTCAGACCTCGATTTGAGCAACAAAAAATTCTGTGCCTGCAACCTTCAGCACTGTACATTTTCAAATGTCCATTCAATCAACCTGTATGCCCGCATGTGTATGCTCGACTTTTGCACATTCAGCGACTGCTCGTTTACAAAAAGCAATTTTCAGTTTTCTTCGTTTTCAGGGGCAAAATTCATACACGTGCTTCTTACCGACAGCGACTTGATTCACAACAACTTCAATGGCATTACCGCATACCAGTGCAGCTTTGATAACAGCGACTTGTACAACAGCCGTTTTGTAAAATCCGTATTGATGAACACATCGCTTAAAAACTGCAATCTCAAAAAAACGTTGTTTTACGAATCAGCGCGGGAAAGCGTTTCATTTAAAATGTCCAATACCCGAGAAGCCGTATTTGACAGAAACCAAAACAATATTTTGGTTGCCTTCAAAGAAAAAGAGGTTTTGCAATGAAAATTTATTTTCATCTGTGTCTTGAAGAATTCACAAACTGCTATGTTGTGGTAAATGATGAACCCTCGGTAATGAAGGCTATAATTATTGATCCGGGGAAAATAAGTCCTGCCATCATAGACATGCTTGAAAAAAACAATTACACATTGAGCGCAGTGCTGGTAACACACAACCACGAACATCATGTAAGCGGACTTTCCACGCTATGCAAGATTTATTCACCAGACATTTATGCTGCGGACTATGCAGTGCCAAACGCAAGATCTGTAGTGCTGCATGGTGACGGTTGGCTTACAATAGCGGGTCTTGCCGTGGAATATCTTTCTTTGCCAGGACATTCGGCAGACAGCATGGTTTTTAAAATCGGAAGCATCATTTTTACAGGTGATACACTGTTTGCAGGCAGTATCGGTGAAACGTCCAGCAAATATTCGCAACGTATGCTGTGTTCCAACATAGAAAAGAAGATTCTTTCGCAAAATGACAACTGCGTGCTTATGCCGGGACATGGCCCGCCAACCACGGTTGCAACTGAAAAACAATTTAACCTTGATTTGCAGGAAATCATCAAGCATGGAAAAATTGTGTAATGCAATGCACTATCTGCGTGACACAAGGAACACTCTTCCTGCGGCAAGTCCCCATGTGGCAAAGGCGTAATCGCTCAGTTTCTGGCAGGCTTCGGTAAAAAACGAAGCATTGTGTTCAATCACATAATTGGCGAGGTTTGGCAGGTCATGCTGCACTGAATTCCACCTGGCGTGAGTCAAAAACCACTCGGCTGTGGCAGACACAGGCTGTTGCAACAGATATGCCATAAATTCATTTTGCATAAGATATTCATTGCTCAAGTCGTAGGCAAGCGAGGGCTGTTTTTCCCAGTATTTTTTTAAGAAGAGCATGGATTTTTCGTCAAAAGAATTATACAGGTCTGCTACCACTTCACGGAAAGATTCGGTGGTAAAATAGATACCGTGCCAGCATTCATGTGCCATAAGCATAAAGCGAAGGTAGCCAGCCGATTCACGCGAAATAGAAACTATTGCACCGTGCCCTTCGCCATAAGTTCCATCGGACTGCGGCACAATAACGCCGTTTGTCACCAATATGTCGCGCAGCACAAGTTCGTTTCGGTTCAGTTTAAAATTGGTTTTGGCCGCACAAGAAAAGAACGCCGCCAAATCAACAGCACGATAATCATGGGCGTTGTAGCCGTGTTTGGTTTCGATAAAGCCGTTGTCAACGAGAGTTCCTTTGTAGCCTTCTTTTTCAACAAAAAATGCAAGCCGTGTAAAAAACTGGTTCTGGATTTTGTAGTCAACAAAATCAAAAAAAAGCACTTCGGGAAACAGGCTCCACTGGTACAGTTCGTAATCATGGCAGCGCCAGTTTTGTTGCGGCCAACCAGGAACAAGTCCCAAATCAGTTTTGAGCGGAGTAAGCGCAAGATATGAACCGCCCGCCTCACGTGGCAATAAATCCATTTTGTTCGCGCTCATCAACATGGAAAGCACCATGTCGCTGTGCGTGGTAAACACCATCGTTGAAAATGGCTGGGTAAATGCGGATGTCTGCAAAGTTAGCTCACGCTGATTTTTTGCCAGACGAATCAGCATGCCTTCCGTGCCGTATTTTGCAGAAATAGAAGCCTGATGCTCCGCAGTGCCAATGTCAGTGGCTTCACGCAGATTGACAACAACTTTTGGCATAATTGAAAATCGTGTGTTCTGGGATGAAAAAATCTGCTTTCCGTCAGAAAAATCAAATGAGGAAAAATCAAAATCAACTGTTCCACCGGAAGGCCCAAAGGCAAACAGCGGCACCACATCGCTGCGATACCATCCGAGTTTTGCTTCTGTCACCAGCACTTCGTGCACAGATACTTCCGTTGTTCCGTACACAAAAAAACCACATGGCCGTTGCCCGTCTTTTAAAAGACTGTAGGCAAGAGAAAGCTGGGAAGTAGGCACAAGTGCGAGGTCAGCATGTATAAGCGGACGAGTAACGATTTCTGATTTTAAATGGTATCCGTCTTTAAAATCTTCATCATACAAAAGGCCGAATGCGAATGGCATCGCAGCATGTGAAACATTTTTTTTGGCAGGCAATGCAAGTGTTATTTGAACGGCCGCACCGTTTCCCTGTTCCTGCATGTGTGAAATAAAGTTTTTTTGATTTTCGGTAAATCTAAAATATGCATAGGCATGTTTGTTGGGATTGTCAATTCGGGCTGAACGGGCAGGAGCGTTTACGGCAATCAAATGTTCGCCGTTCAGCATCAGCTGCGATGTTGTGTTAAATACAGCGAATGCAAGTCCACCCACAGTCAGCACAAAAAAAAGAATAACCACAGTCACTATGATTTTCTGTTTCATACAAATCTATACTACCGTTTTTTCTTAATTTGCTCTATACTTCCAGTATGCAGGCATTTATTCCACATCGTGATATACAGTTGATTTTAGCCCGTACACAACGGAGTTTTATTGACGCATACACTGAAAGGCATGGTGTGCTCAGTGTATGGCCTGCGTTTCCGTTGTGGGCATATGCGGAAGAGCTGCCAACGCTGTATGAATCCTGCAATATTGCCGAGCCCTGCACCGATGGACACAGCTGGTATTTTCCCGTGAAGATTGCCACCAGCACCGCACAGCAGCTGCGCATTGTGTTTGCAACATGTCCAAAAGGTGCTGCAATCGAATTTGCAAAAGAGTTCAAGCCAGAAGGTTTTCCGCTGGAAGTCCGAGTGTTTAAAACGGGAACGGCAGTATGTGCAGATAACAGCTGGCAACTGTTTGATGAACAATGGCACAAATTAAGCGCGCCAGAAATTCATTCCGAGAAGCCTCTGAGCCAAAGCACAGTCGGAACATGAAACCCGCAGCCTACATGTTCCGATGGATTATGCCATGATTTTTTCGCCACGATCCATGGCAGTGAGGCCAGACTTCAACAGCTCCAAAATGCCATAAGGTTCCAGCAACCTGATAAGTGAAGAAATTTTATCCTCGCTTCCAGTGGCTTCCACAATCAAACTGTTTTCGCCAACGTCAACAATGTGAGCGCGGAAAATATTGCATGTCTCCACAATCACAGAACGACTTGATCCTGCCGCTTTTACCTTGATGAGCGCCATCTCGCGCTGTGTTGTTGCGGATGGATCGCAATGCTGAATCGAAATCACTTCCACCAGCTTTGAAAGCTGTTTTTCAATCTGTTCGAGCGTATATTCATCACCACGCACCACAATTGTCATGCGGCTTTTTTTTGGGTCGGAGGTTTCGCACACTGTAAGTGAATCAATGTTGTACCCACGGCGGCTGAACAAGCCAGAAACGCGGCTCAACACGCCAGCATGGTTTTCTACCAAAACAGAAAGCACATATTTTTCCATACGTTATAACACTCCTTTTGCAGCCTTAAAACGGCCAGTTTTTATGTAGCAAAACGCAGCTAACAATTCAAAAGCGAATTTAATACCGCACTTCTGAATACAGCCCGAGCAGGCGCACATCGTCTGCTTTGGCTTTGAGCGCATCCATGACAGTATTCACATATTCTTTTGCTTTTGCGGCAGTGGCGCCAGCAATGTTGCCTTGTTCATTTTTAAGATCTGCATCTGCATAAAACCAATAGCGCCACGGTTCTCCCGCAATCGGACGGCTTTCCAGCCGTGTAAGGTTCAGCCTGTATTTTTCAAAAATACCCAGGCAGTTGTAAAGTGCACCGGGTTCATTTTTTGTCTTAAAAATGAAGCTTGCCATGTTGGGCACCATGTTGAGTGTTTTGCCTTTGCGGTTGTTTGGCGCAATCACAACAAAGCGTGTAAAATTGCCAGGGTCATCTTCAATATCTTCTTGTAAAACTGAAAGATTGTACAGAGGCGCATTCACCACACTCGCAATGGCCGCATTGGATGCGTCTTTGAGTTTTGCCACAGTCTGCGCGGCAGTCGCGGTGGATACGGCATCAACATGCTTCCAGTCAAGATGTCCGTCAAGGAATTTCTTGCACTGAGAAAAGCCCTGCGGATGAGAATACACAGTTTTGATATCAGACAGAGCAGAACCTTTTACGCCAAGAAGCGCGTGGCGAATGTTCAGCGTAACAGTTCCCACAATGCTCACATCTTCAAAGCGTGAAAGATTATCGTAGTTTTGATGCACTGAACCTGCAAGAGAATTTTCGATGGGAACCATGCCGTAATGCGCTTTTCCATCAATCACATTTTGAAAGATTTGGTCAAATGATGAAACGGCACAGGCTTCCACATCTGCCGCGTCAAAGTATCTGCTGATTGCCTGTTCCGCATATGCACCGCGGTTTCCAGAATAAGCGCACACGATTTTTTGCGGAACCTTGGATTTTGCCGGAGCCGCATTCACCGAGCCGGCTTTTTTAGATTTTATAGGAGCCACTTCGTGAATGTGTGCCACGGATTTTCCCACCACAGGAGCAAGCGCTTCAATATCGTGCATCATTTTGTCAAACTGCGCAGGATACAGAGACTGCGCGCCGTCGCTCAGCGCTTTTTCAGGATGGCCGTGAACTTCAACCACAATGCCGTCTGCACCACCTGCGATTGCCGCAAGTCCCATTGGAGGAATCTTGTCGCGGATACCCACGGCATGGCTCGGGTCAACAATAACTGGAAGATGCGAAAGACTTTTGAGCACAGGAACGGCAGAAAGATCCAGCGTATTGCGCGTTGCTTTTTCAAATGTGCGGATTCCGCGCTCACACAAAATCACTTTGTCGGTGCCGCTTGCAAGCAGATACTCTGCCGACATAAGCAGGTCTTCCATGGTGGCACTCAGCCCGCGTTTCAGCACGACAGGTTTGTTTAGCGCCCCAAGTTTTTTTAGAAGCTCAAAATTCTGCATATTGCGTGCACCAACCTGATACACGTCAACATAATCTTTCATCACGGGAATGTATTCGCTTGAAACAATTTCCGTGCACACAGGAAGTCCGTATTTTTCACCTGCTTCCTTTAGATATTTCAGGCCTTTTTCGCCAAGCCCCTGAAAACTGTACGGCGAAGTGCGTGGTTTGTATGCGCCACCCCTCAGCATAACTGCACCGCTTGAAGCAACAACAGCAGCTATCTCCATCATCTGCTCACGGCTTTCTACGGCGCAGGGCCCCGCAATCACCACCACGCGGGAGCCTCCCACACGAATAACCTGCCCCCGATTATTGGGGATTTCTACAATCGTGTTGTCGCGTTTAAAATCACGGCTTGCAAGCTTGTACGGCTTTGAAATGGGAATCACGCGGCTTACACCCGGACGGATTTCAACTTCGCGCAAATCCATGGCAAGCTTACCGACTGCGGCAAGCACAGTTTCTTCTTCGCCTTTTACTTCATTTAATTTGAAGTTGCGCTTGGTAAGAAAATCTCTGAGGTCGTCTTTTTCTTTCTTTGTTATATCCGATTTTAGGACAATGACCATCTATGAAGCTCCCATAAAAAGTCAAGAAAGCGCTTTAGGTTTTCGATTGACTTTCACCACTCCGCAACAAAGTGAAAAGTGGCAGTTAATATGCAAGTTTACAATGCAAACCCGGTTTGCGATAAAAGCCACGATATTTGTGTGCTTTACATCGCATTCTTCACTTTAAAAGCTTGACATGTTCCAGCTTACGGTGCGCAGAATGTCGCCAAACACGCCCGCCGCTGTGACTCCGGCACCAGCTCCATAGCCGCGCACCGTAAGGGGAATCGGCGTGTACCGGGCAGTGGTAAACACAAATGCGTTTTCGCCGCCACGCACGCCATAGAGCGGGTCATCAGGTCCGACTTCCAGCATGCCAACAGAAACCGTGCCAGCCTTGATGCTGGCACCCATGCGCAGCACTTTGTTTTGCTTTTTGAGCGCTGCCATTTTTTCTGCAAAGTATGAATCAAGCTCTGGAAGCTTTTGCAGAAATTCTTCAGTGGTGCCTTCAAGGCTGAAATTTTCTGGAAAAATTGAATTCATCACGATGTCTTCAAGTTCAATTTCCATGCCGGCTTCCCGCGCAATGATAAGCGCTTTTCGTGCAACATCAGTGCCTTTAAGGTCATCGCGCGGGTCAGGTTCCGTGTAGCGCAGCTCTTTTGCCTCAAGCACCGCCTCGCTGAATTTTTTGCCTTCATCAAGCTTTCCAAAAATGTAGCTTAGACTTCCACTCATAATGCCATTGAACGCCGTAAGCCTGTCACCGCTCTTGAACAGATTTTGCAAGGTGTCGATAATCGGAAGCCCCGCACCCACATTGGTTTCGTACAAAAAGCGCACGTGCATGTCGTTTGCCGTTTTTCGGAGTTTGCGGTAAAATTCCATGCTCATGGAATTGGCCCGCTTGTTGGGTGTGGCAATATTCATTCCGGCTTTTAAAACATCGATGTAACGCTCTGGCAAATCGTAGCTAGCCGTGCAGTCCACAAAAACAGGATTGAACGGTTTTGTTTCGTGCACAAACGCAAGGATTTCATCAAGGTTTGTTTTAGTGCCGTGTTTGCGCACTTGCTCGCGCCAGTCTGAAAGGTCGATTCCTTCCGCGTTAAAAATCATGCCGTCAATGTTTGCAATCGCCATCACGCGCACGTCAATTCCCTGTTCAAGCAATGCATCGTGCTGCTCGTAAATCTGGTCAAGCATGGTACCGCCTATAGTACCCGCGCCAAACGCATAAACCTGGATTGACTGTACGGTGTTGAAAAAGAACTGGTGCGCCGCACGAACCGCCATGTCTCCATCAACAGCTTTGATTACAGCAGAGATCGAACGTTCGCTGGATCCTTGGGCGATTGCAAGAATGTTTATTGCCTTGCTGGACAGCGAATCAAAGAAAGTTCCTGCCACCCCAAGCTTTTCTTTCATGGCATCGCCAATAATCGAAACAATGGCGCAATCTTCATGAACTTCAATCGGATTGATGAATCGTCCTGAAATTTCAAGTGCAAATTCCGCTTTGAGCACATCCTGCACAGCCGCGGCAAAACTTCTGCGCACACAGAATGAAAGTGTGTACTCCGACGAAGACTGGGTAATAAGCAAAATGGAAATGCCTGCGTTGCTTACTGCGGCAAAAATCCGTGCGGCCATGCCACGGCGGCCTTTCATGCCGGCGCCGCTTACACTTATCATGGCACAGTCTTTAAGGCAGCTGATGCCGCGTACAGGCCCTGCTTCTTTTTCGCTTTCAAAAGGACCGCGCCCGATGCATGTGCCCCGGGCAGACGGGTTGTGGCTGTTCAGGCTCCAAGCCTCGATGTTTTTTGCGGCAAGCGGGGCAAGCGTTTTAGGATGAAGCACCTTGCTTCCAAAAAACGAAAGCTCCATGGCTTCTTCGTAGCTCATGTCTTTTACAAGGATTGCGTCTTTGACAACACGAGGATCTGCTGTGTAGATGCCGTCAACGTCAGTCCAGAATTCAACTTTTTTTGAACCAAGTGAAGCGCCAACTATAGCCGCCGAAAAATCGGAGCCATTGCGTCCCAAAAGGCCCATCATGGGTTTTGCGCCACTTCCTCCAATCCATGAACAGATGAAACCTGGAAACAGCAGAATCTGTGCGGAAGATGCTGTGCCTTCGCGATAAGCTGAAAGAGCTTCAGCGCAACGCGCATAGTCAGGCTCGCCTTCTTTTTGGCTGCCTGTGGTATAGATAAATTTGCGGGAGTCAAGCAATACCACACGCTGCTGTTGTGTAACCAGCACCGCCTCCACCATGGGAGCGCACAGCAGCTCACCCATTCCCATTATGCGGCAGTGCACGGAATTGGGACATTCGCCAAAAACGGCAACGCCCGTTAAAAGCCGTTCAAGTTCTGTGAAGTGCACTTCAATTTTTTTTAGGACATTATCGGCTGAAAACCCTGTACACAAAGACTGGAGCTCTGAGCAAATCTCGACATGCACACGGCGAATTTCCTGCACAAAAGTAACCGCGTTTGCACCAGTTTCGCAGGCATCAATGGCTTCTTGCAGTTTGTTGGAAACTCCCGCAACTGCGCTGACCACTACAGAAATGCGGTCTGCTCTTGCACGCCCAACCATGATTGCGGCGCTGTCAAGAATGCGGCGGGCCGACCCCATGCTGGTGCCACCGAATTTAAGTGTAAGCATTCTCGTCCTCTGTTCTATAAAAATAATTTGCATAAGTATACTGATTTAAAAAGGAAAACGCAATAACGGCATAACTGGCAACAATTCAACACGGTTTTAGATGGCAGAGTGAAAATTTCAAGCTATCTGATTATGTGCGCCTGCACATGTTTTCATGCTGAATCAATGGCGGCAGACTGAAATATCAGCGGCCAAGCAGGGAGTCAAGTTCAGCATTCAGCTTGAGAATAGCAGGATCTGAAGAATTGAGCGCTACTACCTGCTTTAGATAATATTGTGCCTTGCGCCAATCTTTTTTGTTATAGTAAATCTGGTACAGTCGAAACAGAGCATCGCGATTGCGAGGATTGGCGGTAAGGCTTGAACGCAAATCACCTAGAACAGAATCTTCCGTGGTACCCAAAAGACTGCGTTCATAATACAAGAAACTTTTCATGTGCTGCGTGGCGTTTGGCAAAAGCTGGCTGATAAGCTGTGAAGCCTGTGTGCGCCGTCCACTTGCAACAAGCACCTTGATGTAGGCCTGCTGCACATCTTCATCTAATGGGTGGGCACTGTACAGCGCGGATGCAATTCTGTTCGCTTCTTCCATGCGGCCAAGAGCGATACAGATGTCCACATGTTTATAACGCATTGCATCGCTGGCAGAACCATCAGCAATCAGGCGGCCGCTCAATGTGTAGGCATCTTGCCAGTCGGCAGACTTTATTTTTTCGTTGATGCTGATGGCCATGGCTGTGGCGTTATTTGCGTCAAGCGCGAGAATGGCATCGGCAAGCTCCTGCGCTGATTTTTGCCCAATGCGAACGTTGGCACTTGAAGCAAGCTCGGCGGCGAGTTGCAGCACTTCAATATCATCAGGATGCGACAAAAGCGCCTTTTCGATTGTTTCTGCGGCACCCGTGTTGTTTTTGTTCCAATCGCGAAGCAGCTGGGCACGCAGCAAAAGGTAGTCGCGAGATGTAGTGTCCGTGCGGGCATACACATCAAGCAGCGAAGAAGCACGGATATAGTCTTTGCTGTTCATGAGGATGCGGGCACGGAACAGAACATACTGCAAGTTTTCAGGCTCCAGCTGCAAAACACGGTTCACATAAGTTTCAGTCTTTAAAGAATTTCCCGACGCATATGCGGCTTCAGCGGCAAGCTCCAGAGCTTTTACATTCTGAGAAGAATACGAAAGCAGCCGCTCGGCACTTGCGAGGGCACCGTTACTGTCACCTGTTTTAAAAAGAGCCATGCCATGCGCATAAACAAGCTCCTGGCAATCGGGGGCACCGTTCAAGGCAATCGTAAGGTATCGTAGAGCGTCAAGAAATTTCTCTTCACGGAAAAGCAGCAGCCCCATGAGGTAATTAGCCAAAACAGAATTGGCCCTCAAACTGAGCCCCGCCCTGAGCGCCGATTCTGCCTGCGAAAAATATTCCGTGCGGGATTCAGACGTGACAAGTACAAGCGATGGCAGAACGGTTGTTAAAAAATCGGTGTTGCCAGTGCTCGAATCGTACAGGCCTCTTTTTGCGCTTTCAATGGCACCAAGATAAGGATTGGCAACCGTTACATCAGGAACTTCCCAATTGACAGTCTGCGACGGCCACACAATGCGCATGATGGCGGCACAGGTGGCAAGCAGAACCCGCTCATTTTCTGCATACTGCTCGCTGTCACTTTTATGCAACAATGAAGCAGCTCTACGCAAAGATTCAGGCGATGCATTTTCTGCGAGGGCGAGTACATCCGGCTTGATTGTTGAAAAATACGCGCGGGATGTTTTTTCCGGAATCTTAAGTGAAATGGCATCGGTATCATCTGGCACATAGTCGTCCGTTCCGCTGCTTTTTGGCGGTTTGGGAGCGGAGGCGCACGAAAAACACACGAGCACTGCTGCACAGATGCCGAAAGCCTTAATTTTCATCTCCAAAAAAATCCACGTATTGAACGGTTTCGTCAACCAAAGAATCGTCCGGCATGTAAGGGAATTTTTCGGAGGCATGCTGCTGCACAAAAAAAATCACGACCAGCACCAGTCCACCAACCAAAAGGCCAACTGGCCACCAGCGGAATACAAATCTGCTCAATGGAACTTTGATAACATGGAGCGAAAACATCAAGAATCCAACACCCAGCAGCACCAGCGCAATGGACGGAAACAGCGCCACCGAACGCACATGCCTAACACGGTACAGCCCAGAAAGAAACAGGGCTACACCGCAGCCTATAACAACGAGCGGCCACAAATCCTTAAATGAGAGCGGCACAATAGATGCATCGGTGACCAGCGCAACCAGGCCGCAAAACAGAAACGAAAGTCCAAAAAACACGATGGCACGGTTTTGGCGCAAGGCAAAAGCCACGTACAGCAACACCGCAGCCGCCGCAAGCAGCACCATGGGACGCAAAGAAAAAACTGTGTCTGTTGCCGCAAAAATTCCTGCCGTCAAAAAAATGCCCGCAAGCACAAGCACCAGCCCCACGGCCAACAGCAGGTTGAGCCGCACCGGCAGCCGTTTGTGGAATGTTACATCGGGCTCACGGTCAACGTGATTTTTTTCTTTGCCCATCAAAAAGTTTCCTCCATTCCATGCGGACACAATACACCCATGGTAACTCACAAGCATACACTAAGTTCGGGTTCTTGCCAATAACTTCATGCTGCGCTACAATACAAGCATGGGGATAAAACCGCTTATTGCCACAAGTTTGTGTTCACTTTTTTTATGCACTGCCTGTGTTCCCCGCTCAGATGGCAATGCAAAAATCGGAGTGGATTCAAGGGCATCTCGTGCCACGCATGAACAGCTTGCGGAATTGCTTAAAAACCAATCTCTTTCAGACGAAACCCGCTACGCCATTGTAAACAGCATGGCCAAAAACATGCTTTCGGTCAAAGACTATACATCGCTCATTCTGTTTTTGACTGATTGGGTTGAAACACACCCGCAGGACATGTTCAACTCATGGTGGCTGCTTATGACAGCCTATGCCTATCTGGAATCAAACGCGAGCCCCATAGCCGAATATTATCTTGAGCGCATTATCCGCGACTATCCCGACTTATCGGTGCAGGGCACGTCAGTTCATTTTTTGTGCCTCCAGCATTTGATCCAAATCAGCAGGTCATCTGCAAACCGTATTTCGTATTTCAATCAGCTTATCACAAACTTTCCCAACGATGTGAGCCGAACGGAAATGTATCTCCGTCTTGCCCGCGAATACGAGCAGGAAGGAGACTGGAACCAGGCCGTAAAATCCTACACATTGTTTTTGGAGCAAGAAGATGCCACGACCATCCAGATTGCAGGAATTCCGAATGCATACGTTGAGGCAAAGCAGCTGATAGATTTCAACAATTCCTCCAAAGACTGGACATTTGAAACCCTCGATGCACTGGTGGCGGCTGTAAAAAACGCCATTTCAACCTACAACTGGCAGGCACTTGACCGCTACAAATCAAAGGTGAATTTTTTTACAATGTCCTGGCGGCAAGACGAAACAGGCAACAATTCGCTTGCGAACTTTTCGATGCGCTCATTCATGGTGGGAAACCGAATCCGCTACAATGCGGAGCTAGACAGCATGTCTTCGCCTTGGGAAGCGTACTTGCGCACAACGGGCTGGAGCAATTATGTAAACATCTGGTATCTATATTTTCGTAAAGTGAATTTTCCTGCGGATCCAGATATTCATGGCAGATGGGAATGGGCCGGCATTTATCTGGGTGAAAAGCTGTAATGAAAAAACTGTTTTGTTTTCTGGCAGGAGCATTTTTGTTCTTTATGGTCACAGTGCCACACGCATATTCCCAGCAGTCAAACAAAAGTGAATCTTTGCAGGAAGACAAAGTTGAAGAGCAAGACACCGACAGCGGCACGCAGACACAGAGCACGGCCGATTCACCAGACATATCCGTTTTTGAAACTTCGCTCAGCGACTCTGACGTACAAACCGAAGAGTCTCCGCTCATTCTGGAACCTGGCACCGTTTACCCAGAACCCGAATACCATGAGATAGGCATTGAAGGCGTTGACCATGAACTCACAAAAAAATACCGTGAGCAATACATGACTGACTCTGGCAGGGCATGGCTTTCCCACTGCCTTGCAGCTTCTGTACCATACCGCCCTTACATTCAGGCCCGGCTAAAAGAAAAAAACATGCCGATGTTCCTGCAATACATTCCTGTAGTTGAGTCAAACTATAAAATCACGGCGGTGTCGCAATCGGGTGCAACCGGGTTGTGGCAGTTCATGGCGAACAGCATGTCTCCGTTTTTAAAACGCACCAGCTGGTACGATGAACGCCTTGACCCATGGAAATCCACTGATGCCGCTCTCAGAAAACTTTCAGACAACTACGCCATTTTTGGTGACTGGGCGCTGGCCATTGCCGCCTACAACTGTGGGGCTGGTGCCATGACAAAAATACTCAAACTAAATCCAGACAAAGATTTTTGGTGGCTCGCCCAAAACGGAAAACTTCCAAAACAATCCGCGCAATACGTGCCCAAGCTGCTGGCTGTGGCCGACATCGTTGAAAACGCCGCTTATTACGGAGCGCTCGAAGCAGGAATCATGGACTGCCTGATTGCCGATGCAGAACCAGAAGAATTCGACTACATCACTATTGCAGGAATGATGAGCCTCAGCCAAATTGCAGAATTGTCTGGGATTCCCAAAGAAACGGTAACAGGCTTGAATCCAGCGCTGTTCAGAAACTGTACGCCAGCCGGCACAACATACATGCTCAGGCTTCCACACGGAAGCGCACAGCAGGTAGAAGCGGCGCTCACCAGTGCCGGAGCCGCCACCGATGCGCTCGTGCACACCGTAAAAAAGGGCGATTCCCTGTGGGCAATTTCGAGGGAATACGGCCTTACGGTACAGGATTTGTGCGAAGTCAACAACATACGAGAAAATGGTATTTTATCTATAGGTCAGCAGCTGATTGTGCCGATATTTAAATAGCCACTCCGCAAACAATCTGGCTTTTTAAGGACAGGTCATGTACAAAAAGCTTTTTTTACCATTTTTATGTATCGCACTTTTTTCAGCAAATGCGTTGCATGCGCAGGATTTTTTTGGAAAGTTTTATGAACTCACTCCAGAGGAAGAAGAACTGCTTGCGGCACAGGCTGCATCTGCAAGCGGAAACGCATCTCCCGAAGAAGCGATTATGGCATCAAGCAGCTCAATAGACTGGACCCGCGAAATTTTCAGCTCAAATGTATCGCTTGATGTGGTAAAAGCAAAAATCCCCATGCCAAGCGGAAAAACCTCTGCCATCAACCGCATACAGATGCAGCTTCCCGTACTGATAAAAGACCCGCTGCTTTCAATCTATGTTGATGACAGCCTAACGCTGAGCGACCTTGTTCTGCAAGGCACCGTTACTTTGGAAGAATTGACAAGAATAATCACGTCAAGCCATCAGAGCCCGGCGGTATTTTCAAACGGCGGTACAGTGCTGCAAACCCGGCAGTCCATACGGCTGCAAGACATCGGCTCGCTGATTGTGCGGCACCACATGCCATACACGCAAGAACAGCCAATAGAACGTATTGCCAGCCGTGAATACAGCGGCATTATCATTGACGCGAGAGGAAAGCTTCCCGTGCACGGTGAATTTATTACAAGCCAGGCCAAACCGTGCCTGTTCCCAAAAATCTACGATGATCAGATGACACTGGTGTATGAGCGCAACATGGTTGACCCTGCCGTTGCCAAAAGCAAAGGAATCGTACTGTACGGCAGTGACCAACGCCCGCTTCAATATAAGGAACGAGTAGGCAACGACCCTCTGTGGATTACCGCCAAAAAAATATACGGTGTAAACCGTGTTGACCCAGTTATTTCACACGATGATTTTTTGCGGATTGTGACAGTTCCTTCAAACCTTGCACTTCTGCAGCAAGGAAGAGTTGTGATTCTGCTGGATGAAGCGCAGCTTTCTTACGCAGTGAGCGCACCCGAACGTAACCGCCGCTATTATCTTGCCTACGAGCACATGCAAAAGTATCTGTATGAAAACAAAGTACCCGATGTGGTGCAGCTTGACACGCCGAACGGACTTAAACTGGTCATGCAGAACCTGCGGTTCATAGCGGACTCTGCCGAGCTTCTTCCAGAAGAACGCTCCCGGGTCAAGCAGATTGCGCAGTCTATAAAGGAATTGAATCTTGACTTTGAGCACACCATTCTGGTTGAAGGCCACACCGCCGATGTCAACAAACCGAACGGGCAGCTTACACTTAGTGTTCAGCGTGCCGAAACCATTGTAAATGCACTTGTTGCCGAAGGACTTGAGCGAAGTTTGTTTACCTACAAGGGGTACGGCGGCACCGTTCCTGTTGCAGACAACAGCACCTCTGAGGGCCGCGCACAGAACCGCCGCGTAGAAATAACGGTGGCTCCAAAAGCAAGCTTTACACAGCGCACGGCAAATTAAAAGCCCCGCAGACACTTCAACTCAGTTCTACCAAAAGCCTAAAAGCTGCGCCAGGTTGCGGGTCTATGCCCATTCATTGTGTAAAATGCCCCATGACCAAATTGTATGCAACAGAACCAGGCAGTGGAAGCGGCGGAAGCCTGTCACGAAAAAACCAGCCGCCATCGTCCAATTCACTTTTTTGAAGGACCAGGATTCCGCTTTTGTATCTGGCGGTAAAAGCGAGCATAAGCTGGTCTGGAAACGGCCAAGCCTGACTTCCCACATAACGAATATCCTGCACGGTAATTCCGGTTTCTTCAAGCACTTCCCGGGCCACGCATTGTTCCGCACTTTCTCCATGTTCCACAAATCCCGCGATACAGCCAAAAAATTTGTTCGCGCGATTTTTGCTTTTCACGAGCAGAATCGCTCCGTCATCACGTTCAACCAGCACAATTATGGCAGGTTCTATACGCGGAAAATCAAGCCGTCCGCAGGAAGGGCACACTTTCGCGATTTCTTTCTCATGCACAACAAGCTCCGTTCCACACGCAGGGCAAAACCGGTACTGCTGGCGCAAGCGCAAAAAGCCATGCGCACGTGCGGCAAGATTACCCAGACTAGAAGAAATGCCTCCAGTTTGTTCCGAATCTGTTTTGCTGTCCCAAAAAAACTGACGCAGACTAACAACTTCACAGTCATCGGGGAGCACAGAATCCGTTTTTAAAATCATGGCTGAATAATGCAGTTCCGTTTCAGAAAACCAGTCGGCGGCGCGGTGCTGTTCAATACAAGTGCGGAAAAACAATTCTGAAGGAAGCGACTGCAAGCCAAGCGGCAAACTGTGAGGCCCGGGAGCAAGAAGCAGGTCATTTTCGTGGAACACAAACAGAAGCGGCTCAAACGATGCGGTGGGAGTGCTGATAAGTGCCATGCATACATTATATCCCCAAACATGCCGTTGTGCAAATTTTTCATGGCAGCATCCATTGCCCATGCGCGCATTCAAACGGCTTGATTTCTTTGCCATGTTGTGTTACCGTGAACCATGAAAGTTGCCATCTTTTTAGGCTCAAAATCTGATGCCGACACAATGAAAAAAGCCGCCGATGTGCTCAATGAATTTGGAGTTGACTACAAGGCTTATGTTATTTCCGCCCACCGCGCAGGTGATGTGCTTGTAAAAACAATCAAAGAAGTTGAAGCCGCCGGCTGCGAAGTGATTGTAGCAGGAGCAGGGCTGAGTGCGGCGCTTCCCGGTGTGATTGCAAGCCGCACGGTGCTTCCCGTTATTGGCGTACCGCTCGAATGTATTTCTCCTGGAAAATCAAACGGTCTTGCCGGCATGGACGCACTGCTTTCCATTGTACAGATGCCACCCCAAATTCCTGTGGCAACAGTCGGAATTGGCAATGCAAAAAACGCTGCATACCTGGCGCTCGAAATTCTCGCAATAAAGCACAGTGACATAAAAGAGCGGCTTGTAGAATTCAGAAAGAAAATAACGGCAGATGCCAGTGCCGCTGGCGCAACTGGTTTTGATTTGTAATATTTGTTCTTTGTAGCAATTTTGAACTAATACCTGTGCAGGAAAAAACAATGCAGACTGGCTGTGAATACATGGTTGAAGATAAAGAAGACAAGCTGCGCGATGAATGTGGTGTAGTCGGCGTGTTCTTGAACGTGCGCAAAAACCATGAACATAAATCTGACAATGCCGAAACGCCCATAGCACCACAAAAAGCCGGTGCTGATTCCATGAGCTATGCAGCAGCGTCACAAGCCTATTATGCCCTGTACTGTCTGCAACACCGAGGACAAGACAGCGCGGGTATTGCTGTAAGCGACAGCGTTTCAATCAAGCTGCACAAAGACACGGGCACAATCGCCGAGGTTTTTAAAAAAGAACATCTTCAACAGCTTGCCGGCCACATCGCTTGCGGCCACGTGCGTTATGCCACGGCAGGGAACCAGTCGCCAGAAAACGCGCAGCCCATGGTGCAGACATCACGGCTAGGCGGCATTGCGGTAGCGCACAACGGTCAACTCATTAACTATGAGCAGCTGCGAGAAATGCTTGAAGAAACCGGCAGCACATTTCTTTCTTCAAGCGATACAGAAGTGATTGTAAAGCTGATAGCCAAGTCTTACAAAAAAGGACTGGAGAGGGCGCTCACCGACACCATCCAGATGATAAAAGGCTCATTTGCGCTCGTGGTGATGACTGAGAAAACGCTCATCGGTGCACGGGATCCAAACGGTATTCGTCCACTCTGCCTTGGCAAAGTTGAAGGCGGCTGGATGCTTGCAAGCGAAAGCTGCGCCATCGATGCTGTAAACGGAAGTTTTGTGCGTGACATTCAGCCTGGCGAAATCGTGATTATCAACGAAGACGGCGTGCTTTCATTTGAATTTGGAGAGCACACTACCAAACGTTCATGCATTTTTGAATACGTTTATTTTGCGAGACCTGACAGTATCATCGATGGCATTTCGGTCACGCAGGCACGTGAACGCATGGGTGCCTGCCTTGCAAAAGAAAGTGGCGTTCCTGCCGATGTAATTATTGGGGTTCCTGACAGCGGCTTGGGCGCCGCATTGGGCTATGCACGTGCAACCGGAATTCCGTATGCAATCGGTATTGTCAAAAACAAATACATCGGCCGCACTTTTATAGCTCCTACGCAAAAAGAACGGGAAAACATGGTATTCGTCAAGCTGAATGCGGTGCGTTCGGTAGTCAACGGAAAGCGCGTGGTTGTGATTGACGATTCAATCGTGCGCGGAACCACAAGTCGCCGCCTGGTGCAGATTTTGCGCCGTGCCGGTGCACGGGAAGTGCATTTCCGCATTTCTTCGCCGCCAGTAAAATTCCCTTGCTATTTTGGCATCAACACGCCCACCCGTGGAGAACTCATCTCAAGCCAGCACAACGAAGCTGAAATCTGCACGGAAATCGGTGCCGACTCGCTTGCGTTCATTTCTGCCGAAGGAATGATGGAAGCTTGCCGTTCATGCAATCCTGAAGGCTACGGATTCTGCAAAGGCTGCTTTACCGGAGAATACCCAATGTCAGTTCCGGGAGAGTTGAATGGAAAACGTATGTAAACAAAAGCTGAATTTCATCCAAGAAAATACCGATACATTTCAAATGAAGTGCAGAATATTTTTTAAACGGTTTGCTTACGCTGCTTGGGTGATGTGCGCATTTTTTGAAGCGGCCCTGTATGTTTCATGCAGCCTGATTTCCAATTCAGAAAATAACTCGCAGACTTCCAATAAAGAAGATGCATCTGCCTGCACAGTCACCGTATTTTCCAGTGAGCATGATTTGGCTGATTGGAAACATTTATTCATTCCAGCTGACCAGTGCTCAAATGTGGTGGGTGGGGGTAGCATAGGTATTACTACAATTAAATCAAACACAATCCAAAACCCAGAATACCTTAACATAAAGCTGTACAATGGCAACTGGGAGGCGTTAAGCAAAGGAACGGCACAGGGATGCACAATGCAGGGTGACCTGTTCATTCCTTATAACGTATGCGGGTCGTTCACTTACACGCTCACAGAAGCAGAAGCAAACCAAATTAGAGAAAACGGGCTTATTATCCAAGGTTATGGACTTTCCATAACGATGGTAACGTTCACCGCACCGGAGCTATCAGGCGATGGTTCTGACACAAATGGCAGCGGCACAAACAGCAAGCCAACAACGGCACCTGTTGGCACACCATACGAACGGCACGGAGCCCTGCATGTAACAGGAGCCCACCTATACGACAGCAAGGGCAATGTAATGCAACTATACGGTATGTCAATCCACGGTCTTTCATGGTTTCCACAATATGTGGACAAACAAGGATTCAAAACCCTGCGCGATGAATGGAACACAAACTGTGTGCGCCTTGTGCTTTACCCGCGAGACTACAACGGCTACCTTACCGGCGGAAACAAGGGCGAGCTAATTCAGCTTGTAAAAACTGGCGTTCAATACGCAAGCGAACTAGGAATGTACGTATTGGTTGACTGGCACGTGCACAACTACAATCCAAAGGAAACACAATCGGAAGCTATCGGATTTTTAGAAGAAGTGTCAAAAACATTCAGCCAATACGGAAACGTGCTGTATGAAATTTGCAACGAACCCACAGGTGCACCGTGGGAAACTGAAATCAAACCATATGCGCAAGCCGTTATTCCAACTATAAGGAAAAATGCGCCAGATGCCGTGATTGTTGTTGGCACAAACACATGGTCGCAGGACATTGAAGGACCGATGGCATCGCCACTAGAATTTTCCAACGTGATGTACACATTCCATTTTTATGCAAACACACACACGGAAAGCTTCCGCAAGCGAGTAGAATCTGCGGTCGAAAAAGGACTTCCCGTGTTTGTTACAGAATTCGGCACATGCGATGCCTCGGGAAACGGCGGATTCAATTCCAACGAAACTGAGCTGTGGTTCGCTCTGCTTAAAAAGCACTCAATAAGTCATCTGAACTGGAGTCTGTGCAACAAAGAAGAAACCGCAAGCGCCTTTATTACTTCCTGCACAAAAACATCAGACTGGTCCAGCGATGAACTTACAGACTCGGGCAAACTTGTTCTTGAACATTTTAAAACACTGAATCCTTAGCACAATTTTGGGCAGCTCTAAATGCCAGGGGGGATTTCGTGCTGCAACGTGTGATAATACAGGCAGATTGTTTCAAAATGGCTGTATTTCATGCGAAATCCTTCGGGAACTGTGTCCATCTGCACCAATCCGAGACGCTCATATAAATGCCGTGTATGCATATTTGTCGCAACCGCCGGGTTCAAACTGCAACAGCTTGAACCCGGTGGCTTGGGCAAGGCAGTCCAATACAAGCGGCGTTCCGATGTGCAATCCCCTGCGTCCAGAGGCAACTGCATAACTTTCGTTTGCACTGTGGCCGCAGCGTACAACATTATTCGGATGCAAGATGTAAAGTTCCGTCCGTATCCACGGCAACTGCGCTGTGTGTCTGTGCGGCAAAAAAATCCGCACTGTTTTTTTACCAAGCACTTCCTCTTGACGAAAAGCAACGCCTTCCAGCACAACTCCGCTCCAAATTCCGATCAGCACACCAAAGACGCAAAGGCGGGTATGGTTTTTCTGAGACTCGCTCCTTGGGTAAAAAACTCTTGAAATATTTTTTAGGCTGTGTTCAAGGTATTGCAGCAAGGGATACAAACCCTTCATCTCACATTACTTGCAGCAAGGCTTCAAGCCATAGGCCGACTTCGCAGAACTGTATGAATCTTTTTTGCACGAATCAAGATACGTTTTCTGTACAACTTCTTGATTAAGAGACAACAAATCATCGCTGCGTGGTTGTTTCTCCATTCGCATTCCTTCAAGAGGAGCACAAATGAAGAGGAGGTGCAAACGTTGAACTTGCCAGCCTCATTTTGGCAAAGCTCCCCCGCGCCCGTGCCTTGCCCTCAAGCAGGAACCCATCAATCGCATGTTCGCCGATTTCCTGCTTCGCTTCACGGATGCTCTTGCTTGGATATTGCCATGTGCAGTAAGTTGTAGCAGCGGTTCACGGGGTTGCAGCTCGTTCCGCAGATAGCGGCCGTATGCGGGGCCGCCCTGGTCGTTTTTTGGAGCATAAAAATCTTGTTCCTTTTTTATATCGCAACTCTTTGTTTTATCACTGGAAAACCCTGCTCCAGATAATTTAACCAGCCAAGGATCTAATTTTATTGCACTGCATTTTTTCGTTGCCTTCATAATCTTTGTCTAAAAAGATAACATGCTGACTTTACAACGTACAGATTGTGGCTTTTTCTTTTTGAATACGCTATAATTTTACCATGAAACATGCAATGGAACTTCTTCAGGAAGCGGCTGTAAAAAACGGTCCGCTCTGCGTAGGACTGGACACAGCGCCATCGTACATTCCGGATGCCGTGCTCAAAGATTATAAAAGTCCGGCGGAAGCTGTGCTGGCATACAACACACAAATCATTTCCAGAATCGCTGCCGAAAAAACCGCATGCTGCTGCAAGATTCAGATTGCCTATTACGAAGCCATGGGCATCGAAGGTCTTATTGTTTATGCAAAAACCATTCAGGCTGTACATAATGCAGGTTTGATTGCCATAAGCGATATAAAACGCGGCGACATTGCAGACACCGCAAAAGCCTATGCCCATGCACATTTTTCAGGTGAATTTGAAACTGACATCATCACAGTGAATCCCTACATGGGTTTTGACACGCTCGCTCCGTTTACCGAATACTGCAAGCCAAACGCAACAAAAACGGGCAAAGGCATGTTCGTGCTGCTACGCACATCAAATCCCGGCATGGTTGACATTGAGCAGCAGGAATTAAAAAACGGCAGACGTGTGCTCGATACAGTTGGAGCTGAGCTGGAACGGCTCAACGCTCAGTTCAAATTGTTATACCCGGAACAATCTTGTTCACCAGTGGGTGCGGTTGTTGGCTGCACAGAAGAAAATGATGCAAAAGCACTCCGCGCAGAATATCCAGACCTGTTTTTTTTGATTCCAGGCTACGGGGCCCAGGGCGGTGCAGCCCGCATCGCGGCGACATTGCTCCAAAATGCTGGAGGCACCGTCAATTCTTCACGCGGAATTTTATGTGCATGGAAAAAAATCCCGGAGCTTGCCGAAAAAGCCCAGTCAGGCAACATCACGATGGCAGACATTGCAGACGCGGCAGGCAGCGCTTCGGCATCAGCAAAAAGAGAATTGCTTTGCGCAAAAAAATAGAAGCAAGTCCTAGACATAATCTCTTTTTTTATGATATTATCTGTAATTGCAAAGGCGCAGCACTTGTGTACACGTTTACAAGTTCTGCGCTTTTTTTGTCAGTATTATCCTATAACAACCACCAGGGATTTTTAGGATTGCAGGATAAAGTCACACAAAGAACATGGCTTTTATCTCAGCAAGGTTTGCCTTGCAAGCTTGCATGTCAACTGCACCCCACCGCTTTGTTGCGAAGTTGCAGAAAATTCAGCAGAAAGCTGGGAATTTCTTTTTGATTTTATTGGAGGTAACATGATTCAATCAATCACCATCGTGAACAATGCCATAAATGGTGTTGTGTGGGGAGGCTTTGGCATTGCGCTGCTTTTGATTGCCGGCGTTGTGCTGACTGCGGTAAACAAAGGATTCCAGTTCTCGCACATTGCCCATTGGATGAACAATACTATCGGTGCAATATTTAAAGAAAGGCACGTGACTGCCCACACTGAAAAAGAAAACAAGGCTATTTCGCAATTCCAGAGCCTGTGCACGGCAATGGCAGCCACAATCGGAACTGGAAACATAGTTGGTGTTGCGACAGCCATCATCCTCGGCGGCCCTGGCGCTATTTTTTGGATGTGGGTCATGGCTCTCTTTGGAATGATGACAAATTATTCGGAAAATGTGCTGGGCATTTACTATCGGCGCAAAGGAGCAAGCGGTGAATGGCGTGGTGGCGCAATGTACTACCTCAAAGACGGCCTTGGCAGCTACAAAGGCTTTAAGCATATTGGCTCCGTCCTCGCCATTTTGTTCAGCTGTTTCTGTCTGTTTGCAAGCTTCGGAATCGGCAACATGAGCCAAGTGAATTCTATCTCTGGCAACATGGAAAGCGCCTTTCACGTTCCCACATGGGCAAGCGGCATTGCGCTTGTGGCAATCGCTGCGGTAGTGATTCTTGGCGGACTGAAACGAGTGGCAAACGTTGCCGAAAAGCTGGTGCCGCTCATGGCCATTTTGTACATCATCGGGGCACTTGTTATTTTTTGTGTGCATATAAAGACCGCACCCGCAGTGTTTGGCGCAATCTTTAAAGGTGCGCTTGCACTAAAAGCAGCCGGCGGTGGCATCGTGGGCTACGGTCTGCAAAAAGCCATCACATGGGGTTTTAAGCGCGGCGCATTCAGCAACGAGGCAGGTCTCGGTTCTTCCGTGATGGTGCACTCCAGCTCCAACGTAAAAGAACCTGTGCGCCAAGGCATGTGGGGCATTTTTGAAGTATTCGCAGACACCATAATCGTGTGCACACTAACCGCGTTTGTTGTGCTCTCAAGTGGCATGGTAAATCTGGAGACAGGCACCATGATCTCCGAAAATGCAGGCGCAGGTTTGGTGGGCGAAGCATTTGCCACAGTGTTCGGCGCTTTCGGTCCAAAATTCATTGCCGTTGCCATTCTGCTATTCGCTTTTTCCACCGTGCTGGGCTGGAGCCATTACGGAACTACAGCATGGCAGTATCTGTTCGGTGAAAAAACACAAATCATCTACAAAATTGTGTTTGTGGCAATGATTTATGTCGGTTCCACAATGAGCCTTTCTCTTGCATGGGACTTGTCAGACACGTTCAATGGACTTATGATGATTCCAAACCTTATCGGCGTGCTTTCGCTCAGCCCGACGGTAGCAAAAATCACCAAAAACTATGTTGACCGAAAAATAAAAGGCAAAGCACTTGAACCTATGCTTTCGGTATTTCCCGAAATACAGGCTGAAGCAGCAAAAGAAATTGTTGCAGATGTGATGAATTCAGATTCAGAATGAACGGACTTCAAGCTGGCTTATATCGCATAAAACACCGTGCGGTATTTTCCGCTGCATGTGATTTGGCTAAAAACCTTTCATTGACAGCAGAAAAAAAATAGCCTACAATTTTAAACATCTATTTTTATATGTAAAGGGGAATCAAAATGAACCAGTCAAAAAAAAGCGTTTCGCTGGCAATGCAGATTTTTATCGCATTGATTCTTGCCGTTATCGTGGGGCTCCTCATGCAGAATATTCCTGCCGCCGCGAACAAGTATATCAAACCGTTCGGCACAATATTCTTGAATCTTGTAAAATTTATAGTAAGCCCCATCGTGCTGTTTTCTATTATGGCTGGCATTGTTTCCATGAAAGACCTCAAAAAGCTGGGAGCCATCGGAGGCATAACGCTGGTGTACTATTTTTTTACAACGGCGCTTGCGGTAACAATCGGCCTTGTGGTAGCAAATCTTGTCAAAGCAACTTTTCCTGCGCTGGCAACAACAAGTTTGAGTTATACAGCACCACAGGCAACATCGCCACTCGATGTTCTGGTGAATATCTTTCCGTCAAATTTCATTGTGCCAATTTCCGAAGCAAACATGCTGCAAGTAATTGTGATGGCACTTCTCATCGGATTTTCCGTGATTCTGCTGGGCGAAAAAGCTGAACCTGCGATTACAACAATCACTCGCTGGAATGAAATTTTCATGAAGTGCATGGAAATGATTTTAAAGCTTTCTCCTATCGGTGTGTTCTGCCTTCTTGCCCCGGTGATTGCCTCCAACGGAGCGGCGGTGATCGGCTCGCTTGCAAAGGTGTTGCTCGCTGCATACTTGTGCTACATTCTGCACGCAGTTATTGTGTATTCAATTACCGTTTACACGCTCGGGGGAATTTCACCCGCCCGCTTTTTTAAGGAAATGGCACCTGCCATGGCATTTGCGTTTTCGTCAGCATCTTCTGTGGGAACGCTTCCATTGAATATGGAATGTACCAGAAAACTTGGTGTTTCAAAGGAGGTGTCATCGTTTGTGCTTCCGCTCGGGGCAACTATCAATATGGACGGAACTGCAATCTACCAAGGTGTGTGCGCTATTTTTATAGCAGCCTGCTACGGCATTGATTTAACATTTGCGCAGATGGTTACCATAGTGCTCACCGCAACGCTCGCGTCTGTGGGCACAGCCGGCGTTCCCGGAGCCGGCATGGTCATGCTTGCAATGGTGCTAACATCCGCAGGGCTTCCAGTGGACGGCATTGCACTTGTTGCCGGTGTTGACAGAATTTTTGACATGGGTCGCACAACGCTCAACATCACGGGCGATGCTTCTTGCACGATAATTGTTTCTAATTTGCTCAAAAAGCGTGAAGCCAAAAACAGCATTCCGCGCACATAAAAACTCGGCACGGTGTTTTGGCCTCTCACCGGCAAAATTCACCGTGCTTTTGCAAAAGCTCACTTCGCGTCTAAATCGGAGTGAGCTGAATCTTCATTTGAATGAATCAGCAAATTCAGCATTTACCAAAACGACCGTAATATCGCAATATGAATATATCTGCCGCATAAATTGAACGGAAACCACGGCACAGTTTATTTTTACTGACAGCGCCACACAAAAAGTTAAAATCCGATGATGATTTTTGCAAGCAGCAGCGCCAGCACCACAATAATGATAGGCTTTACAACGCGCGTTCCTTTTGCGAGGACAAGACCTGAGCCCAAATAATTTCCAAGCATGTTGCAAACTGCTGCGGCAATTCCCAGCGGAAAAAGAACCTGTCCGTGCATGATAAAAACAACAAGCGCCGCCACATTTGTAGAAAAATTGACAACCTTTGTGTGGGCGTTTGCCGCACCAACGCCCATATTTGCAAACAATGTAAACGCGATAATCAGAAACGTTCCTGTTCCCGGGCCGTACAAGCCGTCATATATTCCCACAATGAATGCGGCTACAACCACAGAAATAACGGTGCGGCGATTGCACACAACCTGAGTGGCTCCACGGTCTTTGAACAGTCGCCTGTTCAGCACACAAAATGCTGAAACAGGCAGCACAAACACAAGAAGCGACTTTAGCATGTGTTCAGAAATATGCAGCGAAAGCCTGGCCCCCAGAGCCGAACCCGAAAAGCCGCAGAGCACGGCAGGAATCGCAAGATGAAAAACAACCAGCTTGTTTTTTATAAACCTCGCAGTTGAAAGGCCTGTACCAAATGTTGAAGAAAATTTGTTGGTGGCAATCGCAGTGTGTATTGGCAGCCCCGCGAATAAATACGCCGGCAAAGAAATAAGTCCGCCCCCACCGGCAATGGAATCCACAAAGCCAGCCAAAAACAAAAGCGGGCATACAATAACAAACATTATCGGTGTGAGCATTTTTATTCCTTGCAGACATGATACAAAATACTGTAGATAGAATCAACACACCTCGGCGCAGAAGCAAGGCTTAAAGCCAGTGGCTGGTTTTGCAGAAGTATGGTATGCACCATTTCCGCGCAAATCAACTCAGTTAGATAAAAACATCAGCATATGAATTTTCTGAAAGTCAATCTAAATGACTTTAAAACATACCACTGAATTCTGCTGGTTATAGCAAATGATGGCAATGTCTGGAACAAGAAGCGCGGCTTAACCTCATTCTGCCTGGCAAAGTATAAACGCCATGGTCATGCCCACAAAAGCACGGCATGCATGGTCGGCATAAAACAAAAGTCAGAGCGCTAAAAATTCTGTGCATTCACTGTATAAACAAGCGGTATGGATGCACGGAAGTATCAACAGTAATGGAGCGAAAAGCATCGGTGTTGTCAGAGTCCTTTTCTTTTGCAAAAAACTGGGGTTTCAATGTATATACCGAAATTTGAACAGGTTCTTCGTTATCAGCTAGAATTTCAAAGGTGTCGTTTTTGTGTTCGCCAAGCATTCCATTTGCTTCGGAAAGTTCTATTTTTTCGCCAGATTTATTATACACGTTCCAAGAATATGCGGGCATGTCAAAAAAGGTTATGATATATTCTTCTCGCTGCACACGAATACGCGGATTTGTTTTGGCGAGGGTCACATCGTTGTCTTGATTAAGCCTGAGTTTGAGTGATGTTTTTTTTGCAACCGTATGGGTTTTGTCTCCCACAGAAAACGTGACGTCGGTTGTTGCCGATTCATTTATCACATAAAAGTCCCGGTCGTCATCAAAAAATCCATCTCCACAAGAAAAGAAAATCATGACCACTGCAAATAAAATAAAAATCCGCACAGCACGCATAAATCCAACCATAGCTTTATTGTACACATTCAGAATAAATCATGCAAGCTGTGGATGGCTAAAACCAGATGTGCTGCCAGGTCGCCATTTGCAAGTAACGAGCGTGAAAAGGTTGCGAATCCCGCCTGCATTTTTGGTACGCGCAGAAATAGTTTTACAAGCAAGTTTGCCAGATGTGATTCAGTCTGCGAAACCTCTGGCGCGTTATCTTGTGCAGAACGAGCCTGTTCCGCAGAATCTGTTGGTTTTGCAGTGAATACACGGTGCCATAATTCTTTGGCTTCATCTCCTAATGGAGCGGCGGTACGATTGTAGCAAAACCAGACCTGTGACAGCAAGGCAAAATCTTCTTGAAAAAAAAACGGTTCCATGCGGCAAAGAACGGCATGGACTTTTACCAACTGAAATTCATTTTCCTGCGGATAGGCTTGCCATACAAACGGAACGCCGCACAGACAGGCCCGGGCAAATGAATCTTCACCGCGCACAAACAAAAAAGAACACCGGGTCAAAAGCGCGTCCCATGCAGTTTGTGGAAGCGGAGGAAGCTTGGTAAATGCAAATGGACTTTTCAGTGCACAGGCAGTTTTAAAAAATGGCTCTGAGCTCTTTCCAGAAGCAAGCAGCACATGGACGCTTTTTTGCTCATTTTGCACGGTAGCGTTCCAAGCAGAAAGCGCCATGCATATCGGTTCCATGTTTCGTTCATATGAAAAAAACAGCACGGAAATTGCGCGCGTGTCTTTGAGCACAGCACACACAGATTTTTGCACAAAGGGAGCGTACTGCGAAATCGCAGCCTGTGCATTTTCAATGCTTTGCACAAACGGACGGTCAAGCACAAGGCCGCCAGTCTGTGCGGTAAAGCCTGGCATAAAATTCAGCTTTTTTACAAATGCAGAGCGCGTTGCCGATTTTAAAAGATGAAAATCATCTGCCCATGGCTCGGCAGTCAAATATTCAATATTGAAAATTTGAACCACTTTTTTTTGTTCAGGAGAAAATAATTCGTCTTCAAGCCACTGCGGTCTTCCGCACTGAAAACATTCCAGAATGACTTGTGGTTGTTTCTGGGCAAAAAAAGTGCAGCATGGTTCGGCGGCATCCCAGTCAAGAATTGTCCAGCCGCAAAAATCCTGAATCGTTTTTTTTGAATCAACACCCGGAGCAATCATCGCAAACGCATCAAGGTCGCTAACCACCAGCGAAAGCAAAAATGAAGGCTCGCAATCAGAAAGTGCGCGGCACAACCGATACACAAAACCGATGTCGCCATAATTGTCAACCACCTTGCACAGCAGCATTATGTTCAGATTTTTTTTTGTATACATAAGCTGATTGTAATCTGATTTTTTTTTGAATGCAAGAAAAGTGTGGTAAAAAACATTATTGCAATGCACATATTTCTTACAAGGGAATGCAGCCAAACGCATGGTGCATTTTACCGCAGCTTTTTAACAGGAACAAATATGCAGATAATAAGCTTTTCGCCATTTGGTTATGAAGGGGCTCTTGTTACCGTTGAAGTAGATATACGGCGTGGAATTCCTGCGATTGATTTGGTGGGGCTGGCAGATGGAGCCGTCAAAGAATCACGGGAACGGATGCGAAGCGCCATTCGCAACAGCGGATTTGATTTTCCGCCAGAAAGAGTTCTCATCAGCCTTTCACCTGCCGATGTAAAAAAAGAAGGCGCTGGATTTGATTTGGCGATTGCGCTTGCAGTGCTTTGTGCCAGCAGCTCAGCGCAAAAAAATTGCGACCAACCCGTCGCATCGGAAGACACAGAATCCGGCCATACAATTGAAGAACAAATTTTGGTTATGGGTGAACTTGAATTGAACGGAAACATCCGTGCAGTACGCGGAATCCATGCGGCGGCAAGCACGGCCAGTGCAAGTGGAATACGGTACTGCATCGTTCCTGCCATGAATGCAGATGAAGCCCGCGAAGTGCCAGGAATGCGGGTATATGGCGCAAAAAATCTTTCAGAAGCATTTGCGGCACTTTCAGATGCCAGTCTGTTTTCCGCATCGTGCGCCACAAATGAAAATCGCAACGGAATTCCAAAAGGAGCCGTCAACATACAAGGAGTGCTGTTTTCACCGAGCGATAGCACAAATGATTATAGCACAGTTTTTGAACAACCCGCATTGATTCGGGCACTGCAAATTGCCGCCGCAGGAGGACACAATCTGCTTGCATATGGTCCACCCGGCTGCGGAAAAACATTGGCGCTCCAACGTTTTTCTTCGTTACTGCCACTGCTTTCTGCCGAAACTGCCCAACCGGTTACAAGAATTTATTCTATTGCTGGCAGACTTCCACCAGGAGCCTCCATGGTGCGTATACCTCCGTTTCGACAGCCACATCAAACGGCAAGCATCGAAGGCATGTGCGGTGGCGGCCCACACTGTGTTCCTGGCGAAATTTCACTTGCCCATAACGGTGTGCTGTTTTTGGATGAAGCAGCAGAATTCAAAACCTCGGTGCTCCAGATGCTTAGAGTTCCATTGGAAAGTGGCATGATTACTTTAAGCCGCGCAGGACGTTCCACTACATTTCCAGCACGGTTCCAACTGCTCATGGCAACCAATCCATGCCCGTGCGGTTTTTATGGATCCAACCACCGGCTGTGTCTTTGTTCGGCCCACAGCATCGAAC
The DNA here is from genome assembly GCA_022510905.1 of Treponema sp. Lineage (GTDB taxonomy): Bacteria > Spirochaetota > Spirochaetia > Treponematales > Treponemataceae > Treponema_D. Next base: position 49,145 of record JAFLSN010000005.1, read on the forward strand.
AATACTGGAAAAAATTCTCTGGGCCGTTACTCGACCGCATTGACATACGTATACCGGTTGAACAGGCAAAAGAAACATCACCACACGGCTGGAACATGAAAGATTTGCAGATACCTATAGCACATGCCGTAACCATACAGCACAAACGGCAAAAAAAGCGAAACGCACACCTTGGCCCAGCAGAAATTTCCACTTGGTGTTCCTGCACAGATAACGCAGACGCTTTGCTCCGCGCCGCAGAAAGTACATACCATTTTTCATCACGAGCGGTAGCAAGCTGTCTCAAACTGGCACGAACCATTGCGGATATGGCACAAAAAGAAACCATAAATTCAACCTGCATGGAAGAAGCGATTTCGTATCGTAAAAACGAAGGAGGGCTTTCATTAGAATGATAACGCCGCAAGTCAATTCACTTAAAAATAAAAAGCCCGATGCAATATACATCAGGCGGTTACCGGCTCTGAGACTTGAACTCAGACGCTTTTGAGGGCAAAGGATTTTGAGTCCTTCGTGTCTACCATTCCACCAAGCCGGCAGAAATACAAGTATGCGTCTGAAACACAAACGCATTAATCAATATCAGTATATCAAAAATCACGGTTCTGTGCAAGGGGGAGGCAACGGAGTGGATTTTATTTTAAAGCAATTCCACCTGTAGACATGGCATTGTTTTTTTTGCGGCCATCCATGCACGAAGGCTTTTTATGCGGAGGATGATTTTATGGACAAAATAAGCTATACTTGGCTTAGAGGTGCCTTTCAATGCATTGCAGAAAACACTGCGCTTTTGGTAACTGACAGCACAGAAGACAACCTGCCGATTGAAACCAGCATAGCCGAATTTAAAGGAGTTTTAAAATCCATGCCGGAAACCAATCATGAACAAAAATCACCAGAAACACTTTTAAAAACGGTGTTCGGTTATGAAAGCTTTCGCCCGCTGCAACGCGAAGTGATTTTAAATGTCTGCGCAGGGTGCGACACACTTGCGGTCATGCCAACAGGCGGTGGAAAATCACTGTGCTACCAAATTCCTGCCCTCATAAAAAACGGACTCACTGTGGTTGTGTCGCCGTTGATTGCGCTTATGCAAGACCAGGTAAGCCAACTTGAAGCGCTCGGCATTCCGGCCGTGCTTTTAAATTCCAGCCTCGCTTGGGAAAAATACAATGCCAACGCTGAAAAAATTCGCACCGGAAAAGCAAAGCTGTTATATGTTTCACCTGAAGGGCTGAACAGCGGACGCATACAGGATTTGCTCCACAGTGAAGCAGTTTTTGTTGATTGCATTACCATCGACGAAGCCCATTGCATAAGCGAATGGGGCCCGGATTTTCGCCCAGATTATCTTGAAATCGCTGCAATTCGTGAACAGTTTCCTCGTGCAGTCTGTCTTGCGCTTACTGCCACTGCGACTGCACGTGTCCAACGAGACATTATCAGCCATCTGCATCTGCAGAATCCAGCCGTGCTTGTCTCAACTTTCAATCGACCTAACATCTATCTTTCAGTGCAAAAAAAAGAAAATGCTTTTTTTCAGCTGTGTTCATTTTTATCAGAACACCAAAACCAAAGCGGCATTGTGTATTGTTTTTCGCGCCGCACAGTTGACGAGCTCACGGCACGACTAACCAAAAACGGAATCAATGCGATAAACTATCACGCAGGATTAAGTGACATCGAACGAAGCAAACATCAAAATGATTTTATCCATGACCGCATAAATGTGATGGTGTGCACGCTGGCATTCGGCATGGGAATAAACAAACCCGATGTGCGCTTTGTTGTTCATTATGACATGCCAAAATCTGTTGAGCAATACTACCAGGAAATTGGACGCGCCGGTCGAGATGGCCTTGATGCAACAGCACTGCTTTTGTACAGTCCGCAAGATATTCGGAAAATCCGATACTTTTTTGACGACAGCGCCGATTCACAAAAAGCGGAGCGACTTTTGCAGGGCATAATATCCTATGCTGAATCCCGCACATGCCGCAGAAAGGTGCTCCTTTCGTATTTTGGCGACCGTGCTCCAGAAAACACAACTGGCACCTGCTGTGATTTATGCACCCGAGGGCCTATTCAAGAATCTGATGTAACGATTGTTTCGCAAAAACTGCTTTCTTGCATTTTGCGTACAAACGAAACATACGGCATAAGCTATATCAGTGACATTCTGCTGGGAGCCAAAACAGAACGCATTCTTGAAAACGGACACAATCGTCTGAGCACATGGGGAATCGGAAAAGAACTAAGCAAACGAGACTGGCAGGAATTGTGCAAGTGCTTAATCGAGGCAGACTACGTTTTTAAATCCGAAGACCATTCTGTGCTTTTTGTAACTGAATATGGACGGCAGGCACTTTATGAACGGCGCACCATTTTTTTGCCAGTGCAGTTTCTGGCTCAAAAAAAATCGCACCCAGTTTTTGAAAAACCCAAAAAGCCAATTGCCGCAATCGATCAAAGTGATGAATGTGCCATACGGATTGCACAAAGAATCCGCATCTGGCGCAGACACACTGCTGAAGAACTGAATGTGCCACCCTATGTGATTTTTGGCGACAAAACACTTGCCGTTATCGCAACGAACAAGCCTAAAAATGAACAGGAATTATTACTTTGCCACGGAATTGGCCAAACAAAAGCCGAAAGATTCGGCACCGCGATATTGGGCATCGTCCGCGATGAAACTGAATAATGCCGCACATAGCTCACTGCCGACAGACAGGTTGTAAAATAGCGGAGTCTGCCGAGCGCCAGTCAAGCACGTTGTTTTGCAGCATTTGCCTGCTTTCGGGATTTTATGGCTCAGCTTTTTCCTTGGAAATGACGGCATCATCGGGCGCTGCTTTGGAGGTGTTGGTTTCAGTATTGTTTCCGTTGTTTTCATTTTGCATACCCACAGCATTCGATTCAGCCTTTTCTGTTTGGACTCCAGTTTTGGCTGCCAGCTCCGCACAGTGATTTTCGGCCTTGACGATCTCTTCGAATTCTTTGCCGTCCATGGTTTCTTTTTCAAGAAGACGCTCGCTTATATAGTTCAGCAATTCACGGTGCCCTTGCAACAGTGAAAGCACATGTGTGTAGCGCTCATCCATGATGCGGGCAATTTCTTCATCGATATACTTCTGCGTGTCTTCAGAAAATTCACGCACGAGTTCCGGTTCCTGCGGACCACCATAACCGCGCCCACCTTTTCCTAGTGTAACGTTCTTAAACCGCTCGCTCATACCATAATCGGTAATCATGCTTTTGATTATAGCAGTGGCACGACTTATGTCATTTGCGGCTCCTGTTGAAATTTCACCGAACACCACTTGTTCCGCAGCGCGCCCGCCCAAAAGAACATCGATTTCGTTAATCAAATCCTTCCGCGTCTGGAGCGTCTTTTCTTCTTCTTCGCGGTATTGGGTAAAGCCGCCAATGCCATGAGAACGTGGCACTACCGTGATCTTGTTCACTGGTGGATAATCAGGCGTAAACGCCCCCACCAGTGCATGGCCACTTTCGTGATACGCAACGACCTTGCGTTCTTTTTCGTTTTCGCGGCGGGTCTTTTTTTTCAGGCCGATACTCACTTTATCGATGGCTTCGTTAAAATCTTCCATGGTCACTTTGGAATGGCCGTTGCGCACTGCGAGCAATGCGGCTTCGTTCACCATGTTGGCCAAGTCAGCTCCAGCAAAACCTGTGGTGCCATGGGCAAGGCTGTCAAAATCCACATCGTTTTCAAGTTTTACATTTTTTGCATGGATTCTCAGAATGGCTTCGCGACCTTTGACATCGGGGCGCTCTACCGGCACCTGTCGGTCAAAACGGCCAGGACGAAGCAGCGCTGGGTCAAGTATATCGGCACGGTTTGTTGCCGCAAGAATGATGAGTCCTTTTTCATTGTCAAAACCATCCATTTCAACAAGCAGCTGGTTCAAGGTTTGTTCACGCTCGTCATTGCCGCCGAGGTTGTTTACGCGGCTTTTTCCGATGGCATCCAATTCATCGATAAAAATAATGCATGGCGCTTTTTCGCGGGCAGATTTGAACAGATCCCGCACACGGCTTGCACCGACACCAACAAACATTTCCACAAAATCTGAGCCGCTGATTCTAAAGAATGGAACACCAGCCTCACCAGCAACTGCACGGGCAAGCAGGGTTTTTCCTGTACCTGGAGGTCCAACAAGAAGCACGCCTTTTGGAATTTTTCCACCGATGTCAGTATATTTTTTTGGTTGCTTTAAAAAGTCAACAACTTCAACCAGCTCTTCTTTTGCTTCGTCAACACCAGCCACATCGCTGAACCTGGTTTTGACTTTGCCTTCGTCAACCGCTTTGCTCCGTGATCCACCTGCGCCAAAAAAACTTCCCATGCCGCTCATGCCACCACCAAATTTTCGGAGCAACAAAAAGTACATAAGAAAAATGAATGCAATAGGAACGATGAAATTCAGCAGCATTTGCAGAAGATAATTGTTCTGTTTGGTAACAAATTTATACGAAACTCCTTTTTCGTTGAGCCATTCAGTAAAACCTGGATACCACACTCCCACCGTGCGGTAAATATTTTCTCCCGAGGATTCAGAACGCAAAAAGTTAAGCGATGTTCCCCTGGAAGCGCTTGACGAAGCGCCAGGACCATATCCGATAAAATAGGTATCGCCCATTTCAAGCCGTACAATGCGCCCGTCTTCAATCATGGTGCGGAATTCAGAAAAATCAACCAGATTTTCTGGCCGCGACGAAAACATGATATTGAGCAGTGCCAAAACGCCAAACGTAATAATCAATATGCTCCAAAACGGCAGATGCTTGGGACTTTGCGGACCTTTCTTTTTATCGTTGTCATCAGGTTCCACCGAAAGCTTGAAGAAGTTATATGGGTCATCGTTGTTTTTGTCTTTTTTGCGGTTGTCGTTTGTATCGCTCATGAATACCTCGGTTCATATTAGGCACTTTGTAAAAGCCCTTCGTTTACAATATAAGCAAATTTGCACTCCGTGTCGATAGTCATAACGGCGCAATTTAAAAACCGATACGGCCATAAGCTACCAGCTATGCGTGCGGTTCAGCTTCTTTAGAAAACAAATTTTGCACTATTTGTTTGAATTGTGTGCCACGGTCAAATTCGTTGGTGAACATGCCAAATGATGTGGCACCTGGTGAAAGCACCACAACTTCGGTTTTTTGCAAATGCGGAAGGCTAATCAAGTCGTGCCAGAGTTCCTGCAACAGGCTGAAAAGCGAATCGAACGGACCGTGACACAGCGTGTGCCGTTCCGCAAGAAGCGCCAGAAGTTTATCTGTGCCAGACCCAGCAAGCAGATAGGTTGCAAGCGGATGACGCATGGTACAAGTTTCTGGAACACTGTTAGAATCTTTATCATCTAACACATGTACGAGCGGCAAAAAATCAAGCTGCTTGTCGGTGCCACCGCACACAAGTACCACAGGTTTTTCAAATGCCTGAACTGCGGCAGCGGCAGCCTCTGGCACAGTGGCGCAACTGTCATTAAAAAAGGCGACAGTTTTTCCAGTGGCAGGATTCTTCCAATCATAAAAATGCTCCAGGCGATGTGGAATCCCTTGCCAAGTTCCCATAATCTGTTCGCAATGTTTAGGTTCAACCCGCATAATGCAAAGCACCAGCGCCGCATTCAGAACATTGATCCGATTATGCGTCCCCGGCACTTTGAGCGCTCCCATGATGCGTTCTGTTTTTTGCGGAAACAAAGGAAGTCGTGCCCGGCCCTGAATCTCGTTATCCACAAGCACTTGAAATGCCCCGCACTGGCCTGAGGCAAGCTCGCCGGCGCTGTACCGAAATACGGTGGCTTTTGTTTCAGAGGCAAACTCATCGCCCCAGCAGGAGCAACCCGGCCTGGGAGAAGGACAATCCACAAGGTAGTCGTCTGGATCCGCGTCAAGGATTGTGATGCAGTCTGAGGTCTGGTCGGCGTAGATAAGTTTTTTATCCGCAATGTATGGAGCCATGCCGCCATACCAGTTCTGGTGGTCTTTGACGATTTTGGTAATAAGTGAAATGGCAGGTTTGAGTAAACCTCGGCCGCGCAAATCCGCCAGCTGCCAGCTTGAAAGTTCCAGCACAACGGGCGTTGTTTCGTTTGTTTGTTCCAAAAATGTAAGCGGGCTCACCGTGATGTTGCCACCCAAAAAGGCCGTGAATCCAGCTTTGCACAATCCATAGTGAATGGCGCTTACAGTAGTTGATTTTCCTTTGCTACCAGTAACTGCAATTATCGGCGCTTTTGTGAACGCAAGGAAGATGCTTATGTCAGTTTCGATTGCATGAGCTGCCGCCAAAAAACGATTGCCTTCAAATTTGACACCCGGGTTTTTTATTACGCAATTGGCACCAGAAAAGTCTTCCAGCCGATGCTCGCCCAACACATATCTAAGGCGTGAATGGTCAAGTGAAGAATCAGCTTTTAGAGCGGTGATTGTTGGCATAAGCTGCTCGGCGTTTTTCATGTCGGTAACGGTTACATATGCACCATGCCGCAAAAAAAATCTCACACAGGCTTCGCCACCACCATTCAGTCCCAAGCCCATCACGGTTACGCGCTTTCCGGCAATTTCATCCAGCGAAGAGAATGCACAACCTTTTGGATACACATGCGCGGCTTCCATTCACCTCTCCAAACCTAGCGTGTTGTGCGCAACTTTGTGCGGGTCAAAAATTGATAGCGAGCCTGAGTAAACAATGTTTCAAGCAACTTTGCAAAATTGAGTCCTTCCGATTCACACAGCTTGGGAAACATGCTGATGCTGGTAAAGCCAGGAATTGAATTCAGCTCGTTCAGATATATAAAACCATTGTCACGGTCGATAAAAAAATCAACGCGGGCCATACCCGAGGCATCCACTGCGACATACGCTTTCTGCGCCATGGTTCTGATTCGTTCCCGCTCGTATTTTTCAAGCTTGGCAGGAATGCATAGCTCGGCGCCGTCCGGGTCGTTGTATTTTGCGTCATAGTCATAAAAATCGTGGTTAGGAACAATTTCACCGGGCCCATACACAACAGGAAGCGTTTCGGGATGGTCAGCGTCCGCTGTAACTGTGTTACCCATCACCGAACATTCAACTTCACGTGCGTTGATAGCTTTTTCTATCAGCACTTTGTTGTCCCAAGTGAATGCATCGGTAAGCGCGAGAGAAAGCTCCTTTGCATTGGTGGCTTTTGCTGCACCGTCACTGGAGCCGGCACCACATGGTTTTACAAACAGCGGGAAATTCAAAGTGCCAATCGCTTCTTTTACTTTCTGGTCATAACGCTTGCTGTCATACACATCGGCGCGATTTATGCAGCGATAAGGAACAACAGGCAAGCCTGCATGTTCCCACAAGATTTTTGCGTATTCTTTGTCCATAGTGGCAGCTGAAGCAAACACACCGCAGCCGACATATGGAACCCGAGCCAGTTCCAACAGGCCCTGCACGGTTCCGTCTTCGCCATACGTGCCATGCAGCACAGGAAACACCACATCGGCCAAAATCACCTTGCCATCGGCCCAAAACGCACCCGTGGGGCCACCGCCAGGAATCACATGCACGCGCCTGCTTGGAATAACGGCAGCCGCAAGCGATGCTACCGGATTTTTTCTAAGCGCGGTAAAGGTTGTTTCATCCTGCACGTACCAAGCTCCATCGCGGTCAATAAATACAAGTGTTACTTTGTGTTCAATAGAAACTTTGCGTGCAACAGCGGCACAAGACAATACCGAAATTTCGTGCTCACCGGAACGGCCTCCGTACAATAAAACAATGTTCATGCTTCTTCCTCCTGAAATCCAATTTCTGCCAACGCTTTTTTTGCTTCCGCAATTTCGTCAAAGGGCATTGCTCGGTCTTTGTAAATGATTGAATTTTCGTGAGACTTTCCCAGCAAAAGCACAATGTCATTTGGACGAGCCAGAGAAAAAGCCGTCCGGATAGCGCTGGGACGGTCGGGAATGAGCAGCAAATCTGTTCCGTCAATTTTTCCTTTGGAACGGGCACCGGCCGTGTGGTCGCCTGCAATCTGTTCAAGAATGACCATGCGATCTTCTCCGCGCGGGTCTTCGTCAGTCAAAATCACGATGTCGCAAAACTGCGCGGCAATGGCTCCTTGCAGCGGACGTTTTTTTTTGTCGCGTTCTCCCCCGGAACCAAACACGCAGAGCAACCGACCCGTGCATCGTTTTTTTAAAGGCGGAAAAATCGTCTCAAATGAAGATGGCGTGTGTGCGTAATCAACAATCACTTCAAATGGCTGTCCGCAGTCAACTGCCGTCATGCGACCTTTTACAGGCACGAGCTGTTCTGTAAAAGTAACAAGTGTTTCAAGCGGAGTTCCAGTGGTTCCGTGCACGGCAAGCAGCGCGGCCATAATGTTATACGCATTGAATGCTCCAGGCAGCGGAGCCCTTACATGCAGCACAAGGTTTTTATTAGAAGAGGAATCGTGCGATTCAAATCTGTGAATGCTGAATGCAAGCCCAAGCTTCGTGGCTGCGATGTTCCGTGCGCACAGATACGATACGTCTTCGGGAACAGGTGGCAGCGGCTTTGCATCAACTTCTTCCTGCGCCTGTTTTCCGGCTTTTCCTTCGGTGGTAAAACCGAACACTTTCTTTTTGGTGCATGAAACAAAAAATTCGGAAGCAGGGTCTTCAAGATTTATTACACCAAACGAAGGCACTTCCGTCTGAACGCCACCGATTATTTTGTTGTGGCTCCATTTGTCCAACGCACGGAACAAGTTCGCTTTATCGTTGCGGTACTGCTCAAGCGAGCCATGAAATTCAAGATGCTCCAACGTTACATTCATAAACACAGCACAGTCAAAATGAACATCACCAAGCCGGTTGGTGCGCGGTGAAAGTCCGTGGCTGGAAGATTCAACCACCGCATGGGTACATCCGTTTTGTACCATTTGATGTAATTCACGTTGAACTATGGTTGCTTCAGGCGTGGTCTGATGCTGTGGATTGTCTATAGCTTCACCACCCAGCGAATACTGTACGGTTGAAACAAATCCGGCTTTGTGGCCGCACAACCTGAGAAGCTGCCATATGAATGCCACTGTTGAAGATTTTCCTTCGGTGCCAGTCACGCCGTATACAATCAGTTTTTCTGACGGATTATCATAGAATGCGGCAGAAAGCGGAGACATGGCAAAACGCGAGCTAGAAACATGCAAAAACACAACACTGTCAAGTGGACGAGCTTCCATGGCACGGGCAATGTCAGCCTGTTCCTGCAAAGTGAATGAATCTTGAAACACCACTGCGCTTGCCCCTGAAGCTATGGCGCTTGCAACAAACCGATTTCCGGTAGTATGGGTGCCGGGCAACGCAAAAAACAATGACTGCGGCTGAACATCACGGCTGTCAAACACAAGCGATGTAATAATGGCGGCGGCGGTAACTGCCAGAGGCTGTTCGGTTCCGTCAGCGGCAACAACTGTGTAGTCAAGTGAACCTTCAGGCAGCAACGACAACAAAGCGGCTAGCGTCTTTTTCATAGTATCCACAGTGTACCCACAAATGCTGAATCATGCAATGACCCCGGCATCGGCCCAAGAAAGCATATGGATTAAAACAGCTTTCTTGTGTATACTCTCTGCTATGACTGTTCCCGCCGATTACACCGTGCTTTATGCTGACGATGCGATTGTTGTGCTAAACAAAAAAAGCGGTCTGCTTGTTGCTGCCGACCGCTATGACCCGCTTGCCCCGCGCCTGGACCTGTGTGCCGAAAAGGAATTTGGACATCTGTATGCCGTGCACCGCATAGACAAAGACACCAGCGGCATTGTGCTGTACGCCAGAACAGCAGCCGCCCACAGGCATATTTCAGAACAGTTTGAAAAGCGCCAGATAAAAAAAGTCTATCACTGCCTTGTACACGGACATCCGCTCTGGCAGCATCTGACAGTTGACCTCACGCTGCAACCCGATGGAGACAAACGGCACCGTACAGTTGTAAGCCACCGCTTTGGAAAACCCTCTGTTACCGATTTTTATTTGATGGGAACGTGCGGTCCGTTCAGCTGGATAGAGGCCCGCCCGCTAACAGGACGAACCCATCAAATTCGCGCACATCTGCAGGCACAGGGTTTTTCCATTGTGTGCGATCCGCTCTATTCAGGAAACCAACGGCCTGTTTTGTTGAGCGACATAAAACGCAAATGGAATGGCGACACTGCCAAAGAGCGTCCGCTGCTTTCCCGCCTTGCGCTACACGCATATTCTCTTTCATTCATTCATCCTGTTTCTTACGAGCCATTCAGCGTAAACGCGCCATATCCAAAAGATTTGGAAGCCGTTCGCAGGCAGCTTGCAAAACTTTTCACAGTTGACCCGCTGTCCGCAACGCCACGGGCAGAATCGGAGCATTTCTTGGATACATAAAATGACTGGCATACATTCTCAGTTTAAAACCGAACGGATAACATTCGCCTTGTTTTTGCTAGCCGCGCTGTGCATGCCATTGGTACAGGCTGAATCTGGAAAGCACACAAAAAGCGAGTCCAAATCTTCATTTTATTCCGAGCATTTTTTGTTTTGTGTGGAACCATTTTGTGGCGTCAGTTTTGGAGAGCTGGGCGAACACCTGTATTTAAACGACACCAGCGTGGAAAATACCCGTACTTCATATTTGCAGTGGGAAGAAAATCCTGTGTTCTTGTACGGTGCCAACATCGAGGCAAAACTGTTCAACATTCATCTGAATCTTTCGGCAAGCTCAACATTCTTTAATGTACGCAGCGGCAGCATGTATGATTCCGACTGGTTCATGCAAACCAACACCAAACAAAGTTATTCTATCAGTGATGAATACGTGCAGAAAGCTTTAAATGCAGAAGCCCGGCTTGGTTATGATTTTAAAATAAATAGCACCATTCTCCTTACTCCATATGTCGGCGCAAGCTATCGATACATTGCTTTTACCTGCCCGGCTGGCGGAAAAATCTGGTACGACCCCATACAGTACGATGACAATATAATTTCATACAACGACCCGAACGCATCTTATGGCACAACCGTCCAGATTGACTATTGGCGCAAATCCATTTTTACCTGGATGGGATTGTCGTGCACCATACAACCTGTTTCTTCTCTTTTGCTCACTTTTTCGCCGGCTGTTGCTCCTTTTGTACGCATTGTCTCAGTTGACCACCATTACAACAAAGGCGGAATTTTTTTTACGGACAAACCGGAAGGATTTTTCTGTGCTTTTGAATTTGCTGCCGAAATTGCATTCAGGCTGAACGCCCACCTGGGGCTTTCTATTCATGCCACAGTGCTAATGCTTTCAACCATACATGGCGACACATATGAATCAAACAGGGAAGACATGCTTGGCGACAAAAACCCCATACAAAATGCCGGTGCATCTGAACTGACCGGCTCGATTTTTACCGGCATACAGATTCTGTTTTAAGTATCTACCGTGCACTGCCTTGCATGTTTCAAATTTTTAACCACATTTTTATGCAGGCATCATGCATATTTCAAAAATGTGTGGTATACTAAAAAAACATGAACACAGTGAAAGATGTGCTATCCGAATGCTACTTTCCAATTCATATTGAAACTTTTAATTGACTTTTATTTGGGGGCATCGCATGAAAAAAATCATAACAATCAGCCGTGAATTTGGAAGCGGTGGACACACAATCGGGCAGCTTGTGGCAAAGGCACTGAACATTCCATTTTATGACCGAGAAATCATAGACATGGCGGCGGAACATTCTGGCCTCTCTCCGGATTTTATCACAAAGACCGAACAGAACCTTTCTTCCGGCTGGCTGTACAGCCTGCTGCTCAGCTCCACGTATGTATCCGCAGGAACAGCCGGCGTGCCGGCAGGAACACACCGTCCCATGCTGCCCTTGGCAGACCAAGTGTTCAATGCTCAGCGCAAGGTGATTATTGAACTGGCGCAGAAAGGGCCTTGCGTTATCGTGGGGCGCTGTGCTGATTATATTTTAAAACACAGCGATGTTATCAACCAGCACGATGTTCTGAATGTATTCATTTATGCCCCGCTGGAAGACAAAGTAAAGCGTTCCCTTGAACAGGGAAAAGTAAAAAAAGAAAGCGCAGAGCGTGAAGTCAAGCTGATTGATAAACGCCGCGCAAACCATTACAACACATTCACAGAGCGCACATGGGGAAACAGGCCCCACTATGATTTGCTTATCAACAGTTCCCTGCTGGGTCTTGATAAAACCGCCGAAATGATTGTTGAGATTGTAAAGCGTACATAGAAAAATATCAGGCAAAGGCAATGCGCACATTCTGAATACGCCGGGCGCTTTGATCTTCCACAATAAAAATGGCCGCGGCATTTTTGTCGCTGTACACCGCGCCAACAGGTGGAAGCTCATCAAAACGCTCCAACAGCCATCCACCAAGTGTATCAAAATTCTCGCTATCAAGATCAAGATTCAGCACTGCATTTACATCATCAAGCTTCATGTCGCCGGGCACAATAAATTCATTAGTGCCTACAACATCGATTCTGCGTTCAGGTGCACTGTCTGCCATGCCGTACTCATCCGTGATGCGACCAAGCACTTCGCGCAAAACATCGTCCATAGTGACAACGCCTGCATTGCTTCCGTATTCATCGAGCACCACCGCAAAATGTTCCCTATCTTTTTTGAAAAGCCTCAGAAGTTCAATGGCTCCCAATGTTTCCGGAATGAATAATACATCACTCATGCAGATGCGCACAAAATCTTTACTCTGCGTGATTTCCTTTGCGGCGAACAGCACAGACTTGTAATGCAGCACACCTACCACAGTTTCTGTTGTACCTTCGTATACAGGCAGACGAGAATATCGCGACTGGGCAAAGGCCTGCACAATAGTCGGCAAATCATCTTCAACATTTACATAACGCACCACGGAACGGTGTTTCATAATATCGCGGGCCTGTAAGTCTGAAAATTCAAAAATGCGATCCAACATCATTTTTTCATCATCACCGAGCGTACCTTCGTTTTGACCTACGTCCAGCAAAGTACGCAGCTCGTCTTCTGTAACGAGCGGTTGCTTTTGCAGAACAAAACGCTGTTCAACGAGCGAAATAAGCTGCCCTAATTTTTTAAACAGCCACACCAACAAAAACAGCACCTTTTGAAGAACAAGTATGAATGGTGCACTCCGCTGGGCAATTTCTTCTGATTTTATACCCGCATACGTTTTGGGAATAATTTCGCTAAAAATAATAATCAGTATTGTAACAACGGCCGTTCCATATTTGATTGCAGCTGTACCAAAAACGCGGGAAATAAACGCTGTTGCCAATGACGAAGCGAGGGTAATCACAAAGTTGGTGCCAATAAGAACCGTTGCGATAACGCTGTCAAGATTTTCGCGCAAAAATGCAACCAGCTCTGCATTCTTCCGTTTTTCTTTGAGCATCTGTCGTGTTTTTATTTTTGAAAGCGATGTGAATGCAGTTTCGCTTGAAGCAAAAAACGCCCCGCAAAACAAAAGCAACAGGATTGCACCCAACGGACATACCACCTGTTCAACAAAAAGACGCACGTTCATTGTTCCGCCTCTTTTTGTGAATACACACGCACCTGGGCCACACGCTTGTCTTCCATTCGAATCACGCTGAACACAAAACCTTCCCGCTCAATACTTTCTCCTGTTTTGGGAATGTGCCCGAGCACTTCACACAAATAGCCTCCAATCGTTTCGGAATATTTTGAATGAAGGTGTAGCTGCAACTGCTCATTCAAATCGATAAGCCGAAACAATCCGCTTATAATTTCGTCATGCGGATTGTGTATACGCATTTCAACACGATGCGCATATGGCTTGTATTCATCATTTATGGAACCAAAAATTTCCCGCACAATATCTTCGCTTGTCAAAATTCCGTTTGTTCCCGAATACTCATCGATAACAACGGCAAGGCTCTGGCGGTTTTCGCGTAACATGTTCTGAATGCTTGACATTTTTTTTGTTTCAAGAATAAAAAGCGGCGGGCGCATAACAGTCCGCACAGAAAAGTCAGATTCAGAATCTTTGTAAAAAAGCAAATCCTTGATGTAGATGGTTCCCACAATATCGTCAATATCTTTGCGGTACACAGGAAAGCGCGTAAGCCGGAAGCGTTCTGAAAGTTCAACAATCTGCTTGTAGTTTGCGTCAAGCGGAACGGCAATTATGTCTTTGCGTGGAATCATAATATCCTTTGCGGCAAGGTCTGTAAATTTGAACACGCGGTGCATCATGGCCTTTTCATCGTTAGCGATTACGCCTGTTTCACCGCCAACTTCTATAAATGTTTTTATTTCTTCTTCGGTGAATGTTACTGCTTTTTTTTGCGGCCGCACACCACACATTCCAAGCGCAAGCCTGGAAATGCCGGTAAGCACCACAACCACGGGAGCCAGCACAAATTCAAGCAACACAATAAAGCCGCTTATAAAAAATGCGAACGGTTCAGGATGATGGGTGGCAATGGTTTTGGGAGTGATTTCCCCAAAAACCAAAAGCAGCAAAGTTCCTGCAAACGTTGCAAGTCCAATGCCGGCATTTCCGAACAGTTTCATGGCAAGGTATGTCAAAATCGCGGAAAGTGTTATGTTCACAATGTTATTGGCAACAAGCAATGTGTTGATCAGGCGCTCTTTGTTATTTAAAAGCCGCCACACCCGAACGGCGCGTTTATCTTTTTTGTTACGCAGGAATCGCACACGCAATCTGTTGATTGAAAGAAAGGCACTTTCGGCAGCAGAAAAAGTGAGCGAAAGCAAAATGAGTACGCATGAAATTCCCAAGAGCACCCACATACGGGCCGGGGATGATTCTCCATTCATACCAATGCGCTACTCTCCTGCAAGAGCATCCACTTCACCGAGCTGCGACATTTCTTCAGAAAACATAACGGCCTGTTCAGCCATAAGCCGGACAGCATCCTGCGCTTCAAGCACACGGTTGGCATATTCGCTGGTTGGATTTACGTCATAAGCTTCTTGCAGCAGGTCAAGCATTTTTCCAAACTCCATGCTGTTTGTCGCGGCCAAAATGTAGGCAGCGTAATAGTATGCTTCTTGCTTTTGAATGCTTTCAAGATGACCTGTTTCACATATGGATTCAAAACAGGTCACAGCACCAAACAGATCATTTTGCTGAATTTTTTCCATTGCATTTATGTAGGCAATCTGGAGTTCATACTTGGAAAGCACACCGCTTTTGTTTTCGGGGTCAAGCACAGGCATTTCCTGAATATAGTCATTTAAAAGTGAATGATAATTTTCATCGGTGGCTTCGTACAGGGCATCTATCGCTTTGACACGAACCATCCCCTCGGTTCCTGGAACAGCTTGAACCAACTGTACCATTTTTGTAATTTCTTCTTTTTTTTCTGCCAATGCTGAAAGAAAACTCTGGGGATTCGTAAATGTGCTTTGGTAAGGAACATTGGCAAGCACATACCCTTCAGGGCTCGTGACATAGATAGCAGGATAAGCTTGCACATTGTACAATTTTGAAAGCGCATCTTTAGTATCATAGGCAATTTTGATTTTTTGCGCCTCATTTTTTTGCCGCTCAGAAGCATCTGGTGGCAACTCTGTTTTGGCATACTCATTCTGCGAAAAATCAATATTCACAGGAACATATTCGTGCCGCACAGCCGAAAGAAATTCCTTTGTGTTCAAAACTGAATTTTTAAAATCTCTGCTCGGTTCATTCCAGTCTTCACCGGTAAACACGAGCAGTATATTTTTGTGTGACTGCGCCGCTGTTTTTTTTGCCAGCTCAAGGTCATCCTCCCAGCCTTTGCCGCATGCCCCAAATAAAAAAAACACAGTGAACATGCAACAAAGCGCAAAAGCAAAACGGCACCTGTTTTTTTTCATCATGCACCTCTACCCAAAATAGGCCACACCTGCCTGAAAAATATTCTGGCAGGAATTTTCAGTCTTATTTACAAGCGGATTTCCTGCGATATTCTTGATAAGATCCAGGCTCGCTCCACCTGCATCGGTGCCCATGGTACGCTCGCTGTGCCCCATTTTGCCAAGCACATGCCCATCAGGACTGGTAATGCCTTCAATGGCAAAAAGACTTCCGTTCGGGTTGTCTGGTTCCGAAACAGCAGGTTTTCCCTGCGCCGTAACATACTGTGTAAACACCTGGCCATCTTCAAACAGCTTTTCGGCAAGCTCTGCCTTCAGCACAACACGGCCTTCTCCATGGCTCACTGGCACAAGATGCAATCGCGGGTCAAGCACAGAAGCAGAAAGAGCCCAAGGACTTTTTGCGCTGACCATCCGCGTTCTGACCACACGGCTTATGTGGCGTCCGATTGTGTTGAATGTGAGAGTCGGCATGTCTGCCGATGGTTCACGAATTTCCCCGTAAGGAACAAGACCTGTTTTGATAAGCGCCTGAAATCCGTTGCATATGCCGAGCACAAGACCATCACGCCGTTTGAGCAGACGCATAACAGAGTCTGCAATGCGGTGCTCACGCAACACATTCGCAATGAATTTTCCGCTGCCGTCCGGTTCATCGCCAGCACTGAATCCACCGGCCAATGCAAGAATCTGCGCGTTGTCAATTTCAGACTGAAAGGCTTCCAGGCTTTGCGCCAAATCCTGCGGTGTTCTGTTCCTGAACACAAAGATTTTAGTCTGAGCGCCATTGAGAGAAAAAGCCCGCGCCATGTCATATTCGCAGTTGGTTCCCGGAAAAACTGGAACAAGCACCCTCGGTTTTGCCTTTGACAATTTGGTATTGAAGGTTTTTCGAGCGGCGGCAAGGCTCTCATGCTCCTGCACGGCAAAGGCTGGGAGGTCTTTTTGAAGCGGAGAATTTGAAACAGGGGGAAACACCAATGCCAACGTTTTTTCCCAAGCGGCCTCTATCTCTGCCAGTGCAATGGTTTCTCCGTACACTTCGATTTCGGCGCGTTCGGTTGTTGTACCGATATTCGTTACTGTTCCAGAAACAAAATCAGGTTCGTTTTCAAGACTCAAATCTGTTTCTACGATGATGGAACCGTATTGAGGCATAAACAAATCTTTTACGCCCACTTCATCACTTGTTAATCCTGCCGCAGTTGCACTTGCAGGAATGAGCGTAATGTGCGCACCAATGCGATTGCCAAGCGCCATCTTGCTGACAGCTTCGGCAATGCCACCGGCGCCAACAGGATACATGGCCGCCACAGCCCCAGTTTTGTTTAATCGGTACAAGGTTTTTGCATTCTGCGCGAAAATTTCAAAATCAGGAGCGAGCGCCGCAGAGTACGGCGTATTGACCAAATAGATTTTGTGGCCAGCCTGCTTAAACGCTCCACTTGTAATGTGCGAAACATCTTCAGTGTTCACTGCAAACGAAACAAGTGTGTGCGGCACGTTGAGGGATTCAAAAGTTCCGCTCATGCTGTCTTTGCCACCAATGCTTCCGGTGCCCATTGCACGCTGCGCATCAAGCGCACCAAGCAGCGCGGCCGCAGGATAGCCCCATGTTTTTTTATCAACGGCGCGGCCAAAAAATTCCTGAAACGTAAGTCGGCTGGTAGCAGCGTTTCCACCAAGGCAGGTAAGTTTTGCAAGTGAGTCGAGCACCGCCACCTGCGCGCCATGCCATGGGCTCCATTCTGAAACGCGCGGGTCATATCCAAACGTCATAATACTTGCGGTGCTTGTTTCGCGCGGAAAAAGCACAGGAATTTTTGCAACCATTCCAGCTTCTGGCGTAGACTGACGGGCACCGCCATACGGCATAAGCACCGACGCAGAACCGATGGAACCGTCAAAGCGTTCGCCCAAGCCGCGCTGGGAGCAGCAGGCAAGGTCGGCCATGTTTGAAATCCATGCACGGCGCACGGCTTTTGTGTCGGAGGGGACACCAAGTTTTTTTTCAGCGGAAGCAAGCGGCTTCACCAATGGAGACTGCGGCGCGGGAGATTCAATGAGCGCTTCGGCTTCATGCGGGGCACCCGCCGTGTCAATAAACGAACGTTCAATGTCAACAATTACTGCACCACGCCATTTCATAACCATGCGGTTTGTATCAGTGACAGTTGCGACAACGACCGCATTCAGATTTTCTTCATGTGCGGCTTCTATAAAACGCTCAACATCGGTTTTGCGCACCACAACAGCCATGCGTTCCTGGCTTTCTGAAATAGCAAGCTCGGTGCCGTCAAGCCCTTCGTACTTTTTGGGAACGGCATCAAGGTTGATGTCAAGACCGGGGGCAAGCTCGCCCACTGCAACAGAAACTCCTCCTGCACCAAAATCATTGCAGCGCCGAATCATGCGGCATACGTCTTTGTTTCTGAACAGGCGCTGAATTTTCCGTTCTTCAACTGCATTGCCTTTTTGCACTTCTGCGGCGGCGGTTGTTACAGAATGTTCCGTGTGCACTTTTGAAGAGCCGGTAGCCCCGCCAATACCGTCACGTCCTGTGCCACCACCAAGCAGCACCACAATGTCTCCAGGCTCCGGAGTTTCGCGCATCACCAAATCGACGGGAGCCGCCGCGATAACGGCACCCAGCTCCATACGTTTTGCCACATACCCCGGATGATACACTTCATGAACCTGCCCAGTTGCAAGCCCAATCTGGTTTCCGTAGCTCGAAAACCCCTGCGCGGCCTCACAAGTCAGCTTTTTCTGCGGAAGCTTGCCTGGCAGCGTTGCAGAAAGCGGCACCGTTGGGTCGGAAGCCCCCGTAACACGAAGCGCCTGATAAACCCAGGAACGTGCGGAAAGCGGGTCGCGGATGGCACCGCCAATGCAGGTTGCCGCACCACCGAACGGTTCAATTTCCGTGGGATGGTTATGCGTTTCATTTTTGAATTCCAACAACCACCGTTCCTGCGCATCGGGACTGTCGGGAGCAATCGGATTTCCGTTTTTATCTGTGGTAAAATGCACATCGATGTAAATGGAACAGGCGTTGTTTTCTTCACTTAGTTCAAGATTATCGAGCTTTCCGTGCTTTCTCAGATATTTTGCGCCAATGCATGCCATGTCCATGAGCGTTACCGGTTTATCTGTGCGGCCTGCATACAAATCGATGCGCATATCGGTATAATGTTCAAATGAAGTTTTGAACAAATCGGCATACGGGCCGTCTTCAATTTGCACATTTTTTAAAACAGTGTTGAATGTTGTGTGGCGGCAGTGGTCGCTCCAATATGTGTCAAGCACACGGATTTCAGTCAACGTGGGGTCACGCTGAATCGATTTGAAATACCGTTGCAGCCACTGCATATCGGCGGCATCCATGGCAAGCCCCAGCTGCACCCGGTAAGCTTCGAGAGCTTTTTTATCAAATGAAATAAAACCATTTACGGTGAGAATGTCAGAAGGAGTTTCTGCGGTCATAGCAAGCGTTTCTGGTTTTGTGTCGTCAGTAAGGCGGCTGTCAACCGAGTTGATCAAATACGCCTGTATTTTTTTTACATCAGCAGTGGTTACGTTGCCTTCAAGAAGCACGATTTTTGCGCATCGTACGCGAGGTGGTTCTGTGCCAACTGTTGTGCTCGCCCGCATTTCCTCGCGCAACAATGAAAGGCACTGTTCCGCGCTGTCGGCCCGCTGGTCGTACTGTCCTGGAAGATATTCCCAGAATATCGCAGTTGTACCCGCTGAAATCGACAGAGATTCATAAAACACATCATCGCTTTGCGGCTCAGAAAAAATCCGTGTGGCCGCCGCTTTTGCAACTGCATCTGCCACATTTTCCACATCATAGCGGTTTAAATAACGAACACCTGTAACGGTGGTAACTCCCAAAAAGCCTGTTATTTCTGCATAAATCCGCGCAGCTTCATTCTTAAAGCCGGTTTTTCTTTCCACATAAATCCGAAACATGGTTTTAGTATAGATGAAAAAAATGCTTTGTTCAACGTGGCAAAAACGCAGGCCAAAAATTCAGCATAAAACAAAAATTCGATATATGAAAAAAAACAATGCCCAGTGGATTTTGCCCGGCTTGGCCACATTGCAATGCCAGAAAACTTCGTAATTCTTTTTTAACCAGACACAAAATGCAGAAATGCCCCTTTGCCCACAAAGCGATATTCTTTTGTGAGCTTGACTTTTAAAATCAGCTTGTATATTATTGAATGGTATAATATCAATCTGCACACAATTTAATTGCACATAAAGTATTTTTTCACAAGGAGCCATTATGGGCATATACGATTTTACAGTGAAAGATGGAAAAGGCGGAGAACTTTCACTTAAACAGTATGAAGGCAATGTATTGCTCATTGTGAACACTGCAACTGGCTGTGGTTTTACACCTCAATACAAGGGCCTTGAAGATTTATACACGCGCTACCACGAAAAGGGTTTTTCGATATTGGACTTTCCATGCAATCAGTTTGCAGGACAAGCTCCGGGCACACATGAAGAAATAACGCAGTTCTGCCAGCTGCGCTATCACACTACGTTTCCCCAGCTCGCAAAAATCGATGTAAACGGCGAAAACGAAGACCCGCTGTACACATACCTAAAAAAACAACGTGGCGGGTTTTTAAACAGCGCCATCAAATGGAATTTCACCAAATTTCTGGTTGACCGAAAAGGACAAGTTGTAAAGCGTTTTGCCCCCACTGTGACACCACAAAAACTGGAAGCTTCGATTGTAGCACTGCTATAGGCTGCGGACAAAAACAGGGCCAAGGCTTTTGTCTAAACAGGCCAAGTTCATGTGCCTGCACATGGGGTAGAGGATGCCAAACGCAAAATATGATTGCATAAAACCAGAAAAACAATTGCGGTTTTCAATATATGTTCGGTCAAAAGAAACTGTCAAACATTGCAAACCTTTTCTTGAGACATCCGGTCTAACGTGTACCCAATGTCTTGCCATGATGGTTCTTGGCGCAAAATATACATGTGGAGGGGGGGGGTATTATCTTAAAAATCTTTACGGCGCGATTAAAAAAGCTGAAACAAGAAATTACATCAACCGTATGCACGATGCCTGCTATTTTAAAAACGGAATAATGCCATGAATGAATCAACATATACTGCGCGTTTTTTTGTTTTTGCATTGTTTTTGTGTGCCACCGCCTGTTCAGCACAGTCCGGGTACGGAATCGCAAATCTTAGATATTTTCAGGAAGCGTATCCAGATGTTGTTTTTGAAAAAAGCTACGACCGAACCGCTGGCGACTGGAAAATAGACATAACATTTCCTGCACAAAGCGCAGATGAAAAAAACAAAACAACAACACTGTATTGGGCAAAAGGCAGACTGCTCCCTGCGGAAGAGCTGGTCAACAAAGAAAAATATTGGACGCTCCTCCACCCATATTCAAAGCAGCTTGTAGATCCGGCAGATTTTACACCCGAACAAGTTGAACGGGTCAAACGGTTCAGTTCAAGCAAAAACCGCAAAGATGGCGCCGGCACCCCGATGTTCTTTTTTGATGCACTCTACGACAGCAGCTCGCGAAAAACTCTGGAACCCAATATAATAAAGACTCAGTTTTTAGAACGCAGAACGAACATTCATGAGCGGATTATGCAACCGCTTAAACGTGTTGAGGCAAAAATCCTTGAGCTTGCCAAAACTGACAGCAACGTAAAAGCATTTATTGCAGAATTGAAGTCTACAGACGCATATTATTGGCGGATTATCAAAGGCACAAACCGCAAATCATTCCACAGCCTTGGCATTGCCATCGACGTTCTGCCACGCTACTTGAACGGCAAAGCAATTTTCTGGAGCTGGACAAAAGAGCAGCATCCAGATGACTGGATGCTCACTCCCCTTGCAAAACGCTGGATGCCGCCACAATCGGTGATTTCAATTTTTGAACAAGAAGGATTTATTTGGGGTGGCAAATGGGACATTTTTGACAACATGCACTTTGAATATCACCCCGAGCTCATACTGTTTGCAGGAATTGGTTCAACGAAATAAGCAAATATCAATAATAAAGCACAGATTCATCTGGTAAAATGAAATTCGATTCGCGCGGAAAGTGGCACATGCCCCGATGACTGTCTCGTGGTGTGCGTTGGTTTGTATCGAAGAGCTGTAATATAAGTGGGATAAAGACTAGGAAATGGCGGAAGGAATAGGTAAATTGATATACGCAATCCTCAACGCTTTTGGCGAGGGATTGGGCGGGGGTGTGTCGCTCGACGTCGTGTTCTTTGTGTGCTACGCTGTGGCACGGCTTACGCACGGTATAGTCAGCTGGCTTAGCATCGGCATGTGCATTCTCATCGTTCTTGGGGCTATACAGACGAATGCGGAAATCACCATAGGGGAGGCGATTAGCGATTTCCTTATTGTTATGGGATTGTCCGCCTTGACTGTTCAAAATCTTATCTCAATAATTATGGGAAAGTATGGAAACATAAAGACAAATTCAATTTTCGGCGGGCTTCTCATCGGGGCGGGGGTTTATAGTCGGGATTATTATCAAGGCGGTTGCGTAGGAAATCTGGGAGGGCTAAGCCCTCCTTTTTTGTCTTGGCAAAATGGTCTCTAACTGTTTCTTGATGTTGTTTAGAATAAAGGCACAAAGGAAATGATGTTCATTAGGAGGCATGTATGAACAATCAGACAAAAGCGGGCGGTGTTGGGATTTTCACGGTTTTAGCAATCGTGCTTGCGGTTCTCAAATATGTAAAACACAAGCATATTGAGGCGGTTTGATTCATTCTGGTTCTGCCCCGATGTGAATGTACGGCCTGAAAAAGGCTAAAGCCGCACACCTGCACAGGTTACACCCACCCACCAGTACAAGTTACATGCACTCACATGTACACTGAGTGCCAGCCACGCGAGCACGCTTTTATTCCAACATTGCAATGTGACACACCTTCAGCTTCGGCCTTGACCCACCTTCAACTTTGGCTTTAACACACTGTCAAACTTGGTTTGTGATGCACCGTTAAAGCCGTCTTTAACGACATGTTAAAGACCTATGTGAGAGGGTGTTATATTTCATTTTGGGGCAGTGTTGGCATAATATAGATTTATAAGATGAAAATAAGGTTTAAAATCAGCAACCTAAATGACGTTACCGATCTTAGCTTTGAGTTTGCGAAAAGTCGGTTATTGTATTGTCCGCTCGCGTGGACTGATCCACCGCCCTCGAAAACTGTTTTCGCAACGAGCCGCAAGGCGCAGGTTCAAGCAGGTTTTCAAGGGTGATGAGTTTTAAGGAACGGAAATTTTCAGTCCACGTTTAAGGATTTTGTCCGGCTTTGTTTGGTGCGATACAATGAGGCAGACGGCGCTCAATGAAGGTTCAGCGGAATGTGACCTTGTGGCGTGTACTCTCCGTTCAGCACGGCAAACATTGCTGCAAACGAATACCAGGAATAGCTGTAGCCGCATATGATGGCATCGGCCCAGTCCAAGTTGAGCGCATGCACCGGGGACATAATCGAAAGGATAATCACCTTCTTGCCGGACCAGCGCAGTCTTTTTGCAATGTTCGCAGTGTGTTCGTTGTGTACGTTGATTATGATGGTGTCATACGCGCCTGCGACATTCAACAGGGAAGTGGCGTTCCATTCGTCAAAATTGCTTTCGTCTGAATTCAATTCATAACTGAAATGGAATGTGCGGGCGTTTGGGTAGCGCTTTTTTCCTTCGCTGTACAACGCCGAAAAAACGCCTGCTATAAGAACCCGCTCATTTGGCTTGGGATGAAACGGAAGCGCCTCGCCCTTGTACACGGTCACGGAGCGGCAGGCCAGCTCCAAAAAAAACTGCTGTCCGTCTTTGTCGGGGATGTGCTCGCCGATTGTTGCAGGATCAGGATCGAGCGGGGCATGGTTTTCGCTTTTAAAATATGTCAGCTTTGAAAGCAACACGCGGCGGGCCGCATCTTTTACGCGCTCGCGAAACGTGGCATCGCTTTTCATAAGCGAAAGATTCCGGCTCCACAGTGGTTCGTTCAGCTGTGCCGTAGTTGAAGAAATGATAATATCGTTACCGGCTTCAATAGCAAGTCTGACGGCACGGTTCAAAGAGCCTGCGTAAAGGGTGGCTCCGTTCATCATCATGTCGTCGGTGATTATGAGCCCTTCGTAGCCGAGTTCTCCACGCAGCATGTCAGTCAGAATCTTTTTTGAAAGCGAGGCGGGTTTGCCGTCGGCTTCAAGCTGAGGAAATGCAAGATGCCCGCTCATGATTGCAGGAATGCGTTCTTTGATTAAATACTTGAACGGAACCAGTTCCCGGTTTGAAAACGTGTCATAGTCAATATTTATCTGCGGAAGCCGGCCATGGCTGTCCAAGTCGGTATCGCCATGTCCTGGAAAATGCTTTGCGGTGGGAATCACACCTGCCGCAAGTGAACCAGATGCAAAGGCAACTCCAAGCACTCCAACAGACTCTGCATCGGAACCAAACGAGCGCGGTCCGATCACCGATGAACGCTGGTTTGAATACACATCAACGGTGGGCGCAAAATTCATATTGATTCCAAGCGCACGAATTTCACGGTTGATATAAAATCCAGCGTAATATGCATCAACAGGATAACCGGAGGCGCCAATTGCAAGGTTTCCCGGCGTATCGGAAGTTTCACCTTTTACATGCCGAATCCAGCCGCCTTCCTGATCCGTTGCAACAAAAAGCGGAATTTTAAACCGGCGGGCGGCGGCTCTTTTTTGCAACGAGGCAATGGATTTTGCGACAAGTTTTATATCGCCAGTGTTCCACCCGAACACCTTTACGCTACCCAAGCCACGTTCGCTTACCCAGGTATTCAGCAAATAGTCCGGTTCAGCGCCAGCCCAGCCAAACATCAAAATCTGTGAAAGCAGTTCTTCATCGCTCATGCGATCAACCAAGGCAATGGCAAGCTGTTCATGGGGATAGTCGCTCCAAAAATCAATGCCGTCAGGAAGCGTGTCGGTTCGGTTTTGGGCACACAGCGGACTCGACAAAATCAGCAAAAAAAGTGCAAACAGAACATCCCTGCAACGCATTATGCATACACCTCATGGTTCAAAAGTCTGACGTAAGACAGCACCTGATGTGCGGCAATGGCTCCGTCGGCACAAGCTGTAACAATCTGCCTGAGACTTTTTGAACGCACATCACCTGCCGCATACAAACCGCCGATGTTTGTTTCCATATTTTCATTGGTTACCAAATATCCGTCCGAATCAGTCTGAAGAATCTGGAACAGCTCGGTCCTTGGCAGCATTCCCACAAAAATAAAAACCGCATCGGCTGGATATTCGGTTTCGGCACCTGTAAGCGTGTTTTTAAACATAACCGAATGCACTGTTGAAGCCCCTCGTATTTCTGATACAACGGTATTGAACCGCACCGCAATGCGCGGGTTTTTGCCCAGTCTTTCGCTAAGCGATTTTTGCGCCCTGAGCTGCCCTTTGCGGTGCACGAGCGTTATCCGGTCTGAAAGCGTGGCAAGATACAACGCCTCCACACAGGCGCTGTCTCCGCCGCCAACAACGACAATGGATTTGTTTCTAAAAAAGGGGCCGTCGCAGGTGGCGCAATACGAAACACCACGGCCTAAAAATTCACGTTCCCCACTTACACACAATTTTTTTGGACTGGCACCTGTCGCAAGCAGAAGCGCAGGCGATTCATACGTCACATCTAAAGTGCGCGCCACAAACAGCCCGTTCACTTTGTCTACAGAAGAAACAGAAGCCTGCACGATTGTTGCGCCAAACGAAAGCGCCTGTTTTTTCATGTTTTCGATAAAGGTGAATCCGTTTGCAGATGGAAAAAGTCCGGGATAATTTTCGAGTGCATGAATATTCAACGCCTGTCCACCGGGAACGCTTTCGTCGATGGCAAGCGTTCGTAAACCTGAACGCGCGGCGTATTGGGCTGCGGTCAATCCTGCCGGGCCAGCTCCTATGCAGATAAAATCAAACCGTTTTTTTTCCATAAAGCGACAGCAGTATACTTCATACCGAGATTTTATGCCACTGGGTACCATCGTTGCGGAACAAGTCCGCGACTGCGCACAATGTGCAGAATTTCACGGCGTATGGTATTTTTATCACAAGGCAAGGGGAAGGCTTATTACCGCTTTTACAGCAAACGGCGTTTTGCCAGAAGCTGCGTGCGGATACCATACAAACGCGGCTCCCAGGCTCCACACAAAATCTGGAGAAGCGAGCGCCCCGGTATTGACGGCAGACTGCAAGGTTACTTTCAAACTGACAGAATCATCGTATGGCAATTCAGAAAGCCGAGAGAATATATCACCGGCACGCGCAATGGCAAAGTTTTCCCAGTCGGTGTGCTTGAATGAGCCGGTATAAGAAAGGCTGGTAACAAGGCGATTGCAATATACTGGAAAAAATGGAATGCCCTTTTGTATTTCAGCTGAAAAAAGCACAACCTGCGCAGTATAAAACAAAAAAGTGCTGTCATCGGCTGTAAGCGAAGCCTGCGCGGTTACAGGAAGGTTGTACGTAAAGCCCTGCACGCAATGGAATGGCAAAAGCCGCGGCAACGAAAGCTGTACCGTGGGGAACAAGTTTTGATAAAACCTGTGCGCGTCATATTCCGCAGCTCCGAACCACACCGTGCGGTATGTTGCCATGAGCGAAAAACCAAACTGCTCAAACGGCCCTGAGCCCACCGCGTGAATGGATGAAATCTTCAGCGACAAACGATTTTCATCATGATACATGTTTGTCTGTGTCTGTAAAGATTTTTTTACAACTGTTTCAGTGTCGCCATGCACAGTATACTGCACTGTTATATTTTCGCGCCCATAAAAGCCAAAGTTATATTCAGACATCAAAAGTGAAAGCACTTTCCCAAGCCTGATACCCGAAGAAAACGAAAGCTCGTTTGTAACCTGCCTAAAGCCTTCTGCGTCAAACACCACCGCAGGATATGCTGAATAGTTATACAACGATGTTCCTGCCCTGCCCAAAAAAGCAACCATGGCTCCGCCCGCCTTTGAAACCGGGTCAAAGCCCGAAGAAAACGCAACGTGGTCGCCATCCCACGGATTGTTGGTAATCCATGTGGCTCCCGGAAACAAAATCCGACTTTTTATGGTGCCATCATAGTTGTACACCGGCACCAATGAAAACGGCGCAAGAGTTCCTTTGTGGTAATACGGCGCACGGTAAGGCTTGCTCCGCAGAAGCAGCTGCTCGCGGGCATCATCGCTGCTGGCCGCATCTTCCGCACCATCATCGCCATTGGTGCGTTTTTCGTTGCCCACGGCCATGGGACTGAGCGCCGCAATCTTTTCTGTTGTCACAAACGAATGGAGCGAGCAGTCCATTACAAGCAGCTTGCAGTCTGACACAAAATTACCCGCATAAGCCACGGTTACAGGCTCGTGCGGCGCAAGCCTGTGGCGGATTGGAACCGGTGTGTACACGCCGCCTGATATGTCCTGCTGCTGCAAGACGCAATACGACACTCCTTCGCGCAGGACATGCATAAAACCAAGCCGGGGAAATGTGCCAGCCTGTGTCCATGCAAACGAAAACACCAGCTCATCATCGCTGCTGTCACACAACGAAAGCCCGCGAGGACGAATACCCTCCGGCAGCGGATAGTCTGTAAAGTCGATTTTGTTTGTGTCCATAACGGTGAATGTGCGTAGCGACCACGACATGCCGCTTTTGTACCAGCATGCGACAGTTCCGTTTGCAGAGTCAATCAGATAAGAAGGCTGCTGGGAACGCGGAAAGTCAATACTCCCGACCAAGGTTGCAGAAACGGCAGAACGCCGGCGGGTACCGCTCAACTCCAGCCGGTACAGCACAAGCCGTGCCTGCTGGGATTCAGCCTGAATTGCGGCGAGCATATACCCGGCAGGATCATGCACAACAACCGCGTTCCTCAGCCCTTGCTCGTGCAGGTTTAGCCAGTGTCCTGTCTGCATGCTGTACACCTTTACTTCCTGCTTTGTGCCCGCATGGTTAATGCAGTACAAGGACACCGCTAGAAAAGCCCCGTCATGCGAAAGCGCTATGTTGTTCATGTTTGCCAACGTAAACAGTTTGCGTGGTTTCTGCAATTCACCGTTATCGCCGTACCTGGCAAACCAGACAGAGCTGGAACAGTCCTCGATAAACGCAATGCCCGTGTTGCAGCTGGCAAGCGATGTGTATCTTGCCCCGATTGAGTTTTTGCGCGAAAAAGTTGTGGAACCGTTTTCTTTCACTGTGCGCGAAAAATATTCAGTATAAAAATCTGACACGCCATTTTGCAAAAGCGGGTTGGAAGGAATGTCGGGAACAAAAACGTACTGCTTAAAAGCAAGCCACGCTTCTTTTAGCGGAATTCCATATGCACCTTTGAATGCCTGGCTGTATGTGATGGCCTTCATGTTTATTGCGCGGTACCAAAAATCGGCATAGCGCTCCATGCCATACTGTTTTTGCAACCAGTCCACGAACGGCCCGCCAAATGCATAAGAAGCGTTTGTCCATGGAAACACATCGCGGGCCCCTGCTACATCGGGAGCGGAGGGAAAGTCGTTCTGCAATTTTGCCTGCCGCACCATGTGCAGATACCAGTCGTCATTCAGCCTGCCTTCGCCCTGCCCGCTTTCGTATGCAACGGCGGCCCCCTCTTTGATGAGCGTGGGCATAACCACATAGCCGCCCCAGTTCAGCACATCGCCAAAAACGCTGTCGATGGTGCGCCAAAAACCATTCCGAAGATTGATTGTAACGGCATGGGTCAGTTCATGGCGAAAAGTGCTCAGGACATATTCGGAAGACACCTGCATGGACGGCTCTGGTAGCCCATCATACAGCACTATGTGGTTGTAGTCAAAATTTGTAAAGTATGCGTTGAACACCTGCACAGACGGAGTGATTACCACCGGCATACGGAATTGCGGCTCTATGCCCAGACCGTGGCAAATGTCTTGGTAGATCGAATCCGCCTCGGACGCAAGTTCCAGCGCAGTCTGTGCGCTCGCTTCTGGAAAAATAATATCGAACCAAGTGGTTGAAACGCTACGGATATGTTTTTGGCCTGTAAGAATTCCTGTGGCAGCCCACACGTTCTGAAACAGCAGACACACAGCCAGTACCGCAAGATTTTTTTTCATAAACCAAGTATAGCGCGTTCGGCCAAAAATAAAAAGGGAAAACCGCACCGCAAAAGTTCAGCATAAAAGAAGGCGGACATAAAGAAAAAGCGGTACCGAAAGGCACCGCTCAAATGCAAGGCGTCTAGCGGAATCGAACCGCTGCATAATGGTTTTGCAGACCACTCCCTTACCACTTGGGTAAGACGCCAATACATATGCAGTATAACAAAAGCACCGCACCTTGTCTAGCCCCATGCACGCCCCAAAACATATCCCGGCGGAACACACAGCAGAGGGCAATGCGCCGCTGTAGCGGTCGTTTCGGGAGACCCGGCTGGAAACTTTGTTGCCGATGCAATGCTTCCCCTGCGCCCTTGCGGAACAGGGTACTTGTCAGTATAATAGTATGAGTTTGGGCTGGTTTATGGTGAATGCGCTGCCTTGTCAGATGGTACGTTGAACGATTTTTACTGTGTGAGGTGCTAAATGAAAAAAAATCCGGCGGCAAGAGCAACACGGTTTGCATTGTCGTGTTGCCTGCTGGCTATTGTGGTAAGTTTTACAAGCTGCACCTGGATGTTTGCAAGCAATGGTGGCACCGAACATATAACCGAAGACCCAAACAATATTGTTGATGATTCTGAAACACTTTCACCGCGTGGATATGTCAGAAAGGTGCTTCCTGGAGAAACAACAGTCACATTGCGCAATGTGCTCGGAAAAACACTGCTGTTCGCAAACATAAATACGTCAAAATATAATCTTGGGGAACTGGGAAATCAAAGCCGCGCGATTATCGATGCTGCTGGAGTAAAAACCTCAAATGACATGGTATGCTTTTCTACCGATTCTTTGGCGAGCAACCATTCGCTTCTTAAAACCGATACCGGACTTGACCTTTCCGCAGAAACGCTTGCACCCGTGCGCTATTGGCACGACACTTATTCAGAGCAGCTTCTGCGCAATCTTGGCAAGGCAAGTCGCTCTGGCTCAGCCCGACTGCTTGACCAAGATTTTGGCGGTTCGGTTTCTGCCACATACACGGCTATCGATGTCGGAACCAGAACCAAAGAGATTTTTATAGATACCGCTATGCTTGAAGGCTATAGCCAAACAAACGTAAAACTCCGCGCCATTGGCACATATGGCGGAAAAACAATCTGCTATGTGTGGGTGCCTGAAATCTATTTTACAGAAGGCACGTCGCAAGGCAACAAGGTGAACGGCGCATTGGCACAAGACATCGCCGACCGATTTGCCAAACATTACGCCCACGAGCGTTCCATTTTTGGTAACGAAAGCGACTATCTGCTGAATGACAGCACCGGCGAACCAAAATCCATCACATCCTATAAAAAAAATGACACCGCAGTGAACATTGTAATTTATGACATTGGTAAAGATTTTGAAAGCAAAACAATCGACTCACACATTACAAACGGTTCAAGTGAAGAAGTGGGCGTTATCGGTTATTTTGCATCAAAAGACTACCTGGACAACGCTGACGGCCAGAACAAGTACACCAATTTTGGCAAATATATTTACATTGATTCCGCATTCTGCAACTATACCGGCGGAAAAGCATATCCAACCTATGATGGCGGCAGCAAAGTTTCAGAAACGGCTATTTCCACGCTGTTCCATGAATTCCAGCATATGATTCATTTTAACCAAAAGATTATCAAGCCCATTCAGAGTGGAACTATGCCCAACATGGAAGAATACACCAACGCAAGCTGGTACAATGAAATGCTTTCGATGTTGTGCGAAGACATGATGCAGGAGCAGCTGAATTTAAGTGACGGAGAGTCGCCCAAGGCCAGGCTGCCAGCGTTTCAGTTTTTGTACTGCCAGCTTGGTCTGCAATACGAGCCCACGGATTCTGCGAACTATTCAATTATTTATGCATTTGGTGCTTGGCTTGCCCGGGAGTACGGTGGCCCGGAATTTGTAAGGGCAATGAGCCAGAACAGTCATTTTGGCATGGATTCAATTATCCTCGCTATCAAAAGCTTTGCGGGCAAAACGGAAACGGTTGATTCGCTTGTCAAAAAATGGGCAGAAGCATGCGCATTCCGCGACAATTTTGCCAAAGCGAACAACTTGCCTACGTACAACAAAAACGCAGATGGAACTATCACTGCGGAAGGCCAAACAAGCCGTATGGATGCATTCAGTCTGTTTGCGCAGGACTGGTCATGCACCAATATGTATTCATACTTGCAGAGTCGATATTTTAACAATATGAATTTTAATGGCCCTATGCTGTTTCCGCGAAATGTGGTACTGGGCTTGTGCCCATACAGCTTTTCATTACATTATATTGGCGAGGCGACACAAAATGAAGTAACGCTCAGATTCAGTCCATCTTACACCACAAATGACCAAGTGTACATTTATGTACAAGATAAATTCAACAACAAACTGTAATAGCCATGGGATTGTTTAACAAAGAAGAAAAAACGCCGGCACAGACCGTTATCGAAGATGTCTGCCGGGTTAAAAAAAACGAACGGGTACTCATCATTGCAAATCCTGAAACCACCGGGATGGCGCAAGATTTGTTTACAGCCGCGCAGAACGCTGGTGCACATCCGGTGCTGATGTTCCAACCTAAAAAAACAACATTGGATGCCACTGAAAAGGCCGTTATTGGTGCGCTCAAAACCGAGCCCGATGTAACGCTTTCAATTTCTGCGCTCAAGCTTGGCCGCGATATGGAAGCCATTGCCAAACCATATGCCGACCAAGATGGCAAGCGCTATGACAATGTGTTTGATTTTCTGCTTTCAGGAAAAAAGACAATGCGTGCGGTATGGGCGCCGGGGCTCACCGAAGCAATGTTCAACCGCACAGTAAAAATTGACTACAAACTGCTTGCCGACCGCTGCAAAAAGATCTGTGCAAAATATGAACGTGCTCGTTCAGTTCATGTAACCGCCCCGAACGGCACCGATATTTTGGTGCCTGTGCAGGGCCGCACACCAATGGTAGACAATGGCGATTTTAGCACTCCGGGAAGTGGCGGTAACATTCCGGCTGGCGAAGTATTTATTTCTCCCGTAGTTGGAAAAAGTGCGGCGCAGACCTCTGCTTTATCAGCAAAAACTGAAACAGCTACACCTGCTTCTGCTCCGCAGGAAGGAATCCGCGACAGTGCAGAAACGCCACAAACCGCCTCGGTTTCTGTGCCAAATGGCGCACAAGGCGTTATTGTGTATGACGGCAGCATGAGTTTTTCTGATGGCGATATGCTTTTAAAAAATCCCATCACAGTTACTGTGCAGAATGGTTTTATTGTTGACATTACCGGCGGCGAAGAAGCCAAGCGGCTTTTAAAAGACATCACCGCTGCTGAAAAAGAATCGCTTGCACTGGAATCTGCTGGCAAACTTCCCAAAGGCCATGGAGCTGTGTATGCCAAAAACGCACGCAACATCGGCGAACTGGGCATTGGGCTAAACCCAAACGCAAACATAACAGGCAATATGCTTGAAGATGAAAAAGCTTTCCGCACTTGCCATTTTGCCATCGGCGAAAATTATGACGGCGACGCTCCAGCTTTGATTCACTTTGATGGAGTTGTACGAAATCCCACTGTCGAGATTGTGTACGAAAACGGAAAATCGTTTACACTGATGAACCAAGGAGAACTGAACCTGTAAGTTCAAAGAGGAATGAATATGAACAGAATGGTGAATGCCGCAACCTGTGCAGTGCTCGCCGCCGCTTTTGCCACAGCGATATTTGCAGATGGCAACAACGATTCAGCGAATAAAAAACAGGTGTTTAAAGAATTTATTGACAAGACTCCGGTTCCTGGTGAAGGTGGCGGTGCTGCGGCAGTTCCAGTTCTGGAGTCAACATTTGATGTTGAAATTCTTGATGTGCCGGACAATGATGTTCAGCTGTGTGAATTGACTGGCATCATAAAAGTTAAGGGCAAAAGAGAAAGTCGCACGATTACACTGGTTCCTGCCTATGCCAAAGCAGGCCCGGTGGTGCTGCATTTTATCGACACCAATAAAAAAAACTGTAAACGCGGATGCTCTTGCGGCCCAAAAAGGCAAAACCATAACGGTGCTTGGCTTTTTAAATAAAGATGGCACAGGATTCACGGTTATAGAGTGCGTGCAAAAAAAATAGGTATTGCGCACCCTGTGTTACAGTTTGTGCTGGTTTTATGCCAAATCCATGGCATATTTTTATGTATGCTGCATTGTTTGCATTTTTAGAATGGTAGCAGCAGTTTGTTGCAGTTCTTCCCGTGTCATGTCTTCCTGGTGTTTCAATAATGTTGCTGGAACTCCATAGGCTTTTTCAAGCGCTTCGTTTGTAAGCACTTCTTCGGGAGTGCCATAGTCCATGTCGCGGTTGGGATAAAACAGCAGCACTTTTTGGGCAAAACGGCGCGTAAGTTCCAATTCATGCATAGAAAAAAACATTGCCGTGCCTGTTTTGGCGGCATACGCCCTTAGATAATCCAATGCCACATTTTTTTGCCGTTCCTCCATGGCAAACAGAGGCTCATCCATAAAAAGTGCGGGGCTTCCATACAAAAGGCTGAACGCCAGCAACACTCGCTGAATTTCGCCTTTGCTCAAGTGTGTAAGCCTGTGTTCGAGTACCGACTCAAGTTCCAGTGTAGAAATCAGTTCAGCGCATAAATCGCTGGCTCCTGCTATGCCAGTGGCAGACCCATTTAAAGCTCCGTTCGCATAAACATAATAAAGCAGCTCGGACACTTTTTGGCTGGATTCAAATTCCATGTTTTGGTAAATTACAGAAGCAAGCAGATTTCGCTGCTCCTCGCAAAGCGCGGCCACATCCTGCCCGAACAGCCGGCACCGCCCTTGTTGCGGCACCAGACGTCCGCTGGCAAGCATAAGAAAAGTTGATTTT
The DNA here is from genome assembly GCA_022510905.1 of Treponema sp. Classification (GTDB taxonomy): domain Bacteria; phylum Spirochaetota; class Spirochaetia; order Treponematales; family Treponemataceae; genus Treponema_D. The sequence goes on from JAFLSN010000005.1 coordinate 83,090, forward strand.
CCAGAACCGTTTGGTCCAATAAGGCTGGTAAAGCCCGCAGGAATTGCTCCCGTAAAATGCTCGAACACCGGCGCGGGCACAATCGGTTTTTCGTTATCATCAAGAATATCCTGGTCAGCAGGATAGGCAAATGTTACATCTTCAAATAAAATACAGTCCATACCAAAAAGAATATCGTACTTTGCCACAAAGTCCAAGAGGTAATACCAAAACCTGAGATTTCAAAATGATTGCAAAAATGATGAGAACCGTGCGTTGCCACACGGGGCAAATCAACACCCCCGAGGCACAAGCAATGGGCCGGCTTTGAGAAGCACATGTGCCCTTTCCGCATGAATCCACTATTCTGTTTGTTTTAAAGTCTTTTATCTTAAAAAATATAAAATTGAATACCGACAAATGCAAAATATCATCAATTTTGCAATGATTTAAGTTTATTTACATTTTGCACTGAAAGTGCTAAAATACGTATGGGCATAAAAAAACCCTCCATGGCACGGAGGGATTCAATGAACGAAAAAGCTAGCAGATAACTACAGAGTTGTCGGTATGTGAAAAAGGAGCAGGAATGTATTTGTCGGCAGCCCAATCGTTTTCCCAGTGTTTGCCATCAAGCAGATAGCGGAACTGGTATTCTTTGCCAGCAAGCAGTGGAATTTTTACAGAAAAGGTTCCATCTTTGCCTTTTTTGAGGGGGGTTTCAGTGCTACTCCAGCTGTTAAAATCTCCAGCAATTGTGACAGTCTCAGCTCCATGAGCGGCTTCCTGTGTAACAGAGAATGTTACTGTACAGCTTTTTTTGTCTTTAGAATACGTCTTCTTTAAAGCCATTCCTAAGCTCCTTGTTCATTTTATAACACTGCCGTTCCTTCGACAGTATCTCGTATTTAGAATACACCCTTTGTACAATTTATGCAAGCATACTTCAGAAAAAAAGTGTAAAATATAGAGAAAATCGCTGTATTTTTTCAATTTATGATAATTTTATGCTGAATTTTTTGCCTAATTTTCAATGGGGGGGGGTATTTATATTATCTTAAATCACAAACATATTCTTCTTGCATATTTGCAAATAATATTTAAAATAATCTTAAATAATGTTTTTGTTATAGAATCGTAAAAGCTGAAAATCGTTATAAAAATCAACATGCCGCAACACAAAAGCAGGGCTTTGCTCCGTGAAGCTGAGCAAGTACCCTTTCCGCACGAATCCACCATCAACAAAATCTGATTTTTGTTGCGAATTTACCGCAGATAGACCATTAGCAGCATTATGTCGCTGTTACGTATGCCGCTGATTCTGGAGGCTTGGCCCAATGTACGTGGACGGATTTTTTCAAGTTTGGCGCGGCTTTCAGCAGAAAGTGCCACTATTGTGCTGTAATCAAAATCGGCCGGAATATGAGCCTGTTCCATTCGGTGCAGCTTGGCAACCCGTGCGTCCTGCTTTTGAATGTAGTAGCGGTATTTAAAATCTTCCTGCGCAAGAGTCCATTCGGCTTCGCTTGTACCGGCGGGGCGTTCTGCTTCAGGATTTTCGGCAAGAAGTGCCACCGCAAGGTCAACCCGGTCATATTTTGCACATGTTTTTTCCCACAGCTGGTTTGGAGCAAGCCCCACGTTGAACGCTTTTTGCCTCAGACGGCGGTCGGCAGTATCATGCCGCAGTTTAAGCCTGTATTCGGCGCGGGCGGTAAACATGCGGTATGGTTCTTTTGTTCCCAGCGTGACCAAATCATCAATGAGCACGCCAATGTATGCTTCATCGCGTCCTAGTATCAACGGTTCATATTGCGGAATCTGATACAGAGAGCCGGACTGCACGGGGCGCAACGCACTTTCCAGAGCCCGCGTCTGCTGATAGGAAACACGCGCAATTTGTTCCAGATCCTGCGCAGAAGTATTGTATGCGTAATGTGGCGCTCCCGGTTCCGCAGATGCTGGCACACCACCCATATCTGCTGTTGAATTGCACAGCGGGCCGCACAATGTTTTGTGGGCGCGGGCATACAGCGCGGCATTTATTCCTGCCACAAGACCTTGGCCAGCCGCTTCTTCATAACCGCTGGTGCCGTTTATCTGCCCTGCAAGGAACAGGCCGGCCACTCGTTTTGTTTCAAGCGAAGCGAACAGCTGCGTAGGCTCCACATAGTCATATTCAACTGCATATCCAGGGCGGCTCACTGTGCAGTGCGCAAAACCGGGAAGTGTGCGCAAAAAAGCATCCTGCACCGCTTCGGGAAGTGATGATGAAAAACCATTTATGTAGACTTCATCTGTTTCAAGCCCTTCTGGCTCAACAAACAACTGGTGGCGGTCGCGCTCGGCAAAACGCATCACTTTGTCTTCGATGCTCGGGCAATAACGCGGGCCTACACCATGGATTTTGCCCGAATACAGCGGCGAACGGTGAATGTTTTTTCTGATTATATCGTGCGTTTCTTTGTTTGTGTAAACCAAATGACATGGAACCATGGGGCGCTCCACATGTTCATGCTCAAAACTGAATGGCACCACAACAGCGTCTCCCTCTTGACGTTCCAGCACAGAAAAATCAACACTGTGTCCAAGCACACGCGGTGGAGTTCCTGTTTTAAGCCGACCGGTCGTAAAACCAAGCCGATGCAGGCTGTCCGTAAGACCGAACGCGCCACTTTCACCCAGGCGGCCGCAAGGCGCATCGTATTCACCGATAAAAATACGCCCACCCAAAAATGTGCCCGTTGTGAGCACGGCGGTCCTCACCGGAATGATTCTGCCACGTTCTGTAACAACACCAATTATTTTTTGGCGCATACCGCTTTTGGCGGCTTCGCTAATATATTCAGCATGAATGTTGCCCCTCACTTCCCCTGGAATGCTGCCGCGCTCTGCAATGCTGTCAGAATGCTCTGGAAGCGCGGTTTCCGAAGCTACAGTGAGTATGTCAACAACGGTATCCATGAATGTACAGAGATTCGGCGTTGTTTCAAGCGTTTTTCGGGCAAGCTGGGCATACAGCGTTTTGTCTGCCTGGGAACGCGGAGCTTGCACCGCAGGGCCACGGCTCTTGTTCAGCAGCCGAAACTGTATCATTGAATCGTCAATCAGTTTTGCCATTTGGCCGCCAAGCGCATCAATTTCACGCACTATATTTCCCTTGGCTATTCCCCCAATGGAAGGATTGCACGACATGCGCCCGATTGTGTCGATGCTTTGCGTGATGAGCACGGTCTTTAGCCCCATGCGGGCACTGGCAAGCGCGGCCTCTATTCCTGCATGACCTCCACCGCACACGGCAACGTCAAAAGCTTCATAAAAAGACATAGGTGCCAATGAGTATAACGGATTTGGTCTGAACACACAATGAGGCTTGAAAATTTAGAGCGCAGACTCGCCAGGATAAAAGCAGAGACGGATTATAGCGTCAATTTCTTTTGATTTTGAATCGAGCCTGAACTGCTTTGCAGGCACAAAACGCAGCCGATAATCCCCCGATTGGTCGCGGGCTATCGTAGGAAAAAAATCCGTTACGTGATTTTCGTATCTGAGCCAACAGCACAGGTACACAAAGTTGTCACCATATGTGTACAGGTCTTTTTCCGTGAGCGAACATACAACGGAATCATTTTTGATAAATGTGTATTGAGTACCCAGACTGACATTCGCATCCTGAATGGTTTTGTACAGATTGTAGGCAGCCAGCAGCTCCCGCTTGTCAGAATCGATGGCGGCGGCATCAGAAGATTTTTCGCCAAGCGTTTTGTACGGATAACGGTATTTTTTGTATGTGTCCAAAACAGTGAGCTTGAACGCTTCGTCTGCATCATTCACTTTGATTTGCAGAATCTCATCTTCTGTGTATGTATGCGCAGGCTCACCCGCAGGATTTGCCTGCGTAAAACGGTGGAGTTTGTCTGCAAAAGCGGAAAACGGGTCTTTCATTCAGCGGCGAACGGGAGTCGAACCCGCCTGTCGGGCTTGGGAAGCCAGCATAATACCGATATATGATCGCCGCAAAACAAGTGGTGCACAACACCCCACACTCATTTTTTAGTATATCGAAAAATCAAAAACTGCGCAATACTTGAACAACATGCCATAAACCGGCCGCAAATCCGCCGAGTGCGTCTTTGATTTGTGCGGAAAAGTATATACCGTGTTTCTGCTAAGCTGGACATGGCTTGAAGCCTTGCCTCTGCGTTAGGGTGTGTTGATTTTGCTCGTTGCTATTGAATCGTTCTGCGGCGAGTTTTGACAGTGCCTTTTCCTTGTGCTATATTAAACCAGCAGGGGAGCGGGATGAAGACAGAAACATTTGACACAAACACAACGGAAACAAATCCGCAGGTTCTGATTGACACCTTCTTTGTTCATTTTTCAGATTTATACACACAGGACGATGAGCAGAAAATCCGCGCGGCATGGGATTTTTTGATTGAAAAAACAGGCTCGTTAGTCAGAAGCTGCGGCAAGCCGTACTACCTGCACCCCATGCGTGTTGCCTGTGTGCTTGCAGAAAGCAGTCTCGGAGCCGACTGCATTGTCGCAGGATTTTTTCACAACATCCTCGATGTTGATTCAGATTGCCTTGGCCAGATTGAAGCACAGTTCGGAAAAGACGTTGCCACCATCTGCAACGGCACCGCAAAAATCACCAATCTAAAGATAAACAGCAAGAACCTGCACGAAGCCGACAGTATCCGCAAAATGCTGTTTGCCATGGTTGACGACATTCGCGTTATCCTTGTAAAACTGGCAGACCGGCTTGACCGAATGCGCAATTTAAAGTCAGTAAGCGAAGAAGCCCAACGCGCCGTGGCAAAAGAAGTTATAGACATATGGGCACCTCTTGCTGGACGTTTAGGCATGAAAGACGTAAAAAATGAAATGGAAGATTTGAGCCTCAAATATTCCAACCCGGAAGCCTTTCAGCAAATCAAAGCGATTGTGGCGCAAAAAAAAGACGAGCGCGAAGAATACCTGCAAGGTGCTGTAAAAAAAATCTACACAGCAACGGAACGCATCGGCATCCACGTGAACATCACCAGCCGCGCGAAGCATTTTTATTCAATCTACCAGAAGATGCGCAAACGCAATAAAGAAGCAGGCGAACTGTACGACCTGCTCGCGCTCAGAATCATTTGCGACGAAGTGGGCGACTGCTACACGCTCATCGGCATTGTGCACAGCCTGTGGAAACCGCTCGATGGACGTTTTAAAGATTACATCGCAATGCCCAAGGCAAACGGCTACCAGTCTCTGCACACCACCGTAATGTGCGAAGGAAAGCCTCTGGAAATTCAGATTCGCACGCAGAAAATGCACACAGTTGCCGAACATGGTGTTGCCTCGCACTGGTTGTACAAAAAGGGCACCAACCGCGACATGGTAAAAGCCCAGGATTTGAGCATAATCAACCAGCTGCGGGAACTGCGCGACAACCATGTAAATGATGAATCGTTTTTTGCCCAGCTCAAAAATGAACTGCTCGGAGATGAAATCTACGTGTTTACGCCCAAGGGAGATGTCAAGCAGCTTCCGGCTGGCGCAAACGCCATTGATTTTGCCTACACCATTCATTCCGCGGTGGGCGAAAAAATCGTAGGCGCCAAAGCCGATGGAAAAATCATTCCGCTTACCGCGCCGCTACAGAACACGCAGATTGTTGAAGTGCTCACAAACCCTCAGGCGCACCCCACGCAGGGCCAGCTCAAAATAGTAAAAACCGCAAAGGCACGGCAGCGCATCCATGCATGGCTTTCAGCAAACGACCCTACATTTATCGACAAAGATTTGGTTGCCAAGCACGAAGCCGAACACGCCGCGAACACGCTCTATTCGCGCCATGTTGCCGAACAGCGCGCCACCGAAGGAAAGCACCGCAAGCCCAAAAAAACGGAAACGCAATACACCGGCAAAATACGCATCGAAAACTCCACCAATTTTTTGGTGACAATCGCGCAGTGTTGCAACCCGGTTCCGGGCGACCCGATAGTGGGCTACGTGAGCCGTTCTCGCGGAATAACCATTCACGCCGCAACATGCCTGACGTTTTTGCGCATTCCCAACATTGAGCAACGCAGCGTACACGTGGAATGGGACACCACCATAAAACCAAAAGATGAAAAGACCGCCGCAAAAGAAGCAAAACTCAAAGAACGCGCCAAAGAAAAATCCATAGAAAAAACAAAATTCCCAAAACAGCGTTAGCAGATAAACGCCCCCTGCCCCGCATAAAAACATGGCGCATTTTTGTACGGCAGTTGCCACGCTGCAATCGGAAACGGCCAAAGCAGGTGAACGCATCAACTACGCTCATCTGCTACTGCCGCTTGTTCTGCGGTTTTCAGATACGTAAACCTGTGGCGGCTACGCCAAGTCCGAACAGCGCAAAATCTGCGCGGGCTGGGTCTCCGGGAAAAACTTCATTCATGGCTGCTGTAAGTCGTTCTGCCGTTTTTCGGGTGGCGGAAGCGTTTGGAGGCAAAAGTTCCATGCGCACGGCCTCCTGCAATACGTGGACATCAAGCGGAATAAGCAAGTCGCTGGGCAAAATCCATGTCCATAAGCCCAGGTCAACAGGGGAAGAGCGCCGCACCATCCACCGCAGGAACATGTGTATCCGCTTGTTGGCGCAGTTTTTTCCTTTGGGCACAAGACGCGATTCTGGAAACGCCGAGGCTATAAGTTCCGGAAGCGGACATTCAGATTCATTGTATTTTTTGCGGAAAAATTCACCGGGCGTAACGGCCTGTTCCAGGACAGAGGCAAGTTCAGAAAAAAAACTCTGCATGTCATCATAGGAATAGAAACGATAGAATTTTTTTGCGCCGTGCAAAAAACTTGTTTTGTATGCGCCTTCTGCAAGCCACGCTGAAATCGAGCCGGAAGCTTCATCTGCCGTCTGGAGAATCGCGCGGATTTTTGGCAGGAATTGTGTGCGCGCACCAAACGCAAGCATGGCTGCAATAAAACTGGCGCACTCAACGTCTGCAATCCGGGAGAAATCATACCACCGCAAGAACTGCGAAGGGTCGTTGTCGCAAAAACTTGCTGTCTCATATTCATTTGCAAGACAAACAAGACGCTGTTTAAGGGTTTCAGTCATACTTTATGTGTATACGCTATTTGCCTTGGGAAGTCAACAACAGACAAAAAGCGCAGTGTTTTTTCAGCCTTTGTAAAATCCTGCTGACGTGTCATTTATACCCCCCCCCGTTGTAATTTAAACCGCCAGATGATATAATGCCAAACATCAATAAAATGAAGGAGATTCCATCTATGGGAACGGTTACAATCGGCAATTTTTTTGACAACAAAAACATTGCCCAAAAAGAAAGCGGTGGATGTTTTACCGTTTATGAACATCAGAACGATTTGAGCGTCACACCGGAAACATCGTCTGTTTCATATTTTATGCAGCAGATGAACGTGCGGAAGCGTCAGGTTCTTTGCAAGCTTGAAGGAAATTCAATAAAACTTCAGGCAGGAGCAATGCAGTGGATATCTGGAAATGTGCAGATGCAGTCGGGTGTAAAATCCATGGGCTCGTTGTTGGGCAAAATGGTAAAAGGCGCAATAACCGGAGAATCTGCCGTAAAGCCGCTCTACTCTGGCACAGGCTACGTTATGCTTGAACCCACGTACAGGCATCTGCTTATAGAAAAGGTGGATGAATGGGGTAGCGGAATCGTGCTTGACGATGGACTTTTTCTTGCCTGCGACGCTGAAATCCAAGAGTCAATTTCACGGCGAACAAACATTTCATCTGCGCTTCTTGGCGGCGAAGGATTGTTCAACCTGTGCCTTTCCGGAGCCGGGTATTGTGTCCTTGAATCCCCTGTTCCACGGGAAGAACTGATACAGTTTGATTTGGATGACAGCAGCGTAAAAATTGATGGCAATATGGCCATTGCGTGGTCTTCATCACTCAATTTTACTGTTGAAAAAGCTGCAAATTCACTTGTCGGCTCCGCATTGAGCGGGGAAGGTTTTGTGAATGTGTACAGCGGAACAGGAAAAATCCTGATGGCACCAACCATAAATGGCACCGTGCACGACAACAGCACAAAAGGTCCTAGAAACGGCAAGTCAAATTCCTCACACGGAATTATTTCCAGCGTGGCAAACAGCCTTCGTGCATAAAAAAGAAGCGGCGGCAAAGCTCAGGAAAACCCAGCCTGCCGCCGAACGCTTTTTCTCAAATACTATTGCTTTTTGAAGATTCCTATGTTTGTAACCATCTTACCATCTTCGATTTTCTTTGCCGCCACCTTTACTTTTTTCAACTTGATGGTATAGCCTTTCTTGGAAGTTGTCCAAGTCAAAGCGTCTCCAGCCTGGTCTACACCAGTGCCATCTGCATAGAATGTCCATTCGTACTTGCTGAGCTTCCATGTTCCAACAATCGGAGGCTCTTCCACTTCGGCAACAGCAGGTGTCTCGCCTTCATTTGCAGCCGCAGGTTCTTCCGCTTCGGCAACAACAACCGTCTCGTCCTCATTTGCAACCTCAACATCTTCCGCAACTGCAAACGCTGACATCATGGCAAAAGCTGCAAAGAAAATAAACATTTTTTCATTTCATTTCTCCGTAAAAATTTATTTTACAGTAATGCTACTATGAATAATTATGGACATGTCAACAATTCGCCGGTATTTTGAGAATAATTTTGGCCATTTACCAGTTAAATCGTAAAGTAGGTTTTCTATTTCCCGGCCACCAATACTTCTGGACAAAGTAGAAAATCTACCGGCCCGCCTTCGTCTGCGGCAGCAAAGTAGATTTTCTACTTCCCGGCCGACAGCAGTTCCGAGCAAAGTAGAAAGTCTACCGGCCAGCTTCCGTCTGCGGCAGCAAAGTAGGTTTTCTATCTCCCGGCCGACAGCAGTTCTTGGCAAAGTAGAAAATCTATCGGCCAGCTTCCGCCTGCGGCGAGCAAAGTAGATTTTCTATCTCACAGCCGACAGCAGTTCTGAGCAAAGTAGAAAGTCTACCGACCCGCCTCCGTCTGCGGCAGCAAAGTAGATTTTCTATCTCTCGGCCGACAGCCGTTCTGGGTGAAGTAGAAAATCTACCGGCCAGCCTCCGTCTGTGACGGCAAAGTAGGTTTTCTATCTCGCAGCCGTCCGCCGTTCTGGGCAAAGTAGAAAGTCTATCGGCCAGCCACCGTTTGCGGCAACCTAGGATAGGATTTAAGTAGTGACAAAGCAAAGGGTTGCGGCACAAAATAAGAACAGGACTTCTATGCTCCAAGAACAGCCTTGTGGCGATACAGGCGGTTGCCGTCTGCGGCGTGAATGGAAACACCGCCAGTCGCTGCCACGGCCCTCCTGCGCATGGCAAGCCTCAGGCGGGAGCGTTCGCGAGGCGTGGCGGAAAATCGGCGAGTATGGGCTTGACTAGTCCCGCTTGGTCACGAGACTGGGGCGCGGAGTTTTGCTGCATCTGGCACTGGCAGGTCTGCCACAAACACTTGTGGTGAACCTGTCGCATTTGTGCTGCACTTAAAGGACTTCACAGTAGCAACGAACTTTCAGGCAGTGGCGCTACAACCACAGGCATGGTGCTGCCTGTTACCGCGCCGATTGTGTCCGTGTCTCCGCCGAGGTTCACGGCCGCCTCAAGCGCCTCCCTGAACGACGAGGTTTTGAGCAGGCACCACAGTGACGCTTCCAGTGTGTCCACGACATAGCCGGTGGATTTTATTCTTTCAGCTGAAAATGATTCGAGGTCTTTTAAATCCGCCGGTTTCTGGTGGGAGCTTGAAACATTGTCGCGCACCGCCTGCGGAATTGCCTTGCCGTTTTTTAGGTCCACCGCGATATGTACGTAGATTCTGCACGCCTCGCAACATTTGATACGTCTGCAACAACAAATCGGTATGTGGTCAAGCTTGTTTTTAAAGCTATTTTGTACTATAATCCAAACAGCATGTTTGTGTTTCGGTTTGCTTTAAAAAACGTTGTATCGCGCAAAAGTTCCGTGGTTATTGTTTTGTTCATTGCATTTGCCATTTCGTTGCTGGTGCTTTCCAACGCCATTTTCGATGGAACCGATAACGGTGTTGAAAAAGCTTTCGTCAACAGTTTTACGGGTGACGTGGTTATTCGTCCACAGGTAAAATTTCCGCTCAGCTTGTTTGGTGACGAAACTCCACTCACAGGTGAACTTTCAGCCATTCCCAATTTAATGCCATATACTGATGTGCTTGAATGTGTAAAAAACACACCCGGCATTGCCACATGCATTCCGCAGCTTACGGGTCTTGCCGTTGCCCGAATCAAGAACCACGAAGTAAAATGGCTGTTTTTTTTTGGCGTTGATGCCGATTCATATCTTAATGCCATGAGTGCCACACATCTGGTTCAAGGCCGTGCGTTTTCATCTGGAGAACGTGGCATTATGCTGAGCGAGAAAAGCTTTGAATACATCAAAACACGATTCCAAATGGATTTGCAACCAGGAGACAGCATACAGCTTATCAGTACAAATGGCACGTCGTTTACCATTCGGTCTGCACCGTTTACCGGTGTGTACGCATATGACATTCCCAATACCATGCTTGACAACATTGCCCTTGCCGACCCGCACACTATCCGGGGGATAATGAACAAATCCGAATCGGTTTATGATGATTCAACCATAAACGAAGAGCACCGCAGTTTTCTTGGCACCGATGATGATTTTTTTATTGATGATCTGTTTTCTGATTCCTCCGATTTTATAGGCAATGAGCAAAGTGAACAGGAAGCAGCATCGTTTTCACTCAAGGCGCTTGATAACGGCCAGCCTTCCTCTGCCAATGAATCTGACAACAGCACTTCCTGGTCATTTATTATCTGTAAATCTGACAAAACTGTTCCCACCAAAATCCTGATAAAAACACTCAACGACCAGTTCAAAAAAAATGGATGGGCTGTACAGGCGGTAAATTGGCGGAATGCGGCAGGTGGCATGGTGGCGCTTGTTTACTATCTCAGGCTGATTTTTAACATCGGCATAATTCTGATTCTGCTTACCGGCTTTATTGTTGTAAACAACACTCTTGTAATCTCTGCCCTTGACCGTGTGTATGAAACAGGAACGCTCCGTGCCATTGGTGCCAACAGAAGATTTGTGGCGTTGCAGTTTTTATTTGAAACTGCCATTCTTACGATAACAGCCGGCATACTCGGCTGTGCGCTTGGCTGTGTGCTCAATGCGGTGCTGGGAGCCGTGCATGTTACATTTACCAACGATTATTTAATTCAGCTGTTTGGCAGCAACACGCTTTCCACAGTAGTAACAGTTGAAAACATTGTTCGCTGCATGGTGCTTTCCGTGCTGCTTGCCATCGCGGGATGGGTGTACCCTGTGCACATTGCGCTTGAAAGCAACCCGGTGGTGGCCATGAGGGGGCTTGTCTGATGTTCTATTCACGACTTTCCTTGCATTCGCTGTTGCATAATCGGCGCCAATATATTTCTCTGTTTTTGGTATGCCTGGTGGGAACAGGAATCATGATTGCATGCCAAGTGCTGACGGACGGCATGCTGTCTGCGGTGCGCGAAAAATCCAGACAATACTATGGCGGCGATTTGCAGTTTATCGGCGGCTATGACGAGCATGTTGGCACTACAAATGCGCAAGAGCTGATTCAAAAAATCAAACCTCTGTTTCCCAACGGTGTGCAGTTTTTTGAGAGATTTGATTATGATGCGGACGACACATCGTTTTACTATGAAGGAGAACGGACACGTCTGCGTATGCTCAAAGGCGTTGATTTTGAAAACGAAAAAGACGTGTTCAAAGATTTTACGTTCGTGCAGGGAGGCGCTATTTCACTTCCTGAGCATAACAGCATACTCATTTCTGCGCCCATTGCCACAAAGCTTGGCATTCATGCTGGCGATGAAATAACGTTGCAAGTGGTCACGGACGGAGGCTACAAAAATACAATGACATTGGTGGTGACCGGCATTTTTCAGGACTCCAGCCTGTTTGGAATGTACACCTCCTATCTGGACAAAGCCGCACTGTGCATTGTTACGGCATATCCAGAACAATACACAAACCGCATTTCAATTTATTATGGAAAAATTCCAGCCCCTACGCCTCGTGCTGTAAAACAACTCCAGCATGAACTGGAAGGCATATACACCATGTATCCCCAAACTGACGACAAGCACGATTTTTTTGATGAACTGCGACGTGAAGGCTCGCCTCGTCCGCAGTATGCGCTTATCACCCTTGACGCAAACATCATTGAGCTAAAATTGCTTATCGAAGCAATACGCAGCGTGGTAATGCTGGTGGTTGTGGTGCTGCTTGCAATTATTGCAGTAGGCATTGGCAGCACATACCGCGTAATCGTGATGAAGCGCATAACAGAGATTGGCACATATCGGGCGCTTGGCATGGAACCTGGTGGTGTGCGAAATCTGTTCCTAACTGAAACATTCTATTTATTGCTTTCAGGTTTTATGGCTGGTACGGTGCTTTCGCTGTTGATTTCGTTTGTGATGTCACGGTTTGATTTTTCGTTCATTCCTGCATTCGACTTGTTCCTTATAAATGGACATATTCGACCCGTATATGGATTTGCAAAAACCATGTCTCTGTTTTTTGTTATGCTTGTAACTACGCTTTTGTCAGTTTTGTTTACTATCCGGAATGTGGTGCACATAAGCCCGGTGGGTGCACTTGCCACCACAAATTGAAGGTACACAGGAGTTGGCCATGATGAAACATTCTTTTGTTTTTAGAATTTTAGCCGTTTTTTTGCTGGTTTGTGCAGGAATGCAGATTCATGCTGAAACACTTGCCCAAAAAGATGCCGAAAAACTGCTCGCCTTGGCAGACAAAAACACATCATTTGCAGGAACGGATTTTGCCGGAGATTATATAATCGTAAAAGAAGAAGTGGACGGTGCCAAATCTGTGCAAACCGCCCGCATGTACCGCCGCGACAGCAATTCAGCCTACACCATTTTGCTCACCTCCCCCGATGACCGTGGCAAAGGCTATGTCCAGTACGACAACACCATCTGGTTTTATGACCCGCATGACAAGCAGTTTGTTCTAACCAGTGCCAAAGACAAGTTTGAAAATTCAAACGCAAATACAGGTGATTTTACCCCCCAGCATTACAGCCGCGACTACGCCATTGTTTCCGCCCAAACAGTGAAGCTTGGAACGCTTTCTTGCGTGGTGTTCGATTTAAAAGCAAAAATAAAAGACGTGAGCTATCCAAAAATCAAAGTGTGGGTAACTGCTGACGATGGCCTTATCCGCAAAAAAGAGGATTACAGTCTTTCAGGTCAGCTGCTTCGTACAACTGCCATTCCGTCGTACCAAAAATTCGGCAAAAATTCCGTGCCAGACAAAATGCTGATCGTTGACAACTTGCGTAAGATGGAAATAAACGGTAAAATGCAATACGAAAAAACGCAGGTGACTATCACCAATGTTTCGTTTGCAAAGCAGAGTAGTACAATCTACACAAAAAAATATATAGAAATGATGAGCGAGTGATGAAAGGTGTTCGGCGACTAAGTCTTGTTTTGTTTTTGGTTGGACTTGTTTTTTCGGTTCAAGCATTTTCGCAGGAAAGCGATGAAGCTGTTGCCGTTTCCTCGGACGACCCGTTCGATGGGCTGTTTGATGGTGCAGAAGATATTGACGGAAGCGAAACAAGAGATGCCGATGCCACAAAATCAGCAGACATTCCAGTTGCCACTGCCACAAAAAAAACTCTGAATGACATAATTTCGTTCAACGGTTCAGTTTCTTCTTCTTTGGGAATTTTATCGTATATTTCAGATATTGTTGAAAAAACGGATGACAGTGATGAATCCTTAAGTTTTTCCGATGTGTTCAGCCCATTTTCAACATTTGAAAGCACATTTGGTTTTACGGCACGCCCTTCTGATATTTTTACGTTCCGTGGCACCCTCAAAGCAAAATTCCCCGACACAAATGCTGGCACAAATTCTATTAAGATAGCCACCGACATCAGCCTTGCCCTTTCACAACTGTATTTTGACTATGTGCTGGCAAGGCACGTTTATATAACAATCGGCCGCACCAATTCCAACTGGAACGTTTCAAATATTTTTGACACAAATATTTTAAATGACGGCAAGCGAAAAAACGGCGACATTTCCTACAGCGTTTTTGACACGGGCAACAGATCGGATTCGCAGCTGTTTGATGCCATTGTGCTGGTGCCAATCTGGCACGGCCAGGTGCAGGCTGTAGGCATGTACGGAAATTACGGAACTGCCGGTAATAACATAAAAACCGAAAACCTTTCGTATGCGGGTTCCCTTGAATTCAATTTTAGAGAATTTTCCTTTTCGCTTTTTGCTCGCAAATGGGCCGATAATGACTCCAGGAACATGTCTCCAGCATTGGGTGCTTCGTTTAGCGGCGACATAAAAGGATGGCATTTTTTTGCCTGGGGAAAATTCCACTTTACGCCCCACCTCAATGATTTTGACGGCTTTAAATATATCAAGGCGGTGGGCGGCATAAGAAAGTATTGGGACATGCAAAAAATCGGATTGATGATGGAATATCAATATGTGTACAACCGGGACTATCAGACTAACGAAGATTTGATTCACATGAACACTGTCGCTCTGGAACTTATATGGCGACATGTGGGTGGCACACATTTTTCTCCAGCGGTGCTGTGGGCCCAGCAGATTAACCAGCCGTATGCGGCAGGTGAATTGATTCCATCGCTTTCGTGGGATGGTTTGCGGTATGCTACAATTCGTTTTGTGACGCCATTCTTTTATGGCAACAAAACAACCACATACCAAAACCTCACAATTATTTCAACTGAAACAAGTCCAAAGTTCTTGATTGGGATAATTTTGTCATTGAAAGTGAATTTTTAAATATCTTGAATTTTGCTTTTTGTTTAAATCAACACACCCCGATGCAAAATGCAGGTATGATTTTTCTAAAAATTGCTAACTAAGCAGTGATAAAGAAACCTTTAGGGTTTGCTGGCTGTGTTGTCCTTAATTTTGCTATATTTTTAAACAGTTTTGCTAAAAATCTTTGTTCGCGCCGACACAAGAAAAAGCGTTTTTGCTGTTAAAACAAAACGCGCCGGCATTTTACCAGCGCGTTTTGTTTTTGACAAAAAGTTTATGCAAATGCTAATAAATTTTAGCCTTTTTAAACCAACCACTGCCATGCGTGGCAAGTGGCGCACATGGTAAGACTAGTCAATCAAACGCATATCTGCGATGTCTTTTTCGTAGTCAACACCGTCTACGTCAAAGCCATTTATATTCAAAAAGTCGTGGCGAATTCCAGCTAGGTCGGTGGTTTCGTTCACATTGGATTCGGTTACGGTGGGCATTATGGCATCAACTTCAGCTTGCACGGCGGGGTCAAGTTCCCAGTCGTCAACGCGGATTCTGTTTTCTGCGTCAACAGGAACGGTTCCTGCGGCACTGTTTGGGCCGGTAAAAAGCCGTTCCGCAAACAATCGTTCCATTTGTTCAATACAACCTTCGTGGGTACCCCGAGCTTTCATCACCTTGAAAAGCACACCAAGGTACAAGGTAATAATCGGAATCACGGAAGACGAACGTGTGATAAGCCCTTTGTTCACACTTACATAAGCAGCTCCCCCGATTTTTTTGAGCGCGGCATCAATATTGTGCGCACGGGCTTCGAGGTCTTTTTTTGCGGCACCGATAGTGCCATCGCGGTAGATGGCGTGGCTCAGTTTGGGGCCAATGTATGAATAGGCAACCGTGCGGCATCCTTGGGAAAGCACCCCCGCTTCTGAAAGCTGTTTTATCCAGCGTTCCCAGTCTTCACCGCCCATGACTTTTACAGTATTAGGAATATCATCTCCCTCAGCCGGAGATGCAGAAGTGAATGTGATTTTTCCAGTCATCATGTCGAGTGAAGGTCCGCTATATTCAGACCCTACAGGTTTGAGCACGGATTTGTATTGAACTTTTGTGTCGGGGTCGGTACGCACAGGACTTGCAAGGCTGTAAATAATCAAATCGAATGTGCGCCCCCAGTTTTTTACTTCTGCAATCACCTGCTGCCGAATTTCATCGCTGAATGCATCACCGTTGATGGTAAGTGTTTTTAGCCCCGCATCTTTTGCCTCGCGGTCAAATTCAGCATTGTTGTACCAACCGGGAGTTCCGCCTTTTTTTTCTTGAGCTTCATGCTCAAACGAAACGCCGATTGTATCGGCACCGTATTCAAATGCCGCACTGATTCGGCTTGCAAGACCATAGCCTGTGGAACAGCCAAGCACCAGCACTGTTTTTGGCCCATCGCCGCCTTCCGCAACGCTCTTTGTGCCACGCTTTTGCTTTTGGGCTTTAACGTAGGCAATCTGCCGTGCGGTATCTTTTGCACAGCCGACAGGATGGGCGTTAATGCAGATGTTGCTCCGAATCATTGGTTTGATTACCATGTCAATACACTCCTCAATATAAAATGAATATTTATTCTGCGGAACAAGGGCACATGCGCATACCAATTTTTTGCATGCGCTGCAGGAAAGTTTCTAAAACCATTTACTTTCGTGGATCAGGCCATCTAAACCAAATAGGTTGCGAATTTTACGCTTCTGACCACAAATCCAATACACCAAAGCACGGAATGATTAAATCCGCCACTTCTTCAGCTAATATTACTATGACAGGGTGCCAAAAGTCAATAATATTATCCTGCCGACCAGACTGCGGCTGTATCAGTTCGATGCACTGTGTTATGTAGTTGTTGCGGCGCACATGGTCTGTTATTCATGCTGACAGAAAAAAAGCAACACGGTATACTGCAAACACAAAAGGAGTGCTGTTGTGGCAAAAGCAAAAAATATCGCAGTTTGTGGAGTCAATTCGTGTAATAGCACAGCAAAAACTGAAGTGGCAAAGTCCGTGCGCAGCGTTCGCTGCTGCAAAAAAGATGGCGCACCAACAGCGAACAAAAGCATAGTTCAAGCTGTTATCGTATTGTCTCTTGTTGCTCCAATTTGTGTTGAAACATCCACCCGATTCAATATTCAGAATATGTTGATGAGTCCGATAAAATCTGCGCTGCCTTGTTCAAGCCTTTTGGCAGCAGTTTATTCAGCATAAAATATTTGTTGGCCTTATGCAAAAGCAAACCGCACTTATTGTTCATAAAATTGCTCCCGTATGGAACGCGCACAGCAGGGTGCTGCTTTTGGGAACAATGCCGTCGCCAGCTTCTCGGAGCGCGGGATTTTTTTACATGCATCCACAAAATCGTTTTTGGCCTTTGATGGCAAAAATATTCAACGAACATTTTGCATACAAAAACAAAGATTTGGATCATGAAGCAGCCATCGCAGAACGAAAGGCATTTTTGCTGAAGCACCGCATTGCACTTTGGGACGTTCTTTCCCAATGCATGATTCGCGGTGCCGAAGATACAAGCATCACAAACACGGTACCAAATGATTTTTCAGAGATGTTTTCGCATTCAGCTATCTCACACGTTTTTTGCACAGGAACAACTGCATTCCGTTTGTGGCAAAAACACTGCGCCGCGCTGTACACCATTCCATGTTACGGGCTGCCTTCAACCAGCCCCGCAAACCAGGGACGATGGCCATTTGAAAAACTGGTTGAAGCTTACCGCCTGGCACTGCAAGAATGGCTGTAATTTAAAAAGGCATTCTTGCGCGAAGGTGTCGCAGCCAAAAATTCAAACACTTTATTGAACCACGGCAAGCGCAAGTTGCAACGGCATTCCATAAAAACCGTGCGCAGGAACAAACCGCTCGCAACGTGGCTGAAAACTTTCAGGCTAAAAATATTTTCAAAAAAACAAAAATTGCTAAAGTCGCCCTTTCAAAGTCCGAAGATAAAAGTGTAGGGTGAAAATCCCTAAGCCAGCAAGCATAGCATGTTTGTTGGTAACTTTTATACATGTTTAGAGGAGATACATTTTATGGTTATCAATCACAACATGAGTGCTATGTTTGCTCAGCGTGCAGAAGGCATTACAGAGCTGAGCAACCAGAAGAACATGGAGAAGCTTTCATCTGGCGAAAAAATCAACCGCGCCGGTGACGATGCTTCAGGCCTTGCCGTTTCTGAAAAGATGCGCAGCCAGATTCGCGGTCTGAATCAGGCTTCCACCAACGCAAAGAACGGCATTTCGTTCATCCAGACAAGCGAAGGTTATCTCCAGGAAACGGAAGATATCATCCAGCGCATCCGCGAGCTTGCTATCCAGTCAAGCAACGGTGTTTATACCGATGAAGACCGCACGATGATTCAGGTTGAAGTTTCTTCACTGATTGCTGAAATCGACCGCATTGCTTCTACCGCCCAGTTCAACGGCATGAACATGCTCACCGGCCGCTTTGCACGCCCCACTGGAGAAAACACCCCGACAGCATCTATGTGGCTGCACATTGGTGCCAACATGGATCAGCGCACACAGGTGTACATCGGAACCATGACCGCCGCCGCTCTTGGTCTGCGCAACGTGGGTAACGAAGAAATCCTGACCCTTGAAACACCCGATGAAGCGAACCGCGCCATTGGCACTCTTGACGAAGCAATCAAGAAAATCAACAAACAGCGCGCCGACCTTGGTGCCTACCAGAACCGCCTTGAAAAGACCGTTGTTGGTCTTGACATCGGTGCTGAAAACCTCCAGGCTTCTGAGAGCCGCATCCGCGACACCGACATGGCCAAGGAGATGGTGGACTTCACCAAGAACCAGGTGCTCTCTCAGGCTGGCACTGCCATGATTGCACAGGCAAACCAGACCTCACAGAACGTTCTTACCTTGCTCCGCTAGTTCTGCACGCAGCGTAAGAATCCACTTGCAAGAAACGGACGCTTCAAAAAGAGGCGCCCGTTTTTTTATTTGTGCGGAAAGGGTAAAAACTGCGTTTTTGCAAAGCCAGTTCCAGACTTGAAGCCATGCTGCAAGTAGGAGCAAAACTAAGGGTATGTTCCCTTGACTGCAATACCTTGCAAGAACAACACACCCGGCAAAGGCTAAAGGTTCTTTATATTACTGCTCAGTTATCAAATTCCAGAAAAATCATACCCGCCTTATGCATCTGGATGTGTTGATTTTAAACGTTTAGTTGAGCAGCATTCGGTCTGAAACCGTGTCAACAGTACCGCTCACAGACACGAATTTTTGCAGCAAGTCCTGTACCTGCAAATTCTTTTTTTCTTCGCCATTTGCTTCGTATACTATGTGCCCGTCAAGCATCATGATAAGGCGGTTTCCGTAGCGAATGGCGTGCTTCATGTTGTGGGTGACCATGAATGTGGTCAGCCTGTCGCGCTGCACAAACTGCTCTGTAAGTTCAAGCACTTTTTGCGCTGTTTTTGGATCAAGGGCGGCGGTGTGCTCATCGAGCAGAAGCAGCTTTGGTTTTTGCAAGGTTGCCATCAGAAGCGTGAGTGCCTGCCGTTGGCCCCCTGAAAGCAAGCCCACTTTTGCCTGGAGGCGGTTTTCCAACCCAAGGTCAAGAAGGGCAAGCTGCTTGCGGTATGATTCACGCTCTGACTGTGTGATGCCCCACTTTAGCCCGCGGTTTTTGCCACGGCGGTTTGCCATTGCAAGATTTTCTTCAAGTTGCATTGAAGCGGCTGTGCCCATCATCGGATCCTGAAACACCCTTCCCAAATATTTTGCGCGGACATGCTCTTTTTGACTGGTGATGTCTTCGCCGTCAAGTACAATGCTTCCCCGGTCGCAGGCATGAACGCCCGCAATCAAATTGAGCAGCGTTGATTTTCCTGCTCCGTTGCCGCCTATAACGGTCACAAAATCGCCATCGTTCAAAGTGAGGCTCACATCGGTGAGTGCCTTGCGTTCTGTGATTTGTCCTGGATTGAATGTTTTATAAACGTGATTTATAGTCAGCATGAAAAATCTCCTGCGGTAAAGGCTGCATCAACGGTTATGTGCGCCGGTGGATTCTTGTGCGGCATCCGGCGTTTTTTTTGGAACGCAGCTTTTTTTTGAACACAGGAACAGAAAGCGCAATAGTCACCACGATGGCGGAAAGCAGCTTTAAATCCTGCGTCTTCATTCCAAGTTGAAGCACAATGGCGATAATCAGTCGGTAGATAACCGAACCGAGCACCACGGAAAGCAGATAGAACCAAAATGCAAGGCGCTGCCCGAACACTACTTCGCCAATGATGATTGAAGCGAGGCCGATTACAATGGTGCCAATGCCCATGCTCACGTCTCCAAAGCGCTGCTGCTGCATTACAAGTGCGCCCGAAAGCGCGACAAGGCCGTTTGAAATCATGAGCGCGAGGATTTTCATGCGATCGGTGTTCACACCTTGGGCGCGGCTCATGCGCTCGTTGTCGCCAGTGGCACGGATGGCGCTGCCAAGTTCAGTTCCAAAGAACCAGTACAGGATGGCAATCAATGCGCCGGAAAACAAGATTCCGGTAATCAAGCTTGAAACAGATGTGGCGTTGTCTTTGAAAATGACGGGCAGACGGCACAGGTTGTTTATGTAATTCATTATGGTAACATGCGCACGGCTTAGAGGCTGGTTTGGCCCGCCCATTATGTGCAGGTTGATTGAATACAGGGCTAGCATCATGAGGATTCCTGCAAGGATCCCCGGGATATTCAGCTTTGTGTGCAAAAATCCCGTAATGTAGCCGGCGGCCATTCCCGCAAGGATTGCAACAAGCACACCCAGGAGCGGATGCACTCCATGTGTGATGAGCATGGCGCAAGTACAACCTCCAAGCGCGAAACTTCCATCCACAGTCATGTCGGGAAAATCCAGAATCTTGAACGTAATGTACACGCCTAGGGCCATGATCCCCCACAACACGCCTTGCGCGACAGCACCGACCATGGCACTTGAAAACGGGCCTAAAAAATCACCAATGTTTAGCAACATGTGCCCATTATAGCAGAGTTTGAAGGGTCGGGGAATTACCTTGAACAAAAAAATGCCGATGACGTTTTAAAAATACTCACACTGTGCAGGAACAATCCGTTTTTCGTTCCTGCTGTGTCCATATTCCCTATGTGACATTGGTATGTTTTTCCTGCAAAAATATATGCAAGTCATTGTGCTGTAGAGATCTGTCAAATTTCCTGCGCCAAAGGAACGTTTAAAATCGGCAACTTAAATGGCATTGCCGATTTTAACTTTGAGTTTTCTGCGAAAACTCGGTCATTGGCTGCCATCTCTCGCTCCATTGCGAAACGGTGTTTTCAGCGATGAAAAAAACTTGATACTTTTTCATCGCTAGAAGTATTAGGAACATGATTTTGTCACACATAGTGACAAACGGCACGATTTCGCATAAAAACGCCCCTCGGCCACAAAATCCGTTGCCCATTGGTGTTGGCACGGCAGAAAACCTGCGCTCTGGGACTGAGGCATCCTTCCTCGCCATTTTGACGGCCACTGCAAGCCTTTGCTTCTTTTGTGCCGAACCCGAGGTTTTTGCTTGGATTTGCATTGTTTTTTTTGTGCCGTTTATGCTATACTAAAACAGTGTGAATGGGCTCGATGGGCTTCGTGGTTCCCTGTGGAATCACCCCGCGCTGTTCATGCTGGCATTGCGCAGAGCTTTGGCTACATCTGGTCTGTAACTGCGCTTGCCCAAATTGAAGGATTGTGTTTTATGGAACAACTGCAAAACAAAACCGCGCTTATCGTTGACAGTTCAGAAGAAAATCGCACGGCGCTCCGCAATCTGTTGCAGGGTGATTTGTGCATACAGGAAGCTGAAAGTGCAGAAACAGCCATCGCGCTGTTTAAGGACGCAGACAACACTATCGACATTCTTCTGCTTGACATACCATTTCCAACACACGTCAATTTTTCTGTGCTTTCATATCTAAAAGACTCGAATGTTCTGCCCGATATGCCAGTCATCGTTATTTCAGAAGACGGAAGCGATGCATTTGTGGAAGCAGTTTTTGACCTGGGTGCCATCGACTGCATTCAGCGCCCGTTTTCAAACCGTCTTTTGGTTCGGCGTGTGCTGACCACGTTGGTGCTGTTCAAGAGCAAAAAAGACCTTGCGCAGAAAATCGATCGTCGCCACATGGAATCCTTCGGCCAGGAAATTGACGGCGTGACCGGGCTGTATACCAAACGGATGTTCCTTGAACAGGCTTCCAAGTATCTTGAGCAGAACAAAGACAATCCGCTGTGCATACTGGCCATAGACATCGACCACTTTTTGCTGTTCAACCAGTGCTATGGTTCCGACGCGGCTACACGTTACCTGGTTTGCATGGCTGAATATTTAAAGCGTTACAGCGCAAAGTTTGGCGGTGTAACGGGATTTACAGACGACAACCGCTTTTTTTATCTATGCCCCGACAAGGCGGAATTGTTCAACGACATCAGAACTCACGTGCGCTCCGAGCTGAGTGCGCACAGCCTTGAAATTGGCTTTGCGCCAAAATTCGGAGTGTACTGCATAAGTCCTTCCGACAAAAAAAGCATTCTGAATATGTGCGACTGCGCCATTTCTGCCATTGCCCATGGAAAGCGTGAATATTCACACTTGATTGTGTGGTACGATGATTCAATGGAGCAGTGCGATGATGAATCCAAGCTGTTGCAGGATATTGAAGTTGGGCTCCAAAACAAGGAATTCACCTGTTTCTTGCAGCCAAAATGCAATATGTCAACAAAAAAAATTGTAGGTGCCGAAGCTTTGGTTCGGTGGATTCGGAGGGACGGTTCCATGGTGAGCCCCGCCGTGTTCATTCCTGTGCTTGAAAAAAACGGCTTTACGTCGCGGGTTGATGCCATGGTATGGGAAGAAGTGTGCCGCTATCAGCGCGAGTGCATTGACAGGGCGCTGCCCCTGCTACCTGTTTCTATAAACGTGTCGCGCTCCGACATCTACAACATGGATGTGTGCGATCATCTGTTAAAGCTGCTGCGGAAGTACGAGCTGCCGATAAGCTGTCTTGAGCTTGAAATTACCGAAAGCGTGCTGGTGTCTGAATATCACAGCATAGAAAAGGAAATCGCCAAAATCAAGGAACACGGCTTTACCACGCTCATGGACGATTTTGGTTCCGGCTATTCTGCGATGAATGTGCTGCGGGATTTGGACATAGACATCCTTAAACTCGATTTGAAGTTTTTGAAGCTGGATTACAACGCCAAGGAGCGTAGCGATGGCATTCTGGAAAGCATCATCAGTTCCGCCACAACCTTGAACATACCGATTATCGTGGAAGGGGTTGAACTTGCAAACCAAGTTGACTTTCTGCTGGGCTTGGGCTGCCGCTATGCTCAGGGCTACTACTTTTACCGGCCGCTAAAAAAGTCGGACTATACGGCCCTGCTTGAAAATGCGGCGTTGGTTGATCTTGAAGGCGTTCATCCTGCGACCGTTGAAAACGTGCACCTGCTGAGCGTTGCGGAGGAAAAGAGCCTTAACGATGAAGTGATAAACAACATTTTGGGTGCCGTTGCATTCTATGAGGTTGAAGGCGAATCTGTTCGGCTGGTCAAGCTGAACCAGCGGTATTACCACATGATGGGTATAGACAACAGTATAACCGACCCCGAATATGCCGTTAATCTGCGGAAATACATCCACCCCGATGACTACGACAAGTTTTTTTCGCTGTTTGGAAAAGCCAGCGCAGATGCGGCAAACGGTGCGAGCGCTGACATTCGTTGCGTAAAAAAAGACGGCGGGATCCAATGGGTGCGGATTCGTGTATTCGCCATGAATAGCCAAAGCAAGGCAAAACTGTATTACGGTTCGCTTGAAGACCTCTCTGAGTTGTACAAAGCGCAGTAAATGGCAGACCAGATTTGCTCCGCGCAAGTCTGGTGGCTTTGCTTATGCCTGCGCATTTTATTTTCGTGCAAAACGGACAGCCCCCGCTCCAAGAAGTGAAGCGGGGGATAATTTTCTGAAAATTGCCAACTGAGCGGTAAAAAAATCTTCAGACTTTGCTGGCTATATTGTTCTTAATTAAGGTATTGCAGTTAAGGGTACATACCCTTAATTTTGCCTCTGGCTTTGCAGAAGCGCGGTATGCACCCTTTCCGCACGAATGAAATGACTAGAACTGGTATTTACATCCGATAGCAAAAAAGTCGTTGTTACGCCATGCGTAGTATTCGCTGTCTTCATCTGCAAACGCACAGATGATCAGGCCGCTCAGATTCAGGGTAAAATCATCGCTGCCAAGCTTGAAGCTCAACGACGGGAGCAATATCAGGTCTTTTGTTTCAAACTGGTAGATGCCTTTGATGTCAAGCTTGATTTTTTCATAGTTGAATGTGTCGGTGATGTCCACAATCAGCTGGTTGCGGCTGTAGGTGCCGGTTGTATCGTAATCAACATCATAGTTGTTTTTAAGCATAGACCACGACAGTTTAGGCAGTCCAGCAATCTCAATGCCGCCGTTTTTAATTTCATTTTTATGGAGAATATATTTGCCTGTTGTCTGGGCATTCAGGTTGATGTTATGAATCGGAAGGTCAATGTCAAAGCCGAATTCCCATGCTATGCTGTTGTTTTTTACCCACGGGTCATCGCCGGCAATATCGTTAGTCAAGTTGTAGGCAAACTCGGCGCGTGTGTTGAACGGCCCGATAACAGTGGCAGCTTCAAGTCCGAACACGGAAAGCTGGTCGTAGTACAGCTCTGGCAGCGAGTTTTTGATTTTGTATGAATCTAAAGATTTTATGTATTCAACCATCCCGCTTGCTTTTTCAGACTCCATTCCTTGTTTTACAAGCATTTTATATGCCACACTATCCTCATGGCCAGATATATATTCTTCTTTTTCGTTATAATTGACAGCCTTATAAATTATCGTGTTCTGCAAATTGGCGCTTGGCTGCTTGTAGTGGCCGTAGTAGTAGCTTACTCCAAGGTCAACCGGCCCCAAGGTAAAGGTTGAGCGCAGCCCAGCCTGTCCAAATTTAAGCGATTTGAGATTGTCCTTGTACAGGCTGTCTGCGGAAAAGTTTGTTGCATACTTTAGTGCATCTATCGGATTTTCGCCACCAAGTAGTACTGCTTCAAGGTCGTCATGCATAAGCTTTTCCACTTGGCCTGTTAGCTTTGCTGTGAGCGCGGGCTGCCACATTCCGCTCGAAGCAAGGCGGTCGGCGGTCATTATGGGTGTCCACACACCTTCAAGGCGCATTCCTACCGGTGCGTTGTAAATGATATGGAACATGGGTTCCGCAATTCGGCGGTCAATGTAGTCAGGCACGATGAAGTCCGTGTAGTCGTTTGCGTTGAAGTTGTCCAGCACGTGCACTTTGTCGCCCTTGCCCCACACAAGCTTCATTTTGCCAGCTTCGAGAATAAAATCGCCCAGATAAAGCCGTGCGGTAAATTCCTGCAAAATATCTTCTGGATAGTCAGTAAAAAGCTGGCGGTTGAATTTGAATTTTCCCGAAAACTCAGAGACAGAACCGCTGTAATTTATTCCCAGTGTAACTTGGGGATTTATGCCGATGGCCCTGTTCGCAAAGTTGGAACCAAAACCTGCTGTGTCAAACTCGCTGTCATTGCGTCCGGGGAACAGGCGGGCTTCCATTTGTGCGGCACCGCTGAACTCAAACACAGGGTCTGAGCTGCCGCTGTCATAGGAAGCACCGAAGTCGTCTTCACCGCCAAAGCCGCTTCCAAAATCATCATCAAAACCGCTGGCAAAGCTGTCGTTTTCAAAATCCTCGGCCGAATCCTGCGCCACAGCCTGGCCGTACACAAAAAGCGCGGCAAGAGCAATGGAGACAATTTTTTTGTACGCTTTCATAAAATCTCCTCAGTACATCTTGTTTATATAGAAGTTTATGGAATACGGTACCCATCGCCGAACATGGGGGGTGAACTGCTCGGTGCGCCACAACCTGTGTGGCAAGACCGTATGTCCAAAAGTATACTAAGATTCCACAAAAAAGACAACGTTTTTTAAGAATATTTTTATCGACACGTTGGACAGGCAGGGGCGGAGTACGCGGACATTCTGAAAGCCCGCTGGCTTTAAACGGAAGCAGCATGTTTGCAGTTGCAGATAGGCAATGCAACCGCGCATGGCAGAAAAGTCCATAGCCATGCCCCAAAAGTACGCAATAAATGCGGAATTCTTTTATGCAGTGAACAAACGCGACCACATCAAGCAGTGCACGCAAGTATGCAATCAGCATGAAAGTGCTTTTGAATATGCCAAAATCCACTGAAAACAACGTGAATACAAACATATTTATGGTTTTGGAAAAACGGTCTGCAAAGAATACCGCATCTTGATTTGTGCGGAATAAGGTACATACCGCACTTCTGCAAAGCCAGCTTTTGGCCTGAAGCCATGTTGCAAGTAGTGGGCGAACTGAACGTTCAAAATCAGCCGAGCAGATGGCGCGACTGATTTTAACTTCGAGTCTTATGCGAAAACTTGGCTATTTGCTGCCATTCCACATTCCGTTGCGAAACGGCGTTTCCAGCGATGAAAAAGTGTCAACTTTTTCATCGCTGGAAGTATTGGAAAAAGTATGTCCTCTTGGCTGCAATACCTTGCAAGAACAGCACAGCCGGCAAACCCAAAAGGTTCCTTATATTACTTATTACTGCTCAGTTATCAAATTCCAGAAAAATCATACCCGCCTTATGCGCCGGGGGTGTTGATTTTCCCGCCGTTCATGCAGCCTTACCGCACAGACTTTATTGCCACAACCACAAGCATGTGATATTTTAAAACCAGATGCCGTGCAAGGAGGATTGGATATGGTGCAAGTTGTTCTTGGCTCCACGGGAATCGTTACGTGCAAAAATGCATTGGGCTGCCTGCCGCTCCAGCGCGACTCAAAAGAAGATGCAGTCAAGCTGATTCGCAACGCCTACCAAAACGGCTTCACCTTTTTTGACACCGCGCGCGCCTATTCAGACAGCGAAGAAAAGCTCGGGGAGGCACTGCACAACGTGCGCGACAAAATCTACATCGCCACCAAAACCATGAGCACCACCGCGCAGGGCTTCTGGTCAGACCTGGAAACAAGCCTGAAAACGCTGCGAACCACCTACGTTGACATCTACCAGTTCCATAACCCGCCGTTCTGTCCGCGCCCCAACGACGGCACCGGCCTGTACGAAGCCATGCTCGAAGCAAAGGCGCAGGGCAAAATCAGGCACATCGGATTCACCAACCACGCGCTCAAGCTTGCCCTGGAAGCGGTTGAAAGCGGCCTTTACGAAACCTTGCAGTTTCCGTTCTCATACCTTGCCGATTCAAAAGAATGCGAGCTGGTCGGGCTATGCAAAAAGCGGGGCGTGGGCTTCATCGCCATGAAGTCGCTTGCGGGAGGTCTTATCACCAACTCCGCCGCCGCGTTCGCCTTTGCCGCGCAGTACGAGAACGTGCTCCCCATATGGGGAATCCAGCGGCAGACCGAGCTTGACGAATTCATCTCGCTCCAGAAAAATCCCTCCGCAATGACAGAGCAGCTTGCAGCCGTTATCGCCGCAGACAGAACCGCACTGGCCGGAAGCTTCTGCCGTGGCTGCGGATACTGTATGCCATGCCCCAAGCAGATTGAGATAAACAACTGCGCCCGCATGTCGCTGCTGCTCCGGCGAGCCCCGAGCGCGGCATGGCTTGGCGAAGCATGGCAAAAAAAGATGGCGCTCATCCCCACCTGCATACACTGCAACGCATGCGCCTCGCGCTGCCCATACAGCCTTGACACCCCGACCCTTCTGGCACAAAACTATGCGGACTACACGGAAGTGCTCGCAGGCCGAAGGAAGGTGTAAGACAGCACCGCCGGAACACCCCCTCCACGTTGCTTGCCAAGAACCACCAGCTGTGCTATACTTCTTACATGAAGAGAGAGTTTTCAGCTACCCCACCGGGCACAGCCGGCGGCAGGCCCATTCGTTTTAAGATGCCCGGGGCAAAACCCCAAGAGCCCAGCGCCTTTTACCTTGATTCATCTTTTATCCCATACATCAAGTCCCGCCGAGCGCGGGATTGTTTTATTCCAACCCAACATGTTAAGGAGGATTTGTATGCTCAAGTATTCTCTGCGCGAAAACCCGCTCACGCCCGACCCCGATGACCGCATGGCGCAGGTGCAGGATGTGCGCTCATACACCCAGGAAGAGATAATCGACCTGATGATGAAGCGCGGCACCACGCTCACCAAGGCTGACGTAGGGGCTGTCCTGCAAGTGTATTCCGAGGTGGTCAGCGAGCTGACTGCCGACGGCTCCGCCGTGAACACACCGCTGTTCAACACGTCATTCAGCGTGGGCGGAGTGTTCAATGGAATGTCGGATACCTTCGACAAGGCCCGGCACACGGTGTCGCTCAACGTGAACGTGGGGACGGCACTGCGTGATGCGGCCAAGTCCGTGCGGACGGAAAAGGTGGAGGGAAACAGCACCGACCCCTACATCACCGAGGTTTCGGACGTGGTGAGCGGCTCCATCAACTCAACGCTCACTGCGGGCGGCATCCTCACGCTGCTGGGTGCCCGCCTCAAGTTCGATGCATCGGACGAGACACAGGGAGTGTTCCTTGTGCCTGAGAGCGGAGAGGCCGTTCACTGTACCGTTGTAGCAGAAAACAAGCCTGCGCGCATCATGGTGATGATTCCGCAGGAGATTGCGGCGGGCGCATACTACGTAGAGCTTCGGAGCCGGTTCATGGGTAACAGCCAGGCAGGAAAAACGCTCAAGACCGGCCGCTTCGCAAGGCTGCTGGGAGTCTCCGCGCAAAGCTAGCTTAGAGCGTCTTTAAAGCATAATTTAGAGCGCTTCTAAAGCATAATTTAGAGCACCTCTAAAGCATAATTTAGAGCGCTTCTAAAGCATAATTTAGAGCACCTCTAAAGCATAATTTAGAGCACCTCTAAAGCGTAATTTAGAGCGCTTCTAAAGCATAATTTAGAGCACCTCTAAAGCGTAATTTAGAGCGCTTCTAAAGCATAATTTAGAGCACCTCTAAAGCATAATTTAGAGCGTCTCTAAAGCGTAATTTAGAGCACCTCTAAAGCATAATTTAGAGCGTCTCTAAAGCGTAATTTAGAGCGCTTCTAAAGCATAATTTAGAGCGCTTCTAAAGCATAATTTAGAGGACTACTAAAGCGTAATTTAGAACACTTCTAAAGCATAATTTAGAAGACTTCTAAACCATGGCCGTGCGTACTGCTCGGCGGGAACGCACCTGACACCTGTACATGCGGCACGGCCTGACGCCGGTTCTCTGAAACGCCGTGCCACTAAAATGCAATAGGAGTTTAACATGAATCCTAAAAAGACAATGGCGGCCGCGCTTGCGGCACTGGTTCTTACCGCTGGAATGCACGCGGCAAGCTTCCCCGAGTACCTCAAGATGAGGGGTACGATGATAATCGGCTGCGACAAGGAGAATATCCCCGAAAGCCTTGTGATTC
>JAFLSN010000050.1 GCA_022510905.1 Treponema sp.
CTTCAAAAAGGAATCGGCATTGGCATCGGTGTTGTGGTGGTTGTGGCGCTCGTGCTCATGGTCACGCTTTCGGCAAGGCCTACAACCGTGCGTCTCTTTAACGCGCCAATCACAGACCAGGCGGAACGCGAGAAAATCCTGTACCGGCTCGACAAGGACAACGTAAAGGCGTATGTGTCGCAGGACGGCTACATCTCCGTGAATGACGAAGCCACGGCCCGGCACTACAAGAGCATCCTTATCGCGGAAGGGCTGGAACCCACCCGCATGGATGCCTACGCGCTTTTTGACACCACCCGCTGGTCGCGCACCGATTTCGACGACAAGGTGAACTGGCAGCGCGCCATGGAAACTTCCGTGCGCCAGCACCTTGAGCAGCTCGACGGCATTCAGCGTGCGGACGTCAAGCTCTCGCTTCCTGAAGATTCGCTTTTTTCGGCCACGCAGAAGCCGGTGACGGCCAGCGTGATTTTATACGCCCGCGGCGGTTCCGATATTCTTCATGACAAAAAGCAGATTCGCGGCATCCAGCACCTTATCCAGCGGAGCGTGGAAGGACTGCTTGAAGAGAACATCTCCATTGTAGACGGCCTTACGAGCCTTGAAATCAATGATTTTGAGGGTATGCGCGAAACGGAACGCATCGACAATGTTGCAAGAGAGCAGCGTCTCATCCAGACTCTCGAAAATGAATATTCAAGCCGTGTGCTAAAGGCGCTCACAAGCACCTTTACCGACAAGCGTGTTCGCATTGCAAACATGAAGATTGACATGAACATGTCAAAACGGTCAACCACCGCAACTGAGTATTCGGGCATCACGATAAAGGCCGACAACCCGGACACGCCATACGATGACGGTGAAGTGGTGCAGAGCCTTGTTCGCAGCGAAGAGGTCGTTGACAAGACGTTTACCGGCACCGGATACAACCCGGAAGGGCCCGCCGGTGTCGAGGGGCAGAACCCGCCGGTTATGAGCGACATGAGCAACCTCGTGGGAAAATCCACCGAAACCGGCGCCAAGCGGAACTACGCCCTGAACCAAAAGGACATCGCCGAAGAAACGAGCCCTTCCATTGACCGTGTGACCATTTCGGTGAACATCGACGGCCTGTGGCAGTATCCCCTTTACGAAGGTGGAAAGCTTGTGCTAAGCGAGTCCGGCGGCTACAAGCGCAACTACGTTCCCATTGACGAAGCCCAGCTTGCATCGGTGACAAAGCTCGTGCAGGACGCGGTGGGCTACGACAAAAAGCGTGGCGACAGCGTGACTGTAACAAACATTCCGTTCGACCACACGGCCGAATTTCTTTCTGAGGATTTGGCCTTTATAAAGACGCAGCAGACCCGCCGCACCATCCTGTTCGCTCTCGTTGGCGTGGCGGTCGTGCTGGTGATGTTCATCCTGTTCAGGATCATCAGCCGTGAACTGGAGCGCCGCCGCAGGCTCCGCGAAGAAGAAGCCCTTCGCCGTCAGCAGGCGGAGCGTGAACAGGCGCTGTGGGACGCAAAGGAGCAGGGCATGGAAGTCACCATGTCCGTGGAAGAGCGAAAACGTGCGGAGCTGCAGGAAAATGCCATTGCGCTCGCAAAGGAGCACCCAGAAGACGTGGCAATGCTCATCCGCACATGGCTTATGGAGGAATAGCAGATGGCAGACGCAGCAGCATCAAAACCTTCAAGCATAAAGCAGCCCATCAAGCAGGCGGGCGGCGGTGGCGGCGGCCACAAAAAAGGTGGTTCCAAGGACTACAAGAATCTTACCGGCAGGCAGAAGGCCGCGATATTCCTGGTGTCGCTCGGAAGCGATGTGTCTTCTGAGATTATGAAGCACCTCCGCGAAGATGAAGTTGAGACACTCACCTTTGAAATTGCCCGGCTTGAAACTGTCGATGCCGAATTCAAAGACCAGGTTCTTGAAGAATTCCAGGAGCTCATGGCGGCCCAGAACTTCATCACCACAGGTGGCATTGACTACGCGCGCGAGCTTTTGGAAAAATCGCTCGGAAGCCAAAAGGCCATCGACATCATCAACCGCCTCACATCGAGCCTCCAGGTGCGTCCGTTCGACTTCATCCGCCGTACCGACCCTGCGCACCTCCTGAACTTTGTGCAGCAGGAATATCCGCAGACGATTGCGCTCATCCTTGCGTATCTTGAGCCGCAGAAAGCTGCCACAATCCTTCAGAACCTTCAGCCTGAAATCCAGCCGGAAGTGTCAAAGCGTCTTGCCACCATGGATCGCACCAGCCCCGATGTTCTGCGCGAGGTTGAGCGTGTTCTCGAAAAGAAGCTTTCTACTCTTTCCAGCGAAGACTACACGGCTGCCGGCGGTGTTGACAGCATAGTTGAAATCTTGAACCTTGTTGACCGTTCCTCCGAAAAGTCCATCATTGAGACCCTGGAAGAGGACGACCCCGAGCTTGCCGAAGAAATCAAAAAGCGCATGTTCGTGTTCGAAGATATCGTTATGCTCGACGACCGCGCCATCCAGAAAGTGCTGCGTGAAGTGGACCAGCAGGAGCTTGCAAAGGCCCTCAAAAGCGTTGACACCGAAGTGCAGGACAAGATTTTCCGCAATATGTCCAAGCGCGCGGCCAGCATGCTCAAGGAAGAGATGGAGTTCATGGGCCCTGTGCGCTTGAAGGATGTTGAGGAAGCCCAGCAGAAGATTGTTTCGACCATACGCCGTCTTGAAGACAGCGGTGAGATTGTTATCGCACGTTCTGCCGACGATGAGATGGTCGTGTAGCGCGTTCAGGAGATAGGTCATGGCAAAAGCTGTATTCAGGCCGAACGAAGTCTCAAAGACCGACGGCGAAGTGATGTTGAAGCTCACCAAGGAATTTGCTCCCCCCGTGGAAGAAGTGGAGGAGGAGGTTCCCGAATACACGGGGCCTACCGCCGACGATCTCCGCCGCGAAGCCGAAGAGTTCAAGGCCAAGTGGGAAATCGAAAAGGCCGATATGATTGCCCAGGCAAAAGCCAGCGCCGATGAAATCATAAAGAATGCGGAAGAAGCGGCTTTTGCGGAAGTGAAGCGCCAGACGGATCAGGCTGCCGTGATAAAAACCTCTGCGGAAAAAAACGCCGCCGATGTTGTGCAGAAGGCAGAGCAGGAGGCTGCACAGATTCTTTCCAAGGCCCATGAAGAAGAGCAGGGGCTTTTTGCAAAGGCAAAAAAAGAGGGCTACGATTCAGGACACGAGGAAGGCTACCGTTTTGGAAGCGCCGAGGCAGACCGCCTGGTTGAGCGCCTGCATGCCATGGTCGAAGCCGTGCAAGGCAAGCGGCAGGAAATCCTTGACTTTACGGAGCAGCAGATTGTCGAACTTGTGCTGCTTATGACGCGCAAAGTGGTCAAGGTTCTGAGCGAAAGCCAGAAGAGCGTGATCGTGTCCAACGTGGTGCAGGCGCTTAAAAAGGTGAAGGGCCGCGGCGACATCACGCTGCGGGTGAACCTTGCCGATGTAAAGCTCACCACCGAGCACACCAAGGATTTTATCCGCGAAGTTGAAAACATCAAAAACATCACCGTTGTTGAGGATGGCTCCGTGGAAAAAGGCGGCTGCATTGTTGAAACCGATTTTGGTGCGATCGATGCCCGTATTTCAAGCCAGCTTAGCACCCTGGAAGCAAAAATCATGGAAGTGGCACCCATCAAAACCGTGAACAAGGCCAGTGTGGCGCCTTCAGACGCATAGCGTGTGCAGGGAAGGGTGGGCATGGCAGGATTTTTTGACAAATACATCACCAATGTAGCTCATACTGAAACCATCAAATACACCGGTTCTGTAACGGCGGTAAAAGGGCTGATGATAGAAAGCCAGGGTCCGCGCTCCGTAATTGGAGAGATGTGCGCCATATCCGTTTCGGGCACGGGCGAACGGGTGCTTGCGGAAGTGGTTGGGCTTGAGGGCAACGTGGTGCGTCTCATGGCCTACGGGGAAACCAAAGGCATTGAAGTTGGCGATGAGATTGTGGCAAGCGGGCATGTGCTTGAAGTTGCGGTGGGAAACGGGCTTCTTGGCCGCGTCATCGATGCCACAGGAAAAGCCTACGATGGAAAAGGCGAGATCGTCCCCGAGGCATTCTATCCCGCAACCGCTGTATCCCCGAATCCCATGGAGCGCCAGCAGATTGTAAAACGCATGGTCACCGGGGTTCGCGCCGTTGATTCTCTTCTCACTGTAGGAAAAGGACAGCGTCTCGGTATTTTCGCTGGAAGCGGAGTTGGCAAAAGCACTCTGATGTCCGTTATCGCACGGAACACAAGCGCCGACATAAACGTGATAGGTCTTATAGGCGAACGTGGCCGCGAAGTGCAAGATTTCTTGCAGCGTGATTTAGGCGAGGAAGGTCTGAAACGCTCTGTGGTTGTGGTGGCGACCGGCGACCAGCCGGCCATAGCACGACTGCGCGCCGCGTATGTTACCACCGCCATCGCCGAATATTTCCGCGACCAAGGAAAAGATGTCATGCTCATGCTTGACAGTCTCACGCGCTTTGCCCATGCCCAGCGTGAAATCGGTCTTGCCACAGGAGAGCCGCCCGCCCAGCGTGGATATCCGCCCAGCGTCTTTGACCTCCTCCCAAGGCTGCTTGAGCGTGCGGGCACCAATGCGAAAGGCAGCATCACTGCGTTCTATACCGTGCTAGTTGACGGCGATAGATCGGAAG
>JAFLSN010000051.1 GCA_022510905.1 Treponema sp.
TGCTGCAGATGAAGATTCCGCCTGGTCTGTGATTGGCGCGTTAAAGAGACGCACGGTTGTAGGCCTTGCCGAAAGCGTGACCATGAGCACGAGCGCCACAACCACCACAACACCGATGCCAATGCCGATTCCTTTTTGAAGAACCGACCACTTGGCCCACTTCGTCTTAATGGTATCAGAAGTTTTTTTAAACCATTCGTTCATCTTCCCCTCCCGTGAACGAACTTGTACCTTTCCGCGGCATTTTCCCTGCTACCGCAAAAAGGGTGAAATAGAGATAATTGTATCCCTACTGTATCATAGTTCACGCGACTTGAAAAGTGCGTGAACTTGTTTTGCCGCCTTTTTTTGCAGAAATCGAAAAAAACGGCATTTTCCGCGCCTCGCGGGATCCACCCGGCAAAGACCGGGCAAAAAAACGTCAGCGCGTGGTCGAAATCTCGTTCCAGCCGCTCACAAGCCTTGTAATGATTGTGTGCGCAAGGTTCATGGACATCTGAGCCTTTGCCATGGCTGTTGTCACATCGTGTATGTCAACGCTGTCAGGGTCGGTGATAATCTGCTCCTGCATCTTGCCCACACTCACCTGCTGGCTGTTCATGGCGTCGAGCGCCTCAAAAAGGTAGCTTTCAAAAGCGCCTCTGGCCTTGGGCTCCAACGGAACCGAATTTGAAACGGTGCCGGTTCTGTCAAGATAGGCACGGCGGTGCGTGTCTGTAAGCGGCTGAGTTCCCACATGCGCAGGATGTGTGCGGTCAAGCTGCAATGTTCCGAATGAAAAATCCATATTCTACCCTCTTAAACCTTCCGCAGGTTAAATTCAACTTCCAATCTCAAGGGCCGCGGAAAACATCTCCTTGCTGCCCTGGATAACGGCGGAATTGGCTTCGTAGGCCCGGCTCGCGCCGATCATGTCCACCATTTCATTCACGATATTCACGTTTGGATATTCCACATAGCCTTTGTTCGGGCCGCTCTTTATCGCGTGCGGATGCTCGGGATCCCACACCATGCGCCCCTGCGACGTGTCTTTTGTGATTTCACGCACCCTCACACCTTTACCCGGGCCGTTGTCCTGGCCAGCGCTTACAAACGGAGAGCGCCACGTGGGATTTTTTGAGCCTACCGCTTCCAGCACCACAGTCTGCTTCTGGTATTTTCCGCCGTCAGGCGTGCTGGTTGTTGACGCATTGGCGATGTTGTTGCTGATGACATCGGTCCTCAGCCGCTCAACGCTCATGCCGGTCGCGGCTATGTTGATGCTGGTAAAAAGCCCCATGGTTCATTCCTCCTTAAAAAAGCCGCCCGCGCGGTGGTGTACCGTGCACGGCGACAAATGCCTGGTATATTCCGAATAAATGCCTAGCGCAGCTCGCGCATGGCGGTATTCACCTGGTTGAACTCAAAACTGGCCAGCTGCGCAAGAAGCCGGTACTGCATCTGTATCTGCACGATGTTCATGGCTTCTTCCTCTGCGTCAACATTGTTGCCGTTCGCCTTTGCCGTAGTAAGGTAATCCGTGACGCGGCGAGGCTCAACATTGCGCCAGTTCCTGGGCTGCTCGCTCCGCACGTGGTCGGGATGCGTGGTTTCCATGCGGAACGCGTTGTGGCTGTTGTCACGGCTTTCAAACGCCCGCTTGAGCTCGCTTTCAAAATTCACGTACTGCTTCTTGTAGTTCGGCACCTCGCTCATGGCAAGGTTGTTTGCGGTCACCTGATAGCGCAGGCTCGCCACGTCCATGGCGCGGTGCAGGAGATCCACTGAATTGCTAAAGCTGTTTGTTCCCATATTCCAAACATCGGCATCTGGTTACAGAAGTTTAGCCGAATAATACCAAAACAGCGTCAAAAACACCCGCAGAAACAAATTCAACAGCCGGCCACCTGTTGCAATTACCGCCCCGCCGTGGTACAATCGCAGAATATGCGCCAGAGGAGGCGCGGCCCATGTCCGACAAGTCCTGACCCTGACTGCGCGAGGTGTTATGCTTCCAGGAGGCCTTCAATCGTTTTTTCTTCCAGCATATTCGCTGGCAATTTCGGAAAGTGCGCTGCACAAGGAAATCGAGGCATCAGACTTTCTGATTTCGGACGAAAAATGCACGCACCGCCTTGTGGGGCTCCGCTACGACAGCGGGCGCATGAGCGTGCCTGAAATATCGGCCGTATGCGCGAGACACGAAATGGCGCTCGCGCGGCAGATTGCCTATTCCATTGGAAAAAAGATTTTCGCAAGCCACGATTATTCCGCCTCACTTTTCAGGAACTATTGCCGCGGCCAGAAGATTGCCCCAGAAGACTACGCCGAGGCCGCAAGAATCTATGCCACCTTTCTTATGGGAAGAGATGGTGGAGCATAAAAAAACGCGCCGTGCACATGGCAAAAAAGGCGCGGACTGATTCGTGCGGAAATGGTGTATACCGTGATTCCGCAAAGCCGGCCTATGGAGTGGAAACCTTGCTTGTGTGTAGGCGGGTTATAAATGACTTGTAATACAGCCCCTCTGCCAGTGCAACATTTATAATGTCCGTTGATTCGTGCCGCAGAGCTGTGATATAACATTTAGGCCACATGCATATCGAGGCAGTTTGCTTCATCCCTGTTCCGCACCGATGTGAATGTGCGGCCTGAAAAAAGGATAAAGCCGCACACCTGCAAAGGTTACACCCAAACACCAGTACAAGTTACCTGCACTCCCATGTACACGTGAGTGCCAGCCACACGGACACGTTTTTATCCCTGACATTGCAATGTGGCACACCTTCAAAGCCGTATTTGACGCACCTTCAACTTGGTTTGTGCCGCGCCGTTAAAGCCGTATGCAATAGGGTGTTATATTGCACTTTGCGATGGTGTTAGCATATAGTATAGATTTGTAAGGTGAAAAAGGAACGCTTAAAATCAGCCGCGCAGATGGCGCGGCTGATTTTAACTCCGTTTTTTTTTCAGAACTCGGTTATTCAATGCCGTTTCTCACTCTGTCGCGAAAAGGCGTTTCCTAACGATGAAAAACTTGATATTTTTTCATCGCTGGAAATACAGGAAGGGTATGTACACTTGGCTGCAATACCTCAGCAAGAACAACACACCCAACAAAGTCTAAAGATTTTTTACTGCTACCCAGGTGCCAAATCTCAGAAAAACACACCCCGATGCTTGCATCGGAATGTGTTGATTCCAGCGGTTTTCACAGAGACTTAGGTTTGCGTTCGGCAGACGGAAAGGCTGTCCGCGCTCCCAGACAGGTAATCCCCGTTTTTACGGCGCTGTCAGGCTACATGCTTATGTTGATGTACAGGTCGTCGTCGTCCACGAGCGGCACATAGTTGTATTCCTGCCCATCCATGGCTTCCACGGCAAAATATCGGTAGTCGTCGAGGTCGCCGTGCTTTCCGCCCTTCACTTTCTGCGTGTCGCCGTTGCGCTTAACTTCGGCGGTGCCCCACTGAATCCATTTGCGCGACTTGCGGTCGTAGACCGACACAAGGAAGGAAACTTTGCCCTTAGGGACGAAATAGCAGCGGATTTTGAGGTTCTCGTCCGCATCTTCGCCAAGAGATGCCACATCGAACACGAACGCATCGGGATTCTTGTCGAACCTGGGGCACGCGGGCTTTTTGAGGTCGGAGCCTTCGCTTCTCACCTCGATCAAAAGGTCGTTCCTCTGCTTTGTGGCTTTGTAAACTGCCTGAAAGCCGTTCTGCGCCTGCACTGCGAAAAACTGGCATGACGGAAGCTTGAGCGTCTTGCTGGACTTGATTTTGAGCTCCTCGTCGAACGCGCCGAATTCCCTGCTACCGATTTCCTGCCATTCGCCGTTGGAATTCGCGAAAACCTTCACGGCGCATATCTCTTCCTGCGTCTTGTTCACGAGCACGACGTTGTCCTTGAACTTCCCCGCGATGGCGCCCGCGTCGATTACATAAGCGTCCTCGCCGTCAAAATCAGGAGCCTGTGCTGCCGCGCAGAAAGACAGCGAAAGCACGGCGGCAAAAACTGCAAGGTTTTTCTTCATTGTGATCCTCCATAAAAGTTTGTTCGATTGCTGGCACAAAGGCCAGATTCGTGGCGGAAGTATAGCATGACACTCACAGGAAAATCAACACACCCAAACGCGGAAAACTGGAATGATTTCCTGAAACTTTACAACTCACGTGGTGAAAAAGAAACCTTTAGCCTTTGCCGGGTGTGATGTTCTTACTAAGGCGTTGCAGTCGTATGGTACATACCATTCATTTCTCCCCGGCTTGCAGCAAGGGGCAGGATTCGCACAAGCACGGCATGTACCCCTTCCGCACAAATCAACACACCACTGTACCAAACACCTGCGATGTGCTACAATCAGTCCATGTGCTTTACAATCACAAAAAGTCTGATTTTCCCCCAAAACCACTTGACATGTGCTGCACACCCTCCAAAATCGATTGCCGATTGCTCAAGGCGAACTGCGTACAACGCTGACGGCATAGCCCGCAAATCCCCAAACACACAGCGATTTCTCAACAAAACTCTCTGCCGCTCCTTGCGGCGCTCTTCCCGCAGAACTATGCGGGGCATCTCTCCGCGACTTTTTTTCATAAAAAATCATCGTCACTATCACGATTTGATAGCGACGTCCGCTATGATGTCAAAAACCCGCGCAGTGCTTGACCGCGC
>JAFLSN010000052.1 GCA_022510905.1 Treponema sp.
CAGGTCGTCGCGGTCAAGCAGTATTCTGAGCAGCAGCCCGGTCAGATTGTTGTCGCCGGAGAAGACCACTGTCATAAAGTCGTCGTCCATGAGGCGCATCTTCTGTATCCGCGCCATCATCGCGGGGGCGATTGCTTTCATGCGGAGATGATAGCACGGAGACGCGCGGGTCGGCAAGGTGCGGGCGGCTTCCCGGCAATCCGAAATCGGGCAGCCGGGCACCGGAGAGTATGCCGGCGGTTCAGAAATGGGCGCCGGAGCCCTCGCGATGAGTAGCGGACTACGCGCTGACAGAGGAGGTCTCCGCAACAAAGGGCGCATCCGCTCTGACGCGGGCGCGCAATTCGGACAAAGGCGCTGATACTCCCCGGGGACTTCCCGGCGGCGCGTCATCCCCGCTCAGACGAATGCGTGGGAGGCGTTCCGTTCAGCGCGTATGTGCGCAAAAAATGTCCGCCCATGACGGGGCCGGCTTTGCAGAAGCACGGTAGCACCCCTTCCGCAGGAATAAAAAATATACGGCTTGGGCGAATCTGGCGGGCAAAATTCGTTCGCCCAGAACAGGAAGGATGAATTTGGTGTACCAAATTCATTGCCACAGGGCCGGATGGGCGAATCTTGTGCAACAACTTCCTTATATCCAGAGCAGGAAGGACGAATTTGGTGCACCAAATCCCTTGCCGTGAGGCTGGATGGGCGAATTTGATGGGCAAAATTCGTTCATCCAGAGCGAGGAGAACGAATTTGGTGCAACAAATTCCTTGCCGCATGTCCAGAAGAACGGATTTTGTGGGCAGGATAGTTGCCCATGAGCCGTGCGGACGTTTCAAATGGTGTTTGAAAGCGCTTTTTAGGCTGTATGGGCACGTCAAACGGTGGTTGATGGCGTTTTTAGAGCTGTGCGGACGCTTCAAAGGACGGTTAAGGCCGTTTCCAGAGCTGTGCGGGCACTTCAAACGGCGGTGAAGGCGCTTCCCGGGCTGGGTGGATACATCAAACGGTGCTTGGGGGCGCTTCCAGAGCCGTGCGGACATACCAAAGGGCAGTTGAAAGCGCTTTTAGAGCCGTGTAGACACATCAAACGGTGGTTGATGGCGATTTCCGAGCCGTGCGGACATTTCAAATGGTGTTTGAAAGCGCTTTTTGGGCTGTGTGGGTACATCAAACGGTGGTTGAGGGCGCTTCCAGAGCCGTGTGGACGCTTCAAAGGGCAGTTGGTGGCGCTTTTCAGGCTGTGCGGACGCTTCAAACGATGTTTGGTGGTGCTTCTCGGGCTGTACGGGCACTTCAAGCGGCGGTTGAAGGCGCTTTTTGGGCTGGGCGGACACTTCAAACGGTGGTTGAGGGCGCTTCCAGAGCCGTGCGGACATATCAAATGGCGGTTGAAACCCGCATTCAGCTTGGCAAAACAAAAAGCCCTGCTGTGTTGGAGCTGGTACGGAGTACACTGGAGGTGAGGGAGCTTTAGACTGCATAGCCGAAAGAGTGCCAGTGCTGTCCAACGCCTCGAACGTTCATTTTTGGAGTGCGGGCAGAAAAGAACACCGCGCCAAATGGCGCGGTGTTCCTATGCGCTAGTTTAAGCAATCTTGCGCATATAGCAGCGTTTATTTTATTTCGGCGACCTGCTCTGTCAAAAGAGCGGTAGTGTATACCCTTATGTCCGCAAGATAAGTATGGAGGTTAACATATCCTGCCGGCCAACACTCAGAGCAGAAACCTACGCCAACCGCAACCTTGTCGCAAGTCGTAGTCAGATAGTTGATGGTATCGACATTAGTGAGAGTGATTTCTTTGAATTTCTCGCTGCCGATGTAGGCTGTGACGTTCGTTTTTGTAATGACGTATGTTACGCGCGTCCATGTCTCCGCAGGAATTTTGTTGGTAGCAGCCTCTGTTCCATCGCTGGTCAACCAAATATCCCAGAATCCGTGCCCCTGTGCATGTGCCGAGCCGTTCTCAGCGAACGCGACGCCGCCCCAGCCTGTAACGCCTGCTGGGAAGAATGTCAGAACCGAGTCATAAACCAATCCATCTTTGTTGTTCAGCATGAATGAGATGGTCACGCCGTCAAGCCCCGTTTTACCGTAGAGAGGGTTATCCCAGCACAATTTCGCCTTAGCATCCCATGTGGTAGTGCTCTGATTTTTATTGCAATCAAAGGCACCTGCCTGTCCTCCAACAGTTTCTGACAGCGCTTCGTTTGTAAGCACAAACGGCTCTAAGACGCTGCCAGAACCCGTGATGGTGTTGTCGGTTGTCTCATCATCGCCGGGATTGGGGGTCGGCTTGTCAACTGGCGGGGTGTCGCCGCCCGCAGCGTCACCACCACCGTTATTGCCCCCCCCCGAGCCTGGCGTGGTTGTGGAACCTGTACTGCCCTTGTCGGTCACTGAGACCGTGTATACGGTGCCCGCGGCGTTCGCGCTGACCTTGATTTCATAGGTGTGCCCTTTTTTCCCGTATGCGGTGTCATCGGATGATGTTATGTTCCAAGTTGTACCTTCACCCCATGCTCCTGCAGCGTCATTTAGATTTAAGTCTGCATAATAGGTCTCATCAACAACCCCCTCCAGAGCAAGGCCGTAATCATCGGAGGTCACGGTCACGTTCCATGTGATGGACTTGCCGTTTTCCAGCGTCAGAGAGGAAGTGTTCACCTGACCAGTCCACCATCCAGTGCCAGTATATGTTTTATCGGTGTCAACGTCCTCGGAGTCCGTCACGGATATTGTGCCCACATGCTGCATCAGGTAGAACGTGGGCGTGCTCGTCCATGATGGTGTGAATGTGCCCACAAGAAATGGGGTAGCGCCGCCCCCCTGCCCGCCCTGGGTCGTGGACAGCCGGTCATCCTTGTCTCTCAGCTCCTGGTCGCACGCGGCGAGCGCGCCGGCCACCAGCATGGCGCACCCGAGCAGGGCCGCCACCTTCGCAAATGCCTTCATGTTGTTTCCTCCTGAATGTCTCTCTCCCCCGCGCGTCCGGCGGGCGTGCCGCGTCCGGGGCGAGCGCCCCGCCGGGGCCGCGGCGGCCCCTCGCCCCATGCCGGCGGGCCATAGGG
>JAFLSN010000053.1 GCA_022510905.1 Treponema sp.
AAGGATGCAGTCCGTGGCGTGCGAAAGCTCGTACTCATATCCGTTTGTTCTGAACGGCTCGTCAATCACTCTGACAACCTCGCTCTCGCAGCCCCAGATATTCTTGTACAGGCGGATTTCTGCCCTCAGTTTCAGAAAACTCATGCCCGCCTTATATGTCTGGGTGTGTTTGTTTAGGTAAAGGCCGCGTTGAATATGACAGCATCA
This sequence comes from Treponema sp., assembly GCA_022510905.1. Classification (GTDB taxonomy): domain Bacteria; phylum Spirochaetota; class Spirochaetia; order Treponematales; family Treponemataceae; genus Treponema_D. The sequence continues at coordinate 208 of JAFLSN010000053.1, forward strand.
AAGAACGGTTGCCGGGCTTCATCAGCAAGCGTAGGACAAGTGCGCACACGATCTAAAAAGATTGTGGCAACTTGCGGTAGTTCATTTTTTTTGCGATATGTTTTCATAATGAAATTTTCCGGCTGATTCGTCTACTGTCAGAATGCCCCAATTTCCCTCTGCCGCAATGGAAACAATGATTTCTTCGAATTTTCCCATATCATATCTGTGGTACTCGTGCATATGACCGCACAGAAACAGGCGAACATTGTTTTTTGTGAACAGCGAAAGAAGCCGAGCACGTTCAAGTGAATTCTTCATGCGATAAAACATTGTTGTAGGCGAATACAGCGGAACATGCGATAAAATTATTTTCGGATTTGAATCCGCCTTAATCTGCGATTCAAGAGCGGAATATTGCGATTGCCCAACAACATCATCCGCCGTGTCAATAAAATAATATGACAGCCGAGGTGTCCGCACGGAATAGCACGCCGCATTTGGCTCTACGGCGGAAAGGTAATTTCTGCCAAAATCCCCGCTTTCAAAGACATCGTGATTTCCCAAGATTCCGTAGACTTCCATTCCGCGGCCGCGCATTTCTTGGACGAATGCATTGTACAGTTCGTATTCGCCAGGAAGCCCGGAGTTTGCGATGTCTCCTAGCACAAGGCACAGTCGCGGTTTTTTCTCCTGCGGAATCTCGTCCAGCCATTTGTAATATTCTTCGGGCAGCCGCTTTTGGCTACTGCTGAAATGCGTGTCGGAAAGAATCACGACCGTATATGATTCAGAAAAATCCGCTTCAAAATTTTTGCATTCTGTGGCCCGATCCTCAACAGAAAACAATCCGCCATTCAGAATGCCATCGGAAGTGCAAGCGGTTGCCAGCATTGCGCACATAACAGTTATTATTTTTTCTATCGATTTAAATTTAAAATACATATTTCAAAACCGCCCGAATATATAAGTCGGTGAAGAATGTATTATGGGCGTCTTTCAGGAATTCCGAAAACTGGAAGGTCGCCGCATAACCGAACGTAAGTTGTTTAGTGCACAGAATGTCGATTCCCGCGGAAATCCGTGGAACTAGTGGAAAGTCGTAGCGGAAGTATGAGCATGACGCAAGCGAGCCAGAAAACAGGACGATTCCCACTTGCTGCGAAACCGTCACGCCGAAAATCATATTGAAATCCCAGAACGTAATCGCCTTTTCCACAATGCCGAAAAGCGTCATGGCCGAGCCGCCCGCACCACCGAAAAGCTGAATTTCCGTGTGCGATGGAATAATCTCGACTCTTGGCGCAATGCACAGAAAAATATCCTGGATGACAATTTCTTTTTCGGGAATGCCGATGTGATACAAAGGGCCTGCAAGCAAAGTCCATTGGAGCGCCCTTGTCTGTGCGGTCAAATCAAAGAAAAAATGCCCTGCCATATTGACATCGCCGGCATTGTACTGGATTCCGCCGCCCGTATTGAAAAATCTCCGTCTATATCCGTATAAAAACGACAGGTCTGGCCCCGAATCGGCAAAACCAGTGCCACCGCCATTTCCCATTTGCAGGCAAAATTGATGTTCGGCAAAAACCTGGGCTGATGAAAGAATCATGGCAAGCGCGATGGCAAAAATTGGGGAAGCGTTTTTTATGTTCGACAATACGATATTCTCCTGCCTCTAATATCGTAAATACGGTATTGTCCGGGTAGAATACATCGTATTTACGCTTACGTCAATCACACAATATCGTAATTATGTTATTAGGTATAGAATGAACACGTTTTCAGAGCGGTTGCGGGCGGAAATCGAATATTCTGGGTTGCTTCAAAAAGAAGTTGCATACCGTGCGGGGATAAAAAAACGTGCGCTGGATATGTACCTTGGAGCCCAAGGCTCTATGCCCCCTGCCGACGTTGCGGTGCGGCTTGCCAAAGTGCTGAATGTCACTGTGGAATATCTCGTTACAGGAAGCAACGCCGCATTGCCATCTATGCGTAAGTTCTCGCGGATGGAAACTGACATCGCATCCCTTTCAGGCGAAATCTTTGCCGCCATCGAAACTCTCGTGCACAAAATTGCGGAAGAGCGGCGCGGCAAGTCTGCGGAATAAGTCTGAGCAAATGGGGTTTTAGGGAACGTGCCCTTGTTATGAGGTGTAGGACGCAGCTAAGCGTGGACGTAGGGGGAAAGGCTTTCCCCTCAAAAGTTTTCATGAATCGAACAAGTTATCCGCGCATTTCGTTCGTGCGCATTCTCCGATTAGCTCTTGACTAGTTACAAAACAACATTCCCTGATCAACATACCCCAACGCACAAGCAAGGCCTCGGTTCGTAAAGCGGGCCATGTACAATCTACTCACGAATCAAGCATAAAACCGATAAGACAAAATCAACCGTTCATGCAAAATACGCGGTGTATTTTTTCCAGCCCAGCCGTTTCTCCGCGAATGTACTTGGTACGTTTTTCCACCTTGGCCGCTTTCAGCAAACGTATTGGGCATGTTTGTTTGCCGCAATGCCTTTTTAATAACGCAGCTTATGCGATGCGCTACACCAACCCTCCGCTTTGCGCTATACTATCCCCATGACGCAGACGGAACAACAGAGGGCGGCGGCAAGGTTCGCGCAGGAATGGAATGGCAAAGGCTACGAGAAGGGCGACACCAACAAGTTTTGGTGCGACCTCCTATGCAATGTGTTCGGAATCAAGAACTTCGCGTCCTACATCGAGTTTGAAAAGAAAGTGAAAGTTTCCGGCACGAATT
>JAFLSN010000054.1 GCA_022510905.1 Treponema sp.
GGCTATTGATACAGATTCCGTTTTTTATCGCGGCGTACAACTTTCTTTCACACCTTGAAGCCTTGCGGGGCCAGTCCTTCCTTTTTATACGCGACATGGGAAAGCCCGACGCGCTTTTTGCCATCGGAGGCTTCGGTGTAAACGTGCTCCCGATTGCCATGACGCTTATAAACACTGTTTCGGCCACCGTCTACACTCGTAAATTTGCCCTCAAAGACAGGATTCAGCCATATGCCCTTGCCCTCATCTTTCTTGTGATTCTTTACAACTCTCCTTCCGGGCTGGTGCTCTACTGGACAATGAACAACGTGCTTTCTCTTGTAAAAAACGTGTTCTACAAATTAAAGAATCCGCTCAAACGGTTCTGGCAGTGCTCGTGCATGGTGTGCTCGATTTTCGCGATTTACATCGTGTTCTTCTACCACACAAAACTCGCATACAAGCTGGTGTTCATGCTTTGCCTCGCACTGCTCTACCTGCTGCCGCTGGTGCGCAGAGGCATACAGCGCATGCACCGCACCTTCTTTTGCCACCTTGACAAAAACCGTTCCGCGCGATTCAGGCTGTTTGCGCTTTCCTGCCTCACACTCTGCGTGTTTTCCGGGCTCACCATTCCGACCACGCTCATAGCCTCTTCTCCTGCGGAATTTTCAAATATCGGCTCACACAGCACGCCTGCGTTTTTTATCGGAGCCGCATTCCTGCAGGCGGCAGGATTCTGCCTTTTCTGGCCGCTCTGCCTTTATTTTCTGTTCGGAAGCGGAACCAAGACAGCTTTCGCGGTGCTCGCTCCGCTGCTGGTCGCCATGGCATTTGTAAACGCCTACCTGTTCATGCCTCAGTACGGGGACATTTCCGCGTCACTTTCATTTCTGAACAACGTCAGATTCCAGACTGTTTCCTTGCGGTCTCTGCTGAATCTGCTGTGCCTTGCGCTGGCGGCGCTTTTGATGCTGGTTCTGCTGCACATAAAAAACGGCACCATGGCATCTTCGTTCGTAGGAATCGCACTCATCGGAACGGTTGTGGTAGCAATACTGAACGGAACTGCGATTTACCGCGCGGCAGTCTCGTACCGCGCGGCCGGAGCGGACATGGCGCATACGGAGATTTCACCAGTTTTTAAGCTTTCAACAAACCACCCGAATGTCGTGCTGCTCATGCTCGACCGGGCACAGGCGCAGTTCATTCCTGCAATGACAGAAGAAAGCCCTGACCTTGCCTTGCGCTACGATGGTTTTACGTTCTACGACAATACGCTTTCGTTCAACGGCCACACGCTGCTGGGCTCACCTGCGCTTTTCGGGGGCTATGAATACACGCCCAAGTCCATGAACGAACGGAACACGGTGCCGCTCGTTCAAAAACACAATGAAGCGCTCCTGCTCCTGGCTCGCCTGTTCACGGAACAGAACGGTTTCAGCGCCACCATAACAGACCCCCCATGGGGCAACTACAGCGCCTACGCAGACTTTTCATTTCTGGAGGATTATCCTGCGATAAAGGGCCTCCAGACAATCGGCGCATACACAGCGCTGTGGTACACCATGCACCCCGAGGCAGCACAGCTTGACGGGACACCGACTCTTTTGGAGCGGAACCTTTTGTTTTTCAGCCTGTTCAGGCAGAGCCCGATGGCAATCCGCGAGCTCCTTTACAGAAACGGCACCTGGTGGAATACGGACGGTGCGCTTGAATCGTTCTCAACAACAATAAACAACTATTCGGTGCTGGATCTGCTTCCTGAACTGACAGCCGTGGAGCAAACTTCAAACGGCACCTACACGTGCATTTCAAATGACCTGACCCATGAGAGCTTTTTTTTGCAGGCTCCCGACTATGTTCCTTCAAAAAACGTAACAGACACAGGCACATCGCCCTACAGCGACAGAGCTGATTATTCCACGCAGATGGCGGCCTTCAAACGCCTTGCGCGCTGGCTGGATTTTCTTAAAGAACAAGGCGCATATGACAACACAAGGATTGTGATTGTGGCAGACCATGGCAATAAAGGTCACGAGGATTGCATGGAACCCGACGACGCGCTCGACGAGCGTGTTACAGGCGGTATCTACAGCGGGCGGGGGCATTACCATCCGCTGCTAATGGTAAAAGATTTTTACGCGCACGGACCGCTCCATACCGACCGCACCACGTTTATGACAAACGCCGACACGCCATCGCTGCTCCTGAACGGCCTTGTACAAAACCCGGTAAACCCGTTCACGCACAAAGACATTCCGCTTGACACCACGGAGCTCAAGCAGTACGGCGTTACCATAACCACAAGCGATGTGCACCAGCCGTTTGAGACCGGAACATACACGTTTCCAATAAAACCTTCAGAATGGTGGACGGTGGGAAGCCCAATCTTCAAGGCCGAACAGTGGAAGCAGAACAATGACTAACATACTTTACACGGTCTTAATATATCCGTTGCATCTCATCATTGAACTCATCTACAGCCTGTGCTACAGGTCGTTTGGCAACGAGGGGCTTGCCGTCATAGGAGTGAGCGCAGGAATCACCCTGCTCTGCCTTCCGCTGTATGCGGTGGCCGAACACTGGCAGCGCCTTGAGCGGGCCATCCAGCAGAAACTCAAACCAGGCCTGGAGCGAATCAAGCTGGCCTTCCATGGTGACGAGCGCTACATGATTACCGCGACGTTCTACCGCGAGAACCGCTACAGCCCAATCATGGCGCTAAGGTCTTCGTTCGGGCTATTGATACAGATTCCGTTTTTTATCGCGGCGTACAACTTTCTTTCACACCTTGAAGCCTTGCGGGGCCAGTCCTTCCTTTTTATACGCGACATGGGAAA
>JAFLSN010000055.1 GCA_022510905.1 Treponema sp.
GTGCAGGTACTGTGCCTCGCCCTTGAAGCCGTAGAAGCGGTGCGCGTACTGCAAGTCAATGGTTGTAAAACTTCTCATAAAAATCCTCCAAAAGCTTACGAAGCGATTTCCGTGCCGTCCGCCGGACAGCCCCGGTTCGTTCCCCTATTCTTGTCGGAGCGCGGATTTTTGTCAAGAGGGCGCAGGAAGTATGCGGGCGGAAAGCCGCCAGCGCGTTGCGGGAATGACGCGCACAGGGGCGCGGAATGTGGTATAATCATGCTGATGTGAGGAGAAAAAATAAATGAAAAATCAAATTTTGCTATGCTTGTTGGCTTTGTGCAGTGCCGTGGTTTTGAATGCGCAGCCAATGTTTTTGAGCCCAGAGACAATAACCTATAAGGTCAGGGAGGACACTTTTTATAGCGACAAAGCTTTTAAGGAGCCGTACAGGCCGATTAAAAAAGATTCCATAATAACGTGGACTTCGGAAATGGGCGTCGGACCAATATATAGCGCGGACGTGGAAGCGGGCTGGTACGTAAAGTATTCAATTAATGCGTCTTATGATGAGAATGAAAAACCGGTTCGGATGTATACAGACGCATTGCAAGTGGTTGACTCAGAGTTGCTGACGCAAGAAAAATCATTGATACGAATTATTCCTGAATATTATCTTGAAGTTTTGTCCAAAAAGGATTTGGCAATGATTTTCGAGAAGCAGCCATTATGGCTGAAGACATTGGAAGAGTGCAGGAATGGCAAGTATGGGTCTGATTCCCTTGAAGATATTTTCAAGCCGGAAAGCTATCTGTTGTCGAATACGATAGTGTCATTCAGCCAAAATAATTATTACCTGGTCAAAAACATTGAGACGATTGGCGATTGCAAGAGGCTTGCTTTACTGCGGTATAGGGACGACATCTCTGAATCAACTGGCCTGAAGGAGAACGTGTATTCTGACATATATAAAAAATATCAAAAAGACGCATACATAGACTTGTTCATTCAATTTGACGGAGACTATGTAGATTTATGGATTAACTCAAAAGATGATTTCATGGGAAGATATATCATAGCTTCTGATGTTTTACGTGAGCAAATACACAACTTCATGGAAACAAAAGACATAGATCTTTCTGCCATCACCTGGCCGCGCCACGCGGACGGCACGTGCGACTACGAGGACGAAGGCGGCAACGCGACAGCAGGCGCGGGCGATTTTGAAGACAGGCTCAACAAGGGATTTTGGGTAAGGGACTATTATAATGAGGTCATCCTGACAAGGGACAGAAACACAATCCTTTCTTATGTTCCGAAGTATAAAGAGAATCCCTCCACATTTGCCTACGAACTTGATTCAGAAGTCTATTGGTATGAAGAAAGTATCTTTGATAAATGTGAATATGTTTTCTCCAAAATATTCTACACATACTTTTTGTATGTTTTTTCTGCCAGCTTTTATATTACCGATATTCAAAGAATAGATACCGATATGTATCAGGTTGTTGTAGAAACAGACAATTTCAGCAAAGATGAGATTGAGAAGGGTTATAATTCCGGCTGCGACTGGCAAGACGAAAATATCATCATTGAAAGATTTTATTGAAAATTTGACGGCGATTATTTATATGTCTACCTGAATGAAAAAACGAACCTCTTGGCGACATACTGCGCATATAGCGAATCCGAATACGCATGGCTGAACGAGGCCGTAGCGACGAACGATTTTGACGGCATGGAATTCACCTTTCCGCGCCACGCGGACGGCAGCTGCGACTACGACGAGGGCGCGTGGAAGTCCGCAAGAAAATCCAGCGGCGGCATCCCCCTCCACACGGGGAAAGCAATGACAACCAAAGAGAACCTGCGCGTCCATTCATTCGAGAAAACGACGTCGCCGGTCCTCATAACGCTGGCCGCCGGAACGTCCGTGGAAATCCTCGGGGTCGGCGGCGAGGAGACGATAGACGGCATAACATCGAAATGGGTGCATGTGATGCTCGCGCCCGGAACCACAGGAACTGACGGCAAACACATGACGGGGACTATGGGCGGCTGGTGCTTCGGCGGTCTGGTCTCTGCCACGGAGAAAGAGCCGGAATCGGCGGATGCGCCCGCCACTGAACACGCAGAGCCTACAGAAAATGCCGCATTCCCCGAAGCCGCCGAAAGCCCGAGCGAAGAAGCGGCTGGCGCGGACGCGAAGAAAGCCGCCGCCCTGCCCATCGCGCCGATTGCGGCGGGGGTCGCGGTTTTTGTAATCCTGCTCGCCGCAATTCTGCTTGCGGTCAGGAAAAGGAAGGGCGGCAAGGATTGAGGCGCAAATCACACGCACGGGGCGCGGACACTTCAAACGTGATTTGCACCCACTTTTCGACTTGCGCGGACAATTCAAATACCATTTGAAGCCACTTTCCGACTTGCGCGGACACTTCAAACGCCATTTGAACCTGCTTCCCGACTTGCGCGAACGCCCCAACCACAATTCTAACCCGTTTCCCGGACTGCGGCAACACCTCAAACGCCGTTTGAGACCGTTCCCGATTCCCCCGCTACGCCTCATGTTTGCCCACGTGATGCCCGAGGATTGAGAACGCCACCCAGCCGGCTATGTTCGTGGCGTGGTCGCCGATTCGCTCGAAGT
>JAFLSN010000056.1 GCA_022510905.1 Treponema sp.
CATTCGCAACGCTGGGGCTTGAAAACGGAATAGACCCGTTCACAATCCAAAGGCTCATGGGGCACAGCAAAGTGACCATGACGGCGGCCTACGCAAAGTCTGACGGCATAAAGGCGGCGGCGGTAGGCAGTTTTGAAAACATCTTTGAGGAATCGAACGGGCAGAGGGCAAAAAATGCGTAAAGAATTTAAAAAAAACTTGACGGTATAAAAAAGATTTTGGTATACTGAATACAGGGATTGCTACTCACAATCTCTCCGAACCTTTAAGGTCAGAAACTTAGATAAGGAGTTTTTGACCTATGAATTCGGAATCAAAAACACCACTCACAATCGACCAAGCCGCAGAATATAGCGGTTTTTCAAAATCGTATTTGCGCAAACTCATTTGTTTTGGCACAATCCCCTCTTACAAGCCCAATACGGGCAAACAGGGCAAAGTCATTCTTTGCAAAGAAGAGCTTGACGCTTTCCTTTTCGGCAACCGCCGTGCAAGCAACGCAGAATTGCGGGAGACCGCAGACGCAGTGCTTAACGCAGGGGGTGCAAAATGAGTACCCCAAAACTTGTAAGCAAATATGAATTTACGAATAACACAAAAAGCACGTATCTTTTTGTATCATGCACAGGTGCTGACATCTTGCCGTTACCCGTTTATGTCAAAAACGGACACCAGCACAAGGGCAAGCGTTACATCAAGTTTGAAGAAAACAAGTTTGACCCGGCCGAAACAAGGGCAAAATACCCCTATGTATTTTCACTGGGAAAAAAGATAAACAAACAGGGAAAACCTGTAAGTGAACGATTAACGGGTGTAAGCTTTCCGCTTGCATATCCCAATAAGAGTGTAGGCGATACGCATAGTATCGGGCGCAATGACGCTATTCTTTTTGAGTTTTCAGAAGACTGGAAGACTTTGACGCTGTATATCTTTGAAAACCTTGCAGACAGCAAGAATGCGCTTTTTGAACGCTGGACGGCGGGCAGTTTGTCTTTGACAGTTGACGCTGTACCAGTGACCGCATAAGGCAGGACGGACTTTGCATACATCGGGCAATGTATGAATATTGCCCATTGTGTGCACTCTTGCAAGGCAAGCCCCGCAGGGAAACAAAACGACCTTGCGGGGCTTTTTCTTTGGCGTTATGGCGCAAAGTCTATAACAAGTTAATTTGACCCCCAATTTTTGGGGTAAACGGAAACACAGGACAATGATAGACACAATCATATTCAAGATAGCGGACGGGGCTGGGCGTGTGTGGAAGCACAACATACCGCAAGCGCAGGTAAGGCGGACGGGTGCGGACAGATACACGGGGAACATCGGGAACATGAAGATTTTGGAAACGCTGGACGGCGTGACCGTTGCGGGAAGCGTGGCACGGTACTTGAACGGTGAGAATACATCGGCACTGACACGGGAAACATACGCAGGGGCATTGCGGAAACTGGAAGCGGAAACTGGGCTTGACTTGCGCACGGCTATAGTAAGGCGTGTGGATTTCGGGGCAAGCATAATAACGCAGAAACCGCCCGCAGAATACTTGCGCAATTTTGGCACTCTACCAAAATACAAAAAAGGGGTAGAATACGGATATTGTGGCGGCATTGAAAGCGTAACCTACCACACACGGGCAGGGGCATTGCAGTTTTGCGCCTATGACAAAATCAAAGAGATTGCGGACGGCGGCGGCACTGTTCCCGAACTGTACGCAGGGTGCAACGTCTTGCGCATGGAATACAGGATTATAAGGCGGCAGGGCGTAAAGTCAAAACTGGGCAACGGGGCGGACATAACGCCGTGGCAACTTGCCGAAAAGGAAACCTACAGAAACCTTGCGGGGCTTTTCCATGACTTCTACGCAAGCATACCGAAAACGGGGCGGCTTGTCTTTGCGGACGGCGGAAAAAACATAACGCCGAAAGAACTGACTGACATATTGGCCGAAGCGTTTAGGCAGACCGCCCCGCAAGCATACAGGGAACTTTTGCAGACGCTTTTTGAGCGTGGGCGGCTGACAGAAAAGAGCATGGAACGCATAAAGGCGCAGGAGCGCAAAAACGGGCAGAATTACGTTTTTTCTGACACAAACGCATTGATTGCCGAACTTGACGAAAAAGCGCAACGTAGGGCGTTTACTGGGGCTTAGAGGGCAGATTTTAGGCTATAATGGGTTTACAGAAAAAGGGGGCAGAATGAACGCAGGAATATCACGCAGAATTAAGCGGCTTATGGCGGCAAGCGGACAGAATGAGTTGAAGCATTTTTTTGTGAATCCGATTACAGGCGGCGGCTGGGGTGAGTACATAACGGG
>JAFLSN010000057.1 GCA_022510905.1 Treponema sp.
CCATGGACATCCACACGGACGACTGCGCCGTGGGCCACGAGGCGAAAATCGGCAGAATCAGCGGCGACGCGGTGTTCTACCTGATGAGCCGCGGCATATCTGAGGACGAGGCGCGCGCGATGATTGTCTCCGGCTTCGCGAACCCCGTCTCAAAGGAGCTTCCGCTTGAGTACGCCGTGGAGATGAACAACCTTATCCGGCTTGAGATGAAGGGGAATTTGTGAGGACAGGGGCGTGACGGCATCTGCTCGAATCCCGGCTGATTTCCGCCGTGAGTTCATGGCGTAAATTACGGCTATCAAAATCTAACTGTATCACCATTTTACTTTATTGGCTATCTTGTTATAGATAAAGGATTTAACAAGATAGTCAATTATCCCCATTGACTTTTTCAGCACTTCATTTTACCATTTTGTGTAGACAAAATGTAGACGCATTACAGGGGGCAGTGTGTATGAGCGTGAAAGTACGGATAAAGCGGAATCGGCTTTACCTTGACATTATCCAAAACAGGAAACACCACTGGGAAAGCCTTAACATGACGGTGAGCGCAGACCCCGCAACCCGAAAAGAGCAAATGAGACTTGCCGATATGTGCAGGGCAAAAAGGGAAATGCAACTTGTTTGCGGAGCGTGGAACATGACCGACACCATAGCGGGGAAAAAGACACTTGCAAACTACCTGCGTGAATTGCGGGAAAAGGCGGAAAGCGCAAGCCGCAGGCAGACATTCAAGAATCTGATTGCCTATCTTGAAAAGTACCCGCAGGGCAACATACAACTTGCGGCAATAGAACCCCGCTGGGTGCAGGATTTCCAAGCGTGGCTTGAAAAGGAGACGGGCTTGAAAAAATCAACGGTGCGGCTCTATGCGAACGTTCTGCGGCAGGCGTTCAATGCGGCGGTAAAAGAGCGCATACTGACACATAGCCCCGCCGAAACCGTCAAGAACGTAAAGGCAGAGGAAAGCGACTTGCCGACCCTTACCGTAGAGGAATTGCGGGCGATGGCGCACACTCCAGTAAGCACGGAGCTTGCGCAGGATTGCAAGAACGCCTTTTTATTCTCATGCTACACGGGCCTGCGTGTCTCCGACCTTGCAAGTTTGCGATGGAAAGACATAGAAATACGGCAGACAAAGAAGGCAACAGACATAGCGCACTGGATAAAGAAGCGGCAGAAAAAGACGGGGCATTTTGTGGAAGAACCGATTAACGCCGTAGCATGGGAGCTGATACGCCCCAAAGATAATTGCTTGCCGTTTCCCGAAAGTTTTGTATTCTCACGGCTTGCGCAGTCATGCTTAGGCTCTACGGGGCAGTACATCAAGAAATGGGCAAAGGCGGCGGGGATAGCCAAAAACATAGCATGGCACACGGCACGGCGCACATTCGCAACGCTGGGGCTTGAAAACGGAATAGACCCGTTCACAATCCAAAGGCTCATGGGGCACAGCAAAGTGACCATGACGGCGGCCTACGCAAAGTCTGACGGCATAAAGGCGGCGGCGGTAGG
>JAFLSN010000058.1 GCA_022510905.1 Treponema sp.
CCTTTATGCCGAAGTCAAAGCCGGCGAAGAACTGGCTCTTGTCCACGTTCAGCAGGATTGCAGGGCGAATGTTCAACGTCATGCCGCTCAGATAGTCAACATGGACATGTTTACCGCTGCCACATTCTACGGCACTAAACAGGTTATCGTCCGCAAGTTTTGCCTGCACCTGATATGTCACAGTGTCGCTTGCGGTATAGTCCACACTGGCCGTCACCAAATATGCCAGCTCACCCGCCGCACCGCCGCTAACCTTCTCGCCTTTCGCGTTGTAGAGGGTGTAGCTCTTTGCGAGCGAGTCTTTGTACTCATACTTGCCACCCTTTGTGGGGTTGCCGCGATTTGTGCGTCTCGTCGCTTCATCTGACTGCACATAGTTCAGCGCTACAATTCCTGTCACACTCAGCTGACTTGAGAGATTGTCCTTAACATGGAACTCAAGGCCGTGCGCGAACACGTCCCTGTCTTGCGCTTTTTCGCCGTCATTAATCTGCACCCAGTCATCGCCATCGGCAGTTCTCTTGATGTGTCCGTTGTTTGTGTAAATGGCTGCGCCCAGCGTGTACGCGACCTCAATCTCAAGGTTGCTGTTGAGCTTGTTGTAGTAGTCAGCCTGAAGCGTCCAGATGGATTCCTGAGGCTTATCTTTTGTCTGCTGCGCGATGTGGTTCAGCTTGCCCACTACAGCAATCTGGCTGTTCTTGTCAAGCTTGTATACTGCGCCCAAGGCGAACGGCGTGAAAATCCAGGGGTCTGTCACATCGTTGTCATCTTTGCTACCAGCATTTGCGATAGTGCCATTCTTGCTGAGGAAGAGCACGCCGCGCAGCGTCAGCTGGTCTGTGAGCGACGTGGAAACCTGAAAACTGGTCGTTTTCTTTGCGCCTACAAGGCTGGTGATGTTTCCTGCGTCTTTGCCCCATGTCTTGGATGTCATGCCGAATGGTATCCAGATGCCGGGCTTGTTGGGCGAGGAGTAATTGCTGCCCCAGTTGCCATCGTTGTTGACGTTCTTGCTGAGCCGCTGGTCATAGGCGCCCGCGTCAATGCGGATTTTGCCGAATTTTGCCCATAGCTGGTAGCTTGTGAGGGCAACCGCACCGTCGTTATCTGTACCACCATTGGCTTTCCCATCAGTTGTGTTATAAGGTGTGTTATCTTTACCGAAGTTGCTGTTTACACTGAACACAAGCTTTGCGCCGGCGTTGTCCGTGCTCGCGTTGAGCGTGACGTCGTCCTTGTGGGTCGTGTCTTTTGCCCAAGTAACAGTGCCGGCGTCATCAACGCCATAGCCGTTGTTATCTTTCCCATCCGTTGTTCTCTGTGACTTATGGGACGGGCTTTCGTAAGTGAACACGTCTGAATATATACGTGCCTGAGCGGAAATGCTTGCGTCCGCGAACGCCGCTCCAGTCAGCACCAGCCCCGCTGCCGCCGCGCCTATGATTTTCTTCATAAAAATCCTCCTAATTTTTTATGGGACATTAAACCAACGTTTTTTTT
>JAFLSN010000059.1 GCA_022510905.1 Treponema sp.
TCCCGAACGGCGTGCAGCTCTACCTGAGCGGCGACACCTCCACCACGGCGCAGATGGGCGACCTGAAAAAGCGCGGCATCGACTACGCCTTTTTCTGCACGGACGGCACGTACAACATGAATATCGAGGAAGCCGCGCGGTGCGCAGAGCTGGTGGGCGCAAAGCACAACATTCCCTACCACCTGCCCCACGACAAGGAGAACCCCTTTGACCGCGCGTTCGCGGAGTCGTTCGCGGTGGACGGACTGCTCGTGGTCGCGCCGGGCGAGACCATAAAACTGGAATAGCGGCATACTGACAGGAAGCGTGGCGATGTCCTGATTCGTGCGGAAAGGGTGCATACCGCGCTTCTGCAAAGCCAGCCTTCAGGCTTGGAGCCTTGCTGTAAATGGGGGCGAAATGAATGCATGTACCCTTGAATGCGATACCTTATTAAGAACAGCACAACCGTCAAAGTCTAAAGGCTTCTTTGTCACTACTCGGTTATCAAATTTCAGAAAATCATACCCGCCCTCTGCGCCGGGGTGTTGATTCCTGCCGCCTTGACGGCGCTCGCCGTCTTTTTCGTCACCGGCTGCGGGGCAACGGCAAAGGTCAATGTGGAGTATCGGGCGGAGGGGCTGGCTTGTGGCGATGGCTACATAGAATGCTACTTGATGTATGACAGGGGCGGCGAGTATGGGCGGCACATACCAAGGTGATGTATATGCCGGTCCGCACCGGTGGATGCTGTATGGAACTGGTGTGTACAGGGACGGCCGACAAAGCCGAAAAACCATTGGCCATCACTTTCTGGCCTGAAAAGCGCATAACAGATACCAGGACGATGAAACTTGAAAATCCCGGAAGATTCAACCATGTGACTCATTCCGGTACACGCACCGACACGATGCTGATCATTGCATGGGAAGTCTGGACTTGGGGGATTCTTTGTGGCGCAAGAATTTCAATAGAACACACCCGCAAATAGCCACCACTGCACATCGCGTACACAACCGAACAACGTTGTGGCAAGACGCTCACGGCATTCTGGCAGTGGCGGCACCGAGGGCTGTATCGCGCCCATACACCCCCAATGCGCCGCAACAATACACACTGCTGTATGGACGAGCGTGGCCTCCATGCATTGAGGATGCCGCACTCGTCCACGCAAGCTGGCAAGTGGATGTGCAGTCCACCAGAAACAGCGGGATAAAATCGCCGCGTCTGAAAGCGCTTTACTTTGCTTCCCCAATCCCGAACGCGCTCCTTACGTTGTCGAGGAAGTAGCCGCCCCGCTCGCGCAGGAACTTTCTTCTGTTCTCTACGGAGCTCTTCCAGCTGGTGACGGAATAGCCTGACGCGCCCCACCGCGCAACTTTGTCGGCGTAGAGCGGCTCCACCTCGGCCTCCATCGCGTCGATGACGGCGACTGCCTTTTCGGGGGCGAATATCTCCTG
>JAFLSN010000006.1 GCA_022510905.1 Treponema sp.
CATAGAAATCCTCCTGATTTTGAATTCCTAATGTCGCGTAATCAGATTTACATGAGGACGTGCCCCAAGACGTGTCTCGTTTGCATTAAGTTAATATATTAAACAAAAAATCGCGGAAAATGTCAAAAGGGTGATGGAATATTGCGGGCTTTCGCATTTCTGTTCATCAAGATAAAAGTTTCTGTTCGTCTTGATAAACGCCGCACATTCATCTTGATGAAAATTTCTGTTTATATTGATGAACGTGGCGGATTCATCTTGATAAACTGGACAAATTCATCAAGATGAAATCCAAAAAAAGCGGGATAAATGCAAGACAAAATTGCGCAAAAACGGGATAAAACCGCCGCAGAACTTCGATAAAACCGTGCGATTCTGAGAAAAATCGGGATATTTTTTTGGAAGTCGGCGGGAACGCGGCAGACGAGTTGCTTTTCTTTCAATATAAGTACCGAACACCACGAACATCGAGGGGAATGTTTTCAGGGATGGTGGCGTAAAGCGGCGCGGTGCGAAAGATAGTCCGGCCTACGGGCATATTATTTCCATGAAGCGCCGTTCGATTGTTTCCCAGCTGCGCCCGGCGAGGTCGAATGAATATTCGTGTTCATGCTCCGTCATGGCTTTTTGCACCGCGCTTATAAAGTCGGCTTTCGTGTATGTAACGCAGATCCCCGCTTCTGAAAGTTTTGGCGTGTCGGAATAGGCTACGATTGGCTTTTTTGCTGCCATCGCCTGGTAGTATTTTGCCGTTATTCCTAGCGGGCGGTTCCTGTAAAAATCCGTCACATAGGGAACCATCACTACCGAACAGTTGGTAATCCAGGCAGGAACGTCTTCGGGGGGGATTCCTGGCACATAGAGCAGGTTTGGCACCGTGGAAACTTCTCGGAGCACCGATTCCGGCGGATAGTTCGGGCAGACCACTATGTACTGGAACGACGGGCACTCGCGTGCGGCAGAAAAAAGAAGCGGCCAGTCAACATCCCATGCGCCCACATAAAGCACGGTGTTCGGTTTTTGCAGCGGCTCTGGCACAGGATAGCTTCGTTCATACGAGGCTATGTCCACGCCGTTTGAAAGCATGGTGTAATGCACTGCGGTTTCAAAATCTGGAATTTTACGGCGGTAGAGCGAGAGCCCCTCTTCATTTACGATGATGTTCATGTCCGCACAGCGCATGATGTGCAGTTCGTTTTGCACGTAGCGCGAAAGTGCGCCGTCGTACATGAGGGGGTCGCTCGGCCTGTAGACAAACCGCGCGTCAGGATAGCGTTTTTTGAGTTTGTCGAACAGCACGATGCCGTCTGCGGATTCAAACACGAACACGTCAGTGCCGTCAAGCCAGCGGCGGCAGAACATGCCGAACGGCGTGAGCGAAAACCTTGCAAGCGCGTTCATGGCGGCGTTTCCCAGCAGGCGGTTGCAGGCGTTCGGAAGTTTGAGCGTGGGAAGCGTTACGTTGTGCAGTGGGGTTCCGTGCACGGTGTATGTGATGCCTTTTGAAAGCGAGTCGATCGCAGCCCGGTTGAACAGCTCCGTGTGCATGAAGCGCCCGTAGTACGGACGGCTGAAGCTGAAAAACACGGTCTCGATTCCACGTGCGCAGGATGCCTCCGCGAATTTGTGGAAGCCGCCCGACCGGTTGCTTTTCCACGAATGCATGGTGAGGAACGTTATCTTGCGTGGATTTCTCGTGCTAGTCGCGGGCATAGATGTCGCGGCTGTATACCTTGCTCTGGACATCGGAAAGCTCCGCGCTGATTCTGTTCGCGATTATGATGTCGCATTCAGCCTTGAACGATGCGAGGTCGTTGTTCACGCGGAATTTCTCAAATTCAGCCGAGGAAATCCCCGGCTCGTAGATCACCACCTGCACCCCTTCGCCTCTCAGGAGCTTCATCACGTCCTGGATGGAGCTCTGCCGGAAGTTGTCGCTGTTGGCTTTCATGGTGAGCCTGAACACTCCGACCGTTTGCGGGTTTCTGGCCAGCACCTGGTGCGCTATGAATTCCTTGCGTGTTCGGTTTGATTCCACGATGGCGCTCATTAGGTTCTGAGGAATGTTCGCATAGTTTGCAAGCAGCTGCCTGGTGTCCTTGGGAAGGCAGTAGCCGCCATAGCCGAAGCTCGGGTTGTTGTAGCCCCCTCCGATGCGTGTATCCGCGCACACCCCCTGTATGATGTCCTTTGTTGAGAGGCCGCGCGATTCGGCGTATGTGTCAAGCTCGTTGAAGTAGCTTACCCTGAGCGCAAGGTACGTGTTTGAAAACAGCTTGATGGCTTCGGCTTCCGTGCAATGGGTGAACAGCACGGGCACATCCTGCCTGAGTGCGCCCTGCTGCAGCAGGCCTGCGAATGTATGCGCGGCTTCCCCAAGGCGTTTGTCTTCCTGCGGAAAGCCCACCACGATGCGCGAAGGGTACAGGTTGTCGTACAGGGCGTGTCCTTCCCGGAGGAATTCGGGCGCAAAGATTATGTTGTGCGCATCCAGTTTTTTGCTGATCTGTTCCGTGTAGCCTACGGGAACGGTTGACTTTATTACGATTACAGCTCCAGGCGCGTAACGCCGCACCATTCCGATCACGGCCTCCACCGATGACGTGTCGAAATAGTTTTTCTGCGGGTCGTAGTTTGTGGGCGTTGAGATGATGACAAAGTCTGCCGCCGTGTATGCGGCTTCCGCGCTGGTGGTGGCCTTGAGGTTCAGGTTTTTTGTGGCAAGGTATGCTTCGATTTCAGCGTCCTTGATTGGCGATTTCCTGCTGTTTATGAGGTCGATTTTTTCCTGGAGCACATCCATGGCGTAAACTTCGTTGTGCTGGGAAAGCAGCACGGCCATGGAAAGCCCGACATAGCCTGTTCCGGCGACAGTGATTTTCATACGCTGACAGTATATCCATCATCGGCGCTTATGTTCAAGGGGCGAAAGCCAAAATGCGCGAAATACCGCACATGCAAAAAGCGTGCCTGTCCTGTGACCGGCTTGCGTGTTTTCGTGGATTCAGGATCGGGCACTTTTTATGTTCTTGAAGCAGGCTAACGACCGTTCGACAACATCGTCCATGTCGTAGTAGCGGTATTCCGCGAGCCGGCCTCCAAAAATCACGTGCGGCTCTTTTTCTGCCAGCGCTTCATACTTTCGGTAGAGCGCGTTGTTCCGTTCGTCGTTGACGGGATAGAACGGCTCCGCGCCGGGTTTCCACCCTGATGAATATTCCCTGCTGACAACGGTCTTGTCCAGCGGAAACGCCCCTGCGCCGGGCTCAAAGTGCTTGTGCTCGATGATTCTCGTGAACGGCTGCTCATGCGAAGTGTAGTTTACCACAGCGACGCCCTGGAAGTTCTGCGTGGGAACGGTTTCAGTCTCAAAGCGCACGCTGCGCCATTCGAGGTGCCCGAAGCGGAAGCCGTAGAACTCGTCGATCATGCCGGTGTAGACGACCGTGCCGGCCATGTTCTGCCATTTTTCCCTGTCTGAAAAAAAATCTGTGCAGGTCTGCACTTGAATGCCTTTGAGCAGGGCATCTACCAGATGGTTGTAGCCTCCCTTGGGAATGCCCTGGAACGTGTCGTTGAAGTAGTTGTTGTCGAATGTAAAGCGGACGGGAAGTCGTTTGATTATGAACGCGGGAAGTTCCGTGCATGGCCGTCCCCACTGTTTTTCGGTGTAGTCCCTTATCAATGTCTCATATATGTCTCGCCCGACCAGCGAAAGCGCCTGTTCTTCAAGGTTCCTTGGCTCGCGGACCGCGCAGTCCTTGCGCTGGCGTTCGATTATGTCTGCCGCTTCCTGCGGGCTGGTGCAGCCCCACAGCTGGTAAAAGGTGTTCATGTTGAACGGAAGGTTGTACAGTTTTCCGTGGCACTTGGCCACAGGCGAGTTCACAAACGGCACGAATGGCACCAGGTCGTTCACAAAGCGCCACACTTCCTCGTTTGACGTGTGGAAAATATGCGCTCCGTAGGTGTGCACGGTGATTTCCGACACATTGTCGCAATGCACGTTTCCGCCTGTGTGCGCCCGCTTTTCTAGCACAAGGCATGCCTTGCCGGCTTTTGCGGCGCAGTGCGCGAATGTGGCTCCGAACAGCCCCGAACCGACTATCAGATAATCATATCTCATTCCACAGAGTATAGTGAGAACGGCTCTGGCTTTCAATACTTTCAAAACATCTGTTTTTTGCGGCTTTTGCATGGGGCATGGCTTGGTTTGTTCGCGCGGAAAGGGCACATGCCCGGGCATCGGCCTTGAAGCTGCGCTTTCGGGTTCCGTAGACTCATGCCACGGTGCCAGCGCAGGGTGGGGGCGGGAACGGTTCTGCGATATTCCTGCAAAACCGGTTTTCATATGGCCGGAATACTTGAAGTTCATTCCACAATCGTATATAGTGGAACCCGTTATGGAGCTTAAAAGAAGGTACGCCAGAAGTGTGTGTCTTGTTTTTCTGATGCTGCTTGCTCTGGCGCCGGTGTGTGCCCTCGGAACTGTTCCATGGAACGACCAGAAGCTTGTTCCTGCCGACAGCTGGGTGTACGAGGCCATGACATTGCTTGCGGCAGAATCCAAACGGACCACGCTTGCCAATTCCGCGCCGCTTTCGGTAGCCGAACTCAGGCGCCATCTCGAAGACATTGACTACGATGCGTTGAGCGAGTCGGGGCGCACGCTGTACACCATGATAGCCGCGTTTTTCCGTTCAAACTATTTCGGGTTCGCAAGTCGCCCCATGACGGCGGGATTCAACTTTCAGACTTCTCTTGAGCTTTCGGGTCACACAAACACCACCATGCTCCGCCAGTGGGACTATGTGCAGAAATACCATGACCAGCTTCCCATGTTTAGCGTTCCTGTTTTCTTGACTGCGGCGAACATCGCCACAATCGAATGCGATGCCATAATGCAGGAAAACTACTGGTCGGTAAATGAATATTCAAACTGGTCGAACATTCCTTTTGGCATCGCGGGTCAGAACCAGCTTGATTTTTACTGGCCAAAGACGGCGTACCTGAGCGTGGGCGTTCCTTTGTTCGGCCTTGACTTCTTCAATCTCCAGATAGGAAAGGGCGCGCTTTCCGTGGGAAGCACCCGCATGAACAGCGTGATTCTTTCCGAAACGTTTGAAACTGACGGATACATCGGTTTTTCGTTCTACTCGCCGCGCATCCGCTACCGGGCCGATGTGGAGCAGCTTGAAGTGAACAAGTACCTGTACCTCCACCACATTGACATTCGCCCGTTCAAGTGGATAACGCTCAGCGTGGTTGAAGGAACCCTTGTGAACGCGCCGTTTGAAATCCGTTTTCTGAATCCGCTCATGATAATGCACTCGTTTGCGGCCTGGTATTCATACCGTCTGTACAACGAGGGGCAGGGCGAAGAGGGACAGGCCTCTTCGTACAGGAACGGCTGGGAGTCGCGTGTGTCGCAGTACATGTGCTATACGCTGGAGCTGACCCCGGTGCGCAACCTGCGCATCTATGCCCTGTACGCGCAGAACGAAATGCAGACACCGTCCGAGCTTGGCGGGCATGGAAGCACCGTTCCCGACGGCATCGGCATGCAGCTGGGCTTTGCGGCCTCGGTTCCTGCTAAAAACAATTCCTACTGGACATTCGGCATGGAAGGCATGTACACGACACCTTGGCTGTATTTCCGCTTTGACCCCGGCACGTCGTTCGTCAGCACCCGGAAAGACAATCTTGCAAATACCGACGAGAACATCTACAGCTGGGTGGGAACGCCCTACGGCCCTGACTCCATCGCTGCATGCGCCTGGTTCGGCTACAAGGTGCTTGGCAGATGGTCTGTGGAAGGCGAATACCGTTTTTTGGCGCACGGCGAAAACAGCACGAGCCTGTTTTCGACAGGGCGGGATCCCGACAACGGAAACTATATTTATTATCCCGGCACCGAATATTACGGCGAAGGAAGCCTGTACGCAGACCGCGATGATGCAATAAGCGTTGCAAGAAGCTACGGGCTTACAGGAACCGTGGAATACACCAACCGCATACAGGTGTCGGGGAGCTACCGCTTTTCGCCGCACTTTACGGCAAAGGCTATGGCCGCATATATTTTGATGTTCAACACCGCGCATATCGAAGGTCGCACGGAGCACGGCTTTGCCTTTTCGCTTTCCGGCACCTTCACTTTGTTTTGACAGCATATTGGGCTGCCATGAACCGTTCCTGGCGGTATGGGCTTTGGTGCGCTGTGTTTTTTTGAGGAGTATGGCATGGAGCAGTATGAAGTGAATGAAAAACCGGGAGGAGCCGTTGGCATGCGCCGCCGTTTTGTGCGGGCTGCCCTTGCGATGTGCCTTGCGTTCGCGGCGCTTTCTCCGCTCGGAGCCCAGCACCATGTGGCTGTTCCTGTTGAACAGGATGTGTACGAGATTTTGGAAAACGCCCGGCTCCGTGGGCTTTGCTCCCAGCTTCCAGCGGCCCGCCCTTACAGCAGGGACCGGATGGCAGGGCTTATTGACGAGGTGCTTTCTTCGGAACCAAAAAAAAATGGGCTTTCCCGCACGGAGCGCGAGCGGCTGGAGCAGGTGCGCTCAGGGCTTTTTCCGAAAAAAAAAGGCTTTGATGTCCAGCACGGCACATGGTACATTTCAACCTCGGAAGACCGGTTTCTCCTTAGCGCCCAGGCAGGTCTAGGCCTTCTTGCCGGCGCTTCCGGCGGCCTGTGGCACAACAACTCAAACAGCCTTGCATTCGACATTTTTGCGGATGCCTATGTGAACGGTGACATTGGAAACAATATCTCATACGATGTGGAGCTGCTGGGGAACATAACGCGAAATCCGCTCACACTGCGCGGCACGGGAAACGAGAAAACCTATTACTATGTGACAAACAATGGAAGTGAGTACTACAATCACGATGCATCAACCGACCACAGCGAGCCGCCTGAGCCTGTCAGAATCCGCTCCTACGACCTTCTTTCGTACCTGCCGTTTTCGTACAAAAAATTCTGGGACGGTTCCATATACATGGCGGACAGTATGGACGCCAACGGTCTTTCAGGCTGGCCGGACGGAACGGGCTTCGGTTTCGGAATGTTCGCGGAGATTTCCGCCTCGTTTTTGGAAGACCACATATTTGTCAGGGCAGGGAGGCTGAACCGCGAATGGGCCGCCATGGAAAAGGGCGCGAGCCTTGTGCTCAACGAACAGGCCCGTCCGTTTCTTGCCGTGGAGTCCACCGTGCAGGTGTTCAAGTGGCTCCGCTTTTCTTTCCTCACCGGAATCCTGGAGGCTCCAAACAGCGAATATCTGTTTGAGAACGGTGAAAACGATGAAAACACCCAGCACACCTACCAGAATGCATATTCCATCGATATGGTTGACATCGATTTCAAGTATTTCCACCTCGATTTTGGCACGTCGGTGATTTGGCCAAAACGTTTTGAGCTGGGCTACATGTTCCCGCTGTTCAACAAGGTGTTCTATCAGAACAACATCGGAGACTATGACAACCTGAACATGTTCATCAACCTGAAGGGGCGGTGGCCGGGCGTGGGCGAGCTGTGGTTTTCATTTTTCCTTGATGAGGTGAACGGCATGAGCCGCACCAACGGCATTCTTTCTGGCTTGAACGTGTTCACTTATGACCGTGACATGTTTACATTGCAGGTGGGCACCAGGGTGAACGTGCCTTGGGTGCCGTTCGGTTCCCTTTCTGTGCGCTACACCAAGATTGAGCCCTACTGCTACACGCACCACCAGATCAAGAACACCCCGTGGTATTACAACGAATACATTTCAGAGGCATACAACAACAACGGCTCGTGCCTCGGCTACTATCTGCCGCCGAATTCCGACGAGCTCCGTGTGGCTTTTGAAACAAAGCCTACCGCCTGGATAAACGCGGCGCTTTCCTACCAGTTCATACGCCACGGGGCCGACCACGGCGAACGCCAGGTTGACGGAAGCTCCATTTATTCCGAGCTCAACCCAAAGGGCCGCGACGGCCTGCGCTCATGGTTCTTGCAGGACGGGGCATACCAGTGGTACCATATCGTTGCTCTTTCGGGAAGCATAAACCTGCGCAAGAACCGGGTGCCGCTCACCGTCTACGGAACGCTCGGTTTTGTGTATACATGGTACACGGATTCGGACGGGGCTCTTGGCGAAAAAGGCTCGTTTTCAAAAATCACGTCGGACAATCCTCTGTATGATGAATACCCCACACAGTATGGCGCGGTTATTGGTGCCGGCGTCCGCCTGTTTTTTTGAGGAGTGCACGTGGAACAGACAGTGCCGCCGCGCCATGTTATGATTCTCTACTTGAACACTGGAAACGGACATCTTGCGCAGGCCCGTGTTCTGGAGCAGGCCATAAATGAGGTTGCCCCTTCTGTGCGGGTGAGTCTGGTGAACGGCTTTGCAAGAAACAACCGTTTTGCAAGCCTTATATTTGAGAAGTTCTACTTTTTTGCATGCAACTTCATTCCGGGGCTGTTTCCGCTCATATACGACATTTCGCAGCCGAGGGCAATGCAGTCGCTTTTGTGCGGGCTGGTCGGGCTCAAAACCACGCGGCACATGATTCAGCTTATACAGAAAAACAGCGTGACGGACATCGTGAGCATGCATTTTGCGCTCACTCCGTTTGCCCGCCGCGCCATTACAAGGCTTCACAAGAAAATAAATCTGACCGTGCACTGCACAGACCCTTTCACAGGCCCCAATTCATGGTTCTTTGAAAAAAATGTGGACTATCTTGTTTCTTCCGAAGAATTCCGCCAGGTGGCAATAACCAGGAACCAGATTCCGCCCGAGAAAGTGCATGTGATGCCTTTCCTTCTTGACAAAAAATTCCATGTGCCGGTTTGCGATGCGGAGAAGAGGGCTTTGCGCCGTCAGTTCGGCTTTGATGAAAACAGGCGCGTCGTGCTCATCGCCGGCGGAGGTGAGGGGCTTCCGGGCTCCATGAAGATTGTGAACCAGTGCATTCTGCACCGCGCCAAATTTTCCGTGGCGGTCGTTTGCGGACGGAACAAGGCCTTGCTCAATTCTCTCAGGATATTAAAAAAAACGTCAAGGCTTGACCTGCACGTGTATGGATTTGTGAACTGCATGGACAGCCTCATAAAGCTGAGCGATGTAGTTGTGTCGAAGGCGGGCACGTCGTCTGTGCTCGAAGTCCTTTCATCTCACAAACCGGTCATCATAAGCCGCTATATCCACAACCAGGAGCTTGGCAACATGCGCTTTGTGGTCAACAACCATGTAGGCTCGTTCATCCGCCATTCTTCACAGATTTACAAGAAGCTTGCGCAGATGCTCCAAAGCGATGAAAGCTACGAGCGGGCTGCAGGCCGATTCCACGGGCTTGATCTGGATTTTGACGCGCACAAGACCGCCCGCTATATTTTGGAGAAATGAGCATGGCAGAGCATGACCGCGACCGTTTTACAGAGCGCTATCTGGGAAAAGTTGGGGAGCTTACTCTCAAGGGCACGAACCTTCACCAGTTTGAAACGCAGCTGGTAAAAAACCTGCGCAGCGCCCTTGGCTCTGTTGATTCCCACGTGTGGCTCCAGTCGGGGCGGCTGTATGTGTCGTGTCCTCCCGAAGCCTGTTCCGCCGTGGAATTTTCGCTGGATCACCTCATGGGGATTACTGGCTGGGCCAAGGTGCGCGCGGTCAGGAAATCAATCGGAGACATTTCCGATGCCGTGTACGATTGTGCCAGGGAAGCGGCATGCGGCGGAGCAGCGTCATTCAAAATCGAGGCGCGGCGTGAAGACAAGCGTTTTCCGCTCACATCTTACCAGATATGCACAGAGGCGGCGGGAAAGGTGTATGATTCGGGCCTGCTTCCTGTAAATGTGCATTCCCCCGACGTTGTGATTCATGTCGAGGTTCGCGATGAGTGCTATGTGTATGCCAGCCAGAAAAAAACGTGCAGGGGACTTCCCGTGGGGGTCAGCGGAAAGGGGCTGCTGCTGCTTTCAGGCGGCCTTGACAGTCCTGTTGCGGGCTGGCGCATGCTTTCGCGTGGCATGAGGCTTGAATGCGTTTATTTTCATTCCTATCCGTACACTTCCGAAGAAGCCCAAAAAAAAGTGCAGGATCTTGCGCGGATTCTTGCCACATACGGGCTTGAAACGCACCTCAACGTGATTCCATTTACAGACGTGCAGATGCGCATCAAGGAACGCAGTCCTGAACCGTACAGGACGCTCATGCTGCGCCTGTGCATGATGAAGTGCTCCTCCATCCTTGCCGAGCGGATAGGTGCGCAGTGCCTGGTGACCGGGGAAAGCCTTGGACAGGTTGCAAGCCAGACGATAGAAAACATGTCCGTAACGGAAGCTTTCTGCAGCCTGCCGCTGCTCCGTCCGCTGGTGGGAACAGACAAGGAGGCCATAGTTGAAACGGCCCGGGCCATCGGTACCTACGACACGTCAATCCTTCCGTATGAGGACTGCTGTGTGCTGTTCAGCCCGCGCCATCCTGTGCTCCGTGCCAACGTGGAAGAGGCGACCTCGTTGTTCCGGCAGCTTGACTGCGCCGAGCTGCTGCAGAAGGCATTCGAGAGCCGCACATTGTTCAGGTATACCCTCCGCGATGTGATTCGCGCGGAGAAGGTACATACCCAGCCCCTTGGGGCTAAATGAAGGGTATGTACACTTGGGTGCAATACCTTGTAAGAACAACACACACGGCAAAGGCTGAAGGTTTCTTTGTCACTACTCAAGGGGCAAATTTCAGAAAAATCATCCCTCGCTTCATGGAGTGAAGGTCGCTTCACAGAGCGAAGTATTGCTTTTGCGTCTGGGTGTGTTGATTTGCGCGGAAATGGAACATACCGTGCTTCCATGAAGCCGACCACTAACTTGAAGACTTGCTGCAAACAGGGGCAAAATGTGCGTTTAAAACCAGCCGCACAGATGGCGTGCCTGATTTTGACTCCGGGTTTTTGCGAAAACTCGTTCCGTGGGTTGCGGCCATGATTCAGCTTTTGCCGGGGGAGTTCAGGCCTGTGCCCTCAAAATGAAAGCGGTGCCCCTTGTCCTGGACATGCGGCTGCGATTTTTATGGCCCCCGACTTTGCATGTGGATTTTTGCCTCAATTTGGCGTGGATTTTTGCCGATACTCTGAAGGTGAAAACGGCGTTTTTTATGCGGCCGGTTTCTGCTTTGGGCGCCCTGCTGTGTCTGTGCGCCGCTGCAACCGCACCGTGCCAGACAACCGATGCCTCTCCCTATTACCGAATTGCCAATCCAGACATTCCGCTGCTTTCGGCGCAGGCGGAGCCGTTTGTGCGGGCCGCGGACACGGAGCGCACAGTGCCGGAGCTGCTTTCGGGCGTGTGGCACAACAAAAGCCGCTACGTGGTGTTCGACACAGGTGCCGCCGGAAAGGTGGCGGAAGATTCAGAAATCATGGGGCAGGTTCTCAGGCTGTTCTACCGGTGGTATGCTGACCGCGCAGCGGAGCCGCCATCGTTTTCCAATGATGCCGCCCGTGACGTGAACAACGCAACGTCAGCTTCTTCTGCCGAATCTGTGGAAATCCACTGGACACCGTTGACCTACGAAGTTTTTTCATCTGGCAGCGACCGCACGGTTACGCTCTACAACGGCGACACCCTTTCTGCGGACGGAATCGCAAGCGGAGCCTGGGACATGGAAGTTCACTATCCGGGACGGAACGAAACTTACCATATCCCGGTAGCGGTGATTGGAAACAGGCTGTACCTTCATTTTGTTGTAAAGCAGCTTGAAAGCATTGGAATCGAAAGGCCGAACTACAACCTTTTGGGCGGCTACTGGCGTGACTACGGGTCGGCTTCCGGGGTGCTTGTCAGTCCTCCCGCGAACGCCCCGGAGCTCCGTTCTTTTTACATCGCCGGTTCTTCCGTGTACCAGATTCGCTATTGGCGCACCGACATGGACTATGACGAAAGCGCCCGGGCTGTGTTTTCCGACGGAGATGACACATACGACGTACCCAAGATGCTTCTTGCGCAGGGCCTTGTCTACACCTGCGTAAACGGCCGTGGAAGCCGCATCCGCAACATCACGCGGAGCCCTTCGCTTCCAGAAGACTTCATGCTGAATTCCGTGCTGGTCACGCGCCACGGCACCGATGAGGGAGGAGAGTCCACCACATGGACGGAAAAGGCCGCCACCATCTGTGCTCTTGGAGAGCCTTATCTGACGCTGCTTGATTCCACGGAAACCCTTGAAAGTATTGCTGCACGGATCAACGCGCAGAAAAAGCCGTTTCCGCCGCCCCTGTTCCCGCCCCACGGTATCCTTGACTTTGACTGGAGCATAATCGAAGATCCGCCTGAAAACTGGAACAAGCGCATGCACAGCCTCGGAAAATAGCCTCCGGCGCATAACCTTGCATGGAAACGCCGTCCGCCTGCCTTCTGCCGTTGCAGGATGGTTTGAAAGTCCTTTCTACACGATCACATTCTGCGGAACGCCTTCCATCCAGCTTTTCAGGTTCTGGGCCACCACCGAAAGGAGCCGTCTCCTGGTCTCAACGGAAGCCCATGCTATGTGCGGCGTAAGCAGGATTCTTTCCCGGGGCGCCGCAAGCAGGGGATTGTCAGGCCTCATGGGTTCCTCTGAGACGACATCCGCTGCGTAAAACGAAAGTGTGCCGTCTGCGAGCGCCGCGCAAACATCGGCTTCGTGCACCAGCGCCCCCCGCGCGGTGTTTATGAGCCACGCGCCTTTTTTTATTCCGCCAAGCGTCTTTGCGTTGATGATTTCGCGGGTTTGGGGCGTGAGCGGCGCGTGCAGGGTTATGATGTCGCTGCGTTGCAGGAGCGTCTCAAAGCTGACGGGGGAGGGGATGTCTGGCTTTGGGGTGCGGGTGCATACAATCACGTGCATGCCGTATGCGGTGGCAATCCGCGCCACTCTGCGCCCTATGCTTCCGTATCCAAAAATGCCGAGAGTCTTCCCCTCAAGCTCGGTCAGGGGCCTCTTCCAGTAGCAGAAGTCAGGGGAACGGCACCAGTCGCCGTCCATAACGCTGTCTGAATGGAGCTGCGTGCGGCACGCCGCTTCGCCCAGGAATGCGAACACCAGCTGGGCGACACCGGCAGTGGAGTATGCAGGCACGTTGGTCACAGTGATTCCGCGCCGCCGGCAGGCATCTGTGTCTATCACGTTGTAGCCTGTCGCCTGGACACCTATGTACCGGAGGCGAGGACACGAGCGGAGCACTTCTTCCGTGATGGGAATCTTGTTGAGCAGTATCGCATCGTTTCCAGAAATCCGGGGAACAACGGCATCCGGCGCGGTACGGGGATAGACGGTGAGACTCCCCAGTTTTTCGAGAGGTTCCCAGGAAAGATCCCCGGGGTTCAGTGCGTGGCCGTCGAGAACTGCAATCGTCATGGAAACAGAGCTGAGGTTCTGTGCGGTCAACCGAGCGCAATCACGCCGGTTGAGCTTATCGCGGCGGTGATGGCGTCTTCGATGCCCGCCGTGCTTTCGTCAAAATCCACGCATACCTGGCACTTTGCCGTTGATGAAACAACATTTGCCACCCCTGCGACAGCTTTTACCGCTGCGGTCACCTTTTCGGCGGTGGCTTCATCATCCATTCCAGTTACGTACATTTTTTTTTGCATTGCGTGGATCTCCTGTGCATGTAGATACGTTCAGTATTATATATTCATTCTTCAAACAATTCAAGAAAAAAAACATCGACTTGTGTAAGTTGGACGCAAATCAGCACGATAATTTGGTGCAAATATGCAAGGTAATTTAGTGCCAATCAGCAGTGGTGATTTGGTGTCAACCTGCATTGTGATTTTGTATCAATCAGTAATGGTGATTTAGTGTAAATATGCACGGTGATTTGGTGCAAATCTGCATGGTACAGGTGGAGGTGGCGTTGCGGTGTTCCGCGCGGGCACGTTGATTTTCATGCCTAGGTTAAATCTTCTGTTGAAGAATCGCGGGACTTGTGATATACTGTGGAGCGTTACCCGTATGGGTTAAACTCTTTTACTATTTCGAGGTAAACGGTATGAAGTACACTGCAGAAGTGGAACACATGTGTCCGCTTGCAAAGGGCGCGTATCATGGACCGGCTCCCATTCCGGAGGAAGGAAAGTGGGTGGCCGCAAAGACTCAGGAAGACATTTCCGGCTTCACTCACGGCGTCGGCTGGTGCGCACCGCAGCAGGGCTGCTGCAAACTCACGCTCAACGTCAAGAACGGCGTGATAGAGGAATGCCTTGTCGAGACAATCGGCTGCTCCGGCATGACCCATTCTGCCGCCATGGCAAGCGAAATCCTCATCGGCAAGACCATCATCGAGGCCATGAACACTGACCTTGTGTGCGATGCCATCAACACCGCCATGCGCGAGCTGTTCCTCCAGATTATCTACGGACGCACCCAGTCGGCATATTCTGCGGACGGTCTCAAAGTGGGCGCTTCGCTGGAGGATCTGGGCAAGAATCTGCGGAGCCAGGTGGGCACCATGTTCGCCACCCGCAAGACCGGTCCCCGCTACCTTGAAATGACGGAAGGCTATGTGGAGCAGCTGGCCCTTGACAAGGACAACCAGATTATCGGCTACAAGACCATCAACTTCGGCAAGCTCATGGACGCGCTTAAGGCCGGTGTGGAGCCGAAAGAAGCCATAGAAAAAGCCCGCACCCATTACGGTCGCATCACGGAAGACCAGGGCTGCGTAAAGCTCATTGATCCAAGAAAAGAATAGGCTTTGCCTGTTCTTTTTGGCGAGTTTTTTAAGATTAAAGAGGAACAGTTATGTCATTGTTTGAAGATTTTGAAGGCCGGATTCCGCAGGTGAACAAGGCTTTGAAGGCGTATGGCTTTGCCGAAGGCGAGGCCGGTCTTAACGAGGCGCGTGATTTGTGCAAGAGCAGGGGCTTCGATCCCTATGACATCTGCCAGAGCACACAGCAGATTTGTTTTGAGGACGCAAAATGGGCATATGTGCTAGGAAGCGCCATCGCTCTTAAAAAAGGCGAAAAGTCAGGCTCCATGACCGGTTCCGACGCTGCGGCGGCCATAGGCGAGGGGCTCCAGGCTTTCTGTCTGCCTGGCTCCGTGGCCGATGACAGGCAGGTTGGCATAGGGCACGGAAACCTTGGCGCCCGTCTCCTTTCAGAGGAGACCCAGTGCTTTGCGTTCCTTGCAGGGCATGAATCCTTTGCCGCGGCGGAAGGTGCCATCAAGATTGCCGCCAACGCGAACAAGGTGCGCAAGAACAAGCTGCGCGTCATCCTGAACGGTCTTGGCAAGGATGCGGCTCAGATCATCAGCCGCATAAACGGCTTCACATATGTGCAGACCCAGTTCGACTACCAGGGCACACGCGATGCGGATCATCCAGATGCACAGCTCAAGATCGTCAAGGAAGTGAAATACGGAAACAACCCCGAGCGTGCCGTGGTCAAATGCTACGGCGCGGACGATGTGCGCGAGGGCGTGGCCATCATGTGGCATGAGGGGGTCGATGTGTCCATAACCGGAAACTCAACGAACCCGACTCGCTTCCAGCATCCTGTCGCAGGAACGTACAAAAAAGAGCGTCTCCTTGCAAACAAGAAGTATTTCTCTGTGGCATCAGGCGGCGGCACAGGACGAACACTGCATCCAGACAACATGGCGGCAGGTCCTGCAAGCTACGGCTTTACCGACACGCTCGGACGCATGCACTCCGATGCGCAGTTTGCAGGTAGCTCCTCCGTTCCTGCCCATGTTGAAATGATGGGATTCATGGGAATGGGCAACAACCCGATGGTTGGCTGTACGGTTGCCTGCGCGGTGGCCGTTGCAGAATCATTCAAGAAGTAAAATGTCATGCGGGTTTTGGAATACACCAGAACCCGCGATTTTTTCTGGTTGCAGTCTGGCAAGATTTAAAAAGAAACAGGCTCCCGGCTAGTTGAAAACCAACATTCCCTGACCAACAACACCACAACGACAAACCATCGCTGCGGTGAGTGTACCGCCACCGCTTGAGACTTCATTGCGAGTGCGCACTCCTTGCAAATGCAGCATAAATGCGACAGACTCATCACTGGTGAATGGGACACAAACACCAGTGATGATTGCGACAGATTCACCACTAATGCATGTGGCGGACTTGCCAGCGCCAAACGCAACGGCGTTCCCCGTGTCCTCGCTTCCTGTACTGTCACGTCTCGCGGATGCACTTTATGAGGATTGCCCTGCGCAATAGCCGTAGCTGCCCTTTACGCCGCAGATATCCGCCGCCTTTGTTGCCCACCAGTTCGTTCTTGGAGCACAAAAATCCCGTTCCTCTCTTGTGCTGCAAATCTTTGCTTTGTCACTAGTCAAATCATGTTCTTTGCTGCCGCAGAAGGAAGCGAGCCGATAGATTTTTTGCTTTGCCTAGAACTGCTGGCGGCTTGGAAGTAGAAAATCTACCTTGCTGCCGCAGACGGTGGCTGGCCGGTAGATTTTCTGTTTTGTCCAGAGCTGATGGCGGCCGGGATGTAGAAAACCTGCTTTGCAGCCGCAGAGGGAAGCTTGCCGGTAGATTTTCTGCTTTGCCCGGAACTGCTGTCGGCTTGGATGTAGAAAATCTATCTTGCAGCCGCAGAGGGAAGCTTGCCGGTAGATTTTCTGCTTTGCCCAGAGCTTGTGTCGGCTGGGAAGTAGAAAATCTACCTTGCTGCCGCAGACGGAAGCTTACCGGTAGATTTTCTGCTTTGCCTAGAACTGCTGGCGGCCGGGAGGTAGAAAACCTGCTTTGCTGCCGCAGACGGAAGCTTACCGGTAGATTTTCTGCTTTGCCCAGAACTGCTGGCGGCCGGGAGGTAGAAAACCTGCTTTGCTGCCTCAGACAGAAGCTGGTCGGTAGATTTTCTGCTTTGCCCAGAACTGCTGTCAGCCGGGAAGTAGAAAATCTACCTTGCTGCCGCAGACGGTGGCTGGCCGGTAGATTTTCTACTTTGCCCAGAACTGCTGAAGGCTTGGAGGTAGAAAATCTACTCTACGATTTAACTGGCCGGTTGTCAAATTTCAGAAAAAATCATAACCCGATGTTTGCGTCGAGGTGTGCTGATTCAATAAGTCTTTGTATGCTTCTGGATGCTTTTCCGCGGTGGCTGATGGCATTTTTTTGCGCGGGGGTGAGTTCTGCCGCGGTTTTTCCGTATTGGGGCACCACAAAGAGCGGGTCGTAGCCAAAGCCTCCTGTTCCCCGTGCTTCGGCGATTGTATTTACCAGCGAGCCTTCCATGGTTTCCTGTGCCACGAAGAGCCGGTCCGGGCCCAGCACGCAGACCATCGCGCACGTGTAATGGCATGAACGCGGCCCGTTGCGGAAAATCCCGTCCGCCTCCATTTCACATGCCGCGCGCTGTTCCAGCGCCGTGTTCAGCTGCTCGATTAGCATTCTGTTTTGTGTTTCCTGGGGAGTCTTATTGCCATCGGCCCTTCCGCGCGGATGCTCCGGGCCTCCATATCGCGAAGAATAGATTCCCGGGGCGCCGCCAAGCGCGTCAACACATATGCCGGAATCGTCTGCAATCACCGGGGCATGCACCAGATGCCACAGCGCATGGGCCTTTATCAGGCTGTTTTCGTAGAAGGTTGTTCCCGTCTCGGAAGGGTCAAAGCTGATTCCTTCGTCCTTGGGAATCACGATGGTGTGCTGGGGGAAAATTTCCTGCATTTCACGCTTTTTGTTCAGGTTTCCGGTCGCAAGGTAGATTTTCATATGGAGCTATCATAGTGCTTTTTGTCTGCCTTGTCCATGATGTCTTTCGCCTTTTTGAGCAGGTAGTCCACATGCCGTGTCTTCATGCCCAGGACCGCACCCACGACACGGTTTGATGCCACCACCTTGTACTGGTTTTCGCTCAGGCTCTGGTTTTTGTGCTGCCAGGATAGCGTCTGTTTTCTGTATTTTCCTGCGATGATGAATGCCCAGCTGCTGTTTTGGTTCAGGCGGCTTTGTTCCAGCAGGTATTTTCTGTGGAAGAAATAGGCGTTGTCGCGGCACCTGATGCATGCGGCTCTCCGTTTGATTTTGCGGTCAAGGGTTTTGATGACCTGCCTTCGGAGGGTCTCAATTTCATCACGCCCGATGCCGGTCAGTTCGCTCAGTTTTGCGATGTGGAATTCTTCAAGGTAGTAGCTCAGTTTGAGCGACACAACCAGCGCGATGTGCTGCCTTAGCGTATGCTGCTGCTTGAACCTTGCGGATTCCTGCGGTAAGGTTTGGTGGCCTGTGCCAAAAAGCTGTGCCACTTCTTTTTTCTGTGGCCCTCCTGTGTGC
This sequence comes from Treponema sp., assembly GCA_022510905.1. Classification (GTDB taxonomy): domain Bacteria; phylum Spirochaetota; class Spirochaetia; order Treponematales; family Treponemataceae; genus Treponema_D. The sequence continues at coordinate 18,277 of JAFLSN010000006.1, forward strand.
CCTGCCAAGCTGTTTTTCGGTGCGGGCACTGGCTGCACGGGGCTGGAGGCCTTTTCATCGGGAAGAATGCTGGATAAAGGCTCTGTTTTTTTATGACGTGCCAATCTGGAGCCTCCACGGACTGCATGGACGTATGTCCTCAGCCTGCGCTGTGGAGGAGCCTCCCTTAGCTGGCCTCCTTCTTCCACCGTGCAAGCGTAGGCGTATTCACTGCGGCGGTATTTCTCGGCTTCCTCGTCGTAAATTAGCGCACCGTCTGTCAGCATGCAGTCATGTGCTGCGGCGAGGCTGAATTCCCGCTTTTTCCATGTGTGCAGGGCGCATCGGATATTTCCGCGAAGAAACGGATAGAACATGCCCGCATTCGGGTGGTACAGCTTGAACACGCCCGGAAGCCGCGCGTGGTAGTACAGCAAAAAATCCATGAACTGGTCGTGGTCCAGCGCCCCAAGCGCAAACAGGCCCTTGTTCCGAAAAATCAGTTCCCAAAGCCGCTTGGCTCCTTCCTGGGCTGGAATCCCACCTTCGTGCACCGATTCAGCGATGCTCTGCATAGTTTCTACCGCAGTCATAAAGCTCCTCCATCTTCTGCCGGGAAGGCCGCATAACGCGCTCACGTTGGCGGCCTTCATGCATATTGCATAGCAAATTCTGTGCCAAAAACTCATAAAGCGGAAAAAGCGATGCATGAACACTTGAAAAGCCGTATTTTCTGCGGAAAAGGCGATTTCTGCCTGGAGAGCCACAATAATTTTTCAACGTGAATTGCCGGATTCTTCATTTTTGAATTATGCATTGCCAAGAATCTTTCCAAAATGAACCAGATTCTTCTTGAATCTTTGCGGATCTGTTTTTTTCCGCATAGTTTTATACAGATTTGCCAAGAATCTGTGCAGGGGCAGACAGGATCTGCCGGCGCTCGGCCTTTTTCAGAAACGGGAAACTGTCTTGTTGAACGCGAAAAAGCGGCCCTCTGCGCGGATGTCAGCGGCCTTTGCAGGGTGTGCGCGGGCAGGTGGAAATGGTTTTTCGGAGCACAGTTTTTTTGCTACAGTACCTTTGCGAATTCTTTTATGATTGCAGGAAGCAGGGTTTCGATGCGGCCTTCAATGCTCGCGCCAGAGGCGTTCTTATGGCCGCCTCCCCCGAATTTGGCGGCTATGGCGCTTACATCGCATTTGTCGCGGGAGCGGAATCCCGCTGTGCAGTTGTGTTCGGTTTCCTGACGCAAAAAAAGCACAGCCTCAACGCCGCTGGTGGCAAGCAGCGCCGAATAGAGGGCGTCGGAGTCGCGTCCGTTCTGACCATATGTTCGGGTGTCCTCGATTGTCTCCCAGGTGACAACCAGCTTGCCAGAACAGTGCCGCTCCGCACGGGTCAGCATGAGCGCGAGCAGCTTTCGTGTGTTCCATGTCTTTCCGGCGGTAATTTCGTTGTAGATTTCGCGGGGGTTGGCGCCGGCCTCAACAAGGCGGGCGGCAGCCTTGAACGCTTCGGCGCTGTCCTGCTGCAAAAAGCGGAAAAATCCGGTGTCGGTTCCGAGCCCAAAAAAGAGCGTGTGCGCGTCTTCGGCGCTGGGGGAGCCTATTGTGGCTTCGTAGAGCTGCTGCACAATGCACGCTGCGGCAGGGGCGGTTGCGTCTATGATGGTGCCCGTACCTGAAACCTGCGCCGTGCGGTGGTGGTCAACAATGAATGTGTCAAGGCCAGCGAGGTCTCCGTCGATTTCCCCGAGCCGCGAAAGCTCAGAGCAGTCAACGATGATGAGCCCGCACACATCCCGCTCAGGTTGTGACATGAACGGAACGCTGTTTCTGAAAAGCGGCGCGTATGCGCTGATTTCAGTGCGCTTGAATGGACCTGCATTTAAAAGAACGGCAGCTTTTTTGTAATACGCGGCGATTTTTGACATGGAAATGCAGCATGAAACACAGTCACCGTCAGGTTCCTTGTGGCCCGCAATCAAAAATGTGTCATGGTTCTGCATAAAGCGGGTAAAAGATTCGATTTGATCTGCGGTAAGCAAGTGCATGGTAGTTCCTTTTTTAGCCCCTGCCATCACCATGTGTCAAGCTGTCATTGACTTGTTCTCTCCGAGGGCTTTGCCGTGAAACATAAATTGGACATACAACGCACAGGACAGCCATTTCATATGGAACAAGGCTTTGTTAGGCAGGAAAGTCAAACATCGCAAAAATACGCCATTCCATTGGAAGGGCCGTGTATTGTCTGGCCAGATGGCACGTCTGCCCGTGCGGGGATGCCATCTGGCTTTAAATTCTCAGTATTCTATGTTAAGGGTGTCGGAGTCTGTGCCTTCAACCTCTGTGCCGGAGTCGGTAACACCCCACACAGCGTCAAGACGGCTTTGCGGCACCGTGATAATCACCTTCATGAAGCTGTCGTCTTTGTACATGACCGTCATGTACGGATTGAGACCCTTGGGAAGATTGCGGAATTCAAGCTTCCGCGGTATTTCCTTGAACCACTTCTTGGGTACCGTTACCTTGCCGATATCAAGCCCTTTCTTTGCGTACAGCACAACGTAGGCGTCCGAATGATCGAGCACCTTGTAAACCGTCACGTTGTGGTAGGCGAGGTTCGATACATTATCGCCATGATCCCAGATGTGTTTCGCATCGTCTTTGGACTGGGCCAGTACCGGCATTGCGCAACACAGCGCCGCGACCAATACAATCAGCAGTTTCTTCATAAAAACCTTCCTTTATTTTTATGGAATCAGGGCAAGCATAATCGCCTTTATGGTGTGCTTCCGGTTCTCCGCTTGATCCCAGACTTTGCTGGCGGAACTTTCAAACACCTCTTCGCTCACTTCCTGGCCCTTTACGGCAGGCAGACAGTGGAGGAATATGGTTCCGGGTTTGCCGGTGGCAGCCATGAGCCCCGTGTTCACTTGGTAGGGTGCGAGCAGCCTTGCACGCTCTTCCATGCGCGACTCCTCGCCCATGGAAACCCAGACATCAGTATAAAGGCAATCGGCACCTTTGGCAACCGATTTTTCGCTGGAAATCGTAATTTTTGCCCCAGATTTTTGCGCGAACGGAGCCGAAATGTCCTGTATGGCCTTGTCGGGGCGGAGCTCCTCCGGGCAGAACACGCTGAAATTCACCCCAAGCTTCGCGCAGATGAGCATGAGGCTGCGCGCCATGTTGTTGCGTCCGTCGCCGCAGAAGCACAGCGACAGCCCCCTGAGCGAGCCGAACTGCTCCCTTAGGGTCTGCATGTCGGCGAGCACCTGCGTCGGGTGGAATTCATCGGTGAGGCCGTTTATGACTGGAACCCCGGAATACCGCGCCAGCTGCTCCACATGTTCCTGCTTGAAGCCCCTGAACTCTATGGCGCTGAACATCCTTCCCAGCACACGCGCGGTGTCCTTTACGCTTTCCTTGGAGCCGAGCTGTATGTCCTGCGTTGACATGAACACCGGATGCCCGCCTTCTTCTCCGAACGCGGTCTCAAAGCTGGATCTTGTACGGGTGGAACGTTTTTCGAATATGAGCGCGATTGTTTTTCCAAGGAAGCGGCTGTGCACCTCGTGCTCGTGCGCCTCCCTCTTTACCTCCGCGGCCCAGTCTAGCAGCTGCGTGATTTCCTCGGGAGCCCAGTCTATCCAGTTCAGGAGGCTCCTCCCTTTGAAAGGGCTTTCAAAGTGTTCTGCTTGCATGTCCTACCCCTGTGGCCCATCCTTCATGCTGAATGGATCGCGGCGGCGTGGCACAATGGCCTGCGCCGCGAGTGCAAAAACAAAAAGGGCATCCCGCGTTTCCAGAATGCCCTTCGCAAGGTAGTGGCGAGTGGGATCGAACCACTGACATACGGAATATGAGTCCGTTGTTCTACCGACTGGACTACGCCACCACGAATATATGCAGACTATAGCAAAACAGGAAAGGACTGTCAACCCCGGCGCGGAAAAAAAGCGCCAGGCCTCTTGCCTCTGCGAGTGTCTTGCGCTGTAAACGATGAGGGGCATGAGGACAGGGAACATTCGGCACAGAGACGCTTTGAAAGCCGCGCGTGCTCATTGCGGGGATTCCGCATTCCACGCCAGCTGATATTGTATTTTTCTGTGAATGCATGAGCCGCACAAAAAAGGCGGTATGTCTGCACACACGCCCCGCCGCCAGCAGTTCTTGGCGAAGTAGAAAATCTACCGTCCGGCCGCCGTCTGCGTGGGCGAGGTAGATTTTCTGCTTTCGTGCCGACAGCGGTTTTGGGCGAAGTAGAAAATCTACCGGCCAGTCGCAGTCTGCGTGGGCGAGGTAGATTTTCTACTTTCGTGCCGACAGCGGTTTTGGGCTAAGCGGAAAATCTACCGGCCAGCCGCCGTCTGCGTGAGCGAGGTAGATTTTCTATCTCTCGGCCGACAGCAGTTTTTGACAAAGCAGAAAATCTACCGTCCATCTTCTGTCTTTGGGAGCCAAGGTAGATTTTCTACCTCCCGGTCCTGTTTTGCAGGACGGTAGAAAATATTATTATCCCCAAAAGGAGGACATCGCGGACAGTGGAAACGCGAACGTGCGCGTGACCGAGGCGTTGGCCAAGCGGGGCATGGGGCTATCTGGTTCTTGCCTGCGGAATCAGGGATTTGGCGAGAGAAAGCAGCTCTTCTGTTTTTTGCTCCGTGTACGGCTCCAGCGCGTTGTACGAGGCGTCAAGGCAGTCGCCGTTCTGGAAGGGGGAAAGATACCAGCGGGCATCGTGCGGAAGTAGGGCGGCCATGGCTTCGATGTCCGCGCTCCCGACGAGGCCCGGGACAAGCACCGTCCGCCATTCCCGGAGGTTCTCGGGGTATTCGCGCATGAGCCCGATTGTTTCCGCAAGGCTCTGCGTGGCGTTCCCGCGGCCCATGGCGGGGGTTTTTGCCGCTCCGTGGGTGGAAGTGTAGCCCAGGAGTCCGTATCGGCGCGGATCCGTCTTGAGATCCATGGAGATGATGTCAGGCCGTGTGGAGGGGTCTTCGCACAGGGTTTTGAGCTGGCGGGGAAGGGTGCCGTTTGTGTCGAGCTTTACTGAATAGCCCAGCCTTTTTGCGTGTCTGACAAGGAACGGCGTGCACGGGTTCAGTAGCGGCTCTCCGCCTGAAATGGCTAGCGACGATAGCACGTTCCTGCGTTTTTCAAGGTGAAGGAGAACCTCTTCCAGTGTGGCGGCCTCAGTTCCGTTTGGGAGCTGCCTGTCTTCCACGGCGAGCGGAATGTTGTAGCAGTACGGGCAGCGCAGGTTGCACCCCGCGAGAAACACGGCCGCGCAGACACGTCCGGGAAAATCTACGAGGGATGTCTTTCTCAGGATTCCCACGCGGGCTTTTAGCAGCCCGTGCGGAGCGTCAGGCGGTGGCGGCAACGGCTTCTGTCGAGAGGATGTCTGAAAGTTCTGAGACGGAATGGGCGCGGGCACGCTCGTTTCCGTCTGCGCCGTAAAGAATGACGGTGGGTGTAGCGAACACGCCTTTCGTGGCGGCTTCGTTCAGCCCTTCGTCGGTGGAGCAGTCCACGGTGGTGCCCTGCATGGGTATGCCGGAGAGGTACTTTTTGACCGGCGGGCAGTTGGGGCATGAGGGGCGCACGAACAGCTCGTAGCGCGCTCCCTGCGCTGACGGCCTCTGCGTGGCACGGACATGTTCGCCTATGGCCGGGGAATCGGCCTTCACGGGGGTTGCGCCCGTGTCCTGCGCTCCCGGCTCCTCTTTTTGGGAAAGGTCTTCTCCGTCAAGTTCGAAAAGCTTCCTCTGGTCAAATTCGTCGCGCTTTCCCTTGTTCCAGTTGGTTACCGCGCGGTAATATCCCACGATCCGGGCGTACACTTCGGTTCTGTCGCCGTGCACGTCCTGCAGGGCCGCTTTTGTCTCTGCGATTTCCGCTTCAATCTGTTCCAGTGTCCGTGCTGCCATAAAAAGCCTCCCATGCTTTTTTTTGTGCTTTGATAATATGTTCCGCACCGCCGTTTTTCAGAAAAGCCTGAAAGGGCGGTGCCGTGGAATATCGGGGTTCCGCGTGATGTCCGCTAGGCGTCGGCCCTGAGCAGCGCGTCGCGCTCTGCTTCAAGCCGCGCGAGCTTTGCTTTCAGCGCGGCTTCTTTTTCTGCCCTGCATTTCGGGCACTCGAACTGCTGTCCCGCGAGGTATCCGTGCTTCTTGCAGATGGAATATGTGGGGCTTATGGTCATGTACGGAATGCGGTAGTTGTTCATGACTGTGCGCACGAGATCCCTGCATGCCTTCCAGTCCTTTATCTGCTCGCCCATGAACGTGTGGAACACGGTGCCGCCAGTGTAGCGCGTCTGGAGTGATTCCTGGTGGTCGAGCGCCTCGAAGATGTCGGCGGTGAAGTCCACGGGGAGCTGGGTTGAGTTCGTGTAGTACGGGTTTTCAAGGCCGCTTGTGATTATGTCCGGGTGGTTTTCCTTGTCGTGGCGCGCGAGCCTGTAGCTGGTGCTCTCGGCGGGGGTCGCCTCAAGGTTGAAAAGCTCCCCGGTGGACTCCTGGTAGTCCTGAAGCCTTGATCTCATGTGGTCTAGCACCGTGCATGCGAAGCTCTTTCCTTCGGGGGAGGCTATGCTCTTGCCGAGGAAGTTGAGGCAGCATTCGTTCATGCCGCAGAGCCCTATGGTGTTGAAGTGGTTCTGCAGCGTCTTGAGATAGCGCCTTGTGTACGGAAAAAGCCCGCCGTCTATCAGCCGCTGGATTACCTTGCGCTTCATGCAAAGGCTGTCCCGCGCGAGATCCATGAGGTAGTCCAGGCGGGCAAAGAATTCTTTTTCGGTTTTTGCAAGGTATCCTATCTGCGGAAGGTTTATCGTGACCACGCCAAGGCTTCCCGTGAACTCGTCGCTCCCGAAGAGGCCTCCGCCGCGCTTCCTCAGCTCCCGCTTGTCCAGCCTGAGCCTGCAGCACATGCTCCGCACGTCGCCGGGGTCGAGGTCGGAATTCACGAAGTTCTGGAAATACGGCGTTCCGTACTGGGCCGTCATCCTGAACAGGAGCTCGGCGTTGGGGCTGTCCCATGCGAAGTCGCGGGTGATGTTGTACGTGGGAATGGGGTAGCCGAATCCGCGCCCCGATGCGTCGCCTTCGAGCATGAGCTCTATGAACACCTTGTTTATCGTGTCCATTTCTGGCTGGCAGTCGCCGTATGTGAAGTCCGTTTCCCTTCCGCCCACGACAGCCTTCTTGTCGCGGAGGTCGGCGGGGCATGTCCAGTCCAGCGTGATGTTCGTGAACGGGGCCTGGCTTCCCCAGCGGCTCGGTGTGTTCACGCCGTATATGTAGCTCTGTATGCACTGGCGCACTTCTTTTTCTGACAGGCGGTCGGCTTTCACGAACGGTGCGAGGTAGGTGTCGAACGAGCTGAATGCCTGCGCCCCCGCCCATTCGTTCTGCATGATTCCAAGAAAGTTCACGATTTGGTTCACGAGCGTGGAAAGGTGCTTTGCCGGCTTGGACGTGATTTTGTCGGGCACGCCGCCAAGCCCTTCCTGTATCAGCTGCCTGAGGCTCCAGCCCGCGCAGTACCCGCTGAACATGGAAAGGTCGTGCAGGTGGAACGCGCAGTTTTTGTGCGCCTGTGCGATTTCGGGCGTGTATATGTTCTTGAGCCAGTAGTTCGCGGTGATGGCACCTGAATTGTGCAGGATGAGCCCGCCCAGCGAGAAATTCACGTTGGCGTTTTCGTTCACACGCCAGTCGCTCTGCATGAGGTAGCCGTCCATGGTCTGGGAGATGTCCAGCATGAGGCGCTTTGCGTCGCGCATGGCCTCGTGGCGTGAGCGGTACAGGATGTAGGCCTTGGCGACTTCCACCTCCCTGTTTTCGATGAGCACGGTCTCAACTTCGTCCTGGATTTCTTCTATCGCGGGGATTGAATGGGCGCGCCGCCCGGCAAGCAGCAGCCTGAGATGTTCTTCGACCCTGTCCGTAAGGAATTCGGCTTTGTCGGGATTGGCGCGTTTTTCCACGGCCTGCACCGCCTTTCCGATTGCGGCAAGGATTTTTGAGCGGTCGTATGCTTCGATTTCGCCCGAGCGCTTTACCACTTTCGCTATGAAATGCGCCGCCTCTTCGTCTCCGCTCTTGCCCAGGAAGCTCCGCCATTCCGGAAACACGGACTGTTCTTCACTCACTTTTCCCCTCCCACCCGCTGGACTTCGCTGATGAACTCGTCAAGGTTGTTGAAATGCTTGTATACGCTCGCAAATCTGATGTAGGCCACCTTGTCCACCGAGTTCAGCCTGTGCAGCACGATTTCGCCCAGATCCGAGGTGGAAATCTCGCGGCTCATCTTGCCCCTGGTGTAGGCTTCGTCTTCGATTTCCGTCACAATCTGGTCTATCATGCTGGTGGACACGGGGCGTTTTTCAAGCGCCCGCTCGATGCCTTTGGAAAGCTTCGCGCTGTCGAACGGTTCGCGCCGCCCGTCGCGCTTGACCACCATGAACGGCTTTTCTTCTATGCGCTCGTAGCTGGTAAAGCGGAATCCGCAGCTGTTGCATTCACGGCGGCGGCGTATGCTTTCTCCGTTCGCCATTGTGCGCGATTCGATTACTTTGTCGTCAAGACTTCCGCAGGAAGGGCAGCGCATACGGTACCTCGGTCTACTTTTTGCGTCACGGACAGCTCCTGCGCCGTTTTGAACGCGGAAGGCCGGCCGTTCCGACCATCATACACCGCCCGATACTGGACGTGCAATAGCAATTTCCGGGATTTTTTTGAATTCTTTTGCGGTAAGCCGCCCCTCGCGCCGGGAGCGGAGAATTTCGCATGGTTTGAGACGGAAACCATGTGTGCCTCTTGTATGCGGTTTTGCCGGCTCTTTTCCCCTGCGCCCGGTAACTTGCATGGAAATGCCGTTTTTTTTGCGCAGGTCTCCCCTTGCAGGAACCCGCAAAAAAGGATATGATGGATCAAATGAAATTCAACCGTTTGCTCCGTGCCGTGGCCGTCTGCCTCGGCGTGTTTCTTTCCGTTTCCGCGGCGGCCCAGACCTCCATTTCGCCCGAGGCTTCACGGGCTGTGGACGATTTTATGACTTTCCGCATGAACCTCGCCTCGTACAGGCGGCCCGAGGACGCGCTCCTTGCAATCGAGCGCTACCACAACGAGCACCTTTCAGAAGAGGCCCTTTCTGGTTTCAGCGAGCAGGAAACACTCATACTGCGCAACTTTGAAGTGCTTGAGCGCTACAACTTCATGCGGGAAATCCCGTCGCGCAAGGAAGAGACCGTGGACATGCTCAAGGCCCAGTACAAGGTGCTGACCTCCTGGATTGCGGCCAGAAAAGGCGAGGAATTCAACAAGTGGCTCCTGACCACGGCCGGTGACATACTTTCGTGCAATCTTTCATATGCTCGCGTGTCGCAGATCCTTCGCGACGGCAGGGCGGTCAAAAACTACTACGAGCGCGCGCTTTTGCAGGACGATTCCATGGAATACGCGCTGACCAACCTTGGCCAGTGGTACTATTACGCCCCGGCGGTGGGCGGCGGCAGCAAGTCGAAGGCAGGGGACTTTTTTGAGCGGGCCGTCGAGGGCGCCCGTACAGACGCGGAAACCTACTATGCGAAGATTTTTCTCTCTCAGTACCGTTTTGAGGACAAGAAACGGCGCCATGAGGCGGCGGCGCTTCTTTCGGAGGCCGATTCCCTGCAGCCGGGCGGCTTTTATGTGGCCTGGATCCGCAAGATAAACGAGCAGGGCTATTCGCTGTTCTACTGGAACACCCACAATATCCGTACCGAAGACGACGATTGATGCGGGCTCAAGGTTCCACGTTCTCGCGGGAGATGTCCGGTCCGGTGCCTTCCTGCTTGTCGTTTTGCATGGTGGTTGCAAGGGCTTTTGCGTTTTGGTATAGTGAATCCACCGAATGCTGGAAAGGGGGAATGCCATGGCCACGAAGCAGAACATATACGAATATTCCTTTGAGCTGAGGCGTGAGCGGCGCAGGAAGGTCATGTATGTGCTCTTTGTGGTCGTGTCCGTGATTCTTTCGCTTTCGCTGTTCCTGCACTGCATCCTTTTTCCGGTGCGTGTGCGCTCCGATTCCATGGAACGCGACATAGCGCATAACGGGGCCGTGCTTGTCTGTCCTTTCCTGAGGAGCCCCCGCCGTGGCGATGTGGTGTACCTTTCCCGGTTTGACGGCAAAAAAACAGGACTCCTTGCTTCCGCCGCCGATGTGCTCGCGGGCTTCTTTACCGCCCAGCAGTATTTTCCGCTTACACATACGTCTCGTCTCACCGGAAAGCCTTGCCTCCGCCGCGTGATGGCTCTTCCCGGAGACAGCCTTTACATGCGTGACTATGTCCTGTACGTCAAGCCTGCGGGAAAGGATTTTTACCTTACGGAATTTGAAGTTGCATCGAGGCCGTACAACCTGCGTATATATTCGGTTCCTGCCGAATGGGACGGCGTGGGCTGCGCCGGCGCAATCGACGAGATGACGCTTGGGGAGGGCGAATACTTCGTCCTTGCCGACAACCGCATTTCTGCCACGGATTCCCGCGTGTGGGGCCCTGTCCCGTCTTCAAGAATCAAGGGAAAGGCTCTGATTGAGTATTTCCCGTTCAACAGGCTCAGAATCTTTTAATGCCGCTCCTTCGGCCGCAACATGCTGTTTTGCGCGGCTTCTGTTTTCCGTCAACAGGTTGCGGCGCATCTTCAAGGGCCTGCATCTCCCCTCTGGAACATGGTGGCGGTGTCGGCCTTTACGTCCACATTCCCTTCTGCACCGCAAAATGCGACTACTGCGATTTTTTCAGCATTCCCCGGGCTTCGATAGACGATTCGTTTGTCGATGCCATCATTGCCGAGGCCGGCTGGTACAAGTCGAGGCTCGGGATTTCTGCATGGCGCACGGTCTACGTAGGGGGCGGCACCCCGAGCCTGCTTTTGCCGGGACAGCTTGAACGGCTCCTGCGCGAACTGTGCGGCCGGTCCGCTCCGTGCGAGGTCACGGTGGAGCTGAACCCTGAAGGTGTCGGCGCGGATCTTCTTTCCGCGTGTGCCGAAGGCGGGGCCACGCGGCTTTCGCTTGGCATACAGAGCCTTGACGAAGATGCCCTTTCTTCCGTGCACAGGCGCTGCACCGCGTCTAGGGCCCGCGACGCCCTCTCCCTTTTGCGCGGACGCTGGAACGGCGCCGTGAACCTTGACTGCATTGCGGGGCTTCCCGGGCAGTCCCGCGATACGTTCATGCGTTCACTCGGGGAGATGCTGTCGTTCGGGCCTGAGCATCTTTCACTCTACACGCTCTCCGTTGAGGAAGGAACCCCGTTGGCCGCGCGGCTTTCTGCCGGTGAACGGTGGGATTCTGACGAGGCAGACACCCAGTGGCTTTTGGGGCGCGAGGCCGTTGTGGCATCCGGGCTGGAGCAGTACGAGGTGTCGAACTTCGCGCGTCCGGGCTTTGAGTCCATGCACAACCGCGCCTACTGGGAGCAGCTCGACTACGTTGGGGTGGGACCCGGCGCGTGCGGCACCCTCTATGTGTTCGACGGTGGACAGGGGCTCAGGTGGAGCAACACCGCCGACATTACACACTGGTGCTCCTTCTGGAACGGCGGTCTGCGCGAAGCCCTGTCACCCTTCCATGATGCAGGCACTTCCCGCGCGGCCTGCTGCGACCCGCCCTGGCTAGGTGCGGTCAGGAGCACGGAACGGCTTTCGCTTTCGGTGGAGGAATTTGAATACCTGATGCTTGGGCTGCGCACTACTTGTGGCATATGTGAAAGCGAGTACAGGCGGCGTTTTTCCGCGCTTTCACCCTGGCACGGGAACCTTGCGGATCGTCTTGGAGCGGACAAAGGGCCATGGAGCCGTTTTTGCGATGAAGGCCGGGCCACCACCGTCTCCTCTTTTGGTGGCAGGAGGTTTTCGCTCACGGCTTCTGGCCTTCTGGTGCTGAACACCCTGCTCAGGCAGCTGTAGGCAGTCGGCGAGGAAGTAGAAAATCTATCTTGTTCCCGCGTGCGGCGGTGTGCCGGTAGATTTTCTAGCTTGCCCGGAACGGCAGTCGGCTAGGAGGTAGAAAATCTATCTAGTTCCCGCGTGCGGCGGTGTGCCGGTAGATTTTCTAGCTTGCCCGGAACGGCAGTCGGCTAGGAGGTAGAAAATCTATCTAGTTCCCGTGTGCGGAGGTATGCCGGTAGATTTTCTACTTGTTTTTTGGCTGCCGGCCTGCGCATGGGGGCGGCATGTTCGCAGATGTTCGGCCTTCGGTTCATGTCCATTGGGCTTTCGTGTATGCGTGCCGATTAGTGCGGAAATGGTGCGCACAGAGCTTCCGCAATGCCGGCCGCCGGCTTGAAGCCTTGGTTATGCGCCGTGGTGTGCTGATTCGTGCGGAGGTTTTCATATCCAGATGCCCTGCGTCGGGGGTGATTTCAATGCCTTTTGCAGTGCATGGCTTGACACAAGTGCGAAAAAAAGCGATACTAGCGTAGTTTTTTACAAAGGAGTCCTATCGTGCCCTGTGGAAGAAAAAGAAAGCGCGCAAAAATAGCGACACATAAGCGAAAGAAGAAGCTTAGACGGAACCGGCACAAGAACAAGTAGCAGTTCCGCGCTGTGAAAGGCCTGTGTGCCACAAGGAGACCGCAGTTGTTTTCGGACGGACTGCGGTCTTTTTTTTCGGAGCGGGGCATTGGAGGAAAAACGTTTTGCTTCAGGACATTCATTCACCGCAAGACCTCAAGCGTCTGCCGGAAAAGCAGCTTCCTCGGCTTGCGTCCGAAATTCGGCAGCGGATTATTTCCGTGGTGGGGAAAAACGGAGGGCATCTTGCCAGCAATCTTGGTGTCGTAGAGCTCACGATTGCACTGCACCGTGTGTTCGATTCGCCTCGGGATGCAATCGTTTGGGACGTGAGCCACCAGAGCTATGCTCACAAGATTCTGACTGGCCGCTCGGACAGGTTCGCCACGCTCCGCACCGAGGGCGGGATTTCAGGGTTCACGAGGATAAACGAAAGTCCGCATGATTTTTTTGACGCGGGGCATGCCTCCTCGTCCATTTCGTCTGCGCTGGGTCTCCTTACGGCCTGGAACCATGGGGGGCGCACCGACAAGGTGGTCGCGGTGATTGGAGACGGGGCGCTCACGGGCGGCATGGCGTTCGAGGCTCTGAGCCATGCGGGGCTTGTTTCAAAAAACCTTATTATTGTGCTCAACGACAACCAGATGTCAATCAGCCGCAACACGGGCGCCATCTCAAGCTATCTTTCGAGGCTCACAATGGGGAGCGCCTACCAGAAGATCAGATTCAGGATAGACCGCCTTGTTGACGGCATTCCGTACATAAACAGGCACCTTGGAAAGCTGGTTTACCGTCTCAAACGGGGCCTTAAGGGGCTGCTGCTCACCAACAACCTGTTCGTGGATCTGGGATTTGAATACGTCGGTCCGCTGAACGGCCACAACATCCACGAGCTTGAAACGGTGTTCCGCCGTGTCAAAAAGCTGCCGCGTCCTGTCGTGGTGCATGTGGTGACCAAAAAGGGAAAGGGCTACAGCCCTGCGGAAAACGACCCGTCCACGTTCCATGGGGTGGGGCCGTTCAACATCAGCGACGGCGTTGTTGAAAAATACGATGTTCCCAGCTTCACGCAGGCGTTCAGCACGGCCATGGTGTCGCTTGCGCGCAAAAACGGGAGGCTTGCGGCGATTACGGCGGCCATGTCTAAGGGCACTGGGCTTGATGCTTTTTCCCGCCATTTTAAAGACCGTTTTTTTGACGTGGGAATTGCGGAAGAGCATGCGGTGACGTTTGCGGGGGGGCTTGCTGCCGGCGGCATGGTTCCTGTCGTGGCCATCTATTCGACTTTTATACAGCGTTCGATTGACCAGATTATCGAGGACGTGGCGCTTCCGAACCGCCATGTGGTGTTTGCCGTTGACCGCGCGGGCGCGGTTGCTGACGACGGCGAGACCCACCAGGGAATGTTCGACATCGCGCTTTTCAGGGCGGTTCCGAATCTTGCCGTGCTAACCGTGGCCTCTGGTGCGGATCTCGCAGTGTGCCTTGACTGGGCGGTTAACGTGCACACGGGGCCGGTGGCTCTGCGCTATCCAAAGCTCACCTGTCCGTCTGAGCTGCCTGAGTTTTCGGATCCTGTCAAGGAAGGCGTGGGGATTCTTCTTTCTGCGGAATCGTATGCCCCGGCGGTCGCTTCACGCCTTCTGGACGAATATGAGGCTGGAGCCCCGGACGGCACAAGCGCCATGCCTGGGCTGAAGAAGCTGCTTTTGGTGTGCACGGGCAGCATGTACAGCGAGACACTCACGGCGGCACGTTCCCTCCTGCTTTCGGGCGTGCTGGTTGACATTTATGTTCTGCGGTTCATAAAGCCCTTTGACGGCGCGTATTTTGCGGATGTCTGCGCAGGATATGACGGTCTTGTATTTGTTGAAGACGGAGTCAGGATCGGTGGCATCTCAATGGAGCTTTCACCGCTTGTGCCAGTTCCATGCGCCGTGTGCGCCTTTCCTGACCGCTTTGTATCGACCGGCACACGGAGCCAGATTCTGGAGCGGGCGGGGCTTTCTCCGGCAGACATTGCCGAGGCGGCCATGTCGGTTCTTGGTGCGGGGCATTCCAGTGGCAACGGGCAGGGGAATGCTTTTCCCCCTAAAGGGAACGATGCTCCCGGAACAGGTGGAAAAGCATGAACGGGAGCAAAAAAACGCTCACGCTGGAGCTTTCAGACCGCACGGTTTCGACCGTGCTTCCCGCGTTCGTCGTGGGAATCTTGAACTGCACACCAGACAGCTTTTTTGCGCAGAGCCGTGGCGGGCTTGAGGAGGCTATGCGGCTCGTTGGGGAAGGCGCGGACATAATCGATGTCGGCGCGGAGTCAACCCGGCCCGGTTCGCGCTATGTGGATGCTTCGGAAGAAATCGGCCGCCTTGTTCCTGTTGTCAGCGCCATAAGAAAGCATTCGGACATTCCAATATCTGTGGACACGCGAAAGGGCGATGTGCTTCTTGCCGCGCTTGATGCCGGCGCAGACATGTTGAACGATGTTTCGGCCCTTGAAGATGACGCAGGCATGGCGGATCTCGTGGCAAAGCGGCATATCCCGGTGGTTCTCATGCACAAGCGGGGGGTGCCCGGTACCATGCAGTTCCAGCCGCTTTCAGTCGGCTCGTTCGGCATTGTTGACTCTTACCTGCGCTCGCGGGTGGCGTATGCCAGGGAGCGCGGCATCGAAGCCCGCAAAATCATCGTTGACCCGGGCATAGGCTTTGGAAAGGACGATTTTGCGAACGCCGAGCTTGTCGCAATGTGCGGCGGGCTCTGTGGCGGGGAATATCCCGTGCTCATGTCCCTTTCAAGGAAAAGCTTTCTCGGGAACATCACAGGCAGGGCCGTCGGGGAGCGGCTTGCAGGAACAATTTCCGCCAATCTGGTTTCGGTGCTGCGCGGTGCGAGGATGCTGCGTGTGCACGATGTAGGCGCTTGCCGTGACAGCCTTGCCGTGCTACAATCAATACTGGGCCCAGGCTTTGCGGATGCAGACGCTTCATGCCGCCCGCGCCTGAACACAACCTTGGAGAAAATGCTGTGAACACGCTGGACATTATTTTTAAGATCTACAATTACATCCGCCCCGTGCTGGACATAGGAATCCTGACGTTCCTCCTTTACCGCGCCTACGAGCTTGTCACCCGCACAAACGCCGTGCAGATTTTCACCGCCGCCGTTATCGTGGCAATCGTGTACGTGCTGGCCATCGTGCTCGACCTGACCACCCTGCTGTGGATTCTTTCGGTGATTGCTCCGGGGCTGCTCATCGCATTCGCGATTGTCTTTCAGCCTGAGCTTCGTAAGATTTTTCTGAAGCTGGGCCAGACCGAATGGTTTGCGCTTGGAACCCGCAGCAAGCACACGTACGTTGATTCCGTGCTGATTGCCGCCGAAATCCTTTCAAGGCAGAAACGCGGAATGCTCGCCGTCTTTATGCGCCACACCAAGCTTGACAACATCATCGAAACCGGCACAAAGCTGAACGCGGATCTTTCCTCAAATCTTCTGGTCACGATTTTTGGGCACGATACGCCATGCCATGACGGCGCCTGCGTGATTCAAGGTGGAAAGCTGATTGCCGCCGGCTGTTTCTTGCCGCTCAGCGAGCAGTACGACATCAAAAAAACATTCGGAACCCGCCACCGCGCCGCTCTGGGTCTTAGCGAAGTGAGCGACAGCGTGATACTGGTGGTGAGCGAAGAGACCGGGGCCATAACACTTGCATATGACTCCCGCCTGCATTACGATCTGACCATGGAGCAGCTGACCCGCATTCTCGAAAGCCAGCTGCAGATTACCCCCGATGCACAGAACATAGAGGACACCATCGATGAACACAAGACATCTGCTTGAATCCGTTATAAAAGACTGGCCCGCCAAGGTCATCTGCTTTGTGATTGTGTTTTTCATTTACTTCTTCCACCAGATGTCCCTTCTCGGCAAAAAAACGTTCACGGTTCCTCTTTCTGTGACGGCGACCGGCAGCATGATTCCTGCGGAAAATCTTGGCCGGAACCGCTTTGTCAAAGTGACTGTGCGCGCACGGCGTGAACAGCTTGCCACCGTTACAGAAAATGACCTTTCGGCCACTGTTGACGTGTCCGCCTTCACGAGGGAGGGGGTCTGCAACGCCCCGGTGATTGTGATTCCCAACGAGCGCCTCCTGCTGATGGACTCGCTTGAAATACATGCGGTGCCGGAGCGTGTTCCCCTGCTGCTTGAAACGAGGACCACCCGCTATGTGCCGGTGCATGTGCAGCTATCCGGGGACTGCGCATACGGCTACGAGGTTGCAGCCGTTACATCGGTGCCGGCCACCGTGCGTGTGGACGGTCCTCGCAGCATGGTGGAAAGCCTTTCTGGAATCGACACGGAGGAGGTGGCGCTGGAGGGCCGCATGCGCACGATGCAAGTTGAAGTCCCTGTGCAGAACCAGAACAGCCTGGTTTCTCTCATGCACACGGAGCCGGTGCAGGTAACGGTGACAATCGCCGCGGAAGGAATGACACGCACGATTTCAGACGTGCGAATCACTTTTACAAACATCCCCTCGTTCCTGAACGTGTCATCGCCAACGTCGGTGCTTGATGTGACGCTGGAAGGAAAAGTGAACGTGCTGGAGTCGCTTTCCCCGGCTTCGGTCTCTGCGGTCGTCAGCTGCACAAGCGTTGCGGAGCCGGGCACATACGAGCTTCCCGTCACTGTCACGGCCCCCATGAACGCGACGGTCACGGCGCAGAGCATCGCCACGATAATGGTTTCTGCCTCCGAGCTGCCGGGAGAACCGGAGGCTCAGGAGGATGTGCAATGATTTTTGGCATCGGATGCGACATCGCCAAGGTAAGCCGCTTTGAGCGCTGGGTCAAGAATCCAGAGCTTTTGGAGCGATTTTTCAACAGAGAAGAACACGCCAAGGGAACTTCGGTTTCAATGCAGCGCCTTAGCGAATACTATGCCGTTCGCTTTGCCGCAAAGGAAGCGTTTTCCAAGGCACTCGGAACAGGGCTTTCTGGCTTTTCGCTCCGCGATGTTTATGTTGCAAAAGATGAGCTCAACCGTCCGTCACTTGCGGTTACAGGTGGCGCTTGGTCCCTGCTTTGCGAGCGGGCCGGGGAAAATCCTTTGGTTCAGGTTTCATTGAGCCATGAAAAAGAATATGCCCTTGCCTTTGTGGTCATAGAGAAGGGCGTTGGAGGTAAGAATGGTGCAAGGCGGTAAGTCTTCGTCAAGAAACAGGCCTGAGGTGGATCAAAAAAAGCCGTCCATCACATACTGGTCAAAGGATCCATGCATCTGCCCGGTGTGCGGAAAGGCGTTCAGAAAGGAAATCATGCAGAAAGGGGGAGGGCGCATGATTGCGGGAAACCTCACCGACGAGCTGCACCGCCTGTTTGAGCCTTCAAAAAAATATGGGCGCATATATCCGCTCATCTACGATATCGGCGCATGCCCGAAATGCCATACCGCGCTGTTCTGGCGCGATTTTACCGAGATGAAAGACGGCGAGACCTTCGCCCGGATAAAACAATCCGAAGACGTGCGCAAAGAGGCTGTGAACGTGATTTTTCCGCATTACCAGCTTTTGGACGAACGTACACTGTTTGACGGAGCCGCCATGTACTATCTGGCGCTCCTGTGCTACGAAAAAGCCGACATCGCCTATGCGCCCACTTTCAAGCGCGGGCAGATTGCGCTCCGGCTTGCCTGGCTGTGCCGCGACATCGACAGGGTTTTTCCCGGCCACAACTACGATTTTATCGCAGAGACATTCTACCGCAAGGCCTTGTTTTTTTACCAGCAGACGCTCATCAACGAAACGGGTCGCATAGAAAGCATCGAATCCATAGACAACCTTGGTCCTGACATGGACAAGAACTACGGCTATGACGGCGTGATTTACATCTGCGGGCTTCTGGAATACAAATACGGCCAGCATGAAAACGAAGAGCTCAGGCTAAAGAAGCTTGATGAATACAAGAGGGCCATCGCGCGTGTATTCGGGCTTGGGAAGTCTAGCAAAAGCAAGCCGGGGCCGCTTCTTGAAGTGGCCAGGAACCTGTACGACAAGCTTTCCGCCGAGCTTTCCTCAAATAACATCTTGAGCATAGATGAGTGACAGTTTTAGTGGCGGCACGAAGACTGCTCTTGTGCCGCACGATTTGCACGGCGCCCGGTGGTATGTTTCCAGATGAAAAACATACTGCTTACGCTTTCGTATGACGGCACCGATTTTTGCGGCTGGCAGAGGCAGGATTCTGGGGCACGCAGGAATGTGGTGCGCACCGTGCAGGGTGAATTGGAAGACGCGCTGTGCAAGATGCTCAAAACACAGGTGTCCGTGCAGGGAAGCGGACGCACTGATTCCGGTGTGCATGCGACGGCGCAGGCCGCGACTTTTTTTTCGCCGCATGATTCCGTTCCTGTACGTAACTATTGCCGTGCCCTTAACGGGCTTCTTCCCCCCGATATCCGCGTGATGGATTCCATGGAAGTGCCTGGCTGTTTTAGCGCCAGGTTTTCAGCCACAAGCAGGACGTACCGATATGTGCTTTACACGGGCTCTGTGCCGCCTGCATACTGCACCCGCTATGTGTGGCACCTTCCGTACAGACCGTGCCTGGAACGGTTGAACGCCATGGCCTCCGTTCTCAGGGGCGAGCTTGACTGCGCCACATTCTGCGCAAGCGGCGACCAAAGCACTTCAACCTTCCGCTGCCTGCATTCGGCCCGCTTCTGGTATGAATCCGACGAACGCCTGCTGTTTGAAATCGAGGCCAACGCTTTTTTATGGAAAATGGTGCGTTCGGTTCTGGGGACCCTGATTCAGCTTGAGCATGAAAATAAATCGGCAGAGGATTTCGCGGCCATCGTGCATAGCAGAGACCGTTCCCGTGCCGGCATCACGGCTCCTCCCAGCGGCCTTTTCTTGCACCGCGTGAATTTTGACGGAATCCGCGTGCACCCTTGAGCCGCTCCGTTTTGCTACAGCATGTTCACCGGGTCAACATCAACTTCGATGTGCACGTTTTTGGGGGGCGCGTGATCCCATGCCAGTTTTTTTGCCATGGCCTGGAGCTTCCCCATGTTTTCCCCCCTCAGCAGAATCTGTTCCCTCCATGAGCCGCCTATCTGGTGCAGGGGACATTCAGCAGGTCCGAGGATGTCTGTGCCTGGCTCTTTGCATGAAGCAAGGATTCTTGCGGCTTCTTCCGCCGCTGTCTCGGCCGCGTTGGGCACCTGGGAGCGGAACACAAAGCGAACCAGGCGAGCGAATGGCGGGAACCGCAGCACTTTCCGCTGTGCAAGTTCCGACTGGTAGAATGCCTCTGGATTGTTTGCGACTGCAAGTGCGATTGGTTCGCGGTCCGGGCTGTAGCTCTGCACAATCACTTCTCCGTCAGGAAAGAAACGGCCCGCCCGTCCTGCCACCTGCGTGATGAGGGAAAACGTGCGCTCTGCCGCCCTGAAATCCGGGAGATGCAGGGCCGTGTCCGCGAGCACCACGCCCACCAGCTGCACTTTTGGAAAGTTGAGCCCTTTTGCGACCATCTGCGTTCCAAGCAGGATGTCGTATCCTCCTTGCTTGAATGTGTCGAGTTTCAGCTGCAATTCTCCCTTGTGGCTTACGCTGTCTGTGTCAATGCGCACAATCCGTGCGTGTGGGAATTTTGCCCGAACTTCCGCCTCGATGTATTCTGTTCCAAATCCGCTGTATCCCACGTCATACGAGCCGCAGGAGGGGCAGTGCTGTGGCGGTGAAAGGGAATAGCCGCAGTAGTGGCATCTGAGCCGCTTTTCGGCCTTGTGGTAGGTGAGCGCCACGGAACAGTTTTTGCAGGTAAGCTCGAATCCGCAGCTTGTGCACCTGAAAAAGTGGGTGAAGCCGCGGCGGTTCAAAAACAGGATTACCTGCCGTTTTGCGGCGAGTGTTTTTTTTATGCTCGAAACAAGTGTACGTGAAAGGGCTCCTTCTCCACCTTCTCGGCTCAGGTTCACGCTTTCGATGCGTGGCATTGCTCCACCTGCGAGACGCCTTGTGAGGCTGTGGCGCATGATTGTGCCTTCCTGCATGCCGTTCCAGGCTTCGACAGAAGGCGTTGCGCTTCCCATGACCAGTGGAATGCGTTGCATATGTGTGCGGTACATTGCGACTTGCCGCGCATGGTAGCGGGGGCTTGAACCGGCCTTGTATGAGCCGTCATGCTCTTCATCTATGATTATTAGCCCAAGGTCTGGAACCGGAGCGAATACTGCGCTTCTGGCCCCCACCACAACGCGGGCTTCCCTGCGAAGGATTCGCTTCCATTCTCCAAGGCGCTGGCTCGGCGTTAGCGATGAATGGAGTATCGCTGCGGTGTTTCCGAATCTGGCTGTAACGGCGCGTGCCACCTGCGGCGTAAGCGATATTTCTGGCACGAGGTAGATCACGCCTTTGTCTTGGGCAAGCACTTCCTCTGCGGCACTTAAAAACACTTCTGTTTTTCCGCTGCCTGTCATGCCGTACAGGTAGTGGAGCGTCGTGTCCTGCGCACCGCCCAGTATGCCGCGCACTGCTTGCCGCTGCTCCATGCTGAGTTCTTTTTTCTCAAAGCTGTCCGCATCTTCCTGGAACGAAAAGCTTGGTGTCTCTGTTTCTCTTTTTCCGGACGGAACCATGGAGCATACCGCTTCCCCGATGGGCGCAAGGTAAAACCTTGACATCCATTTTGCAATCTGCACGAGGTCAGAGGTAAGGAGAGGCTCGTCGTCAACAAAACGTGTGGCGGGTCTGATTTTTTCTTCGGGAACCGAAATGTCGCTTCCTAGCTCCGTGCGGATTCCCACAACAAAACCGATAAGCTTCCTGTTTCCAAAGCGAACTTCCAGCCGGCGGCCAAAAAGCGTTTTTTTCAGCATCTCAGGCGAACGGTCGTTCGTAACAAAATCTAACGGTGGTTTGTATGTGAATGTCTGGTTCAGCGGCACGTTTACTGCCACATCAAGGTAAAGCGTCATGGACTGGCGTGTTTCTTTTCGAATGGCTCGGCGTAGGCGGGCACCATGGATAAAAGCCTCTCGCGGAAAGTTTTGAGGTCGTTCCATGCCGGCCGCTTCAGGCTTTCATCGCGTAGAAGCGCGCTCGGATGGTATGTTGCCAGCAGCGGGATGCCTCCGCGGTCGAAAAATTTTCCCCTGAGCGAGTTTATCCCCTGCGAAGTTTTTAGCAGGTTCTGCGCTGCCGTGCGTCCAACTGCAAGTATGAGCGCAGGTTTGAGCAAAAGAATCTGAGATTCAAGGTAAGCTGAACATGCGTTTGCCTCGTCTGGCATGGGGGCCCGGTTCATGGGAGGGCGGCATTTTACGATGTTCGCGATGTAGCAGTTGCAGGTACGGTCAAGGCTGATGGCCGAAAGCATTTTGTCAAGGAGCTGTCCTGCGCGTCCAACAAAAGGCCTGCCTGTTTTGTCTTCATCTTCGCCCGGACCTTCGCCAACAACAAGGACAGCGGGGTTCTCCACGCCTTCACCCGGAACTGTGTTGAGTCGTTTTTGGCAGAGCACGCAGCTTCGGCAGGCAGAGATTGTGCGTGCGATGTCGGAAAGTGATCGGTATGCAGAACCTATAAGCTCCGTTTTTTTGGCTTCGGTGTCTGATACTTCCGAACGGTCGTTAGGAGATAGGGGTGCCAACGGCTCTACCGAATGTTCGTTAGTCTGTTCCGTGCCAGAATGTCGTGCCGCTTGGCCTTCTGGCATACAGGAAATTTCCGCCTGCGCCAGGTCATCCGCAAACGAAGGCTCTGGCCCACGAAACGCACTGGGGGCATAGCCCGCGCTCCAGGTGGCCGCCGTCTTGAGCAGCCTGTAGACGCTTTGTTTTTCTTCCGCCGTCATATATGAGCCACAGTATAGCTAATCGCCCCGCCTTCGGCAAGGCCCGTTCTTTGCAAGTCCATCAACACTGCGCCGCCTGGATTGAAAACAAGGGCGTTGCGGCCCTTCAGACTGTTCTTTGCTGGTCTGGGGCTTGACAAATTCGGCGACAGTGCATAGGCTTTGTTGACGCTAAAAAAGAGAGGTATATTTATGGGAAAGACAATTGCACAGAAGATTTTTGACGCGCACCTGGTGGAAAAACCGTTCGCTGGAACAAACATTTTGAGGCTGGATCGCGTGTTCTGCCACGAAATCACCACGCCGATTGCAATAAACGACCTTGTTGAACGGGGCATGGACCGCGTGTTTGACCCTGGAAAAATCAAGGCCGTGATTGATCACGTTACGCCGGCAAAAGACTCAAAGTGCGCCATGCAGGAGAAAATCCTGCGCGACTGGGCGGCGCGCAACGGCATAAAGGACTTTTTTGACATTGGCGCAAACGGCGTATGCCATGCCATATTCCCTGAAAAAGGCTTTGTGCGGCCTGGCTTCACCGTGATAATGGGCGACAGCCACACGTGCACCCACGGCGCATTCGGGGCGTTTGCGGCGGGTGTGGGCACCACTGATCTTGAGGTTGGCATACTGAAAGGCGTGTGCTCTTTCCGCGAGCCTAAAACAATAAAATTCATCCTGAAAGGCGAGCTCAAGCCTGGTGTGTACGCAAAGGATGTGATTCTGTTCCTGATAGCCCACATCGGTGTGAACGGCGCCACAAACTGCGTGGTGGAGTTCACGGGGCCTGTTGTTGACAGGTTCGGCATGGAGGAGCGCATGACGCTCTGCAACATGGCGGTCGAGGCCGGTGCCACAAGCGGCATATGCTTTCCCGACATGGCGACGGTGGACTACCTTTGGCCTTTCATAAAGGACGATTTTGCATCGAAGGAGGAGGCCCTTGCAGAATACTCAAAGTGGACTGACGACATCGACGCGGAGTACGAGAAAGTGCATGAACTTGACCTTTCCGCGCTGGAGCCTGTCTGCACCGTAGGCTACAAGCCAGACCAGATCAAGAAAGTCTCCGAGATGGCCGGAACAAAGGTTGACCAGGTGTACATCGGAAGCTGCACCAACGGCCGCATCTCCGACCTGCGCGTTGCGGCGGAAATCCTCAGGGGAAAGCATGTGGCCCCTGGTGTGCGCGGCATCGTAAGCCCCGCTACCCCCAAAGTCTACAAGGACGCGCTTGACGAAGGACTCATCGGTGTCTTCATGGACGCGGGCTTCTGCGTTACCAATTCGACATGCGGGGCGTGCCTCGGCATGAGCAACGGAGTTCTTGCGGAAGGAGAGGTGTGCGCCTCAACGACAAACCGCAACTTCAATGGGCGCATGGGAAAGGGCGGCATGGTGCACCTGATGAGCCCCGCCACAGCCGCTGCCACCGCGGTAGCTGGCACCATCGTGAACCCGCCCGTGTTCCGGGGGTAGCCTGACGCTGATGCGCACGGGTTTTTCGGGGAATGGGGCGGTCGGACTGTTTAAAGCCCCGCGCTTCATTCCTTGCTGCATTTCAAGGAAACCCGATGCCTTTCCGTCAAAAAAATAGCTTTTCATTTTGCAAAAACCGTGCTACAGTATATGCAGCGAATATTACATTGTGGGAGATTGCCATGAAACAGTTCGGCGGCGATGTGCTTTTTTTGGATCGCTCTGACATCAACACGGATGAGATTATCCCTGCCAAGTACCTGACGGAAAATACCAAGCAGGCGCTGCAGCCTTACCTCCTTGAGGATTTGAAGCTCGACGGATTCAACCCGAAGGTTGATGTGCCAGGCAAAAAGGTGATTATCACGCGCGAAAACTTCGGCTGCGGTTCCTCCCGCGAGCACGCTCCATGGGCGCTCGAAGTGAACGGGATCTACTGCGTTATTGCCGTGAACTTTGCGCGCATCTTCCGCCAGAACATGTACAACTGCGGCCTTTTGGCGCTCGACATGCCGAGAAAAGACATCGATGATATGTTCCGCACTTTTGCCGACAAAGACACCCAGTGCAAGATCGGGCAAAAAGAGGACGGCACCTGGAAGGTTAAGCTCATAGCGGGCTCTCTTTCAAAGAGCTACCAGTTCAAGCTGGAAGGCTTTGAAAAGGCTCTGATTGAGAATGAGGGCTGGATCGGCTATGCGAACAACAGGTACTGAGATTCAGGCCCGATTTTGATTTCTGTTTGAATCTTGCGATCCGTGTTTTTTTAGCCGCTCCAAAACGGGTTCCCGCCACGGGGACTTTTATAAGCGCTGTTTTTTTGCTATACTCTGCGCATGTTTAACAGTCTCTCTGGCACCATAACTGGCACGTCTCCGCAGAAAGTGTTTCTGGCCACACACGGCATCGAATGGGACATCACCGTTCCTGGAAACTTGCTTTTGCAGCTTCCTGCTGTCGGGCAGGAGGCAAAACTGTACGTGTGGCTCCAGCATACCGATGCGCTCATGAACCTGTACGGATTTGCCACGGAAACAGACCGGAACCTTTTTTTTGATTTGCTTAAGGTTGACGGCATAGGTCCGAAGGGCGCCATAAAAATACTTAGCAATGTGTCAACCCGTCAGCTTGCGGCCCTGCTTGAGTCGGGGGATCTGGGGGCGCTTGAAAAAGTGCCGGGGGTCGGAAAAAAAACGGCGCAGAAGATGCTTCTTCAGCTGAAAGGAAAACTTTCTCTTTCTGGTGACGACCGCTCTGCCGCAGAAAAGACGGTGCCATACGGGGCTGTCGTGCAGGCCCTGGTTGACATGGGCTATGAGCGCCGCGCAGCTGAGCATGGGGTTTCGGTGGTTGTGGAGCGGCTTTCAGCGCAGGCTGGTTTTTCTGGCCAGCCCCAGGCCGCGCAGGAAGACAGCGTGTTTCGGCATGTGCTGGTGGAGCTTGCACAATGAACAAAAGTGTCGTTTCAAAAAGCCAGTACCGCAGGAGCAAAAAAAGCGATCCTGCCGATGACATGAACATGGTGGCACAGCTTGCCTCCCAGATTGCAGGAGGTGCGGAACACGGCGGCCGGGAGGGTTCGGAGCTTGGCTCCATCCGCATGGTACGGGGCGGGGCTGAATCGAGCATTGTCCGGGCAGACGTAGCCGCCGTAGATGACAGCCAGGAAGGGAGCCTCCGTCCGCAGTCGCTTTCGGAGTTTTTGGGACAGAGCGACATCAAACAGAATCTCTCCGTGTTTATAAACGCCGCGCGTAGCCGCGATGAAGCTCTTGATCACCTGTTTTTGATAGGGCCGCCGGGTCTTGGAAAAACCACGCTGGCCCAGATAACCGCCATGGAACTGGGCGCGGATTTTAAGGTTACCAGTGCGCCCGCCCTGGAAAAGCCAAAGGATCTTGCTGGAATCCTTTCTACCATAACGCCCCGCACCGTGTTTTTTATCGATGAAATCCACCGCCTAAAACCCGCTATCGAGGAGATGCTGTACATCGCCATGGAAGACTTTGAGCTGGACTGGGTGATCGGGCAGGGGGCTGCCGCACGCACGGTACGCATTCCCATTCCGCATTTTACGCTTGTCGGGGCGACCACCAAGGCCGGCATGGTCAGCTCGCCGCTGATTTCTCGCTTTGGAATCATACAGCGCTTTGCCTACTACACGCGCGATGAACTTGCCGCGATCATACATCGTTCTGCGCGCATTCTGAAAGTCGCTGTGGAGAGCGATGCCGCCCTGTGCATGGCCGACTGCTCGCGTGGAACTCCGCGTGTGGCAAACCGTGTGCTCAGGCGTATGCGGGATTTTGCCCAGATTGAAGGGTGCGGCACCATCACTGTATCCATCGTGAAAAAAGGCCTTGAACGGCTCCAGATTGACGGACTCGGCCTTGAACGTTATGACCGGGAAATCCTCCATTCAATCATAAGCAATTTTGGGGGCGGTCCGGTTGGCGCGGAAACGCTCGCCATTTCAATCGGGGAATCCATGGACACGCTTGAAGACTACTATGAACCCTATCTTATCCAGTGCGGTCTGCTGCAGCGCACACCTCGCGGGCGGATGGTGACAGACAAGGCGTATGCCCACCTGGGGGCGCAAAAGAGGACACGTGGCGATGAAGACCAGCGACTTTTGTTTTGATTTGCCGGAAGAGCTGATTGCGCAGAAGCCTTCCAAAGAACGCGGACATGACCGGCTTATGCGCCTTGACCGCACTACAGGGGCCGTGTCACACCATTCCATGAAAGAGCTTCTAAGCCTTGTGGCACCGGGAACGCTCATGGTGTTCAACAACAGCCGTGTCAGGCGGAGCCGCTGCTATGGCATAAAAGATCCTGGCGGACACGAGCAGGAATTCCTTTTTCTGCATAAGCTCGATTCTGAAGGCCGTGTCTGGCAGGCGATGGTCAGAGGCGCAAAAAAAGTGAAACCCGGCTCTGTATACATGTTTGGCGACGGCACTCAGGGAACTGTCTTGTCTGCCCCGGAAAACAACGGCAGTGGATTCCGTGCGCTTTCGTTTGCCTCGCCGCTTACTGAGATGTGGTTTGAGCAAAACGGACATGTGCCGCTTCCGCCGTACATCCGCCGCAAGGATTCCGATTTTGACACCGAGCGCTACCAGACCGTGTACGCAAAAGAAACGGGAAGCGCGGCCTGTCCAACCGCTGGGCTGCATTTTACCACCGACATGCTGCATGAGCTTGAGCAGAGCGGCGTGGAGCTCTGCTGGATTACACTGCATGTCGGGCTTGGCACGTTTCTTCCTGTTCGCTCGGAACAGATTGAAGACCACCGCATGCACGAAGAGTCATACACGGTTCCTTCCGATGTGGCAGTCCGCGTGAACGCCGCAAAGAAAGAAGGCCGCCCTGTGCTTGCCGTGGGAACAACATCCGTGCGGACCCTGGAAAGCGCCGCAGACCGTGACGGAACGGTGAAGGCCGGTCCTGGAAGCACCAGTATTTTTTTGTATCCTGGATACCGGTTTAAGATTGTGGACCAGATGTTTACAAACTTCCATACGCCAGAATCGACGCTCGTAATGCTGGTGAGCGCGTTTGCAGGACGCGAGCACATACTGAATGCCTATGAGCAGGCTGTAAAGGAACGCTACCGTTTTTTTTCGTATGGCGATGCCATGCTCATACAGTAGGATTCGTGCTACGAAAGCTGCTCCAGCGCATAGCGGAGCAGGTTCAAAAACTGGAACCTAAGAATCCTGTTTTCTGCGGTTGAGACAATGCCTGTGTCGTACAGCTTCTCGGCATCTTCCATCAATGTGTCAATCGTTTTTTCGGGAAGCGGCAGCCTGGCCCCGATGAGGCGGTTTTCCAGGTCACGGGAACGGAAAACGATGGCACCCGCATAGGCGATTCGCACGTTGGTGATTATGTTCTTTTCAGCGTCTGCAAGAAACACGAAACCTGCGCTCTGGGGGGTCATCACGTGTTCAGGACCTACCCGTCTGAACAGTGCCATCTCCCATTCGATAAGCGGAATGCGGATTCTTGTAAGCGCGCAGCCTGCCGGAATTTCAGTGAATGTCCTGAATGGAACGGATTTGATTTCGTTTTGGCTGCGGAATTCAAGGCGGGCGTCAAGTGCAAGGAGCGGAGCCCAAAGCGTGTGCCTGTTGCCGGGCGCGCAGATGTTTCCCCCGATGGTGGCGATGTTGCGCACGGCCGGTGTCGCGACGGTGGAAATCGCATCGTAGAGCACCGTTGGAATGTTTGTGCGCCCCATGTCTAGCAGTGTGCTCAGCGTAACGGCAGGGCCTACGTCAAGCGAGCGTTCACGTTTTTCAAATGATTTCAGCTCTGGAACGGAGCGGATTGTCACGGATTTTTCGCCTAGCGAACAGTGCTCCGTGCAGCCGCCCACGACATGCAGCCCGCTCACCGTCTTTATGTGGTAGAGAATATCCTGTAGGTTCTTTGCTAGAAGCACGGTCTGGCTATTTTTTGACATTGCCCTTTCTTCCTTCACGCGCCTGTTTCGCGGCCATGGCGTACAGTATGCCGTTCACGAGTGTGTCCCGGTCGGTGCAGCAGCAGCTTAACGGTTCAACCGCTTCCGACAGCCGCCTTACATCGGGCCTGTATGGAGATGAGAGCGCCCTGTAGGCGGTAAAAATTTTTCCTGCGTTGCAGTATCCGCACATCTGAATTCCTGCCTTTGAAAATCCGTTCATTATGTCTGTGTAGAGCGGGTCATTTTTGAAATATTCGAGCGTGGTGACTGTCGCTTCGCGCACCATGCCGGCCGGCAGTATGCAGCTTGAAACCGGCGCGCCGTCTAAAAGCACCATGCAGTTGCCGCAGAACCCTTTGGTGCAGCCGCATTTTACGCTGAAAAGCGCCTCGTTACGCAGCACCGTGGAAAGCGGTTCCGAAGGGTCCGCGTCGAGCACCGTGCGTTTTCCGTTCAAGGTCAGCGGAATTTTCATTGGTCAAGCACTCCTTGCGGTTCCTGTTTTTGCACCGCCTCTTTTGCGTTCGAATCTTCGCCCGCCGCTGCATCTTCGGCGACGTTTGCCCTGGCTTCTTCATGGATCCGTTTTTCTGAAAGCCTTTCGTACAGGCTGTCGGTGTGCAAGGGGAGCTCGTTTATCGTGCAGCCTAGCGCCTGGCTTACCGCTGCGGTGTATGCGGACGGCACCGCCTGGTAAACCAGCTCCCCCACCTGCATGGGGTTCTCCTCGGATTGTATGAACGAAATGTGGACGGGCGGGCAGGAAAGGCTTCCGTCTGAAACCATGGAGTGCAGGAGTCTCTGCATATTCAGCTTTATCGAGGCTTCCGCCGCCTGCGCATTCAGGATTTTTCCTCCGTCAATCACGAGCGATATGTCTCTGATATGTTCCCGAAACGTGCATGGGTCAAGCTCCACTTCGACCGATGCCGCTATGAACGACGTATTGTGGAATGGCTGGCCTGAAAACGTCTCGCCGCTCCACACGTTCCGCTGTGTGCTTGAGATTGTTTTTTTGACCGTGTACGGCGGCCTAGCTCTTCCAGCACGGCGTTTGATGGTGTCGCAGCATTTTTTTAGCAGCACGGTCATCACGCTTATGTTGTTGTACACGTTTTCAGGCAGCGGCGGCTCTCGCTGCGTCTCAAAAAGTGAATTGAAGTTGATCTGCGAGGGGGCGATGCCGATTGTATCCGATGCGATTTTTGTCCAGATGCTTTGGATGGCGCATGAGATGGGCGGGCTGTGGATTGTTATGGAGCCGTCTGTTTCCGCGGAGACTTCCAGGGCCTGCTTTGTGCCGAACACTTTCGAGCCAAAATAGCCTGAGCCTTCAAATCCGCAGGAAAATCCTATGCCACGTAGCGGGGCGAGGAACATGTGTCGGCTGGCGTCAAGCGGTGTGCTTGTCCGCAGGCTGGCCGCGAGCTTGTATGAGGCGTATTTTCTGGTGAAGTCGGTCTGGGCCATCAGAGCACGGATTGTTTCTGTTGGTTTTGAAATCTTGAAGGTGAACGGCGCCATTATTTTTTTTCCTGAGCAGGCGGCGATGTTCTTGAGGCGCAGTTCCAGCGGTGTGATTCCGCTTATGGCGCACAGCTCGTTCATCTGGTTTTCTACGGCAAAAAATGCTGCTGAATCGAGCTGGTGCACATCCACGGAGGATGCTGGATTTTCAGAGCTGTGGGCTGTCGCGGTGATGGATACAGCGGGCGGGTTGTAGCAGCCGCAGGCGGCAATTACCAGCCTGTCAAGCAGCTCTGGGGCAAAGTAGTTTCCCGCTCCCGCGTCAACATCGATGTCTACCTGCATGGCGGTGATAAGCCCGTTCGCGTCTATGCCGGTCGTGTGGGTTACCGTTATTGGCCTCATTCCGTTCATGTACCGCTCCTGCTCTTCTCTCGAAAACACGAGCTTTACGGCCCGTTCCGTTTTGAGGCTCGCAAGCGCCACCTGGCATGCGATGAGCGAATTGTACCACATGCTGTTTGTGCCTATGTTCATGGACTTCGTTTTTTTGACCATGATGTCGTCTCCGTCAATGCCGAGCGTGGCGGAAAGGCTTGCCCTTAGGTTCGAGAGCCACTGGGTGGGCGTGTACACCGTGAGCTGGCTGTCGCTGTATGAGCAGAGCGCTCCGTTCGGCTCTCCGCTGTCTGGGGAACGGAGGGAATAGATCCAGCAGCTTCGCAGCACGTGCGCCGATTGCCCGAACACTGTCTGTATGCCCGGCACCGTTCCGTCGGAGTCTGGAACAAAGCACGAGCCGCGCTGTATGCGGCGGGAAACGATCTCTTTTGCCGTTTTTTCCGGCTGCCACGGTTCGCCATGCGCCGCCTGTTCGTGCGAGTTGAAAAGTTCCATGGCGGAAAATGGGCACGCTTTAGGATCGTGCGGTTTTGCGAACGGAATTCTGAGATGCTCCATCTGCTTGCACAGCGCTTCAATTGTGCATGGATTGGTGATGAACGAAAAATCCTTGCACAGCTCGTGCAGGGTGTCTGTGTCAGGGCCCACAAGGATGCCAAGCGGCTCACCCCTGTACAAAACGGTCCCTTCGCTGAACAGCGGAATCGGCCCCACAGGGGTTTCAAGCATGTTCGTTCCTGGAACATCGTGCGCGGTAAAAAAGTGGTAGCCGTCAGGTAGGGCAGGTGGCTTGACCGACACGACCGTTCCTGTTTCAGCAGGGCTGCGCACAAGCACGGCAAAAAGCATTTCATCAAGGCCCAGATCAGAGTAGAACTCATTATGAAACGAAAGTTTGGTGTGCGGATGCCGCTTTTTTCTAGCGTCCATGGAATTCTTCTCCGAGCTCTTTTACACTGTCTATGACATGGTCCCGCATCTGCTCCGTCATGTCGGGCCAGAGCGGCAGGGAAATGGTCTCCTCGTACTGCGACTGGGCATGGGGAAAATTCTCCGCCCTGAATTCAGGATACAGCTGCTTCCAGTAGGTGAAGTGAAAGAGCGGAATGAAGTGCACGGAGATTCCGATGCCGCGTTCCTGAAGTTTCTGCGCAAAGGTGGTTCTGCTGCATGTCAGGCGGTCAAGGCGCAGCCTGAGGAGGTAGAGGTGCCAGGAGTTCCCTTCGCCGTCCGGGGGCAGGCGCACAAAGTCAAGCGACGAAAACGCCTGGTTGTACGCGGCCGCATGCTCTTTACGTTTCGCGTCAAATTCCTCCGCGCGGGAAAGCTGCACCCTTCCCAGCGCCGCGAGCAGATCCGGCATATTGCACTTGTAGCCTGGCGCCACGATGTCGTATTCCCAGCTTGCACGCGGACTTGTGTATCGATCCCATGCGGTGCGGTCCATGCCGTGCATGCGCATGGCCTCCATCCGTTTTGCAAGCGCGGGATCTTTCGTTGTGACCATTCCTCCTTCCCCCGTGGTTATCGTTTTTGTGACATAGAATGAAAACACGCCCGCGTCACCCAGTGCGCCCGCATAGCCTCTGCTTGTTTTGCTCGGAAACGAATGGGCGCAGTCCTCAATCACTTTGACACCGTAGGTTCTTGCAAGCGCACATATCGCGTCCATGTCGCAGACATTCCCCGCGATGTGCACGGGAACGATTGCCGCCACATTCCTGCCCTCCGGGCTTCTGAGGATTTTTTCGACGGCGGCCGGAGCTATGCTGTACGTGCCGGCTTCGACATCCGCGAAATACACGTCTGCGCCAAGATGCCTCGCGCATGTTGCGGTTGAGACAAACGTGTACGGCGTGGTGATAACGGCTTTTCCCGCCGAGACACCGGAGGCTTCCATCGCAAGCAGCATTCCGCTCGTGTTTGAATTGACGGAAAGCGCGTATGGCACTTGAATCTTCTGCGCGAATTCCGCTTCGAACGCCAGCGCCTCCTGCCCGGTGGTAAGCCAGCCGGAACGGAGCACACGGAGCACGGCCGCTTCTTCCTCAGGGCCGATTGAAGGTTTAAAAAATGGAACGTTTGCCGTCTGGTTCATCAGAGCACCACCTTTACGGAATCCGCCATGTCAGCAGGACATTCCGTTTTGTAATATTCATCGAGCGTGGGGACTGCCTCCCTGAGCCGTGCCACCAGCGCTTCGCGGTTTCGGTACAGCGCCTCCTGCCCGGGGGTCAGCGTGCATATCGGGGCAAGGTCCGAGAGCAGCGTTTCGAGACTGAATGTTTTTGGCTCGATGGCCGTGAGCGCAAGAAGCTTTTTGTACGATGTCGGAGCAGGCGATTCCTCCGGGAGCCACAGCGGTTCCTCGTTGCGTTCTCCGGGCCGCGCCCCTATGAACGTGACATCGACATCCTTTGAAGGCTCAAGTCCGCTGAACCTGATGAGCTGCTCCGCCAGGTCAACAATCTTTATCGGCTCCCCCATGTCAAGCAGGTATGACTGCCCGTTTTCGCCCACGCCGCCCGTCTGCAGCACAAGCGAACATGCCTCCGGAATGGTCATGAAATAGCGCTCCATCTGCGGGCTTGTGACCGTTACTGGGCCGCCGTTCTGGATCTGCTCCATAAAAAGCGGGAGGATTGAGCCTCGCGAGCCAAGCACGTTTCCGAACCGCACAAACATGAAGCGTTGCCCGTGGTGCGTTTTTTTCGCGGCAGAAAGAATCATCTTTTCGCACAGCATTTTGCTTACACCGTAAACGCTCACAGGTGCCACAGCCTTGTCGGTGGAGATGAGCACAAAGCGCTCCACCGTGCAGTCAAGCGCCGCATCGAGCAGGTTCCGGGTTCCGAACACGTTGTTTTCAATGGCGGCCACAGGATTTTCTTCCATCATGGGAACATGCTTGTAGGCCGCGCAGTGGAAGATAACATCGGCCTTGGTGCGCGATATGATGTGGTGCACGTAGTTCCTGTCGCGCATGTCTCCGATTATGGGCACCACGGACGCTTTTTCGCCCACGCCTTCGTTCTGCAAAAGGTGAAGCTCGCGGTAGATGTTCACGATGGAATTTTCCCCGTGGCCAAAAAGGTAGAGCCTTTCCGCTCCGCCTGAAAGCAGCTGGCGTGAAAGCTCGCTGCCGATGGAACCGCCTGCGCCCGTTATGAGCACACGTTTTCCGCGCAGATATGAAAGGCTTTCGTGCAGGGGAATGATGACAGGGTCTCGCCCCAGTATGTCGAGCGGGTCGATGTCGCGGGCCTGCACCAGATGGGCGGTGCCGTCTACAACCTGGCTGATTGACGGCAAAATCTTTATGCGCATAAAACCGTATGACACCAGCATGCCGTGGATGGCTCGTATCCGCTCCACGCTGGCGCTGGGCATTGCGATGATTGCCTGGTCAAGCGCGGTTATGTTCAGAACCGCGCCCATGTCGTCTATGGGGCCGAACACAGGAACTGCGTCTATTTTTGTGCCGATGAGCGCCGGGTCGTCGTCCAGAAACGCGGTGACGGTGCCGAAGATTTTTTTTCGCTGTAAATCCTGGGCAATCATCTGCCCGGCAAATCCAGCCCCCACAATGTAGAGCCTGGCCCCTTGTTTTTTCATGTTCCTCATATTCCCACGGCTGGTATGATAGCACAAGTGCGCGGTTTCTACAAGTTAAACGTGGAGCGCGCGTTTCTTTTGTTTAAAGGCCGCTGCCTTTCTATGCAGGGCCGGATCTGGCCTTTCCCCGGGAGCTTCCACAAAATGTGCAATTCCGCTATACTTTCGGCATGAATGGATTTCCCCGAGTGCTTTTAAAAGCAAGAGAAGAAAAAGAAATCGCCCAAGGATTTCCATGGGTGTATGAAAACGAAATCGATGCGGTAAAATATGTGGCCCATGACGGGAGCGGCGTAAAGACCGTGGCCCTTTCCGAAGTTCCTGTCGCAGACGGCACGCTGGTTGAGGTGTACGCGCGGAGCGGAACATTCCTTGGAACAGGTGTGCTGAACCGTGCCTCGAAAATCGCGGTGCGCCTTGTCGGGGCGGTTCATGCCGATGTCATAATGGAAGACGTGTCGGCGTATTGGTCAAAAAAAGTGCGGGACGCGGTGAACGTGCGCCGTCTCCAGTTTTCCGACACCGAAAGCTGCCGGCTCATTTTTGGCGAGTCCGACGGAATTCCAGGCTTTATAGCGGAACGCTACGTTGAATACCAGAGCGGCAACGTTTACCTTGTGGTGCAGTTTCTTGCGTGTGCCTGCGAAGTGTTCAGGAAAGAGCTGCTGGGTGCGCTCAAAGCCGCATGCCGTCCCTTTGGCGTGTACGAGCGGAGCGATGCCGCGGTGCGCGAGAAAGAAGGGCTCTCCAAAACCGCAGGATGGATTGGCCCCGAGCGGAATGACGTGATTATCATCGAAGAAAACGGACTTAAGCTGTGCGTGGACATAGCTCGCGGACAAAAGACCGGCTACTTCCTTGACCAGAAATACAACAGGCTGGAGCTGAGGCGGTTTTGCCATGGAAAGCGTGTGCTCGATGCGTTTAGCCATACAGGTTCGTTCGGTCTCAACGCTGCTGCGGGAGGCGCCCGCGAAGTTGTGTGCGTCGAAAGCTCCGAGGAAGCTGTGGCGCAGATTAGGCAGAACTGCGCGCTGAACCATGTGCGGGAAACTCTTTCGGTGCGCTGTTCCGACGTTTTCGATGTGCTGAAAGAATACGAAGCGAACGGTGAAAAATTCGATGTGATTGTGCTCGATCCTCCGGCGTTCACAAAAAGCGCAAAGCAGGTCCAAAAAGCCTATGGCGGCTACAAGGAAATAAACCTGCGTGCAATGCGTCTTTTAAATGAAGGTGGAATACTTGTCACCTGCTCGTGCTCGTATTTTTTTGATGCGAACACATTCTATTCGATGCTCATGCATGCCGCGATGGACAGCCACTGCCGTGTGCAGGTGCTGCAGAAACGCGGAGCCGCCCCAGACCATCCTGTGCTGCTCGGCTATCCCCAGAGTGAATACCTGTGCTGCGCCGTGTGCCGCGTCACCGGCAGGCTTCCGACTGATAAACGTACATCATGAGTTCCACATCCGGGGCTCCATGCGCAAACTGCGTGGTGCTTGCAGGCCCGACCGCCGTTGGAAAAACCGCGCTGGGCGTTCTGCTTGCCGCGCACTTTGGCTGGGAAATCATTTCAGCGGACAGCAGGCAGGTTTACCGCGGGCTCGACATCGGGAGCGGAAAGGATCTTTCAGACTACACCGTGTCCGTTTGCGACGCGGCGGGAAATTCCCGCACAATGACCATTCCATTCCACTTGATAGACATCACCACGCTCGACACCGAATACAACGTGTTCGACTACCAGCGCGATTTCTACGCTGAATTTCGCTCGGCGCGGAACAGGGCCATGGTTCCGTTTGTCGTGGGCGGCACAGGCATGTACCTTGATGCCGTGATTCGTGGATACGACTTTGTTCCGGTCCCACGGAACCCCGGGCTGAGGGCATCGTTTGCGCAGACACCGCTTGAAGAGCTTGGGCAAAAGCTCCTTTCGCTAAGGCCCAACCTCCACAATAAAAGCGATCTCCTTCTGCGCGACAGGGTGGAGAGGGCGCTTGAAATAGAGCTGTTCATGCGGAGCGAAGATTGCAGGAAAGCCCGTGAGCGCTCGGAGCCGCGTCCTGACATAAGGCCGCTCGTGCTCTACACCACGCTTCCAAGGCCGGTGCTCCGTAAGCGCATTGCAGACCGCCTGCATGAACGGCTCGGACAGGGCCTTGTGCACGAGGTGGAAGCCCTGCACGCGCAGGGATACAGCTGGAAACGTCTTGAGCAGCTTGGCCTTGAATACCGTTTTGTGAGTGAATGGCTTGAAGGAAAAATCGAAAGCATGGCCGCCATGGAAGAACGGCTGTACCATGCTATTTGCCAGTTTGCAAAGCGCCAGGAAACATGGTTTCGGGGCATGCAAAAAAAAGGCGTTCCTCTGCATCCACTTCCCGCCGTGGAAGACAAGGAAGTACGCTTTGAGGCCGCCGTTTCGGTGGTGCAGCGTTTTGTGCCGGGCCTTTAGGCGTTCGCGGCCATCAGCTCCGTGGGCTCCGCTATTTTGGTCAGATATCCGGTCCTTATGCAGCTTTCAAACAGGGCCTTTGAGATAAAATCGGTTGTAATGTCGTTATAGCCGTCCTGGTCGCGGACTATGCGTACCACGTAGCCGTCTTCGGTTTCCTTGATGATTGTCATATAGTCATTTGAGGTGCCAATGCTTTTTAGTGTGTATGTTCCCATGGTTCGTTCTCCTTGTAAAAAAACTCGGGTACACGGAGTAGGGGCTCCGTTATATATAATTTCGGAATTCGGGGAACGCGGTTTAACACTTTTTTGGGGAAGCGGAGCGGGCTTTAGGGAGTAAACATGGTTTTTGCCGATGCTCACGTTCATCTTGCCATGTGCGGACGGGGCGCATTCTGCCAGGGCCATAATTTTGTGCAGTGCACGTGCGCCCACAGCGTTGCCGAATGGCAGGCCCAGGAGTCCATTTCACAGGCCGAAACAGCCCGCGATGGCGGTCTGGAAGTATTCTCCGCCTTCGGCATACACCCCCAGAGCCCGCTCGTGGAAAACGCCGCGTTCCTTGACTCTCTGCTCGCGCAGAAAAAAGTTTGCGCCATAGGTGAATGCGGATTTGACTTTTACACCCCGGATTTCCGCCGGAACCGTCTTGCGCAGGAACAGGCATGGGCCGTGCAGCTGGAGCTTTCCCGGCGGTTTGGCGTGCCGGTCGTGGTGCATAACCGCAAGGCGCTTGATTTGATGTTTCGAGACGCGGCGGTGCTCAAAACGCTTCCTGCCGTGGTGTTCCATTCGTTTTCTTTTGGCCCGAACGAAGCCCGCTCTCTGCTTTCGCACGGGATAAACGCTTTTTTTTCGTTCGGAAAACCTCTGCTGAACGGAAGCCGAAAGGCCCGCGCATGTGTCGCAAGCCTGGAACTTTCCCGCCTCCTCCTTGAAACCGACGCCCCCTACCAGAGCTTGAGGTGCGAGGCGCGCACCGAGCCGGAGGACATAATCGCCGTCTATGCAGAAGCCGCCTCCATTCGCAATATGCAGCCTGGTCTTCTTGCGGGCGCGCTTGAGCGTACATTCCGCAGCGTGTTCACTCCGCGCAAGGACTGAACGGCCTGCCGAACAGCTTTTATGAGGGAATGCGGATTTTTTCGCGTGGCCCGGCGCCTGTTTTCGCTTTATGAGGCCGCTGTTTTGGTTTTAAGCGCAACAAGGTACGGAATCAACTAACCCAGACGCAAAGGCACGGCTTCAGGCACGTGCGGTGTTTTGTCACACGTTGCGATTGACGTTTTGTCCTTCGCGGCTTGCCTGGGGCGTTTCCGGGCTTCAAAAGTTCCTTCGCTGTTTCCCCGGGCGTTTCCGGCCTCCAAAAGCTCCTTCGCGGCTTTCCCTGAGCGTTTCCGGCCTCCAAAAGCTCCTTCGCGGCTTTCCCGGGGCGTTTCCAGCTCCCAAAAGCTCCTTCGCTGCTTCCCCGGAGTGTTTCCGGCCCTCAAAACTTCCTTCGCGGCTTTCCCGGGGCGTTTCCGGGCTTTGAAAGCTCCTTCGCGGGTTTCCCCGGAGTATTTCCGGGCTTTGAAAGTTCCTTCGCTGTTTTCTCGGGGCGCTTTCGGCTTTCAAAAGTTCCTTCGCTGCTTCCCCGGAGCGTTTCCGTCCTCCAAAAGTTCCTTCGCGGGCTTCCCCGGGGCGTTTCCGTGCTTTGAAAGTTCCTTCACTGCTTTCCCGGGGCGTTTCCAGCCTTCAAAGGTTCCTTCGCGGCTTCCCCGGGGCGTTTCCGGCCCTCAAAAGTTCCTTCACGGGCTTCCCCGGGGCGTTTCCGGCTTTCAAAAGTTCCTTCGCGGGTTTCCCCGGGGCGTTTCCGGCTTTCAAAAGTTCCTTCGCGGGTTTCCCCGGAGTATTTCCGGCCTCCAAAAGCTCCTTCGCGGCTTCCCCCGGGGCATTTTTGGCCCTCAAAAGCTCCTTCGCGGCTTCCCCGGGGCGTTTCCGGCTTTCAAAAGTTCCTTCGCGGGTTTCCCCGGAGTATTTCCGGCCTCCAAAAGCTCCTTCGCGGTTTCCCCGGGGCGTTTCCGTGCTTCAAAACTTCCTTCACGGCTTCCCCGGAGCGTTTCCGGCCTCCAAAAGCTCCTTCGTTGCTTCCCCGGGGCGTTTCCGGCCCTCAAAAGTTCCTTCGCGGCTTTCCCGGGGCGTTTCCGTCCTCCAAAAGTTCCTTCGCTGCTTCTCCGGGGCTTTCCGTCCTCCAAAAGTTCCTTCGCTGCTTCCCCGGAGCGTTTCCGGCCTCCAAAAGTTCCTTCGCGGGCTTTCCCGGAGCGTTTCCGGCCCTCAAAAGCTCCTTCGCTGCTTGCCCGGGGCGTTTCCAGCTTCCAAAAGTTCCTTCACTGTTTTCCCGGAGCGTTTTTGGCCTTCAAAAGTTCCTTCGCGACTTTCCCGGGGTGTTTCCGGCTTTCAAAAGTTCCTTCGCGGCTTTCCCGGGGCGTTTCCGGCCTCCAAAAGCTCCTTCGCTGCTTTCCAGGGGCGTTTTTGGCCTTCAAAAGTTCCTTCGCGGCTTCCCCGGGGCGTTTCCGGCTTTCAAAAGTTCCTTCGCGGGTTTCCCCGGAGTATTTCCGGCCTTCAAAAGTTCCTTCACTGTTTTCCCGGGACGTTTTCGGCCCTCAAAACTTCCTTCTCTGTTTCCCCGAGGCGTTTCCGGCCTTCAAAAGTTCCTTCGTTGCTTCCCCCGGGCGTTTTTGGCCTTCAAAAGTTCCTTCGCTTTTGCGCGGATAAACGCGGCGGGCATTGCGCGGGGCCGCACGGTGTCTTAAATTCCTGCGTAAATCAGGGGTTGCCGCAGCATGCTCTATGGTATCTTTTTTCAAAGTGCGATATACTGTGCGGCATGAAAACATTCCGTTTGTGCATTGCTGCAAGTGTGGCGCTCTCTGCGCTGTTTTCTGTGCTGCAGCTCTCGTTCCATGGCGACATTTCCCTGCTGGCTTTTCCTGCGGCCGCGCTGTTCACGTCGGCGCTTGCCGCGGTCACGCAGGTGCTGCTGCTCAAAAAAGGCCGTATCGCCTGCGTGGGGGTCGCGCGCCGCTTGTTCCAGTATGAGCCTTTTGTGTTTTTGACCGCATTCGTGCTTCGGCGTGCGGGCGGGTTCGGGACTCCCTTTGCGCTCGACTTTGTTTCGGTGCTGGTGTGGGTGGCGCTGCTTGTGCTTTCGTTCGTGTGCCAGCATTTCCTGAATGAAAAGCGGGTCTATGCGCTTTCTCCAGAATGGAAGGCGGAGCATGAAAAAAATCCTCCGCGCCCCCGGACGGGCATGGGCCGCGTGATGTTCGAGATACTCGAATGGGTTGACGCGCTCATACAGGCCGTGTTCACGATTGTCATAGTCAACATCTTCCTTTTCCAGCTGTACGAGATTCCGTCTGAATCGATGGTGCCAACGTTTCTGGTCAAAGACCGTGTGGCGGTCTTCAAGACGCTCGCGGGGCCGCGCTTTCCGCTTAGCCGCGTTGGGCTTCCATATTTGCAGCGCTACAAGCGTGGCGACATAGTGGTGTTCCGCAATCCGCATTACAGCAGCGACCGCAGGAGCGAGGTAAAGACATTTGTGTCGCAGTTCGT
This sequence comes from Treponema sp., assembly GCA_022510905.1. Classification (GTDB taxonomy): domain Bacteria; phylum Spirochaetota; class Spirochaetia; order Treponematales; family Treponemataceae; genus Treponema_D. The sequence continues at coordinate 58,187 of JAFLSN010000006.1, forward strand.
TTACATGCTCACGCTCACGCTGGTAAAAACAAACACCGACGAAAACGGCGAGCTAAAATCCGACCCGCTTGTAAAGCGCATCGTGGGCCTTCCGGGGGAACAGCTCATCCTCATGGACGGCACGCTCTATGCACGCACCGAGGACAGCGCCGGTTTTGCGCCGGTTTCCGGTGACGGCGGCTGGGCCATGTGGAACGCCGCAGGCAGCGCCGGTTTGTACGGCGAAAGCGGTGGGTATGCCACTGGCCGTCCTGTCCTTAAAATCGAAAAGCTCCCCATCTCGTCGATCTATGCCTCCCAGATCCAGAACATAGGAAAAGATTCTTCCCGGTGGCGGTACACGCTTTCCGAGGCTCTGGAAATTGAGGACATGCTGTACCGCAACACGTTGCAGGTTGAATCCGAGCGGCGCGGGCTTGACCTGGTTTCCGCGGCGCTTGAATGCAGGGCGCTTTCCGAAGAGTTCTCGCGCTATGCGTCGGGAGGTTCCGCCACGGATGCTGCGGTCGAAGGGCTTTTTGACAAAAACGCCCTGTTTGAATACAACCTGTTCAATTCCGTGAACAGCACCACTGTAACGCTCATGACCGCCGCAGGAGGCTCTTCCTGGTTCACCCATTTTCTTACAGACTGGATTGATGCCGTGGACGGCGGCGTTTCAGGGCTTTCGCTGCTTTCGGAGGAAGGGGCTGTAACCGGGCCGCATCTTGTGGGGGGAGACCTCTACACCGACAGCCTGTTCCGGCTGAACGTGATGGTCAAGCTCGTGTTCGGGCGGCTGGTTCTGAACACCGCGCGCCTAACCTACGAGAATGTCGGGGCAGGGCAGTGGCAGCATGACAGCTTCCGTGCGGAGCAGTTTGAAAAAGCCCGCCTGCTCAACGAATACCTTATGCGCATGGATCAGCGCAACATGGGCCTGTTCCCGCCGAACGGGGCGGACGGAAAAGCCCGGTACATCGCCGCCGGCAGCTACTTCATGATGGGCGACAATCGCTACAATTCAACCGATATGCGCCACAGCTATGACGCTTCGCTTGTGCCCCTGTATGAAAAAGACCCTTATTCTGCCATGTATTTCAGCAATCTGGAGCCGCAGGCGGTGCCGCGCTCGCGGATGCTTGGAAAGGCCGTGTTCCGGTTCTGGCCGTTTGACCGTGCGGGATTCCCCGGGGCGGAGGTGCGCCGCTAGCCGCTAGATGCGCGGAACCCGGGGCTTCGCGAGGTTTTTTAGCATGTTCTGGAGCATTTCGTGCGCGTCTTCGGCGTTCACCTCCTTTGAAGGCTCGTGGTATTCCACAAGGGAGGCGGGGATCTCGTCAAGAAAGCGGCTGGGCTGGCAGTCTACGGTGGCATTCATCTTGCGGCGGTGCGCGCAGCTGGATATGAGTAGCCGGTCTTGCGCCCTGGTCACGGCCACATAGAACAGGCGGCGCTCTTCTTCCACCGCGGCCTCTCCTCCCTCTTCCACCGCGCGCGCGTGGGGCATGAGGCCTTCTTCCGCGCCCGCGATGAACACCACGGGAAACTCAAGCCCCTTCGCGGCGTGCACGGTCATTAGGTTCACCTTGCCCCTGTCATGCTCGCCGTCGTCAAGGTCGTCGCGGCTCAGCAGTGTGATCCGGTTCAGGTAGGCATAAAGGCTCGTGTCGTCGTTCTCGGGGTTGTTCTCCCACTGCTCCATGCTTTTTATTAGGCTTTCGATGTTCATGTACTTGAACCGCGCGGCCTTTTCGCTCCTGGGGTTTTCGCCTATGAGGTGGTCAAAGTAGTTTATTTCGTCAACCATGGCGCGGACTTTCTTTGCGAGGCCTTTTCCGCCCAGCATGGGTTTTCCGCCTTCCACAACGGCGCAGAATGAGCGGAGCCCGTCCAGCGCGTCGCCGGCGAGCTTTCGCCCCTCGTCGCCTGAGGAAAGCACCGACTGCACCGCCTCCCACAGGGAGACGCCGAGCGATTTTGCGGCTTCGTTGAGCACTTCTACGGTCTTCCGCCCGACGCCCCGCCTCGGGGTGTTCAGGACGCGCAGGAGGTTCACGTCGTCGTCGTGGTTTGCGATTACACGCAGGTAGCTTATGATGTCCTTGATTTCCTTCCGCTCAAAAAAGCTGGTTCCGCCGCTCATGGCGTAGGGGATGTTCGCCTCAAGAAACGCTTCCTCTATTGCGCGGCTCTGCGAGTTCGAGCGCATGAGCACGCCGAAGTCCGAGTAGGCGCGTTTTTCTTCCATGGCGATTCCCTGTATGCTTTCCGCGATGAAGTCCGCCTCCGCCGCCTCGTTTTCGGGGCTGTAGACTTCAATCGGCTTTCCGTTTCCGCTTCCTGTCCACAGCTCCTTGTCCTTGCGGTTCGTGTTGTGCTTTATCACTCCGTTCGCCGCCGCGAGTATGGTGCCGGTGGAGCGGTAGTTCTGCTCAAGGCGGATTTCCTGCATTCCGGGAAAGTCGCGCTCGAAGCTCTCGATGTTCTGGTAGTCCGCGCCGCGCCAGCTGTAGATGCTCTGGTCGTCGTCTCCCACCACGGCCACGTTCTTTTCAGAGAGAAGGCGCATCATCTCGTACTGCTGGTGGCTCGTGTCCTGGAACTCGTCAACCATCACGTAGCGGTAGCGTTCCTTGTAGCGCGCAAGCACGTCGGGGTGCTCGCGGAAAAGCCGTATGGGAAGCACGATGAGGTCGTCGAAATCCACCGCGTTGTAAAGCCTGAGGCCCTCCTGGTAGCCTTCGTAGAGCGGGCGGTACATGTCGCTGCCGCTTTCCCAGTCCTTGCGCCCCGTCTTTATGTCGCTGAAAAGCACGCCTATCTTGTAGGTGTCAAGCACCTCCGCCGTGAACCCCAGCTCGCGGCCGGTTTCTTTTATGAGAGCGGCCCTGTCCGTCTCGTCGTAGATCGAAAAATTGGGGCGCCAGCCGAGCCTTTCTATGTCCTGCCTGAGTATCTTTACCCCGAACGCATGGAACGTGCTCACCGTGAGGTTAGGGAGCTTCCTTGCGGTAAGGCTCTTTATGCGGTCGGCCATTTCCTTTGCGGCCTTGTTCGTGAATGTGAGCGCCAGTATCGCGCTCTGCGGAATGCCGTGCTCCAGCATGTTGGCGATGCGGTAGGTGATGACGCGGGTCTTCCCGGAACCCGCCCCTGCGATTATCAGGATTGCCCCGTCAAGCGTGGTCACGGCGCGGTACTGTTCGGGGTTCAATGTGTCTCTGAGCGACTGTTCGAGCGGCATGGCGGAAGTGTAGCACAAAAGCGCTTCTTTGGGTAGCGGGGCCGCGCGGCGGAAGGCGGGGCGCGTTCCCGGGGCCTTTATGCCGGTGTATCGCGGAGCAGCCGGTACAGGGCGCGGGCCGAGTTTTCGGCGGTGTACGTCTCAAGGAGTCGCGCGGGGCTTTCGACCGGCTCCGCGAGCACCGCGTCGAGGTCAAGCGCCGGGTCGTCCGGATCAAGGTAGTGCGCGGCGCCTCCGTAGATTTCGGGGAGGCTAGTGCGGTCTGCAACCACGACCGGAGCCCCGCAGGACAGCGCCTCAAGCGGCGGAAGCCCGAATCCTTCAAAATAGGACGGGTGGATGAACGCCCTGCACCGCGACATGAGAGCCTTTACCTCCGCGTCCGACACGTAGCCGGTCATGGTCACGTTGCCCAGCGTCCTCAGCTTTTCAAGCTCGGGGGGCACCACGTGGTTCAGCAGGGCCTTCCCCGAGACCACAAAACGCTCCGAGGGAAACATCTCCGCGTGATCCGCAACCCAGCGGAGGTTCTTGCGCACGGAAAGGCTTCCGAGGCAGAAGTAGAATGGCCCTTCCTCAAGCACGGGGAATTTCCGGAAGATGCCGTAGTCGGGGGGGAGCGCCCGGTAGGAAGGGCTCAGCCCGTTGGGTATGACCGTGACACGCTCCTCTGGGACATGGTACGCCTCGACTATGGTGCGCTTTGTGTATTCCGAGACGGCTACGACGGCTTTTGCGCTTTTCGCGATGCGGCGGTACATGGCGTTGCTGTACAGGCGGATGAGCCTGTCGCGGCGGCTGGTGTAGTCCTCGGGGTGGAGCCTCGCGTAGATGTCGTGCAGGTAGGCTATGCCGGGCGTGGCGTAGGGGCATGTGTTGCTGAACGAAAGGCTCGTGCCGCGCCGTGCCAGCACATGGCGCTGGAAAGCCCCGTTCGTCCAGCGCGGAAAGAACGTGGCGTCCACGCCAAGCACCGTGACGGCGATGTTCCTGTACGAGGGAACGCTCCGCGCGTTGCGCGGAAGCACCAGCTCCAGAAAACCGGGCTCCGCGATGCCGTCAAGCGCCGACACCGTGTCGATTGCCACCCGCTCTATGCCCGTGAGGTTGTGGCACCAAGCCTCGCCGTTTATCAAAATCCTCTTCTGCATATAACCAGTATAGCACACGCGGCGCAGGAACGGAAGCTGTTTATGCCGCCGGGCGGGCCGTGCGCAGACGCGAAACTGCCGGAAACACGCCGGGGAAGGCGTGAAGAAAGTTTTGAAGGCCGGAAATGCCCCGGGGAAGGCGTGAAGAAAGTTTTGAAGGCCGGAAACACGCCGTGGAAGGCGCGAAGAAAGTTTTGAAGGCCGGAAACGAGCCGGGGAAGCAACGAAAGAAGTTTTGGAGGCCGGAAACGCCCCGGGGAAGGCGTGAAGAAAGTTTTGAAGGCCGGAAACGCCCCGGGGAAGGCGTGAAGAAAGTTTTGAAGGCCGGAAACACGCCGTGGAAGGCGCGAAGAAAGTTTTGAAGGCCGGAAACGAGCCGTGGAAGGCGTGAAGGAAGTTTTGAAGGCCGGAAACGAGCCGTGGAAGGCGCGAAGGAAGTTTTGAAGGCCGGAAACACCACCGTGGAAGGCGCGAAGGAAGTTTTGGAGGCCGGAAACACGCCGGGGAAGCAACGAAGAAAGTTTTGAATGCGGAAAACGCACCGTGGAGGTAATGGGAGCGCTCCCACGGCTTCACTTGGCGTGTTTCGGGGTAATGGGAGAGCTCCCACGGCTTTCCCGGCGTGTTTTCGGGCTTCGCGCGTGTGCGCACGGCTTCCCCGGCGCGTTTTGGGGCAATGGGAGCGTTCCCACGGCTTCCCCGGTGCGTTTTCGGGTTTCGCGCGTGTGCGCACGGCTTCCCCGGCGCATTTCCGGGCTTCGCGCGTGTGCGCACGGCTTTCCCGGTGCGTTTTCGGGCTTCGCGCGTGTGCGCACGGCTTCCCCGGCGTGTTTTCGGGCTTTTCGCGTGTGCGCACGGCTTCCCCGGCGCGTTTCCGGGCTTCGCGCATTTGCGCACGGCTTCCCCTGTGCGTTTCCGGGCTTCGCGCATTTGCGCACGGCTTCCCCGGCGCGTTTCCGGGCTTCGCGCGTGTGCGCACAGCTTCCCCGGCGTGTTTTTAGGCTTCGCGCGTGTGCGCACGGCTTCCCCCGGCGTGTTTTCGGGCTTCGCGCGTGTGCGCACGGCTCCCCCGGTGCGTTTTGGGGCTTCGCGCGTGTGCGAACGGCTTTCCCAGCACATTTTCGACCAATGTGCGGGCACACTCTGCTTTCCCCGCGCGTTTTCGGGCAATGTGCAAACGCACTCTGCTTTCCCCGCGTGTTTCCGGGCAATGTGCAAACGCACTCTGCTTTCCCAGCGCATTTTCGGGCAATGTGCAAACGCACTTTGCTTTCCCGGCGTGTTTTTTGGCAATGTGCGGGCACACTCTGCTTTCCCGGCGCGTTTTCGGGCAATGTGCAAACGCACTCTGCTTTCCCGGCGCATTTTCGGGCAATGTGCAAACGCACTCTGCTTTCCCCGCGCGTTTTCGGGCAATGTGCAAACGCACTCTGCTTTCCCGGCGTGTTTCCGGGCAATGTGCAAACGCACTCTGCTTTCCCGGCGCGTTTTCGGGCAATGTGCAAACGCACTCTGCTTTCCCGGCGCATTTTCGGGCAATGTGCAAACGCACTTTGCTTTCCCGGCGCATTTTCGGGCAATGTGCGGACGCACTTTGCTTTCCCGGCGCATTTTCGGGCAATGTGCGGACGCACTTTGCTTTCCCGGTGCGTTTTCGGGCTTCGCGCACGTGCGCACGGCTTCCCCGGCGTGTTTTCGGGCTTCGCGCATTTGCGCACGGCTTCCCCTGTGCGTTTCCGGGCTTCGCGCGTGTGCGCACGGCTTCCCCGGCGTGTTTTCGGGCTTCGCGCATGTGCGCACGGCTTCCCCGGTGCGTTTCCGGGCTTTTCGCGTGTGCGCACGGCTTCCCCGGCGTGTTTCCGACCAATGTGCGGACGCACTCTGCTTTCCCAGCGCATTTTCGGGCAATGTGCAAACGCACTTTGCTTTCCCGGCGCGTTTTCGGGCAATGTGCAAACGCACTCTGCTTTCCCCGCGCGTTTTCGGGCAATGTGCAAACGCACTCTGCTTTCCCGGCGTGTTTTTTGGCAATGTGCGGGCGCACTCTGCTTTCCCTGTGCGTTTCCGGGCTTCGCGCGTGTGCGCACGGCTTCCCCGGTGCGTTTTCGGGCTTCGCGCATTTGCGCACGGCTTCCCCCGGCGCGTTTCTGGGCTTCGCGCGTGTGCGCACGGCTTCCCCGGCGCGTTTTCGGGCAATGCGCAAACGCACTTTGCTTTCCCGGCGCGTTTTCGGGCAATGTGCAAACGCACTCTGCTTTCCCAGCGCATTTTCGGGCAATGTGCAAACGCACTTTGCTTTCCCCGCGCGTTTTCGGGCAATGTGCAAACGCACTCTGCTTTCCCGGTGCGTTTTCGGGCAATGTGCAAACGCACTCTGCTTTCCCGGCGTGTTTTCGGGCAATGTGCAAACGCACTTTGCTTTCCCGGCGCATTTTCGACCAATGTGCGGGCACACTCTGCTTTCCCGGCGCATTTTCGGGCAATGTGCAAACGCACTCTGCTTTCCCGGCGCATTTTCGGGCAATGTGCAAACGCACTCTGCTTTCCCAGCGCATTTTCGACCAATGTGCGGGCACACTCTGCTTTCCCGGCGTGTTTTTTGGCAATGTGCAAACGCACTCTGCTTTCCCAGCGCATTTTCGGGCAATGTGCAAACGCACTTTGCTTTCCCGGCGCATTTTCGACCAATGTGCGGACGCACTCTGCTTTCCCAGCGCATTTTCGGGCAATGTGCAAACGCACTCTGCTTTCCCAGCGCATTTTCGGGTAATGTGCAAACGCACTTTGCTTTTCCAGCGCATTTCCGGGCTTTTCGCGTATGCGCACGGCTTTCCCGGTGCGTTTCCGGGCTTCGCGCGTGTGCGCAAGGCTTCCCCGGCGTGTTTCCGGGCTTCGCGCGTTTGCGCACGGCTTCCCCTGTGCGTTTCCGGGCTTCGCGCATTTGCGCACGGCTTCCCCTGTGCGTTTCCGGGCTTCGCGCATTTGCGCACGGCTTCCCCTGTGCGTTTCCGGGCTTCGCGCATTTGCGCACGGCTTCCCCTGTGCGTTTCCGGGCTTCGCGCGTGTGCGCACGGCTTCCCCCGGCGCGTTTCCGGGCTTCGCGCGTATGCGCACGGCTTCACTTGGCGCGTTTTGGGGCAATGGGAGGGCTCCCACGGCTTCACTTGGTGTGTTTTTGGGGCAATGGGAGGGCTCCCACGGCTTTGCTTGGTGTGTTTTTGGGCGATGGGGGCGTTTCCACGGTCTTGCTGGTGTGTTTTGGGGTGGTGGGAGGGGTTCTGCGGGGTGGAAATGTTTCCGGGGTGGGCGTGGGGGTGTTTCTGCTGGCAAAAAAAACGCGGCCCGGGAGGGGTTCCTCGGGCCGCGCCGTCTTTGTTACATGAAGAGTCTTGCGAGTTCTTCCGCTTCTTCCGCCGCGCGCTTGGCTGCGGCATCCTCCGCGCTCAGCTCCCTTGCCCTCAGGCCGGCCTGCGCGGTCTCCGCGTTGGAGGCTGCCGCGCTTGCGTTGGCCTCTGCCCGGAATGCCTCAAGCCGCGCCATCTGCACTTTGTATTCCCGCTCGTCCTGCTCCCGCTTCTGCGCGTCCTCTTTGTCCGAGTCAGCCGCCATCTCGTCGAACAGTTTGACGACTCTCTGCCTTGTCTCGGAAGTAAGGCTCACGTCCTTCATGACGTCAGTCAGGTACTTTCGGCACAGATTGTCCCATGACTCCTTGCTCATCGAAAAGACAGTCCAGTAGAGGTATCTTTCGCTTGTTTCCTTGGTAACCGCGTTTGTGGTGCGCACCTTCTGCCAGTGCACCAGCGGCTCCCCCTCCTCGCGCAGGCCCGTCATGTCCACCTTGGTCTGGCTTGCGACATCGCCCAGCGCCTCAAGCTGCCCCATGTCGTTCAGCCCCTGGCCCACGCGGGCGATGGCCTTCATGGCCAGCTCCGCCGCCTGCGTGTAGATGAAGTTCGTGCGGGAAAGTGCCTGCGCGATTTCCCGGGTGGCCCCTTCTCCAGGGCTGGTTTTGATGACCCTGTTGGCATCGATAGAATACTTCCTCTTGATTTCGGTGGCGTTCCCCTGCCTCAAGGTTTTGAGCCATTCCGGCACGGCAGGCTCGTCCAACGTTCGGCCAGACCAGTCAACGATGACGACCTTGTCCACATCGTCATCTTTTGCCTTCGGCGCGCTTACCTCCACGTTCAGGCCGGTGTCCGTCACGCGCACTGCCGCGCTTGTTGACGCGCAGCCTGCAAGGAGCGCTCCCGCCATTACCGCGGCTGCCGCCGCTGTGATTGCCTGTGTCTTTTTCATTCTGTTTTACCTCCGTAAAATGAAAGACTATAATCTCAAGGCCGCGCCCAAATCTTTTTGGAGCGCTGCCTCGATTTCCTTTGCGAGCGCCGGATACGCCCTTTTCCTGGCGTTTTCCAGCGTGTAGGCGACCTCCCTCTCCGTGGCCGCCGTGTCGAACGAGTAGACGGCGTTTCCGCCTTTGCCCGTGATTCTTATGCCCACCGCCGGCGTGATTGAGACCGGGTCGCTTCCGCTCGCGCCGTCGTCAATCTCTGCGCTTGCGGTGTAGGCCGCGCCGTCCGCGGTCTTTGCCACGGTGAGGCCGCAGGTGCTGAGCGCGGTGGAGATGGCCCGTTCTATCGCGCGGTTGTGGTCGCCCGGTACGTCCACATACACCGTGCATTCTTTTATCGCAGCCTCGACCAGCACGGGAACATGCGCCACCTTGTCGCGCTCGCCCGAATACGCCGCCTCGTTTTTGGATGAGATGATTCTTCCGTATTCGAGCTTTTCCAGCAGGGTGCCGCCCGCCTCCCATGCGGTCTTGCAGCGTGCGATCCGCGTGAAGGGGTCTGCCTCGCTCACCGCGCCCGTGTACTGCCCCTGGAACGTTTTGAGCGCTCCGTCGATCTGCGGCTTGTACTGCTTCCAGGCTTCATCGCGTTTTATGTAGGCCACGCAGTACCATCTCTTTTCCTTCTTGTGGTAGTACGGCTCGGTGCGCTCCAGCGCGAAGAGGCTCACTTCCGACGAGACCTTCACGTCGTCAATAACGGTCAGCCGCTCGTCCACGGATGTTCCGCTCGATATTGACTGCATGGTGGTGGACAGGTTCGCGTTCACGCTGGTCTTGAAGTACCGGGCAATCTGCGACATCGCGTCTGTCTGTGCGGCCTCTGAGGATTTTCCGCTTCCGCGCTGGGCGAGGTACTCGCCGTCGGGGTAGACTGTGCGGTGGTTCGTTACCCAGTCGGGCATGGGCGCGGGCTTTGCGGACAAAGCTGCCGCGAGCATGAAGGGCGCAAGAATGGTGATGGTTTTTTTCATCTTTTCCTCCAGAACAAGATCTGCCGTGCCTGCGGCTTTAGGCGGCTGTACGGGCTGTTTTAAGTCCATGCCGGCCGCAGATTTTTTTCTGCGTTGTTTGCTTTGTGGCATGGCGCGCACAGAGCTATTATACCGCGCTGTTTCTGCCTTGTATATTCAGATTTTCCCGAAACGCCGGGTATTTTTCCCGTTTTTTTGGGAATGCCGTGAAATTGTCCGGCGGGCTCCGCGTTCGCGGCCGGCGCGGGGAAGCCCGCATGTGCGGAAAAGGCGGAACCGCCCCCCGGGAGCGCTTGGGGCACGCCTTGGAAGGGCGCGGAGGTTTTTTGAATGCCTGAAATGCGCTGGACAATGTTCATCATGGTGATTCTACACTACAACGCGGATTGACGCAAGGTGGGTGGGTATCAGGAAGGCTCGGTGGCTTAGGGCAGGGAAGCGGCGGCGTTCCGTTTTATGGCGCCCTGCATGCGCGCTGCGGTATGGAAAAAAGCGATGAATTCTTTAGTGTTTTGGAAAATTTTTGTGGAAGCGCGGCAGGAAATGTTGTACAATGAAGGAGTGTTTTCAAAAACGGTTTTTGGAAATGCTGCAGAGCGTATTTTTTTAGGAGGAGTATCGTAATGAAACGAATCTGTACAGGTCTGGCGGCTGTGGCTGCCTTGGGTCTGCTTTCTGGCTGCGCTTCGTCTGGCGGCGCGCAAAAAAGCAGTGGAAGCACCGGAAGTGCCGGCGGGGCGTATGTCATCAAGTCCGGCGACGGTGTTGTGGGCTACTACACTTTCGATGAAGCTATCGACGATAATGAAGTGGTTGACCATTCAGGTCTCGGAATCAACGTGTACACGGCCGCTCTCGACGGTTCCGTGCAGGTTGAGGGCAAGGTCGGCGATGGCCTGAGCTTCAACGGCGAGGACGAGTATATCACTCTTGAGGGCGATGTGCTCGATGGCGACGGCTTTACGTTCGCGGCCTGGCTCAAGCCCAACGCCTGGAAGGACTGGACCCGCGTGTTCGACATCGGCGACACCACCGAGGACATGTGGTGCGGCATGGACTTTGAGACCAAAAAGCTCCGTTTTGACGTGATAGGCGGCAAGGGCTCATGTTCGCTCCTTGCCGATCTTCCTGCCACCGGCACATGGACCCATGTGGCCGCGACCCTTGGAAACGGAAAGGCCGCCATCTATGTGGACGGAAAGCTGGCCGATGAAAAGCCTGTGGCCGTGACCGTGGCCAACATCGCGGCAAACGTGCAGGGAATCTTTGTCGGGCGCTCGAACTGGCCCGATCCGCTGTTTGACGGCGTGATGGACGAGGTTCTTGTAGCAAACCGTGCGTTCAGCGCGAAAGAAATCGCGGCCGTCAAGAACGGCATTGTTGCGCCGGGCTCGGACGGCGATGCTGCCGAAGCCGAGGCTGCCGCGGAAGAATCCGAAGAGTCGGTGACGATAGACGAAGAAGCGAGCGACGAAGAAATCTGACGCGCTCTGCGCTAAAGCCCGCTGGTCCATAAAGGCCCGGCGGGCTTTTTTTTGCACGGACTGGCTCTGTGTGGCGGTCAGTTCCGTTTTATGAACTGTATGTAGTCGAGGCTCATGCCGGTGCTGCCGATTTTGTGTTCTGAATTGGCCTGCACGGTCACAAGGATTGTGCGGGGTTCTTCCAGCGTAAAATATATCGGAACCCGCGTGGTAAGCTCGTATGAGCCGAGTGGCGGGTCGGACGGGTAGACCCTGTATGGAACTTTGTCGAGGTACACATAGAACGGCGCGTGGGCGCTGTCGGTGGCTTTTTCGCTCACAAGGCATTCGTATGTTCCTTCGGGAAAGCTTATTTTTACCTGCGCGGTCGAGGAGTCGTCGAGCAGCCGTGCCGCAAAGCCGCCAGAAGCTTCTTTGTCGGCAAATACCTGGAAGCGGTAGAGCAGCATGGATTCAAACTCGTGCCTGATGCCGGGCGACTTGTAGTTTATGACAGGCAGCTCCGTCGGAAGCGGGGGAAGTGGCGTCGCGAGCTCCTGGTGATCCACCGTGACTTTCGTAGACTTGCACGATGCTAGCGCCATGAGCAGCGCCGCGAAACAAAAAAGGCATGCGGACTGTTTCATGTTCCGATTTTAGCACAAAGACTGGGGTTTGAAAAGTCCGCGCCGGCCCGGGCTTTTCAAACCGCCATAGGCTTGCGGGGAGCCTGCAAGTCTATGGCGCGCGTGAGGTTTCTCTGTGTGTGCGGGCGGCCAAAAGACATCTTCGCATGGCAGTATTGACATGTTTTTTTTGCCGTGATATATTGTGGATACATTTTAATATACTGCAAGATTAAAGTGGAGCCCAGAAACGGCTCCTTTTTTGTTGTGCGGAACGGAATCCGCAGAGGTACGTGTTTGGAGTATACGGCAACAGAAGACATTCCTTTTTACCGCGACTGCGCCCCGCTTGTGGAGGCCGCAGGTTGCGTCCTGGTGGAGCTGCATGTGGTTCCGCAGCGCAATTCCGTGAAGGTGGCGGCTGTCATCGCCCGGAAAGACCCGCTTTCAGATGTGGGCATTTCTGACTGCGCCGCCGTGCACCGTTCGCTGCTTTCAAAGATGTCGGAGATCCTGCAAAAGCCTGAGGATGTGCTTTACATGGAGGTGTGCTCGCCGGGCCTTGAGCGCCAGCTCAAAAACGCGCTGGAGTTTTCACTGTTCGCCGGGCGGGCGGTGCGCGTGTGGGACAAGACGAAAGGCGACTGGGTTTCAGGCACCATTTTTGCCGCAGACACGGAGCAGGTCACTCTAAAGACGGAAGATGCCGGTGCTTGCACCGTTTCATATACGAATATTGCCAAAGCAAAATTTATACACTCATAAGGGGGCTTGGTATGTCAGAAATGGCAGAGGCAATCCGGGAACTTGCTTCAGAAAAAGGAATCAGCGAGGATTCAATAAGGCAAACTATCGAAGACACCATTAAGGCCGCATACAAAAAGACCTTTGGAAAAATGGAAGACAACTGCATCGTCAAATTCGCGGACGATCTTTCAGAGGTGAAGGTTTATTCCCGCAAGGTGATAGTTGACGGCGTGTACGATCCTGTCGCGGAAATCGAGCTGGAGGACGCCCTTAAGCTGAACCCTGACTGCGAGCTTGGGGACGAGATCGATATTCAGATTGACCCCAAGGAATTCCAGCTTTCTGCTGTGAGCACCGGAAAGCAGACCGCGCACCAGGCGCTGAACGAAAGCACCAAGGACAATCTGTACAATGAATACAAAGGACGGATCGGCGAGCTGATTATCGGCTATTACCAGCGCGAGCACAACGGCAACATCTATGTTGACCTTGGCAAGGTTGAGGGAATCCTTCCCGGAAAATTCCAGAGTCCGCGCGAAGTGTACGATAAAAACGACCGCATCAAGGCTATCATCGTTGACATCAAGAAGACCAGCAACGGCGTGCAGCTGGTTCTGAGCCGCACCGACCCGGATTTGGTGCGCGACATCCTCGAAACGGAAGTCCCCGAAATCAACGACCGCATCGTGGTGATCCAGAAGGTGGTGCGCGAGCCTGGCTACCGGACCAAGATAGCCGTGTATTCCAATAAGCTTGACGTTGACCCCGTGGGCGCGTGCGTGGGGCTGAAGGGTGTGCGTATACAGAACGTGATTCGCGAGCTTGAAGGCGAGAAAATCGACGTGCTCCGCTATGACGAGGATCCGCATGTGTTCATCAAAAACGCGCTTTCCCCCGCCGAAGTAAAGCGCGTGGTGATTCTCGACACCGACAAAAAAGAGGCGCTTGCAATTGTGCCTGACAGCCAGTTTTCGCTTGCGATCGGAAAGCAGGGGCAGAACGTGCGACTTGCCAACAGGCTGTGCGACTGGGCTATAGACGTAAAGACCGAGGAACAGGCCGCCGGCCTTGATTTGAGCGAGGCGGATACACGCCGTGCCGCCGAGCAGCTGTTTGCAGGGGGCGAAAGCGAATACGAGGAAATCACGACGGTGGCCCAGCTTCCGGGTGTTGACATGCGCGTTGCGGCTTTGCTTAAAACCGCTGGCATCGATGACATCGAGCAGTTCCTCGCGGCGGCCAAAGACGGAAGAGCAGCCGCCATAGAGGGTGTTTCCGAAGCTGACGTGGAGGCGCTTGAAAAAATCATCAACGAGTCTGTTGAATTTGCTGAAGAAGACGGTGCTGAGTCGGCGGAGGAGGCCGCGTCATCGGAGGAAGTTTCCGAAGAGGATGAATATTTCTGTCCTGAATGTGGCGCTAAAATCACCCTTGAAATGACGCGCTGTCCAAACTGCGGTGTTGAATTAGTTTTTGAAGAGGACGAAGGAAAATAGGTCTATGGCGGATGAAACTGAGAAAAAGCCCGAAGCGGTGTTGATTAAGAAAGAAAAGAAAAACGACGCTCCTGCCAAAAAGAAGGTGGTGGTAATCAAGCGGAAGCCCGCGCCAGCTCCGGCCGCGTCTGCTTCCGGCGAAAAGAAGACGATTCGCGTGGTGGCAAAAAAGGCTCCGGATGCATCCGCACAAAAGCCGGCCGAGGACGCACCTGTTTCTGTGGAGCGTCCAAAAGCCCCCGTGGTGGAACGTCCTGCCGAAAGCGAAGTGCCCAAGCCCCGTGTCCAGCACAGCTCAACCCCGTTCGAGCTGCACACGGAGCGTCCGAACGTGAGGGCTGGCAACCTGAGCGGGTCTCCGCGCGGACGTTTCGGCTCTTCGGGAGGCTACAACCGTCGCGAGGGTTCTGGTTTTACAGGCGCGCAGGCCCGCGAAGGCTACCAGCGCGACCGCGACAATCGTTCGGGCGGCTATAACGGCCAAAGGCAAGGTGGTTTCGGCGGCCAGCGGCAGGGAGGCTTTGGCCAGAACGGATCAAGGCCCGGTTTCGGCGGCCAAAGGCAAGGCGGTTTCGGCGGCCAGCGGCAGGGAGGCTTTGGCCAGAACGGATCAAGGCCCGGTTTCGGTGGCCAGAGGCCGGGCGGTTTCGGTCCGCGGCCCGGTGCGCCGCAGCGTCCAGGCTTTGGCGGCTCAGGCGATGCTGCCATGGTGGGCAACAAAGGTGCCCCAAAAAAAACGTTCAAGGGCAAAAAACAGATTTACAACCGCAAAGACCGAGAGCAGGCGTTTGACGAAGAGGATCTCTACCAGAACAAAAAACGCGAGCTTACACCTGCAAGCGTGGTGCCCGAAAAAATCGACATCATGGAGTCCATCACTGTTGCGGATCTTGCTCGTAAGATGAACCTGAAGGCGAATGAAATCATCGGAAAGCTCATGAGCATGGGCATGATGGTTACAATCAACCAGAGCATCGACAGCGACACGGCCACAATTCTTGCGGGTGAATACAACTGCCAGGTGCATCTTGTGAACCTGTACGATGAGACCGTGATCGAGAGCGAGCAGGGCGAGGAGTCCACCGTGCGCATCAGGCCTCCGATTGTAACGGTCATGGGCCACGTTGACCACGGAAAGACAAAAACGCTTGATGCCATACGCAACGCGCATGTCGCGGAAGGTGAGGCCGGCGGTATTACGCAGAAAATCGGTGCATACCAGGTGTCCACCCCCAAAGGTCCCATCACGTTCCTTGACACGCCCGGACATGAGGCGTTTACCATGATGCGCGCGCGCGGTGCCCAGATTACGGACATAGTGGTGCTCGTTGTGGCTGCCGACGACGGCGTGATGCCGCAGACCCTCGAAGCCATTCACCATGCAAAGGATGCCGATGTGCCCATCATTGTGGCGGTGAACAAAATAGACAAGCCCGATGCGAACCCGGATCGTGTGATGACGCAGCTTTCTGAGCAGGGGCTCACCCCGGAGGCGTGGGGCGGTGATACACAGTATGTAAACATTTCCGCATTGAAAAAAGAAGGCATAAACGAGCTGCTGGATGCCATCCTGATTCAGGCTGAAATGCTGGAGCTCAAAGCCCAGTACGACTGCCGCGCGGAAGGAAAGGTGATCGAGAGCAGGGTTGACCAGGGCCGTGGCGTGGTTGCCACGGTGATAGTGGAGCGCGGCACCCTCCGCACCGGAGACCCGTTTGTGGCCGGCATATATTCGGGGCGTGTCCGCGCCCTGTTCGATGACCGCGGCAACAAAATCAAGGAGGCCTCCCCCGCCATGCCGGTCGAGGTGCTTGGCATCGAGAACATGCCGAACGCCGGCGACCCGCTGCAGGTCACTGAAACCGAAAAAGAAGCGCGCGCCTACGCCTCCAAACGGCAGGAGCTCAAACGTTTTGAAGACGCAAAGGCTGTAAAGAAAGTGAATCTTGAGAACCTGTACTCGACGATTGAGCAGCGTGAAATCAAGGAACTGAAAGTGATTATCAAGGCGGATTTGCAGGGTTCCGCAGAAGCTCTGAAAACCTCGCTCGAAAAGCTTTCAACAAGGGATATACGTCTGGTGGTCATCCACTCCAGCGCGGGAGCCATCAACGAAAGCGACGTGTCCCTTGCCTCCGCGGACGACAACGCGATTATCGTTGGCTTTAATGTGCGGCCCACGTCAAAGGCAAAGGCGCTCGCCGACCAGGAAAAGGTTGAAATCCGCAAGTACAACATCATCTACAAGTGCGTGGAAGAAATCAGGCAGGCAATGGAAGGAATGCTCCAGCCTGACACCAAGGAAGAGGTCACCGGTATGCTGGAGGTGCGCAACACCTTCAAGGTGCCCAAAGTCGGCCTGATTGCGGGCTGCTATGTAACGAGCGGCATTGTAAAACGGTCAAGCAGCGTGAATGTTATTCGTGAAGGAGTCGTCAAATTCACAGGGAAGATTGCCTCCCTCAAGCGCTTCAAGGAAGATGCCAAGGAAGTGCGCGAAGGGTTTGAGTGCGGCCTTGGAATTGAGAACTGGCAGGATCTGCAAGTCGGAGACCAGATTGAGGTGTTCGAGCTGGTCCAGGTTGCCCGAAAGCTCGGTGACACGCTCTCGCAGGAACAGGCCGAGTCCGAAAAACGCGCGGCCCAGACAGGCTCTGTGTCGGACACGGCAGAAAGCGGCGACGGCCAGTAACGGAGGTGCAGCCATGGGACAATACAGGCTTATCAGACTGGGGGAGCAGCTGCGTGAGGAAATCGCCTCCATGCTCCTCCGGCACGAAATAAAAGATCCCCGTGTAAACGAATTCTTTTCAATAAATCGTGTCGAGGTGGCGGGGGATTTGGCTTATGCCAAGGTGTATGTATCTTCTTTTTTGGACGACCGTTCCGTGGAGACAGGCGTTCAGGGCCTCCAGAACGCGGCGGGCTTTATCCAGTCAACAATCGCAAAAAAACTTTCAATATACAAATTTCCCAAACTGACCTTTGTAGCCGATTTCAGCATGAAGGAAGGTTACGGCATGGTTCAAAAACTCAACGCATTGCAGGAAGCCTCGGAGCAGCATGCCCAAGCCACGGACGGAACGGAATAAAAACTCGCCGAACGGCATGATTCTCTACGCCAAACGTTCTGGCTGCACCAGTTTTGCATCGCTGTGGAGCATCAAACATGCGCTAGGCACAGGCAAGGTTGGCCACACCGGTACGCTTGACAGTTTTGCGGAAGGGCTTCTTGTGGTGCTCTGCGGAAAACTCACTCACCTTGTGCCGCACATCACTGGCTTTTCAAAGACATACCGGGCCGTGGTCTGCTTTGGCCGCGAAACCGATACGCTTGATCCCACGGGCACGCTGGTGTGCACCGGCCCCCCCGTGTCGCGGGAGGCCCTTTTGGAAGTGCTGGCGCAGTTTCGCGGGGCGCTGCTCCAGGTTCCGCCTGCATATTCCGCCGTGCATGTAAACGGAATGCGTGCGAGCGACCGTGCGCGAAGCGGCGAGGCTCCCGCGCTGGAGAGCAGGGCGGTTTTTGTTTACAGGAATGAGCTCATTGATTTTCATCCTGCCACGGAAACTGATCCATGCTCATATGCGCTGCTTGAAATCACATGTTCAAAAGGAACTTACATCCGGGCCCTTGCCCGCGATATTGCCCAGAAACTTGGAAGCTGCGGACATCTGCGTGCTCTCAGGCGGACTGCAGTTGGCCCCTTCCGCCTTGAAGACGCGGTTGGGGCGGGGGAGCTGGAGCCGTTTACCGTCCAGAACGCGCTGTTTCGGGCGGAGAGCCAGCGTCTGCCGGCTTCTTGCGGCGCAGGCCGCCCGGCTGTTTCATGCGTTGAAGGAGCGGAATTTGGCAGTTCCATTGAGGAAAATGAAATCAGGCGCAGTCTCAGGATTTTTACGCCAGAGCTATCCGTGCAGTGCGGATTTTTCGCGGAACAAATCAAACCCCGGTACCAGGCGCATTTCTTGAACGGTCGCCCGCTGCATCAAGAACAGTTTGTGCCGATAGCAAAGCCCGAGGTGGCGCCGTCAGGCGAAGTCCAGCATATAGCGGTTTTTTATGACGACCGAAGCTTCGCGGGGGTTATCCAAAAGCGTGACGGACATTTGTCCTACGGTTTTGTGGTGCCGCCGGTGCCGTCCTCGGAGCGTTTTCGCGTGTTCTCATGGGAACAGGTCGTGCGGGGAGACTTTCCACGTGGCTGGAAGGAACAGGGCACAGCACTTACCGTTGGAAGTTTTGACGGGATGCATGTGGGCCACTCTGCCCTTGTTTCCGCCGTGCGCAGCTTGGACGGCACGCTTGTTCCCGGACTGGTCACGTTCAGGCATTCGGTTCATTCGGGAAAACCCGGCTACGACGGGGCTGTTTCCACGGTGGATCAGCGGCTTGTGATGTGCCAGGAGCTGGGCTTGAGTTTTGCGGTGGTCATTGACTTTTCTCCCGAATTCAGTAGAATAGGGGGAAGCGATTTTGTCAACATGCTTCAGTCGCTTTTAGGCATGAAGCTGCTTGTGGAAGGCTCCGATTTTACATGCGGACACAACGGTGAGCTTTCGCGTCACGGGCTTTTTTCCCTTTCCCGCGAACGGAATTTTTCGCTTCATGTTGTGGACGATGTGATGGTTGGGGGTGAGCGGGCCAGTTCTTCGCGGATACGAGCCGCCGTGCGTAGTGCGGATTTCGCGCTTGCCCGCAGGCTGCTTGGCCGTCCATTCAGCTATGACGCTTGCGGCCTTGTTTGGCGCAGGGAATATGTTTCGGAAAGTGGAATCTGGTTTTCTGCGCAGGCTGTTTCGCCACAGGTGTTTCCGCCCTGCGGTGTGTATTCTGTGGCGCTCGCCGTTTCCGAGAGGTCCGGCTGTGCTTTTGGGGCTTCGGAGAGGTTTTGCACTATCTGCGAGGTCTCAGGCCTCATGCTGCGCGTGCGGCTTCCATCCGAAGCTGTGCTGCGCCAGCTGTGCGCGATTGATTTTATTTCAGTCCATAAACCATAATGGTATCTTGTAGCGCCTCCGCGTGCTGCTCGATGCCATGGTAACTTTATATAAAGGAGTAAGTTATGGCACTTACAAAAGAGACTACCGCCTCTATCGTCGGTAAATTCGGTGCAAACGCAAACGACACCGGCAACACTCGGGTTCAGGTGGCGCTTCTGACTGAACGGATCAAGGAACTTACAGCTCACTGCAAGCAGTTTCCAAAGGACACGGGTGCTTCCCGGGGGCTTTTAAAGGCTGTCGGGGCACGTAGAAAGCTGCTGAAATACTATCAGCGCACCAACCTTGAAGGCTATCGCGCCCTTATAAAAGAGCTCGGTCTGAGAAAATGATTTCATGCTGCGGCAGCCGGTACCGTGTGCTGGCTGCCGTTTGCATATGGCATTCCGGCTGTGAAAACGGTGTGCCGGTAAAAGCGGTGCGGTGGCATACCGTTCCGCAGAAAGAACGAATGATTTTTGATAGAAGGAAACAATGGTAGAAAGAGTAACAAGAAAAATCGGTGATCAAGAATTGATTTTGGAAACAGGAAAGATTGGAAAGCAGGCCAACGGCTGTGTGTACGCGCAGATTGGGGGCACTGTGGTTATTGCCACGGTCTGCGCTTCAAGCGAAGCAAAAGATGGCTTGGATTTTGTTCCCGTCACCGTTGAATACAACGAAAAGTTCTATGCCGCAGGAAAGATTCCCGGCGGTTTTTTAAAGCGTGAAGGTCGGCCCAAGGACAAGGAAATCCTTGTCAGCCGCCTGATTGACAGGCCCATGCGCCCCCTGTTCTACAAGGAATTCGGACGTGAGCTGCAGATTGTGCCTACCTGCGTTTCTGTTGACGGGGTGAACCCGCCTGACATTCTTGCGGTCATAGCTTCCAGTGCCGCCGTGACGATAAGCGACATTCCCTTTGACGGACCTGTCGCAGGCTGCCGTGTAGGTTATTCGAACGGCGAATATGTACTGAACCCGACCTATGCACAGATGGAAAAGGCCCAGCTTGAAATCGTGGTGGCCGGCACAAAAGACGGCTTTACAATGGTTGAAGGCGGGGCAAACGAGGCTTCTGAGGATGTTATGCTCGGCGCTCTCGAAAAGGCGCAGGGTTTCATCCATGACATGTGTGTGCTGCAGGAGGAGCTAAAGGCCAAATGCGGAAAGGAAAAGCTTCCGCTTGCGCCCCTTGCTGTAGAGCTTGCGAACGCCGCCGCAATCGAAGCGGAAGCCACTCCGCTTATGCAGGAGGCATGTTTCCAGAAGGGCAAGAACGCCCGCTACGAAGCGGTAAAAGCCGTAAAAAAGCAGGTTGCGGAAAAATACGCGGAACAGCTTTCAGACGAGACGCAGAAAAAACTGTTTGACTCGCTTTTTGACGATATCCAGTACAAGCTGCTCCGCGCAAGCATCCTTGAGAAGGGGCTTAGAATCGACGGACGCGGCACTGAGGATATCCGCCCCATAACATGCGAGGTGAACGTGCTGCCGCGTCCGCATGGAAGCGCCCTCTTTACCCGGGGCGAAACGCAGTCGCTTGCCGTCACTACGCTCGGAACCGCGATGGACGAGCAGGTGTACGATGACATTGAAGGCGACAGAAGCGAGAATTTCATCCTTCACTACAATTTTCCACCGTACTCCGTAGGCGAAGTTGGGAAGCTTTCGACCGGACGGCGCGAGATTGGCCATGGAAACCTTGCACGCCGTTCGCTCGCTCCCATGATTCCTAGTCGCGATGAGTTCCCGTACACAATCCGTGTGGTATCTGAAATCATGGAGTCGAACGGTTCAAGCTCTCAGGCTTCCACATGCGGCGGCTGCCTTTCTCTTTTGGCCGCCGGTGTTCCCATGAAAAAGATGGTGGCAGGAATCGCCATGGGGCTTATAACCGACGGCCCCCAGTACAAGCGCTATGCGATTCTTTCAGACATACTTGGCGAGGAAGACCATCTTGGTGACATGGACTTCAAGGTGGCAGGAACCCGTGACGGCATAACGGGTTTCCAGATGGACATAAAGATTGCGGGCGTGTCGATGGACATCATGCGGAAGGCGCTCGACCAGGCCAAGCGGGGCAGGAACCACATCCTTGACATAATGGAGAAATGCATCTCAAAGCCACAGCCGCTCAATGCAAGCGCTCCAAAGATTGACAGCATGAAGATTCCTGTTGACAAGATAGGCGCTCTTATAGGTCCTGGTGGCAAGAACATCAAGGCCCTTTGCGCCCAGTTCAGCGTAAAGATTGACACAGGAGAGGACGGCACCGTGACGATTTACGGTCAGAACGGCAAGAACACCGAGGCTGCCAAAGCCGCCGTCAAAGCCATCTGCGAAGATCCGGAGCCTGGCACCATCTACAACGGTACGGTAAAACGCATCATGGACTTCGGTGCGTTCATCGAGATTCTTCCTGGCAAGGAAGGGCTCTGCCACATCTCAAAGCTCTCACGTACCCGCGTGGAAAAGGTGACCGATGTGCTCAAGGAGGGGCAGGTGATTCCCGTGAAGCTTCTTGAGGTTGACAAGATGGGCCGCCTGAACCTCAGCTACATCGATGCGATCGAAGCGCAGGATAAATGAATCTGAAAATCTTTTTGGGAAGACTTTTTGATTTCTGAAAAGGCTTCCCACCGAGACCTTGTATCTTGCTGCTTAGCACTCACCGATGGCATTCGTGTCGTTGGTGCAGTCCTGCTGCATCATGTTTTCTATGGCACAGCTTCGGTTTTGCTTTGAGCCATAGGTGTGGCGGGGCCGCATGAAAAATATGGGCTGCACAGAAAGCATGGAATGCCGGATATTTTACCTGTTTTTATGATGGTGAATGCAACCGGTCTGTTTTTTTCAAGTCGTATGAATCTGCAGAAAATATCAGCATGATGTCAGGTAAGGCTTTGCAGGGCCGGGCTTTTGGCTACCAAAACGGATTTTGCCCGACCAGCTCCCGCAGTGCCTGTGATTCGTGCGGAAGGGGTGCATATTCCGCCGCTTGGCTGTGATACCTTATGCGAACAACCCACCCAACAAAGCCTAAGGATTTTTTACCGCGCGGTTGTCAAGTTTCAGGAAAATTCTTTGTTAAGGTCAGCCTTTCGGCTGAAGACTATGAATCCCGCCGTTTATGCCTGAAACAGTCTTTTAACGCCCATATGAAATTGTAAATCACCTGTGACACAATTTGCTATATATGGCGGGGCCGTGTCGGCTCGTTGCGCCAGGTTTGCCCTTTGCGCCACGCCACATTCTTCTTATCCTGCCAATGTTTCTTGCCGATATACAATGCAGACAGGGAGGAACATGCATGGCAGTTCAGGGTGTTTCTGGTACAGGGGTTACGGGTACGCTTTCAGGTTCCGTGCCGCTTTCATCGTCATTCAAGGCGGACAGTGAAAAAAATCGTTTTGAGCAGCTTGTAAAACAGCTTGAAACCTCGCAGAAACAGGTGCCGGGGGTAGGCGTGGCCTCTTCTCAGGTGGCAACGGGAAGCCGGCTCAATGGCGACTACAAGCAGGGTTTTTACGGGCTTTTTACGTCCGAAGCTGACCGCCGTGCACTTCCGCAGGGCATGGCCGCCAACGCCACCACAAAAGACGGAAAAAAAGCGGTGATAGACAAAACCTCGGATCTTTACGCCCAGTCCCTTGAGATGGAAAACTATTTTGTAAAGATGATGCTTTCTGCCGCGCGGAAGACTGTCCAGAAAAGCCCGCTCACAGGTGAAAACAGCTATGCGTCTGAAATGTACGAAGGCATGCTGTACGACAACTATGCCGAGGCGTTCACCAAAAATGCACGGCTAGGTCTTGCAGACCAGATATATCTTGAGCTTTCAAGAAGCTGAAAGGCTTTTTCCATGACTGCCGGCCAATGCTTTTTTTGCTGTTCAGCATGGAATCCGCATGGCCTTTAAAATACCTGCTGCCTGTATTTTAAAAACTGAACCAACTCCGCTTAATTGCCATGGTTTCCGCTGTGTAGACTGTTTAAAACAAAACCTTCCCGAACCAACACACCCGGCGCAAAGACAATGCTTCAAGCCAGAGGCCGGCTTCGCGGAAGCACGGCATGTGCCGTTTCCGCATTATCAAAAAAGTATTGTTTTTTTATACGTAACAAGTCTTTGATTTGTCATTAGTCAACTCTGTTCAGGATGGTTTAACTGGTCAACAGCCGATGTCTTTGACCGTGGGGCCTTGAAAAGAGACTTGCGGGTTCCGCGCCCATGCACTGTGGCAGCAGACATTTTTGGCCGGGTGCGCAGAAAATGCTTTTATTTTTTTTCATTTTGGTGTATATTATTATAGAAACAGGTCATTGTCGCGCGTGCAGGGTCTTCTGCCTCGGAGATGGCGTAACTACATGGCAAGGGGGCATTATAGAAATACGCCCGTGTATTTTTATAATTGTGCAGGGTTTCCCGCGTTGCGGTAAAGCCTGCGAAATTGTGCCTCCTGCACGACCGCTAACGCGGAGTTTATTAAGGAGTGATTCATGGACTTGGATGCACAGCAATACATAGAAGGCCGGAAAACATTTTTTATTGCAACCGATGCTTCTCTGCTCCCCGAGACATATCTGGAAGACTACCTCTCGCGGGGCTATGAGACATACATCATAAATGATGACCGCCATTGTCCGCTGGCAAAAAAGGTTGAGGCGATTATCAATACATTCCACGACTCGATTCTGTTTTTTTATATCGACGCGGAAGTGCCGGATATTCGCTGGCCGCAGTACATCAAGGAGCTCCAGGAGCGCTATGGAAACCGTGTGCTCATAGGTGTGCTGTATTCCAAAAGCCACAATGAGGAGGAAAAGCGCCGCCTGCAGAAATACTACCTTTTCGATGTGGGCATCCAGTGCGGGTGCGTGTGCCTCGAATACCAGAAGGCAAAGAATTTCATGCTTATTGACAAGGTGATGTATGCGAACCAGGCGCGTGGCCGCCGCAAGAACATACGCGCCGTGTGCGACAACAATTCCAACACCGTCAATTTCAACTACAAAAAGAACACCTACAAGGGAGTCCTGTGCGACATTTCGCTGAGCCATTTTTCATGCACCATAGAAGGAACTGTCAGTGTTCCTCTGTATGAAAAGATTTATGACATACTGATCGATGTGAACGGACTTCATTTTCGCTCTGACGGCATTCTGATTATGAACCGCTCTTTGCAGGGTACAAACCTCTATGTGTTCATTTTTGCACAGCATGACGGCACCAAGGGCCTTAACCGCGATACCGGCCAGCGTCTCATCGAAAAAATCTACCAGATTGTGACACTCCATGTTAGGAGCATCATGCAGGAGGCTTTTGACGAACGCATGAGCGGTCTGGATTCAAAATTTTTCCGTCCGGGTGTTGACGATGACAATTAAAGTGGCTAAAGACACGTTCCCAAAAAATCTTTCCGGGGTGCATGTGCATTTTGTGGGTATCAAGGGCACAGGCATGGCCGCATTGGTCGAGATTTTCCATGCGCGTGGCGCGGTTATAACAGGAAGCGATGTGGCGGAAAGGTTCTATACAGATGATATTCTTGAACGACTCTCTCTGCGTGTGCTTCCGTTCAGCGAAAAGAACATCACGAAGGACATTCAGTTTGTGGTGCATTCGAGCGCCTACAGTGTTGAATCGAATCCAGACTTGGCGGAGGCGAAGCGGAGGGGAATTCCCCTTATGCTTTACAGCCAGGCGCTCGGGGCTCTGAGCGCACAGAGCTACAGCTGCAGCGTATGCGGTGTGCACGGCAAAACCACCACCACGGGGCTTATCGGCACCATTCTGCGTGGCCTGAACCTTCCTTCGCAGGTGCTTGCCGGCTCCATTATTTCATCTTTCGGCGGCACGTGCACCATGACGTCGGATTCTTACGGTGCTTCTGGACGACACTATTTTGTGGCAGAGACATGTGAATACCAGCGGCACTTTCTTTCGTTCCACCCGCAGAAAATTTTGCTCACTTCTGTTGAAAGCGACCACCAGGACTATTACCCCACATATGCCGACATACGGCAGGCTTTTGTGGAATACATATGGCGGCTTCCGATTGGCGGGCAGCTACTTTACTGCGCCGACGACTCTGGCGCGGTTGAAACGGCGGGACTTTCTTCGCAGTTCCGCCGCGACATTCAGCTTCTTCCGTACGGAACGAACGCCTCTGGCAATTACCATCTGGAGCTGGGGCGTGTTGAAGACGGAAAGCAGTATTTTACCATGGGTGTGATTGGTGAATGTGCGCTTTCTGTTCCAGGGGTGCACAACGTTCGGAATGCATGTGCGGCCGTTGCGCTCTGTTCCGAGCTGCTCCGTTCCGAAGGGAAAAACCCCGCGGCTTATGCCACTATCATCAAGGCGATGCTGCTGCAATATTCAGGGGGAAAGCGCCGCTCCGAAGTGATTGCACATGCAAAAACACCGCTGGGCCAGGATGTGATTGTGCTGGATGACTATGCCCATCATCCTACCGCCATAAAATCCACGCTGAAAGGCTACCGTGAATTCTACCAGGGGAGAAAAATCATCGTTGATTTTATGAGCCACACATACAGCCGCACCGCCGCGCTGCTTGAGGACTTTGCCACCGGCTTTGCTGATGCCGACAGGGTTATCGTGAATAAAATCTACGCGAGTGCCCGCGAGCTGGCTTCCGAGCCGTCTGTGACCGGGGAGTTTCTTGCAAAGCGCGCCGACATGTGCAACCACCGCACCACCTATGCCGCCGAATTTGACGAAGCCGCGCGGCTTGTGCTGGCGGAGCTTTCAAAACCGAGCGGCGATGGCTATCCGAACGGCTACCTGTTTGTGACCATGGGGGCCGGAGACAACTGGAAGGTTGGCCGCATGGTGGTGGAAGCCCTGGAGTCTAATGCATGAGATTTGCGCTTCCTGCGCGTTGTTTGTCAGCTTGAAGTGAATTGGATTTTCCGCCACCATGCAGCATTTTCCCGAATGGCATGGCTTTTGTCCGTGCTGTTTTTGCCTGCGTTGGAGAAAGCTGCGATTCTCTGGTCAAAGGCGGCCCTTAGAGTGTATGCGGGACGGCAATGGTATGGCGGAGGCATTTTTTCTGGTTTCAGCCGTGCCTTGGAAAATCGTTCCAGCCCGATTTTCAGGAAGGAGTTGGGGCCTCCTGTGGATTGATTTTTTGCGGATTCGGTTTGCCGCCAGAAAGTCCGGTTCCGAGGCGTGAGTCAACCTTGGCTATGCGGAGGTTTTGTCCCGAAGCAAAAAATGACGGTGCATTGTGCGCGTGGAGTGTGGTATGAACAGCATGACAGGATATGGCTATAAAGAGTCCATGGTTGACGGAACGCATGTCAGCGTGGAGCTGAAATCGGTGAACAGCCGGTTTATGGACGTGAACATCGGCCTTCCTCCGTTTTTGAATCCTCTTGAGCAGCGCCTCAGAAAAATGATTTCGGAACGTGTTGTGCGCGGAAAAGTCGATTTGACTGTGCGTGTGCGCGACAGCTCTTCTACTGCCACAGTCACTGCGGATCCTGCTGTAGCGCAGCTCTACCATGCCGCAATATCGCAGATTGCCACGGCGCTTGGAAAGTCTGGCGATGATATTCCGTTGGGCCTGGTTATCGCGCAGGAAGGTGTGCTGAACATCACGCATGAATACGACGCCGAGCTGTATTGGCAGAAAATTCAGGGCGTGTTCCGCGATGTGTTCGAGTCTTTTCTGGCCGACCGTGCCCGCGAAGGCGAGAACCTTAAGGCCGATTTGTGCTCAAAGCTTGAAACGCTTGAAGCCTGTGCCGCTTTTTTTTCGGACTGGCAGCCCAGGATGGAGGCGCGGTTCAAGGAGACGGTTGAAGCAAAATTCAGAGAGCTTTTAGGCGACCATGCCGACCAGAACCGCATCATGCAGGAAACGGCGGCCCTGCTCGTGAGGTACACGGTCAACGAAGAGATAGTCCGCCTGCATAGCCACCTTGACGCACTGCGGAAAGAGTTTTCAGAAAATCCCGCTCCAGGCAAGCGGATTGATTTTATCTGCCAGGAGGCGAACCGCGAGATCAACACCATCGGCTCTAAAAATCAGTTTGCGGAAGTGGGGGCCATGGTGATTGCGGCAAAAGATGCGCTTGAAAATATAAGGGAGCAGTGCAAGAACGTGGAATAGAATAGGGCGGAATACCAGGCGTTTTTTTGCCGTTCCGTCCTCTGGAAACCGGTGTGCAGTGGCTTAGGGAGCGCATGGCCTTGTGGTTTTGCTGTGAGGATTCTTTCATCTTGTTCTGGATTTCTGCGGTATGCGCGGTGCTCCCCTAAAACCGTTCCTTTGTTTTTTTTACGACATCGCGCATGGCGGCGCTGGTTCCTTTTTTCATGACGAGGGCGTTGCCGTTTTTTATGACCACCACGAGATCTTCCACTCCGCATAGCGCAACTGGAATGTCGGAATACACAAAATTGTTTCGGCCCTGGACTTCGACCATGTTTTCAGGGTGCTCTGAGAAAAGCTTTTCAAAAGCATCCCAGCTTCCCACGTCATCCCAGCGGAATGAGGCTCTTACAGCAACGGCCCTGTCGGTTCGTTCCGCGATTGCGTTGTCAACTGCTATGGCGGGAACAGTCCTGTATGCTTCCTGCATGGGAGGCCATTCTGCAAGGCAGTGTATGCCATTGATTGTGCCGGGCGCCGGCGGCGGGGCGGATGTAAAAGCTGAAAAGGCCGCCGCCACGTCAGGGGCATGGCGGTTCAATTCAGACATGAAAAACTTCGCGGTAAAACCGAACATGCCGCTGTTCCACCAGTAGGTTCCGCTTTCGAGGTATGACTGTGCGGTGGCCGCGTCAGGTTTTTCCTTGAACTGCGCGATTGTGAACGTGGAACCGTCGCTTTCGAGGGCTTTTCCCGTCTTGATGTAGCCGTAGCCGGTCGCGGCTTCCGTGGGTCTTATGGCGAAGCACACGAACGCGCCTTCGCAGGCGTACCTGTAGGCCTTTTTGCAGTCCGAAACAAAATCCTCTTCGGTTTCTATTATATGGTCGCTTGCGAGCACGAGCAGGGAATGTTCCGTGTCAGGTTCAAGTGCGTTGAGCGTATGGCAGCATAGCGCAATCGGCGCACAGGTGTGGCGGGCGCAGGGTTCAGAAACCACCAGCAGATCGTCTGTGATTTTTTTCTGCTTTTCTTTCGGGAGCAGGGGAAGAAGCGCGGCGGCCTGGGCGGAAACGCCTTCAAGCAGGTCTGCGCGTGTCACAATCACGATGCGGCCGGACGGAGCCACGGAAAGCGCGCGGAGCACGGCTGACTGCAAAAACGAAATCCCGTTTGAAAGCGAAAGGAACTGCTTTGGTTTTTCCGGAGTGGAGGCGGGCCAAAGGCGTTCCCCAAGGCCTCCTGCAAGGATCACAATATCGCTGAATGTACAATCACTCATAAAAACAGTATATCACTGGAAGAAAAAAAAAGGAATACTCCGCTGTTCCAGGCTTCCAGAGACACTTCGGGCGCAGGCGGGGCCGTGTCCGTTCTTTTATGCAGATTGTGCCGTTTCTTGGACATGCTGAAAGTCCGCAAAAAAACGCCTTCCCGGGGTTCAGTGCGCGCGGTCTATTTTTTTTGAACGGTGGAAAAGAAATACGAGCAGAAGCTCTTTATGCGGTTCATAAATGACGTTTCGACCCGTTCCCGCAGGAAAAACACTGACGGGGCATGCACGGCTCCGATACCGTACAATATCCAGCTGTCGCCGTCGCGGAAGATGACTATGACCGAAAGCATTTTTTCAGGATTCACGCATGTGAATTTGTCGTGGTAGCGCAGGCGGTTTGTGTTTGTGGACGTGTACAGAAAATAGTCGGCGGCAGCCGTGTTTTCGATTCTTGTGGAAATGGTGCCGAACGGCTGCATGACCAGATCCGCGCTCGCACGCTGCTGTTCACCTTCCGTGCTGAAAGATGTGAGTGTCGCTGATGAATACAGGTCGTACCATGACTGGTGGCGCTCCGAATAGTAGGGAATGCCCGCGTATTCTTCGATGCGCATTATGCGGTCCCGGAACTGCGTGATAAAATCCTCGTTGCCGCTGTATGGCACCATCTGGATTATTTCTGCGAGGTATGCGGGCTTCAGGTCTGAAACCGCCTTGAGCGCGGCACGGACACCCTGGTTTGGGCTTTGCATGCAAAGCTGCCTTACGCTTCCCGTGTTCTTTATGAGCGTTGCCCCCTGC
Organism: Treponema sp.; assembly: GCA_022510905.1. Classification (GTDB taxonomy): domain Bacteria; phylum Spirochaetota; class Spirochaetia; order Treponematales; family Treponemataceae; genus Treponema_D. The sequence continues at coordinate 87,416 of JAFLSN010000006.1, forward strand.
TCAATCTGCGCAAGCTCTGCGGCTGAAAGGTTTTTGTTGAACACGGATTCGGCCGGAGCCAAAAAGGATACGAGGAGGCTGCAAACCACTGCGCACACTGACAGGCGACACTGCATACCAAGACTATAGCGTATTCTGCCAGCCAGTGCAAGTTTTTTTTCTGCGGAATATGCAGCCTGAAAAAAAATCAGTTTGAAATATGCACTTATCCGTGGTATACTGAAAGCTGTATGGCAATATTTGCGCGCGTTTTATAGATTGACGGAGCCTTTGTTGCCGCAAAATCATCATGGCGCATGGTATGAGTGCGGTGCGCCAAAGGAGCGGCCTCCATGCCCATTTCACCCGCCATCCGGGAAACCATGAACAGCAGGGCTTCCGGCGTGATTCGCAAGATGTTTGAAGAAGGATTGAAGCTCAAGGCTGAATACGGCGCGGACCGGGTTTTTGATTTCAGCCTGGGAAATCCGGATCTTGACCCGCCCGAGCAGGTGCGCATGGTGCTGCAGGAACTTTGCCAGAGCCGGGAGAAAAACTTCCACGGCTACATGCCAAACGCCGGTTTCCTGTTTGCCCGCGAAGCGATGGCGCAAAAGACAGCGGCCGAGCAGGGCTGCGCGGTTGACGCAGGCTGCGTGGTCATGTCGGTGGGGGCTGCCGGTGCGCTTAACGCGCTGCTGAAGGCCATAATTTCGCCAGGCGATGAAGTGGTAGTGCCTGCACCTTTTTTTGCCGAATACCGCCACTACGTGCACAACCATGGAGGGGTGCTGGTTGAAGTTCCCACCACTAAAGATTTTTCGCTCGATGTCGGGGCGATCGCGGCGGCGCTTTCTGCAAAAACGGCGGCGGTGCTGGTTAACAGTCCCAACAACCCCACAGGCCGTGTTTACACGCAGGATGAGCTTTCGGCACTTTCCCGTGCGCTCGGCGACCATGCAAAAAGTTCCGGGCGAATGCCGTACCTTGTGTGCGATGAGCCGTACCGTGCCATCACATATGGCGGCGTGTCTGTGGCCGCCATATTTCCGCTTTATCCGGGAAGCGTGGTGGTCACTTCATTCGCAAAGAATCTGAGTCTGCCAGGTGAAAGAATTGGCTACATCGCCGTAAATCCAGCCTGTCCGGACAAAGACGAGCTTGTGGCCGCCTGCGTTTTCACCACGCGCATACTTGGCTATGTGAACGCGCCGGCCATGTTCCAGCGCGTGGTGAGCAGGACATGGAATGTGTCTGAGAT
>JAFLSN010000060.1 GCA_022510905.1 Treponema sp.
CAAACGGCACCCCGATGTGGCTGAAACGCCCAGCCGTCGGCGTCTGCAATAGTTAGCCGTTACCAATTATAATAGTCAGCCGTTACAAATTACAAATGGCAACGGCTATCTACAAGTCTGAACAACGGTTGTAACCAAAAACATCCTGCGGTTATCATCAAAATAACCCTGCGGTTGTCATCAAAATAACCTTGCGGTTATCATCAGAAATGCCCCGCCTTTGCTTCGGAAACGAAACAGAGGCGGGGCATCTTTTGCGGAAAAGAGCGTAGGGTAGGGCAGCGGAGGAAATAAAAAAATCGCCCGAACGGCATTTTGCCATTCGGACGATTTCTCCCACATCGGCAGAGGCTCACCCTCCGCCACCGCTGTCAGGGCGCTCCCAGATACTTTACAATCAGCCCCACGTGCAGCGACGTGAGCATGCGCGACGTCTTCCGGTATCCGTTCGCAGCCAGTTCGGCAGACAGCTGGGGGTGGAGCGACACCCACTTCATCAGGCGGTTCACAGCCGAGTGGGGAGTGAGGTCGGGCGCATATAGGCGCGCCAGCTCACCCTTGCTCATCGGCACAATCTCAAAATCATTCTCTTTGTCATACATAAGTGTTTTCTGTTTTTTGATGGGTTAATAAATCTATTTCAAAGTCTCACAATCATGATGCACAGGCGTTGCACATATTCTATATACATAAGGCACGCTCTTTCGCCGCCGCGAAAATTGCATTTGCAACAAAATTTCTCCCCAAACACTTGCCAATATCATATAAATCAGCTATCTTTGCCCCGCAAATGTTTCAAATGCGACACAAAGGTAAGGCTTTGCTTCCAAACCGCCAAACATTTTGCAAAGAAATGCACAAAAAAATTAACAAACGATACCGAACAGCCCGAAACGCATCGGGCAACACCAAAAACCAGAGAAAACTATGAACGACAGAGAAAAACTGACCGCGCTAATCAACCAGTTCGCCTCAGGCAGCCAGCAGGCATTCGCCAACCTCATCGGCGTGTCGCGCAGCAACGTAGCCACGTGGATGCACCGAGGCAGCATGACCGCCAACGGGCGCGAGGCCATCCTCGACGCCTTCCCACAAGTGAGCCGCGAATGGC
>JAFLSN010000061.1 GCA_022510905.1 Treponema sp.
CGATGCAAGCCGTGGACTTGGCAGGCAAACAAGATTTCAGCCCGTTCACACAAAACGTGCACAGCGAAGTGCGAAAAATGAGCAAATTCGTAAAAGACGACCGCCCGCTGGACAAAGACGCGACCGCCGTTGCCGAATGGCTCAAAACAACAAAAATTTTCGAATAGCAGCGAAAAACCACCCCAGTAATTTTTACTTCAAACAAAAAGCCAGCAAGGAACGCCTTCTTGTTGGCTTTTTTCGTAAAACCCCTGCACCTTGCCGCGCTCGTCAAATTTCGCCACACACATTGCTTTATGCCAAACACGAGCGACACAGATTAAAAAAAACAAAACCTCCCACCAGCCCATTCCACCACAAACAACAACAAAAAACCATGGAAAAAAAAGCGCGGTTCAAAAAAAATCGAAAACCCGCGCAAAAGTAAATTTACTACCGTTTGTTAGTTTATTTTTTGCACACACGACCCACGACGACAACAAAAAGCGAAAACAAAAACTTCCTCAAAAAGCCCGGAGCACGCCCTTTCGCTCGCTGAATTTCTACAAACGAACATTAGTTTGTAAAGAAAATCAATGTTTCACGTGAAACACTCTTTTCACCGCAACAACATCAGCAGGCGAAAATGTGGAAAACTTGTTTAAAATGTGGAAAATCTTCTAGGAAAAAAAGAACCCCGCTACCAAGCCAAAATGTATTATCAAACACCACCTGCACCACCGTTCCTCGCGCACTGCCCAAAACCGAAGCTATTTTGCACTTTTCTTGACAAGCCGTGCCCATATATATCGCTCAACACTACACTTTCTACCACGCCGCTTTTGCAAAAATTCCTGCATCCATTTTACCGTTTTGAAAGAATTCGTTTTTACTGATGATGTTTCACGTGAAACAATTTTCCACCAATGTGGAGTTTTTGCGGAAAATCTTTTTAGAGAAGATGTAGCGCATTCCGATTTTAAAAACAAAAACCGGGGCAAAAACCCCGGCTGCCTGATGTGTTTCTGTAAAAACAGATTCCCCTCGACTTTCAGTATATTATAAATTTTTTATTTTGTCAGCAAAAATTTGCAGAAAAACAAA
>JAFLSN010000007.1 GCA_022510905.1 Treponema sp.
TCCCCCATGCACGAATACATCAATCTGACGGCGGACAACATCGCGGGCGAGCACATCTGCTGCGCAATCGGGGACCCCAAGCATCAGGCCGGGGTGGAGAAAAAGAAAGAGTGGATTAGGGCGCGGCAGGCAGACGGATTGGCTTTGGCGCGTGAGTGAAAGATGAAGCCCCCGCCCCCTTGTAGGGAGCGGGGCGTGCCATTACTGGAGCGTTCCGTCCCTCCACAAAACAGGAGTTACGCGAACATAATAATTTCCCCATCTTGCAAAAACAGCTATGTAGTTAGCAGCAGTACCACTATAAGATGTAGCTGTAGGTTCTAATTCTTCGTAGTCATGGGAATACATGGATGGAGATTTATTATGAAGTTTCCATAAAGCTTCATCAGCTGGGTAAGATTTCGAGGTAGAGGTTACAAAATACAGTTTGTCCGGTTCTTTCCCGAAGTCAATGTCCCAAAAATATGTGTAAGAGCCACCACCAGACAGAGCATAAAATTCTTTGCATTCTATCTTTATCATATCTTTTGGATAAATCAATTCGCTTTTAGTGCCATTTGTGTCAATTTGATAGGCATAGCCATCATTGTCATCAGGCGAAATATAAGCAGGGTCAGACTTTTCTACATAATAATCAATATATGAATAATCATCATAACTTCCGTTAGTAGAACCTTTAAAGGTTTTCTTTTTAGTTGTGCCCGCATTGTAATCAATTTGCCCGCCATTTGCTATGCCCTTGTACAAATCAAAGTCTTTGTCAAGAGCGGGCGGGAAAATCACATTTCCGTTAGGAGCATAGTCGGAATTATAGGAGCTTGTAACATTAAAGACCTTTACATACTCATTCAAAACTGGAGTCACGCGGACATAATAATTCCCATATTTCGCGACAACCGCTACATTTTCGCCTATCCCAGAAGAGGTAAAGCGTGATTCTGTCGGACTCAGCTCTTCGTATTCAGTAACACGGTTGGTTCTAATATAATTATGGAGTTTCCAAAAAGATCTGTAAGTGCAAGTCGAACCTCCGCGTACAAAACACAATTTGTCCGGCTGCTCGCTGAACTCAAACTCCCATGAGTATGATGAGTCTGAATCTTTTTTGAAATACTTGCATTTTATCGCTGTAATGTCTTTTGGATAAATCAATTCGCTTTTAGTGCCATTTGTGTCAATTTGATAGGCATAGGTGTCATCGTCATCAGGCGAAATATAAGCGGTGTCAGAGTTTTTTATATGCCATGTATTAATAGAAGCCCAACCTAAGTTTACATAATCATTATCAAGCCCATTAAAGTTTTTAGTTTCAGTTGTGCTCGCCTTGTAATCAATGTGCCCATCTTCTACTATGCCCTTGTATAAAAAGACGGGCACATTAGCGACTGGCGGGAAAAACACGTTCCAGTTAGGCGCAGTACTGTCGGTAGACCCGCTTGTAACATTAAAGACCCTTACCATATCTTCGGGATTCGTGTCATCACCTGTGTCTTTGATAGTGTCTTTATTAAGCACAGGAGTTACGCGCACGTAATAATCGCCGTATTTCGCAAAAATCGCAGCATAACCACCTCCCCGAGCAGTAGTAAAGTTTGAAGAGGCAGAATCCAGTTTTGCAAACTCATCAAAACGATTGCCGTAACTACCGTAATAGCTAGGAAGTTTCCAGAAAGATTTATAAGGAACATCTAATGTTCCTCTTGCTTGCGCAAAATACAGGCTGTCCGGCTGCTCGCTGAACTCAAACTCCCATGAGTAATAAGACGCATTCCTTTCAAAACTTTTGCATTTTATACTTATTATGTCCTTTGGGTAGAACAATTTGCTTGTGGAAGTTCCATCATGTGTCTGCATTTGATAGGCATAACTTCCATCGTCATCACTCGAAAGATAAAGCTCATCAGTACTACTCACATAATGATAAAGCATGGCAGCCCAGCCCCTTCCATAATCAAGTTTTAAACCTTCAAATGAGCTACGTCCCGTTGTGCTCGCACTATAATCAATTTTTCCATCCTGAACAATGCCCTTGTATAAATAAAAGTCCTTGCGTAGAACTGGCGGAAAAATCACGTTCCAGTTGGGCGCAGAGCTGTCGGTAGAGTCGCTTGTAATATTAAAGACCCTTGCATACTCATTGTGTTCTCTAAGTGTGTCTTTAAAGTCAAATTTGTCGTTAAGAAAATTGGCGCAGCCATAAAACATCAGCAGACTTGCCGCAAATAAAAATGCTCTAACCTTCTTCATATTCTGTACTCCTGTAAAACAAAACCGAAAATTCTTTCCCATCGTATCCATTGCATCTGGAATGCGGACACGAGCCTAGTTAAAATGAAAAGTATAACGAAGTCCGATGGAAAATGAATCAGAAAATTTTGGTATCCCCGGAAACAGCATCATCGAGTAGCACGCAGCCAAATCAAGCGAGCCTAAGCCTCCATCAACAACTAAAAGTGGCAGTACAAGCCCAACCGACTGTTTTAAAAAGAACTGATGGTCAATATATATATTTTCTTCTCCATATATATTTTCTTTTCCATCTTCTCCACTTATTATTCCACCTATGTCGAACAAACAGTACACGGCGGGATGCCACTTGAAAATATGTATGCGCCTGTTCACACCAATGCCACCGTAAACACTAAGGAAGGTAGGAGGATCTTGAATGTTGTCGGAAAAGCCAGATAACACTCCGGCACCAAAATCCAGGAACATCCAAGAGCGCAATGCGATATCCAGATATGCACTGCCACCCATGAGTTTGTAATCGGAGGCTAAAGCAATGTATGTGAAGTCCAGTCCTAATCCACCGAGACCGCCCCCGCCAAGTTCATGGTAAAAACCTTTCTGTGCCTCCATTCGCTCTTTCTTTGCCGAAATCTCGGCCAACTTTCTGTTTTCCTTCGCTATGTGCGAGGCAACTTCTTTCTTTGTGCGTATGTCCAATGACGGAGACATGGTATAATCTCTGTTCTGGTTAATCACATTTGTCTGCCTGTTTTTCGTTACATTGTTTATAATACGTATGTTCTTGAAAGTAAACGTATACTTGCTTGGCTCGTTGTCCGGCGCGGCGGTTACAGTGTAGTCAATCTCATAATACAGGATGGGGTCGCCGCGCAGCAGAAGTGAGTTGTACATTTCCACGGTATCATCGTATTCCTTCCATGCGTCATCGTCTGCTTCAGGGTTGGGAGCGTTTTTTCCCGTAACCGCCTTGTAGTCCAGCAAGAATTTGTCCTGAAACAGGAGCACGCCATCTGAATACAGGGAAAGATAGGCGTTCCAGCCATTGTTCGCGCCGCTGTAGTCGCCGTAGCTCACTTTCAGTTCGTCGCCCAGGCTGCTTACTGTTCGGATGCCTGCAATCTTCTTCTGGTCGCGTCTAATTTCCGCAAGCAAGTCCGATTCTTGGGTGGTAATAACCGCTCTTACATTCATCATCTCTTTTTCAAGACTAGCGTCCCGCTTCTTGATGTATTCTTCAATCCGTTTTTCCCGCCGTGTCTGTGCAGCTGTTGTCGGAACGCCGTTTTCCAGGTCTGTGCGATTCCATTCCTTACTGAGAATTTTTGCCCTCTCATCCGCCTTGTCCTTTTCCGCTTGATTGCGCAGTTCTTCAATCCGCGCTTCCGTGCTCTGCCGGATTTCAATGAGCGCCTTCTTCTTGCTCTCGATAACACCTATCTGGCCTAAAACGCTCTGCTTATTAATTTTCTGCTCGCGCACTTTCGCCGCCTTTTTCGCTACATCTGCGGCAAGCTTGTCGCGCTCCTTTTTCAGCTCATCGGTTCGTTTTGCTTCCTTTAGGGCGTCTTCCGCAGCCTGCTTCTTCTGCTCGGCAAGCTCGGCGAGCCGCCTCTGCTCGCTCCGCTGCTTTTCGGCAAGCAAGGCTTTCTCCGCTTCGATTTTCTTGGTGTTCTCCACCGCGTTCGGGTCGCTGCTCACGGAAAGGGCGCGCAGCTCCTCGTCGAACTGCTCCATCATCCTCTTGTACTGCTCCTCGTTCTGCCGCGCGAGCGCAAGCTGGTCGTCTATCGAAAAGTCCGCCGTACCGTATTGCAAAGCCTGTTTTTGGATTGGATTTATCGCGATGTTCAGTCTCTCGGCAAGAGCCAGCGTTATCTCGTCGATTGCGCCGGTGTTTTCGTAAAGCGCCTCCGCGCTCTTGTATTCCTTGGATGTCGTCACCGTTTCCTGTATGCCGTGCTCGATGTCGGTGTAGTCCACGCTGATGGTATAGCCCTTGCCGGTTTTTCTTATTCTCGCTAATACGGCGAACTTCGCCGTGCTGAGGTTGCCCGCTGGGATTGCCTCGCTCTCGTTGCGTCCGGCATCTTCCGATTCGCGCTGGAGCTGCTTCACTATCGCCTCCGATGCGGAGTCAACCACAGTCCTCCAGCCCAAGTATTCCTGCAAGTTTGACTTGAGCTTGTCCTGAATCTGTCCGGGAAGCCACACCGTCTCGTCCCTCGGAAGGTTTTCCGCCTTCGGCATGTCCACCTGCACGGTCTGCTGCGCGAACGCCGCCATGCCAAGCACCACGAATATGGCTAAAAATGCAAGTTTCCTTTTCATCCTGTATCTCCTGTGGTCGTTTATCTGTTCCGCCGTGCGTCAGATTTTATTTATCTTTCAGCACATGGTTATTGAAAAAATACTCCCAAAGCCCAAAAACGCTCCGGGAAAGCCGCGAAAGTTCTTTTGAAGCCCGGAAACGCTCCGGGGAAGCCGCAAAAGTTCTTTTGAAGCCCCAAAACACGCCGGGGAAGCCGCGAAAGTTCTTTTGAAGCCCCAAAACACGCCGGGGAAGCCGCGAAAGTTCTTTTGAAGCCCAAAAACGCTCCGGGGAAGCCGCGAAAGTTCTTTTGAAGCCCCAAAACGCTCCGGGGAAGCCGCGAAAGTTCTTTTGAAGCCCCAAAACGCTCCGGGGAAGCCGCGAAAGTTCTTTTGAAGCCCCAAAACGCTCCGGGGAAGCCGCGAAAGTTCTTTTGAAGCCCGGAAACGCTCCGGGGAAGCCGCAAAAGTTCTTTTGAAGCCCCAAAACGCTCCGGGGAAGCCGCGAAAGTTCTTTTGAAGCCCAAAAACGCTCCGGGGAAGCCGCGAAAGTTCTTTTGAAGCCCAAAAACACTCCGGGGAAGCCGCGAAAGTTCTTTTGAAGCCCAAAAACGCTCCGGGGAAGCCGCGAAAGTTCTTTTGAAGCCCGGAAACGCTCCAAGTTGAGCCGTGGGAACGCTCCCAAAGCCCAAAAATGCTCCGGGAAAGCCGTGCGCAAGTGCGAAAAGCCCGGAAACGCTCCAAGCTGAGCCGTGGGAGCGCTCCCGAAGCCCAAAAACGCTCCAAGGAAGCCGTGCGCAAGTGCGAAAAGCCCGAAAACACGCCAAGTTGGGCCGTGGGAATGCTCCCAAAGCTCAAAAATGCTCCGGGAAAGCTGTGCGCTGTGTGCGTGATATGTTCATGCCAAGATTATATACATATAGTTCTTCTATGTAAATTGAGATTTTAACAAACGGATGGGAAAATTTACCGATTCGGAAATCCCGAGATGTCCGCAAAAACCGAAGTCTGTTCCGGCTGGTTCGCTCCCTTTGCGGCCGACAAGCGTTTTTTTGCATACACCGCCCAATCCGTGCCATACTTCCTCCATGCATGAATACATCAATCTGACGGCGGACAACATCGCGGGCGAGCACATCTGCTGCGCAATCGGAGACCCCAAGCATCAGGCCGGTGTGGAAAAAAAAGAAAGGATTAGGGCGCGGCTTTCTGGCGGCCACGTGTTCCGAAAGCTCAACGCGCGCGGCAAGACGTTCATCGAGTACGAGCCGGTGGAGAGCGCGTGGGTGCCGGTGGTCGGCAGAAACTACGAGTACATCTACCGACTGTGGGTGGCGGGCAGCTTCAAGGGCAAGGGAATCGGGCGCGAGCTTCTGGAGCACGCAATCAGCGACGCGCGGAAGAAAGGCGATGGAATGAAACGGCATACAGGTGAAGCTGACCGTGCGGGTGTGAGGGGCATTTTCTGCAAAATGTGGTACAATGGGAGATGGAGGTGAATTATGGCAGAGACGCTCGCGCAGATATACGAAGCGATGACCGAAACAGAGCAGAAAGAACTGTATGATTTCGCGCTGTTCCTGCGCTCAAAAAACAGCCTCGCACAGTCTGCCCCGCAGAAAAAATCATGCTTTGGTGCGCTCAAAGACAAAATCACCTACATCGCACCTGATTTCGACGCGCCTGTAGCGGACTTCGCGGAGTATATGTGATGAAGTTTTTGCTGGACACGCGCGCAATTTTGTGGTACGCGCAGGGAAGCGCAGGATTCAGGCCGTTCGCCATAAACCCGCATCACATTGAGCGGACAAAATCGCCCGACTTCATTCACCGCGACCCTTTCGACCGTCTTTTGATAGCGTTGGCGCAGACGGAGGACTTCACCATAATCACGCATAATTCGACGATTCCCAAATATGATGTGAGGACGGCATGGTAGTCAGCGGAATGTCGGTGCGGATGTGAGGGGGCATGAACGGATTTTTTCTGCTTATTCCGTTCCTGCTCATACGGTTCGGGCTGCTTTTCGCGCTGGACAAAAACGCCGTGCGCCGGGCGGCACATTTCGCTCCGCTCCGGGGCAGGGAAAAAATCGCCTATTTCGTGTATCAGGCGGCGACCGTGGGGATATTGGTGTGCCCGGTTTTCCTTTCGGTGCGGGCGGATTTCTCGTGGATGTTCTGGGCGGGCGCGGCGTGTTATGTCATCGGCCTTGCGCTCTGCGCTGTCGCGCTTGCCTGCTTCTCCTCGCCAGACGCATCCGGACTGAACACAAACGGAATCTACAGGATTTCGCGCAATCCCATGTACGTGGCGTACTTCGCCTGCTTTCTGGGGATTGCCCTGCTTGCAAAATCGCCCGTGCTTTTTATCATGGTGATGGCTTTCCAGATTTCGGCGCACTGGATAATCCTCGCGGAGGAACGGTGGTGCCTGGCGCGGTTCGGGGAGCGGTACGAGCGATATATGAGGGAAGTGCGGCGGTATGTGTAGCGGCGTTTCCTTGCGGCAGTTGCTTTTTGTGTCGGGGTGTGTTGATTTGGTGTGCGCTAACCATGGCGCTCTGGCCAAGCAAGAATCAAATGTTACATAATTTGTGCGGGTTTATCAAAATGACAGCAGCTGCTTCCGTTTTTTTGCGGAGCGTATCTGCCGTGTTACTTGCAACAGACACGGTGGTTCAATTCAGCTGCTTTCTGAATGTGAATCCGTTATCGTAAAATGCGCGATTATGCTGTAATAGGCAACAGCAAGAGGAATGGTCGCGCAAATCCAGGCCAGCGGTTCTGCCGCGCAGATTCCTGCAAAGCCCAATGTGCCGGGCAGCAGATATGCGGCAACCGTCCGCGCTATGAGCTCGAACACGCCTCCCATAAGCGGCCAAAATCCACGTCCAATGCTTTGAAGCACATTGCGGTACACAAACAGCAAAAACAGCACAGGATAAAACACGGCGCAGATATTCAGGTAAGTTCGTGCTGAATGAAGAATTTCTTGCCATGTCTCGCCGTCCATGGCCTTGCTATCCAGAAACAGCGCCGTCAGTTGGTTGCTGAACAAAGTGGCCAGCACCGCCGCAACAACCGCAAAGGCCACGCAGATGATATTCGCCTTGGTCACACCTTCCTTTATGCGGTCAATTCGCCCCGCGCCCAGATTCTGGCCGCCATAGTTTGCCATGGTCACGCCCATGGTTCCAGCGGCAACCGTAACAAGCTGTTCCACTTTTTGCGCCGCCGTAAACGCCGCGATTTTTGTAGCGCCAAACCGGTTCAGCGCACCTTCCAAAATCACGGTACCGACAGCCGTTATGCTGAACTGGAATCCCATGCTCAATCCGATGCCCAGGTGTCGCCACACAAATGCGCCGTTCCAGGCAAAATCTGAAGGCCCCACCCTCAGCATGGGATAGCGAACCAAAATCCACACGAACGAAGCAAGTCCTGCCACCAACGTTGAAGCCACCGTAGCAAGTGCAGCACCGGCCACACCCCAGCCGCAGCGCGCGATAAACACCACGTCAAGCACGATATTCAGCAAAGAAGAAAGCACCAAAAAGTAGAGCGGAGTCCGGCTGTCTCCGACCGCACGGAGCACACAGGCACAGCCGTTGTAAAGCACAATCGCAATAATTCCAAGATAAATGATGAAAATATAGCTGAAAGATTGCGAAATAATCTGCTCGGGCGTATTGATAAGGCGCAGAACCGGCATGGTCAGCAAGCACGAAACCACTGTGATTACCACGCCCACCACTGCATTGAGCAAAATGTTCATGGCTACAGAGCGTTTTAAGCCTGCCCAGTCCTGGGCGCCAAAGCGCTGTGCCGTAATCACCGCAAAGCCGCTGGTCATTCCCCACAAAAAACCCAGCACAAAAAAATTAATTGGGCCGGTGTTGCCAACCGCGGCCAGAGCGTTGTGCCCCAAAAGCCGTCCAACAATAATCGTGTCGCACATGTTGTACAGCTGCTGGAACAAGCTCCCCAGCAAAATAGGAAACGAATATTTCATGAGCAGCACAAATGGCTCGCCCTGCGTCATATCAATGCCTGTTTTTGTTTTTGCCGATATTACCATAGACCGAATTTCCCTACAGCGCATGAATGTGAATCTAATCTAACTGAAAAAAATCCCTTTGTCTATCGGGAAAGCAAACACTGCCAAGGCATGGCGAAAAAGTGTTCGTGGCGGCGGTGCCAAACTGCCCAACAGGGCGGCCAGCGATTTACACGGACAACATGGAAGGCACACAACAGCCTCAGACACAGACAGCTACATGCACATACCGCTTATGCGCGGGTAGCTTCGCTGCACCTTGCGCGGGGAGCTTCGCTGCATTTGGCGCGGGGAGCTTCGCTGCATTTGGCGCGGGGAGCTCTGCTGCGCTTGAAGGGGCGCGAGTGGAGGTGCAGGTTACTACAACAATGCTTTGCCGCCTATCATCAAGAGATTTGTGTATGAAAACGTATCTTGATTCGTGCGGAAAAAGGGTACGCATCCCGCTCCAAGGAATGAAGTGCGCCTTCTACATCGAGGTGTGTTTACTGGCAAAGGGTCTGCGGAAATCCACACCGGTAAATATCAGCAAAACAAAATATACATCAGATTTCTATAATAAACATTGTACAAACCGCACCGAATACCGTATACTGAATACACGCCGTGCCTGCGCTGTGGTATATCCATTCAGCATGTGCGGTACCTACCGATTTATTCATCTTTACGCAGCAGGAGTATATTATGAACATAACCGATGTAACCGAAGCCGATGAAGCCCAGCCGCTCATCGAACAACGCGCCGACCCATGGGTATATTACCACACTGACGGCTACTACTATTTTACAGCTTCCACACCCGAATACGACCGCATTGAAATGCGCCGCGCATGGAGTGTAAAAGGTCTTGCCCAGGCCCAGCCGCTTACCATCTGGCGAAAACATGCCGACGGGCCCATGAGCTGGCACATCTGGGCACCGGAACTGCATTACATAAACGGCAAATGGTACATCTATTTTGCTGCGGGCCGGGCGGAAGACCCGTGGTGGATTCGCACATGGGTGCTCGAAAACACAAGCCCCGACCCCTTTGCCGGCACATGGGAAGAAAAAGGCATGCTCCAGGCTGAATGGGACTCGTTCATGCTGGACTGCACGGTGTTCCAGAACCGCCAAAAGTGGTACGCGGTGTGGGCACAAAAACGGCAGGAAAAAACTGAAAATTCCGCATTGTACATCGCAGAGCTGGAAAGTCCCATCAAACTTAAACTGCCCCAAACCCTGCTCACTTTCCCCGAATTTGACTGGGAATGCAAGGGCTTTAAAGTAAACGAAGGGCCTGCTGTGCTACAGCGGAACGGCATGGTGTTCATCACATATTCGGCAAGCGCCACCGATGCCACTTACTGCATGGGTATGCTGGCCGCAAAAGACGGCGCTGACCTTACAAAAAAAGAAAGCTGGCAAAAGCTTGACCACCCGGTGCTTGTGACCGACACAGCCAAAGGGATTTTTGGCCCGGGCCACAACAGCTTTACCACAAGCCGCGACGGAAAAACCGACTACCTCATCTACCACGCACGTCCGTATGCGGAAGTTGACCTGGCATTTGCCCTGTATGACCCCAACCGCCACACCTGGGTCAAACGCATCCGCTACGACCAGAACGGCTGGCCTTTATTCCAGTAAACAATCGGTACGGCAGCACTTTTTGCACAGGATTCACCTGTGCAGGTTCTGCCGGAGTTATGACACGCAAACGCTGAACAACACCCGAACCACTTTTGCAAGAACCTGTCCTGCCTGATGGATTATGTCGCAGTGCCGTATGCGCTGCATTTTGGAGGTAAAGATGAATCCAACCAACGCCACCCGTTTACCGCGTGCGCTTGCCCGTTCCGTGTGTTATGTTCTTTGCGCGGCCATGTGCTCCGGCATGATGATGGCCGAGCCAGCAAAAAAAGAACTCCTGCGCAACACAGTGGTTGCGGCAAAAAAAGCCAAGCCGTCAAAATCTTCCACCGATGGAAAACAAGACGACTCTTCCACAAAAAAAGCAAAAAGCGGCACCACCAGCCTAACGCGCAGGACTGCTACCAGCAATGACGTGACCGCCTATTCCCCAAACACAAGCGACCCAACCGAAAATTTCGCGAGCATCAAATATTCACGCTCCACCGGTGCCACATGGAACTGCCACGATCCCAAGCTGTTCCAGGATCCCGACACAGGCCGCTACTACGTGTATTCCACCGGCTGGGCAAACGGAACGGATTTGCGTTCCTCCGACGACCTTGTGCACTGGACGCTCCACTCAAACCCGCCGTTCTGGGATCCCAAGGACGTATCGCTCATGTACGGCCACATGCATTGGGATGACGACTTTTTGCGCTGGGTGGGTTACGCCGCAAATGACGGCACAGCCTATCGCACCAAAATGTACACCCCTTCCGCGCAGCCAAACAGCTGGGCCCCCACAGTGATAAAACAAAACGGCAAATACTACATGTACCACGGCATCATAACCGACAGTCTTTCGCATGGCGGAGGCGTGCATCCTGCCGCATGCATCTCGCTTTCTATCGCAGACGACCCTAAAGGCCCTTTTATTCCTGCAAAAGAATACGACCCTGAGACATATTCCAATTCCACACTGGTGCGCTACGTGTGGAGCAACGCAGGAGCCCAGCCAGAGGAAGTGGGCTACAACGAAAGCTACAATTCCGCAGGCGAAAACTGGCTCAACGGATTTGGCGCGATTGACCCGGAATTTGTGTTCGACATTGCCACCGGAAAGCTGATGGAATATACCGTTGGTTCCACCAGGTGCTATGCGCTCACCTACGGCTCATGGAAAGGCGGCATAGCGCTCGTGTATGTCGATGCTGAAACACTCAAACCAGTGAACCAAAAGACCGGCGAAGTGCTGGACGCTCCGCTCGACAGTCTGCAGAACAACGCGGGCATGATGATTGCGGGAGGAGCGGGAGCCGCATACGAAGGGGCGCAGCTCATCTACAACAGCCAGACCGAGTTCTACTACATCTTTGTCTCCATGGGCGACCTCACGTTTGAATACCGTGTGGGCGTAGGCCGAAGCAAAAAGCTTGAAGGCCCATACCTTGACACATCGGGAAAGTCAATGCGATTCCTTTCATTTTTAGGCGACGGATACCACAACATAGGCGGAAAAATCATCGGCGCGTCACAGATTGGAAGATACGGCTGGAGAAGCCCCGGCGGACAGTCTATCCTCCGCACAAACGACGGCAAAATCATGTTCTGTAGCCACGCCCGCACCACATTCTATCCGCTGAACAATTTTTGCCTGCAAATACGCGAGCTGTTTTTTACAGACGACGGCTGGCCGATTCTGAACCAAAACGAATATTACGGCGAAGACATAGCCCTTGCACCCGGAACCACGCTTGCAGACCTTGCGGGCACCTACGATGCGGTCTTAACAGAAAGAAGCACCGACAAAACTGTTGACGGCACCGCCACGCTCAGCAAGAAATTCACGCTTGAGGCTGACGGCACCGTTTCCGGCACATGGACCGGCACAGCGAGCCTTGGCACCCCAAACGCTGACGGCACAATTCCCGTAACGTTCGCGCTCAAAAACGCAGGAACTTTTACAGGTCTGTTTTTGACCGCCACCGACTGGAACCGCCGTCCCACAAAAGAAGGTGACCGCACCACAAAGAGCTTTACCACGCTCAACACCACAGACGGAGCTAAAAAAGGTGAATATTTTTACGGAAACCGTAGATAGCATATTCAATATTATCAGGAGGAATTATGAAAACTACCCCCCCCCGGTTTGTTTTAGGAACTAAAGGAAAAACGCATTTGTCTTGGCGCATTCGGCATGCTGCGGCAGCACTGCTGGCTGCGGGCATTTTGGTTTTGGGCTGCTCCAGCAGTTCCGGCGGCTCTAGTTCTAATGGTGATGACAATGCCAGCGTAGTCACTAAAATCAGCCTTAATACAAAAAATGTAACAACCAACACCTATGTGGGCTACAATTTCTCTGCGCAAGGACTTATAGTTACCGCAACATATAAGGACAACACAAAAAAAACTATAGACATTTCTGAGTGCACATTCAAAATCGGCGACACTAATTGTATAAGCGGACAAACAAAACTTTCGAGCGCAGGAAAATTTACTGTAACCGTTACCTACAAAATGAAAAGCGCCTCATATAGTCTTGTAGTCTCGGAAAGCGACAAAAATTCCCAGATACCACTATACAAAGACAATTACATAGACGTTTCAAGCTGGGGAAATAAAGGCAGCTGGAACCTCGCCAACACCCACGACCCCACGGTGTTCAAGTGGACAGACGGCTACTGGTATATGTTCGGCACGGACGCAAGCTACGGAGACGAGCACGCAAAGGCCACCTCAGGAAAGCATTTTCAGGGCAAGCGCTCCAAAGACTTGGTGAACTGGGAGTGGGTTCCCGGCATCATGGACGAGGCACCCGACTGGATAGTGGACAAGCTGAACGAGTACCGCGCACAAATGAATGTACCAACACTCAAAAAATCAGAGATAAGCTGGGGATTCTGGGCACCATGCGCCCGCGTATTTGATGGCAAAGTGCGCATGTACTACAGCATAGTCGTGGACAATTACATAAAAACCGGAAAGAAAAACACTGAGGCAAACTACGACGGCAGCTGGACGGAGCGCGCGTTTATCGGCGTGGCGGAGACCACGAACCCCAACGGCGGTCCCAGCGCGTGGGAGGACAAGGGATTTGTCGTCTGTTCCTCTTCCGACAAAAACCTTGACTACAGCCGCAGCGGCACAAACGACTGGAAAGCATATTTCTACTTCAACGCCATCGACCCCACGTACTTCATAGACGATGACGGAACCCACTGGATGGTGTACGGAAGCTGGCACTCCGGGTTCGCGCTGGTGCAAATAAACCCCTCTACAGGAAAAGTGACAAAAGACGGCAAAACTGACTTTGAGATGGGCGTTCCCTGGGGCAGCAACGCCGCAGAGCTTGAGAAAAACGGATATGGCAAAAGGATATTCAGCCGTGGAACAAGCCGCTGGCAGCCTGCGGAAGGCCCGGAGCTTGTAAAGTACGATGGTTACTACTGGCTTTTCTTTGCGAATGACGGCCTTGACGTTCCATACCAGACGCGAGTTGTGCGGGCAAAGACAATAAAGGGCCCCTATTATGCGATAGAGGGATCTAAAATGACAAATGACGTTGACGGCAAGCGCAACGGAAGCACAAACATTTATCCCATCGTTACCCACCCGTATAAATTCAACAATGATGACAACGGCTTTGGATCCTGTTACGGCTGGGTGGGCATAAGCCACTGCGCCATCTTTAACGACGGCGATGACTGGTACTATATGAGCCAGCAGCGTCTGCCCGAAAATGTGGCTGGCAACCCTTATTCAAACGCCATAATGATGGGTGGCGTGCGAAAGCTTGTATGGACACCCAAGAATGTTGGCAGTTCCGAGTTATGGCCCATGGTGCTCCCAGAACGCTATGGAGGCCTTACCAATGAATATGACGTTCCCGTTATCAAAAGTGATATTCCTGGCACATGGCAGCACATCAATCTGGTGTATGCCTACGGCAAAATGGACATTGCGAAAGAGCTTATACTTACGGATAGTGGCACCATGAGTGGAGCGCTTGAAGGCACCTGGTCATTAGATGAAAAAACGCAGCAACTTACATTCGCTCCCAAGAACGGAACACCATTTGTGGTAACAGTGGCCCGCGAATGTGACTGGGAAGCCAACCCGCGCACGTCAACCATCGTATACACCGGCACAGTAAACGATGGCGCACAGAGCTGCACCTACTGGGGCAAGAAGGATAAACACGGATCCTATGAAGACTTGTTTAAAAATGCAAAGCTACAGTCCACCTACACCATGACCGTGGCAGACAACGCAAAAAACGATTTGGCGTGGTATATTTATGCCCAGATTGGTGACTATACGATTGCTACGGACGATGAGTCCGAGACCATTAAAGGTGCAGGGGACTGGTGGAAAAACGGCCCTGAAAGCAAGTCAACAAAACGCATAGTAAGCCCCGGACAGGACCTCACGCTTTATGTAATCACCGCAAGCCCAAATACCGGCATTGTTTTGGAAGGTTACTCCGAAACTGCCGGTACTTATGTAACTATAAACCCGCATGCTACAACTGATAAAACTAATGGCGGAAAATGGGGAGATGCGGTAACCGCCTGGGGAGACAGCACGGACAAACGAACCAGCCTGCCTTACACAGAAATGAGTCTGAAAATCATCATATCAAACTATGGCTCTAAGCAGATAGTAAGTATTTACAAACTTTAGGTTCCTTCACCTAGCACAAACCGCACCCATCCGGGTGCGGTTTGTGTTTACAGCAAATTTAAAGCACCGCAAAACAAAGTTCACCGCCCTCATCCTGCGGAAACATTGCCGCCTGCAAAAAAAACGGCGGTCCTTTTTGCAGGGGCCGCCGCTGTGCATGTTGAGGCTTCCTGCAAAGGAACAATTCAACATGCACATAAAAGTTCTGCTGTTTTTATCCGCTGATTTTGAACAGCAGGTCTTCGTAGCTCGGGAATGGTTTGTATTCTTCGCCGAGCAGGGGTTCGATCTCGTCGGCTACGGCGCGGGCTTCTGCCATGGCGGGAATCACGCTGTCAGCGTAGGCGCGGGCAACGGCCATCACGTTGCCGGCGGATTTTGCAGCGATGTGCTTTTTTGAAAGTTCCGCTTCCTTTTCTGAAAGCGCGTTCGCCAGTCCGTCCAGTTTTGAAAGCAGCGCGGTCTGGGCCGACGCCTTTGCGCCCGGAACAACGGCTTTGAGGTTCAGCGCGGTCTTGCTCACTGCGTTGATGTACTTGAACGTGGCGGGCAGAATGTCTTTGTTTATCATCTCAAGCATGGTTTCCACTTCGATGTTGAGCACCTGGCAGTATTTTTCAAGCTTGATGTCGTAGTGGCTGTGCATCTCTTCTTCGGTGTACACGCCGAGTTCTGTGTAGAGCTTTACGTTCTTGGGGTCAAGATAGTGGGCCATGGCATCTGGCAGGGTGCGCAGGTTCAAGAGGCCGCGTTTTTCTGCTTCGCTGACCCAGCTTGCGTCGTAGCCGTTTCCGTTGAACACCACGCGCCAGTGCGCGGAAATCTCCCGCTTGATGAGCGACTGGAGCGCGGTGTTGAAGTCGGCTGCTTTTTCAAGCTCGTCTGCAAACTCTTTGAGCGTGTAGGCCACGATGGAGTCAAGGGCTGTGTTGGGCCCCGCAATGCTCAGGGATGAACCCACGGAGCGGAATTCAAACTTGTTGCCTGTAAAGGCAAACGGAGACGTGCGGTTCCTGTCGGTGGAATCTTTTGGTATAGGCGGAAGCACATCGGCACCGATTGTCATCTTGAGGTTCTGCTTGTTGTCGTAGGGCTTGCCGTCTTTTATGCTTTCGAGCACGGCGTGCAGCTCATCTCCCAGGTACACGCTGATTATGGCGGGCGGCGCTTCGTTTGCTCCAAGGCGGTGGTCGTTTCCGGCCGAGGCCACGGAAATGCGCAGCAGATCCTGGTTTTCGTCTACGGCCTTGATAACGGCTGTGAGGAACAAAAGGAACTGCGCGTTCTTTTCGGGAGTTTCGCCCGGGTCAAGAAGGTTTTCGCCTTCGTTGGTGCTCATGCTCCAGTTGTTGTGCTTGCCGCTTCCGTTCAGCCCCGCGAATGGTTTTTCGTGCAGGAGGCAGCGCAGGCCGTGGCGTCGGGCGACTTTTTTCATCACTTCCATGGTCAGCTGGTTCTGGTCAGTTGAAAGGTTTGTGGTGGTAAAAATCGGTGCCATCTCGTGCTGGGCGGGTGCAACTTCGTTGTGTTCCGTCTTGCACAAAATGCCGTACTTCCACAGGGTGGCGTTGAGGTCTTCCATGTACTCAACAATCTTGGGGTCAAGCGCGGCAAAATACTGGTCGTCCATCTCCTGCCCTTTGGAAGGTTTTGCGCCAAACAGCGTGCGGCCAGTCATGCGCAGGTCTTTACGCTGCGAATACAGGGCTTCGCTCACAATGAAGTATTCCTGTTCCGGGCCCACTGTGGTGGCTACATACGTGGCTGTGGTGTTGCCGAACAGCCTCAATATGCGCAGCGCCTGTTTGTTCAGCGCCCCCATGGAACGCAGAAGCGGCGTTTTTTTGTCCATGGCCTCGCCGGTGTACGAACAGAAAGCGGTCGGAATGCAGAGCGTGTGCTCCTTGACAAAGGCATACGCGGTTGGATCCCACACGGTGTAGCCGCGTGCCTCAAAAGTCGCGCGGTGGCCGCCGGAAGGGAAGGACGAGGCATCAGGCTCACCCTTGACCAGCTCTTTTCCGCTGAAAGACATGATGACGGTGCCATCGTCCTGCGGAGTGATGAAGCTGTCGTGCTTTTCGGCGGTAATGCCGGTGAGCGGCTGGAACCAGTGGGTAAAGTGCGTGGCTCCCTTTTCCAGCGCCCATTCCTTCATGGCGTGGGCGACCTGGTTGGCCACGTCTAGCGAAAGCGGCACACCGCCGTCAAGCGTTTTTTTGAGCGCCTTGTAGGTTTCCTTGGGCAGGCGCTCTTTCATAACGCGCTGATTGAAAACCATGCTGCCAAATGTCTCTGGTACGTTTACAGCCATATCTTTCCTCCAAAATTCTATGTACAACTTTGTACGGTGGCTGTTCCACAAATACCTCCCGTGGCATGGCGCGGCAGGCATATTTATTTTGCAGGCACTGTACAAAACAAAAAGGCGATGTGAGCAGGATTTCTTGGCCTTAAAAGCCAAAAAGTTCTGTTCACATCGCCTTTGATGTTGTTAAGTGCATGATAGCGCCCCAACAAAAAAAAGTCAAGCGGGATTCAGCCGGCTCGCCCCAGGGGGCGTGGCATGTACCCTTTCCGCACGAATCAAAACGGCTCGGGCACCGGTCTTCATTTTATAAGATTTTCAGTTACTCGTTGCCCAAGCGTTTTTTTGTCTTTTACAATTTTGAAATATATGATAGCATAAAGCCCAACCGATGTTTAGAAGTCAGTTTACAAAGGAAAATAACATGAAAAAAATGAATGCAATACTTTTTGTCTGCGGTGCGCTCACGATGGTGCTTACAGGCTGTTCACGGAAAAATGCGAAAACGGAGCCAGGCAAAGTGTTCACCATCTATTGCTGGAACGAAGAGTTCCAGGCACGCTTCAATGACTACTTTGCCGCCAAAGGACTTGTGCCGGAAGGAATCATGGTGAACTGGGTGGTCACGCCAAACCAGAACAACGCCTACCAGAACAAGCTTGACGAAGCGCTTGCCAAGCAGAATTCGCTTCCACCGGACGAGCGCATTGACCTGTTTCTGGTTGAAGCTGACTACGCGCTCAAATATGTTGACACGCCGCTTACGCTCGACATCAAAAAAGACATCGGACTTTCCGATGCCGACATTGCCCAGCAGTACCAGTACACCAAGGACATTATGACTGACAGCCGTGGCGCGCTCAAAGGGGTTTCATGGCAGGCGTGTCCCGGTGGTTTTGTGTACCGCCGTTCCATTGCCCGCAACGTGCTTGGCACCGACAATCCCGAACAGGTGCAGACGGCGCTTTCAGACTGGGCGCATTTTGACAATACCGCCGCAAAAGCCAAACAGAAAGGCTACTTTATGCTTTCAGGCTTTGAGGACAGCTTCCGTGTTTTTTCCGACAACATAAAATCTCCCTGGGTGGTTGACGGCACCATACGCATTGACCCCGCCATAAAAGCCTGGATTGCCCAGACAAAAAACTACACAGAAAACGGATACAACAACCGCGCTCCGCTGTGGTCAAAAGAAAGCTGGATTGAAGCCGGGCGCAACGGACGTGTTTTCGGTTATTTCGGGCCGTCATGGTTCATTGATTTTGTGCTTGCCAGAAACTCGCTTGAAGACATAAACGGACCACGGCAGGTCGGAAACGGCTCTTACGGCGACTGGGCGTTCTGCAAAGGCCCGCAGGGATTTTCATGGGGAGGCACATGGATTTGCGGCGCAAGCGGCTCCGACAACGTGCAGCTTATCCATGACATCATGTACACACTCACATGCGATGCCGACACGCTTATCAAGATTGCCGAGCACACAGGCGACTTTACAAACAACAAAGCAGCAATGACAAAGATTGCCAACAGCTCATACCAGAATCCATTCCTGGGCGGACAGAACCACATTTCGTTTTTTCTTGACTCGGCAGCCTCGCTGACAAAAAAGAACCTTTCACCATATGACATGGGCATAAATGAATCCTTGCAGCTTGCGATGCGCCCCTACTTTGTCGGTGACATTTCCGAAGAACAGGCATGGGAACAATTCTACATTGCAGTGCTCAGAAAATACCCGCACCTCAAACGTTAGTCCGTTTCACATGGTTCGCAAAAACTTTTGCGAACCGAATGTCGGCAGGAATTTAAAGACTGTGGCGGGCTTTATTTTGATTCGTGCGTAAAATGGTACATGCCGTGCCTCTGCGAAGCCGGCCGGTGGCGTGAATCCTTGCGCGTGCGTCTGGGTGTGTTGATTTATGGCGCGTAAGTGTAGCGTAATACGCAATGCACAGGCATATCGAGGCGGTCTGATTCATCCCGGTTGTGCACCAATGTGAATGCGCGGCCTGAAAAAAGCTAAAGCCCCTCACCTGCACAGGTTACCCCCAACCACCAGTACAAGTTACCCGCGCTCACATGTACACGTGAGTGCCAGCCAAACGGGCACGTTTTTATCCCTAACATTGCAATGTGATGCACCCTCAACCTTGGCTTTGACGTACTGTCAACTTGGTTTGTGATACACCGTTAAAGCCGTATGTGATGGTGTGTTATATTTCACTTTGGAACAGTGTGGGCATAATTATAGATGAAGGTGTAAAAGGAGCGTTTGCCTTCCGCAGAATTTAAAGAAATCTATCAACACAAATTCCGCATTTGGCACAGGTTTCCGCGTCTGTGTGCATTTGGGAATGAACACGCCGCAAAAGACAACAACCTTGCACCTCAGAAAGCCACGGATTCCGCCAAAGGCGCGATTCTGGCGGCGTGTTGCAGACATTTTGCTTTTCCGCCAGTGACATACACACGTTCGGCCCGCAAAAACACGCGCATATCATTGCGCTTCAAGACTTTTGCGATTCCACCGCGCAAAACCGCCGCAACCTGTTGACCGGCCACTTTTTTTTTGTATGGTGTATTAGCTTCGCCTTGGTGCGTGGCGTATTACTATTTTTTGGAGGATGCATATGAAAGGCGTCAAGAAGTATCTGTTTTTAATGGCGGTGGTAGCCGCGCTCTTTGGCTTTGTCGCATGCAGCAACGATGACGACGGAGCATCGAAAGTGGCAGTGTATGCGTCAGATGAGGAGACGCTTACATTCTACGATGATGGCACCTTCAAGGTTGTTGAAGACGGAATTACCGTCTCAACAGGAACATACACAGGCGATGTCACAAAGAACACAGGCGTCAGCAACGAAGTTACAGCTACCATCAAAAAGTGGAGGAACGAGGACGGCAAGCTGGTCAATATCAAAGACTATGTTAAAGCCCAGGTTAAAAAGGGATTAGGTTCAAAAGCGGATTCAGTATCTGAAGAATACATTGACTATCTGATCGAGACTGAGCTCAAAGCCTTAATAGATATGCCCGTAACGATTCAGGACGGTGAACTTACTATTCATGGGCTTGAGGAAACCTACACCAAGAAGAACTAACACCCGCCATGCTGCATGACAGCACAACCGCCGGCCTAAAAAGCCGGCGGTTTTTGTTTCCGCCGCATCAGGTGCTTTTCCTTATGCAAAAGCACCTCGCAAGGGGGCTTCGGTCATGGGGGCTCCCGGAGCGGCCGGCTTTAGGAACCATCCGCCACCCTTGCAGGGGTTAAGCGTCCTCCCCTATAAGGATGGGCACCGCACCCCTATAAGGGAGAGGCATCCACCCTTACAGGGGTTAGAACGCCCTCCCATCGGCCCTGGGCTGCCGGAAGTTGTGCCACGACACGGGCCCCGGGCATTGCCCAACGCAGCCCCGCAGCAGGCCTCGGCCTTTTGCGGATGGCGTGTCCATGCGCAAGGCAAACGCGCGTATCCATGCTGCCTACGTTTTAATGTTTCCACTTTCATCAGGACAGCGCGCATAAACCAAAACCATCTTAAAGGCAAAAACAGTTTTGACAAGCGCGTTACTCTGTGCGATAATAAAAGCAGGGGCCGTTTTTTAAGAACACGCACCAATCTTTATCAAAGCTGCCCGGGAATTTCACTTTTTGGGCAGCAACCGCAAACCCGCATTTTACAAGGTTTTAGCCTGAAAATGCAAAATCTTATCAGCATCGAGGCTTCCGCATGATAAAGCTCAAAGACTGGAACCCAACGTATTTTCTTCAGGAATTCAAAGGCAGTGTGTACAACGGGGAATTCCCCACTGTTCCCGAAATGTTCATTATCTCAACAAGGCGCTTTCCAGACAAACCTTGCTTTACCGATTTTGAAGGCCCAAATGGAAGCAGGCGCACACTGACATACGCAGAGGCGCTGCAAAAAATCCAGACGCTCGCGCAGTGGATGGCTGCGCACGGACTTTCTCACGGAGACCGCGTTGCCGTGACCGGAAAAAATTCACCGGAATGGGCGGTGGTGTATCTTGCCGCGCTGTTTGCCGGCGGCATCATCTGCCCCATCGACTACGCCCTGCACGAAGAAGAAATAGTGAATCTGCTGAACACGGCCCAGCCACGGTTTCTGTTTGTTGATGTTGAAAAATACGACTGGTTCGCCTCAAGGCAAAGCCCATACGACGTGTATTCGCTGAGCCCCAGGCAAAATGAACGATACGCCTACAACCTTTCAAGCGAACAGACCAATGCCATTGTTCCTTGCACCGAAAAAGAAACGGCGGCCATTCTGTTTACCAGCGGAACTACAGGCATTCCAAAAGGCGTTATGCTCAGCCACTTCAACTTAATCAGCGATGCGTTCGCGGCCCAGACCCGCATGATTCTGTACTCAACCGATGTGTTCTATGCGCTCCTTCCAATCCACCATGCATACACCATGCTGGCCGTGTTCATCGAAACCATTTCTGTGGGTGCGGAAGTGGTTTTTGGCAAAAGCCTGGCCGCAACCCGTATGCTCAAAGAACTCGGCGAAGGGCACATAACCATGCTGCTTGGAGTGCCGCTCCTGTTCAACAAACTGTGCGCGGGCATCTTAAAAGGCATCCGAGAAAAGGGCATAGTGGTATACGGCCTCATGCGCTTTTTGATGAACCTTTCGTACATCATAAAAAAAGTGTTCAAGGTGAATGTGGGCAAAGTGCTGTTCAGGCCTGTGCTCAAAAAAGCGAACCTTTTGACCATCCGCGTGGCAATCTGCGGCGGCGGTCCGCTTGCGCCTTCAATTTTCAAAATCTACAACGAACTTGGCATTGACTTTGTGCAGGGCTACGGACTTACAGAAACATCGCCAATAATCGCGCTGAACCCTGTGGAACATTTCAAGATTCACAGTGTGGGCCAGTATTTTGAGCAATACAGCCAGATGCGCATAGACAATCCAAACGAAGACGGCATCGGCGAAATTTGTGTAAAGGGCACCATGGTCATGCAGGGCTACTTCAACATGCCGGAAGAAACCGCCAAAGTGATTGACGCTGACGGCTGGCTGCACACCGGCGATTTGGGCTGGCTTGACAACGAAAACTACCTGATGCTTTCGGGCCGCGCCAAAAACATGATTGTCACCGAAGGCGGAAAAAACGTATATCCCGAAGAAATCGAAGACGCATTCCAGCTTGAAACAGACATTGAACAGATTGTGGTGCAAGGCTACATTGCCGACAAAGCGCTGCGCTCCGAAGAGTTGCAGGCGCTCATCTATCCATCTGATGACATGCTGGCCTCAGTCAAAGTGAGCCGGGAAGAAGCGCCTTCAAACCTTGCCGTAGCGGAGCGGCTTTCCGCGATAGTGGGCAAAGTGAACAAGCAGCTTCTGCCATACCAGCGCATAAGCAAAATAACCGTGCTGGAGAAACCGCTTGAAATGACAACCACAAAAAAAGTAAAGCGCACGTACACAAATGCGTAAAGCGCCGCAAAAAAAAATGAGAACCACAGAGGAAATCATGGACACAGCACAAATAGATGAAAGCGGAAAAGGATGCCTTTTTTTTGGAAACGCTCATGTACTAAACCTTACGGCCGTACCCGGACAACATTCCGTTTTTCTGCTTGAAACAGAAATCGTGCTTGACCGCCCCGGACAGCTTGCGCCAAAGCCGGGCCAATTCTACGAGCTGCGCAGCGCGAAATCAGCGGTAACATTCGGGCGGCCCATCAGCGTGTACCATGCCGCAGTCGAATCCCAAGCCGATGGCCGCCGGGCCGTGCGGCTCCGCTTTCTTATTCTGAAAAAAGGAAATGGCACCGGCGAACTCTGTTCCATGCAGCCCGGCGAAAACCTTGTGCTGCTCGGGCCGCTCGGAAACACATGGCTCCGCCCAAACGGAACCAAAAATGCTGCCATTCAGCTTGAACCGTTCGGCACGCAGGGCAAGCCGGAAGTTTGCATTGTGGGCGGAGGAATCGGCGTGGCTCCCGTGGCATATCTTGCCGCTTCACTTGCGCCGCAATCCTACGATTTTTTTGCGAGCTTTAAAACCGGCTCATATGGTCTGGATAACGTGCAGGCCCGGGAGCTCGTTGTCACCACAGACGACGGCTCCGTTGGCATTCACGGAATGCTTCCCAAGGCGCTCACCGAGCAGAAAATCCGAGATGCCGGCTACAAAGTCATTTTTGCGTGCGGCCCAAGTCCCATGCTCGCATATGTCCAGAATGTGGCGGACAGGTGCGGCGTGGCATGTTACCTGAGCCTTGAACATCGTATGCTGTGCGGCATGGGAGCCTGTCTTGGCTGCACCATCTTTACCAAAGACGGAAACCGCCGCGTGTGCAAGGACGGCCCGGTTTTTGACGCGGCGCTAATCACATTCCCCAAACCAGACGCGCCCCACAACGTGCAGCCGGAGCCGGCATCTCCAAAAGAACCGAACCTCGGCGTTGACATTGCGGGACTGCATTTTCAGAATCCCGTGTTTGCCGCGTCGGGCACTTTTGGCTACGGACAAAACTACCGCGGAGTGTTCGATGTGGAGCAACTGGGTGCCATCTGCTCCAAGGGAATCACGCTGGAACCCCGCGCAGGAAATCCGGGTGAACGTATTGTCGAAGTTCCAGCGGGAAACATAAATTCCATAGGGCTTGAAAATCCCGGGGTACCTCACTTTATCGCGCATGAGCTGCCCCAGATGCTCGCCCTGCAAAAAACCGTTGCCATAGTAAATCTTGCAGGCGGCGACCTGGATTCATACGTGCAGGGTGCGGCGCTGCTCGAAAAAACGGCGGCCCCCATGATTGAGCTGAACATCAGCTGCCCCAACGTCAAGGCGGGTGGCATGGCATGGGGAATTCTGCCCGATGCGGCAAAAAACTGCGTGGCCGCCGTCCGCAGCGCAACCACCAAGCCGCTCATGGTCAAACTTTCACCCAATGCGCCCGACATCCGCGCGGTGGCCATGGCCTGTGTCGAAGCAGGAGCCGATGCACTCAGCTTGATCAACACCGTGCAGGCAATGGCCATAGATATTGAAAAAGCCAAACCCTTTTTTGAAAACGTGAGAGCGGGCTGGTGCGGCCCTGCAATCAAGCCGCTCGCGCTCCGGCTGGTGTACGATGTTGTTGAAGAAATGAACCGCCTGCCGCCGCAGAAACGCATTCCCGTTGTAGGACTGGGCGGCATATGCACATGGCAAGACGCAGTGGAATTCATCATGGCGGGAGCCAGCGCAATAGAAGTTGGAACGGCAACATTCTTTAATCCAACCGCAATGCTTTCTATCATCAAAGGATTAGCAACATTCATGCGAACCCACGGCTACGCCACCATACAAGATTTATGCGGCATTGCCCAGACCGCATAAGCCAGCCTGCCATGCGCCAGCGGGCCACTGAATTCAATGCATCGACAAAGCCCATTGCAGAACACACCGCAAATCCCCCGAATACCGCACTTCGGATCCAATCGGCCAGATCCTTGCAGCCGGCGGCCAAAGAAGGTTGAAGCACAAGACCGCTTGGCAACCAAAGGCACAGCCTCCCTGCCAGCGCAAGAAAAAAACATTCCCCATGCACTTTGAAGAACACCCCGCACACGGCACGGCACCCCCTTCCAAAACCCCAACGCTCCGCGCACCCCCTCCAATCCAACAAATTTCAAGACAATACCCAACGCACAAACCAATTTTCCAGCCAGACCATACACACCCCATGCCCGACCACTCCGCCAGCCACGTTTCAGACAAAACCACAGACACATTTTGCCTCCTCGGTGCGTTTTTGGGCAGTGCGCGGACGCATTTTGTCTCCTCGGCGCGTTTCCGGGCAGTGCGCGGGTGCGCTTTGCTTTCCCGGTGCGTTTTCGGCGCGTGGGAGCGCTCCAGTTGGTTCCCCCCGCATGTTTTTTGGGCAGTGCGCGGGTGCATTTTGCCTTCTCGGTGCGTTTTCGGCGTGTGGGAGTGCTCCCGTTGCTTCCCACGGCGTGTTTTCGGGCAGTGTGCGGGCGCATTTTGTCTCCTCGGCGTGTTTTCGGCTCGTGGGAGCGCTCCCATTGCTTCCCACGGTGCGTTTCCGGGCAGTGCGCTGGCGCATTTTGCTTTCCCGGCGTGTTTTCGGCGCGTGGGAGTGCTTCCGTTGCTTCCCCCCGCATGTTTTCGGGCAGTGTGCGGGCGCACTTTGCTTTCCCGGCGTGTTTTTGAGCAGTGCGCGGGCGCACTTTTCTTTCCCGGCGTGTTTTCGAGCAATGCGCGGGCTCATTTTGTCTCCTCGGTGCGTTTTCGGCGTGTGGGAGTGCTCCCGTTGCTTCCCACGCATGTTTTCTGGCAGTGCGCGGGTGTGGTTTGACTGTCCAAACATTTTGGAGTGTTATGGATGGTGTGTGCGCAGGAATTATATTGCATAAAATGACAAAAAATATTAAAATGTCATTATGGATACATATGTGGCATTGTGTGCCGTTGGCGCAGAAAAAATCCTTGGAAACGAACTGAAACAGCTTGGCTACACTCTTTGTGGCAACGCCCCCGGCAGGGTCACTTTTGCCGCTGATGGCGATGCCCTGTACCGTGCAAATCTCTGCCTGCGCACAAGCGACAGGGTGTATATGCTCATGGCGAGCTATCCTGCCGCTGATTTTGACGCGCTGTTTGAAGGTTGCTATGCCGTTCCCTGGCAGGAGTTTTTCAAAAAAGACAGCCGCGTTGTGGTTGACAAAGTGCGCGTGTACAAAAGCCGTCTTAACAGCGAGCACAGTGTCCAATCCATCATTCAAAAAGCCATCTACACCAAGCTTGGCGATATTTGGCACATGAGCACATTTCCCGAAAGCGGCGCTGAATTCAATGTGCGGGTATATCTTGACAATGACACCGCCATAGTGCTGCTGGACACCAGCGGCGACGCTCTGCACAAACGCGGCTACCGCACTGAGGCTGGCCCTGCCCCTCTGCGCGAAACAACCGCGGCCGTGCTGTTGCAGGAGCTTTTGTGGCGCAGAAAAACACCCCTGCACGACCCGTTCTGCGGAAGCGGAACAATTGTTATCGAGGCCGCACTGTACGCGCACAATATCGCGCCCGGGTTTGGACGGCGTTTTGCATTTGAGCAGTTCCCATTCTACAATCAGGAGCGTTTTATTGAAATCAAAAAACGCGAGGCAGAAAAGATACGCACCGATGTTGTCTGCCGAATCACCGGGAGCGACAAAGACGCGGACACAATCCGTGCCGCCCAAATCAACGCGGAACACGCCTGTGTAGCAGCAGGGCGAGCCTTGCAGCTCATCGGAAGCGACGCAAAAATAGAGCGCCCCGAATTTATCGTGAGCGATTTTGCAGATTTAAAAGCCCCCTACGAATCCGGGGTGCTTCTATGCAATCCCCCATACGGCGAACGTCTTGGTGACAGTGAAAGCGCCCAAGCCCTTTACCGTTCAATGGCTTCTCTGTTTGCGGATTTTCCGGGTTGGCAGATCGGCGTGATTACCTGCCAAAAACAGTTCCAAAAATGCATCGGCCGCTATGCAAGCGCACTCAAAAGCCTGAAGGCCGGAAACCTTGACACAACGTTGTACATTTACAACGGCAAAGAAAAAGCAAGGAATTAACCGATGGCAGTTTTGGTCGAGCACGACAAACGCAAGCATGAAATTCTTGAAAAGGCCTTGGCGCTTTTTATCGAAGAAGGTTATGAAGATGTAACCTTTCAGAAAATCGCTGACCGTTGCAACATCACAAGAACAACGCTCTATATTTATTTTAAAAACAAACGCGAGATTTTTTTGTGGAGCATCAAACAGCTCACGTCTGGCATAGAATGCAACCTTGCCGCCGTCATTTCCGACCATTCACTTTCTGCGGAAGTATGCCTCAAAAACATGCTGAACATTATCGTTGATGAATGTGAAAAAAATCAGCAGCTGTTCAAGGTTCTGCTCGTCTACTTTATCCAGCTGCAAAAAAGCGGCGAAGACCCTTCCAAACGGGTTCGGCGCAGAGTCATCCGTATGCTGCACATGCTGAACACGGTTATCATCCGAGGCATAAGGAACGGCGAATTTAAACAGCAGAGCGTCAAGGACATAAATGAATTGTTGTACAGCCTGATTGAAAGTGCAATATTCCGGCTGGCAATTTTAGGCAAAGAAAACCTGCATGAAACCCGTGACATTCTCAACTTTGCAGTCGATTCAATATGCAAAAAAAGCTCCGCGCCGGCGGAAAATCAGCTGCACCGAAATTCAGTACACTAGCACCGGCTCATGCTTCATTGCAACGGGCATACGTGGCGAAACGGAAGCCATGGGGTTATAGTCACCCGCATCATAGACACCTCCGTTTTTTGTTACGGTGAATGTTTCTACCGGGCCTGTTGAATTGTGCAGGATCAAATCTCCTTTATACAAATCAGTCCAATAATAGCTGGTACACTGCAGCTCTGTGCCTTCTCGGTCATAAAACTGTTCGTCAGAAAACTGCGCCAGTATGCCATAAACGCTCAAGCTGTTATCGTAAAAATCATCAGGAAACACGCTGCGGAACGCCAGAGTGTAGCCATTGTCAGTTTTTAGAAGCTCAAAGAGGCGTATCGTTTCTGAAGATTTTATCGCCAAAAGAAAAGTATAGTCGTCTTCTTCTATGACTCTTTTGGAAAGTTCTTTTTGGTAAACGGCTTCGATTGTACCAGGCTCGGGTGTGATACTAAAAGAACCAGAAATTGTAAGTATCGTGGAATTGTCGTCAATTTTTAACATGCTGTCAGACAACAATATGGAGCCTTCCGATGTTCCTGTACCGGTGCAGGTTTTGGAATTGTCTGAGTAAAGGTATTTCGACAAGTCTTTTAACTTGTACCTCACTTTGTATTGGTAATTTTTATTGCTATAAGTGTAATAATCATAAAAAACAACTGTAGATGATGAGTTTTTGCTGTAGTCTTCTTCAATATCAATCTGGCCGATATTCACTGGATCGGTTTCATTTTCTATTTTTCCCAGACTGTCCACTTCATATCTAAAAATATTTATATATTCAGTTCCTTTGATGACCGCTATCGAAAGGCTTGTGTGGCCGCTATCAGTTTCTGGTGTAATTTGCGGAGCCGTAATGTCATCGCTGTAGCCAGGAGTGTTAGTTACATTGACCAGTCCGCACGAAAACAGCGAGAGTGCCAGCATTGTTGTAAAAAAAAGAAAAATCTTTTTCATCTTTTTAACTATCGGTAAAACAAAATAAAAGTTTAATGGAATCCTGCAAGGCATGCAAGGTTGCACAATGCGATGGTTTTAGGTATGCTTTTGTTATGAATGTGTATGCGGGTTTTGCACTGTGTTTTATTCCACTTGTGGTGCTTTTTATAAGTTTTTGTCTACTTGTTCCGCAGTACAAGACGCTGCATGGACTTTTTGCCTGTTTGCTGGGGCTGCTGTGCGTGGCGCCAATCGCCGTGCTCCAATTTGTTGTGGAATCTGTTCCGTTTTTTAACGCCACATCACTTGCACTGCTATTTCTGCGGGCAGTGGTCATCAACGGCTTGATTGAAGAGACAATCAAAATGCTGATTATGTTTTTGCTGCCCAAAAAAACAGTAGCGCTTCCGGCGTTTTTTGCAAATGCGTTGCTGTGTGGTTTCGCGCTCGGTTGCTTTGAAAGCGCCATCTACGTTATCAGCGGTTACCATCACATAGAACTCCGCCTGTTTACGGCAGTTGTTGTGCATGCTTCTTGCGCGGCGCTGAGCGGACTGTTTGTATTTTCTCTCCACGCAAAGCGATCAAAAATACTTCCATTTGTGTATGCCGTTTTTTTTCATGGCGTGTACAATTATTTTGCAGGATTTTCAACAAACATCAAATGGTTTTCGCTCGTTGTGATTGCGCTTTCGTTGCTTGAATGTCGTATCCAGTATCGTGCGTTTTTTGAGCAAAGCGAGCTTCTGCCCAAACTTCCAGACACAGATGGAATGCAAGCCGCAGATTCCCATGCATAACGGCTCAAAACCACAGCTTGAATCAGCACACCCGAGACAAAAGCCAGGCTCTGGCTTTGCAGGAACATGATGTGCACCCTTTCTGCATGAGCCACATCTCTTCACGCCCTTTGCCCGGGGCGTTCCACAATCCCGCTTTCTTGCCGATTCCTTTATCCGCACAGCCCTGTGCCCGCCCATTGCTCCTGCCCGAATATTGCAGAATGACCGGCATACAGGCCATATCTGAACGGCGCTGCTTTGAATTCGCGCATTAGCTTGAATTCACTACTGTGAATCAGGCTGATTTAAAGTAATGAATTCAGCTTGATTTACAATGTTTAAATCAGCCTATGGCACAGTACGTGTTACAGGGGAAGGATCTGGCCGAAATCAACACACTTCAAGCCAGGTTCTGGCTTTGCAGGAACACGGCGTGCACCCTTTCTGCATGAATCAATGATGGAACAGGCGGATTCCGGTAAATGCCATTGCCATGCCGTAACGGTCACATGTCGCAATCACGTTGTCATCGCGAATGGAGCCGCCGGGCTGCGCAATAACTGTAGCGCCAGAACGGTGCGCACGTTCAATGTTATCACCAAACGGAAAAAATGCATCGCTTCCAACTGCAACGTCGGTGTTTTTTGCAATCCAGTCCTTGCGTTCTTCGCGTGTAAAAGGTTTGGGCTGCTCGGTAAACCATTTTTGCCATTCACCTTCGCCAATAACATCGGCAGCATCATCGCTTGTATACACATCAATGGTGTTGTCGCGGTCAGCACGTTTTATGTCTGCCTTGAACGGAAGCGCCATAACTTTTGCCGCTTGCCTGAGCCACCACTTGTCCGCTTTGTCGCCTGCAAGCCGTGTGCAATGAATACGGCTCTGCTGCCCGGCACCAATGCCAATCGCCTGTCCATCCTTTACATAGCACACGGAATTGCTCTGCGTGTATTTTAGTATGATGAGCGAAATAAGCAGATTGTCGCGTTCTTCTTTGGAAAGGGTTTTGTTTTGTGTGACCAAGTTTGAAAGGCACTCGTCATCAATCCGAACAAAGTTGTGTCCCTGTTCAAACGTAATGCCAAACACCTGTTTTGTTTCAGTTGCAGGAGGAACATAGTCTGAATCAATCTGCAAAATACAGTAACCGCCCTTCTTTTTTGCTTTGAGGATTGAAAGCGCCTCAGGTTCGTAGCCAGGGGCAATAATGCCATCACTCACTTCTTTTTTAACCAGCAGGGCTGTAGCCGTGTCGCATGTGTCGCTAAGCGCGATAAAGTCGCCAAAGCTGCTCATGCGGTCGGCACCGCGGGCACGGGCATAAGCACTTGCAAGCGGCGAAAGCTGAACATCATCGGTGTAGTAGATTTTTTTGAGTGTATCAGAAAGCGGGCGCCCCACGGCGGCACCTGCCGGAGAAACATGCTTAAAACTTGTTGCGGCAGGCAGTCCAGTGGCTTCCTTTAATTCTTTTACAAGTTGCCAGCCGTTCAGCGCGTCAAGCAGATTGATGTATCCCGGTTTTCCGTTTACAACGGTAATGGGCAAATCGCCCTGTTCACTGTACACCCGCGCAGGTTTCTGGTTGGGATTGCATCCATATTTGAGTTCAAGCTCTTTCATTGGTATACCTCGGCATTTTTACGGTACCGCAATTCGCGTCCGCATGTATTCAGCATGATAACGGAAAATGCTGTTTGTGGCAACGGAAACATGCCGTGCTCCAGAAGAATGATTCGTGCGGAAAGTGTACATACCACGCTTCTGAGAAGCCAGAGCCCGGCTTGAAGCCTTGCTGCAAGTAGTGGTCGAAATGAACGTTTAAAATCAGCCGCGCAAATGGTGCGTCTGATTTTAACTTCGTTTTTTTCAAAACTCGGTTATTGGCTGCTGTTTCTCTCTTTGTTGCGAAACGGCGTTTCCAGCGATGAAAAAGCTTGATACTTTTTTATCGCTGGAAATATATGAATAATTTCTACATGGCCCGTGCACATAAAATGCTCCGGCCACAACCGCCGCAGTTTTCCAGAACAAAATATCTGTTCATGCGGCCTAAAGCAATGCATCGGTGCTGTTTACACTGCGCCGAAAATTCTGTACACTAAGCGGTAACGCAGATGCAGGAGTAGATTCATGAAAGAGATTTCATCTTTATTGGGCTACAGGGAAACCATTCGGGTTGTTGATGCCACCATGCGGGACGGCGGACTGTGCAATAATTTTTACTTTACCGATGAATTTGTAAAAGACCTGTACAAGGCAAATATTGAAGCAGGCGTTGACTACATGGAAGTAGGCTACAAGGCTTCAAAAAAATTGTTTGACGAGTCCAAATTTGGCAAATGGAAATTCTCTTCCGATGACGACATTTTTGCCGTACTAGGTGACAATACTGAAAAAAAACTCAAGCTCGCTGCAATGGCAGATGTTGGCCGCTGCGATTACAAAGACGATATTCGCGACAGGAGCAACAGTCCGCTTGATTTGATTCGAGTTGCATGCTACGTGCACCAGATTGCCGGTGCCATTGAAATGATTGAAGACGCAAAGAAAAAAGGCTATGAAGTAAGCTGTAACATCATGGCAATTTCCACTGCGCAGGAAGGCGACATTCGTGTGGCACTGGACATGCTCGGAAAATCGCCAGTGGATGCCATATATATTGTAGACAGCTTTGGCTCCATCTATCCAGAGCAGATGGCCCGCATTGTTCAGCTGTACAGGGAGTACGCTGACAAGTACGGCAAAAAACTTGGCATTCATGCACACAACAACCAGCAGCTAGCTTTTGCAAACACCATAGAAGCCGTAGGAGACGGAGTTGACTGGCTGGACGCGACTTACAACGGAATGGGGCGCGGTGCCGGAAATTGCTCCATGGAAAACCTGCTGGGATTTTTGCACAATCCCAAGTACAATATCTATCCCGTACTCACATTCATCGACAGCCACATGACCAAGCTCAAAACGAGCGGCATTGTGTGGGGCTACGACTTGCAGTATCTGGTAACTGGCCTGCTGAACCAGCACCCGCGCACCGCAATAGCCTTTACAAACGCAGGACGAAGCGATTACGCTGAATTCTACAATGAAATAATCGCACAGGAATAGACAATGAAAAAAATCTCCTTATGCCTGGGAATCGCGCTAGCTGTGCTTGCCATGGCCTGCAAAAAAGAACAACCTGTTTCAGTTTCAATAAGCGAGCCGCTCATTCCTGCGGTGGTGCTCGCGGGAACATACTGGCAACTGAACGAGCAGGGACTCATGCAGCCTGAGTTACCAGCAACGCAAGGTGAATATGTGCTGGTGTATCTTAACACAGACAAGGATTACCCTGACACCGTGGCAGAAACACGGCGCGGACAGGCCAATACCAGTGACCAAGAACAGCATGACTACATCCACGTGTTTTCTGACAGTGAACATTGGGTTCGTGCAGAAACGCTCGCGCTAGGTGCCAAGCCGGCCGTACTCCTGGACGAAAGCCCCGTGAGCGCAACCGAGCCAGAAAGCCCCGAGCAGCTTGCAAAAAGCGAATCCTTGATTCCTGCAAATACAATTATCGCCGTCCATCATTCAGGAATACTGATTGACTACCTGAAAGTGACCTACATTGCAAACGGCGCAATGCAGACCGGCTATATCCTGAATCCGCACCCGCACTTCAGCACTTCCGCAGATGATGCAAAAGCTGTGCTGCTGTATAACCAGGCACAGGCCACAGAAAACACGGAAGAAAAAAAGCTGCTTCTTGACAGCGCCCTTGCCCTCAATCTTTCACCGCCGCTACAAAAAACCATACAGGCCGCACGTACAGCGCTTGAGCCACCGCCAAAGCCAAAAGCCAAAACGAATGTTTCGTATGAAACGGTGCAGCTTCCCAAGCTAAAAGGCTCACTCTCAAAAGGGCGCTACAGCGTGAACATAAACGAGCTTATGAGTGGCGGAACGTCTGACCCGTTCAATAAATAACCAAAATGCGCACTGCCTGGGTAAGCCCACACTGACCCGCAGCGAGACTTCAAGCTGAAATGCTTTGCAGTTACAGGCCAGGTATTTCAGCTTGAATCATTTTTGCGCAATACAGTTCAAGCGCAACCAAAAACAAGTCATACACAAACATCGGCACAAAATTGATTCGCGCAGAAAGGGTAAACACCCTTGGCTCCAATACCCTATAAGAACAACGCGCCCAACAAAGCCCAAATGTTCCCTTATCACTGCCGTTATCAAATTTCAGAAAATCATACCACTTTTCACGGAGTAAAGGTCGCTTAACACAGTGAAGGCTTGCTTTTGCATCGGGGGGTGTTGATTTCCGCAACAAAAATCTGTTATTCATCAGAAATAAGAAGCAGGGACTTTGCCTGATACTGCGGAAGAAATTTTTTAATTCCACCAGAATCAAAACTTACAGTCACCACGAGTTCCTGTTCTCCAGTTGTTTCCGCGCTGATAATCTGGCCGGAGCCCCAATCGTCATGGAACACATGTGCACCCACGCACCATTTTTGTGCCAACGGATGTTCGTTGGATCTTTTTACAGCTCCCGAGGCAAAACCAAACGGAGCATCGCCAATCACGCGCACCTGTCCTGCGCCAAGCTCATGCAAAAACGGGCTTGGCGACATATAGGCTGTTCTGCCGTACAAGCGCCTGAGAGCGCAAGACGTAAAGTACAGTTCATTTTGGGCACGTGTTATGCCAACATAAAACAGCCGGCGTTCTTCTTCCAAATCTTCAGCAATTTTGTCTTCGCGGGGAAACACTCCACTCTCCATGCCAGTAATCACCACGCGAGGAAATTCAAGTCCTTTTGTGTTGTGCAATGTAATGAGTGTAACTCCTTCGGGTCTGGCTTCGGAAGCAGATTCCAATGTTCGGTCAAGCTCTATGTGATCAAGAAAATCGAGAAGGCCGCTTCTTGTGCACGGATACAGCGTGGCACTGTTGCACAGTTCCTGAAGGTTTGCATAACGTTGTGAACCGTTCAGCTCATCCTGCGCCTTGTGAAATTCTTCCAGCCCGGATTTTTCAATCACCATGGACACAAATTCGGCAAGCGTTTTGTTTTGTGCCACAGTTTTTGCGTCTTCGGACTCAGGCGGCACTTCCGGCACCAAGTCGGAACATGCTGCCACCGTTCCGCAAAAAGCGGCAAAACCTTCTGACGCTTTTTTTGAAAGCTGCGCGGAAATGCTGCCCGCACACAAAGAATGCCCCGCACTTGCCGCAACCAGCTTGTCTTGGGATGTAGCTCCGATACCCCTCGGGGGTTTGTTTACAATTCTTCGGAATGCAACTTCATCCCTCGGATTTGCCACGAATGAAAGCCAGGCAAGAATGTCTTTGATTTCTTCGCGCTCATAAAATTTGAGGGAACCCACAACCACATACGGAATTTTCCTATGCAGGAATTCAGTTTCAAACCCGAGCGACTGGGCGTTTGTTCGATATAAAATGGCCCAGTCCGTGTATGGAACACCGGCAGAATGAGTCTGTTCAATCAAGTCGGCGCAAAATGCACTTTCATCTTCCTGCGTGGGCAAAAAAGCGAGCACAGGGCGTTTTCCTTTTCCTCGGGCAGCAACCAGTGTTTTTCCTAAACGTCCCCGGTTGTTTTTTACAACGGCATCCGCACACGACAAAATTTCCGCAGTTGAACGGTAATTGGTCTGCAAGCGGATAAGCGCAGTGCCAGGAAATTCAGATTGAAAGTTCAAGATATTCTGAATCATTGCCCCACGGAATTTGTAGATGCTCTGGTCATCATCGCCCACCACGCACACATATGTGCCGGTGTTTTCCGCAAGGCCTGCAAGCTGCTGCAACAGTTTGAATTGCGCCACGTTCGAGTCCTGATATTCATCAACCATAATCACACGGTAATGAAGATGAATGTTGTGGCGTAGCATTGCGTTTTCGCTGAGCAGCAAGAACGGTTTTAAAATCAAATCACCAAAATCAACATTGCCCGTATCGCGGAGGCGCTTTTGGTACGCATCATAAACGGAGGCAAAGTGCGGGTCGTCATCTATTGTGTACAGCTCTTTGCTTTCTGGAAGCAGACAATAGTCTTTTGCTAGCGCGATTTTGTGTGCGTAATGCGCGGCCTGTTGGCGCGTCAAACCTGGCACGGCTTTTGTAAGCAACGTTACTGCGGCATCATCGTCATACACGGTGAAGTTTTTGTCAACATCAGATTGCTCAGCGTAGCGGCGCAAAAAGTATGCGCCAAAAGAATGGAATGTGCGGATATTCGCGAACCGAGAACGCGGTTCCAGCTGCACGGCACGTTCCTGCATTTCCTGCGCAGCTTTTTTTGTAAACGTAACAGCAAGAATCGAAGCAGGATCCACATGGCGTTCTGCAATCAAGTAAGCGATTTTTGTGGTTATAACGCGGGTTTTTCCAGAACCGGCTCCCGCAAGAATCAAGAGTGGACTTCCTTCATGGATAACGGCTTCTCGTTGCTCGGGATTCAGCACCGCAAGGAACGAATCACTTTGCACAGAATACTCCGTCAATGTCAACATCGGAAGAGGCAATCGCTTTGGCTTTTACAATGGCGCCGGGCACAATGGCACATGCGGCAGGGTCATCGCGGTCGTAGCGTACAACAAAGTTTCCGTCCACCTCGGGGGCATCAAACCATGCCCGGCCAATGGCCAGACCTTCATCTGAAGAACCACCCGCAACAATTTCTTCGATAAGGACATCGTACACGGAGCCCACCCGCTCTGCAAGGCGATTTCTGGTAATATCCTGCTGAACAGACTGCAAGGCAAAGGCACGGGCAGCCGCAACTTTTTTTGGCACCGAACCTTTCATGCGGAATGCGGCGGTGCCTTCTTCTTTGCTGTAAGAAAAACATCCTGACCAATCGCTCTGAATCGCTTTTAAAAACTTTTCGGTTTCTGCGGCATCGGCATCGGTTTCACCCGGAAAACCCGTAAGAAAAGTGGTGCGAATTGCTGCATGGGGAAACACGGAGCGTATATGCTGTACCAAGTCCACGTATGACTTGAACGAGCCTTTTCGGTTCATGGCAGTGATAACAGAATCAGCGCCAGACTGAAAGGGAATGTCAAAATACGGCAAAAAGCGGCTGTCGTCTTTGAGTACAGAAAGCACGTCAGGATGAAAATGGTCGGGATGGATATATAGCAGACGCACCCAAAAATCGCCATGCACAGCAGAAATAGCTTTGAGCAGTTCATGCAGAAACGAAGGAGGCTCAAAAAAAAGTGTTTTGTTTGTAAAGAGCGGCGCGGTCAATTCAGTGTATAGGCGGTTGTATCCGTTTTGGCGTGTTCCCAGCACGTCATCGTTTTTGCCACAGCCATAGGCCGCCAAATCCTGCCCAATTATATTGATTTCGCGAACGCCAGAAGAAACCAGCTCACGCACTTCGGACACGACATCATGCACGGAACGGCTTCTGAGCTGCCCCCTGATAAGCGGAATGGCGCAGAACGAACAGCGGTTGTTGCAGCCTTCGGTTATTTTGACATACGCGCTACCCGCACATGAAAGCAGTTTACGTCCACCCGAACATACACCCTGCTGGGGCGGCGTTACCACCGGGCGCTCCCCGTTTCCGAGCGCTTCAATCACCTGGTCAATGCGGGTTATGTCGCCGTTTCCAAAAACCGCGTCTGCCTCTGGTAGTTCAGTTTTAAATACATCTGCGTAGCGCTGGGCAAGACAACCTGCAAGCACCAGCTTTGCCTCTGGATAGGCGCTCCGTGCAGAAAGCAGGGCATCAAGGCTCTCCTGCTTTGCGCTTTCGATAAAACCGCAGCTGTTGATGATGATGTACTGGGCTTCCGACGGGTCCGTGGTCTGAGCAAGGCCGATGGATTCAAGCCGGGAAATCAGAAGCTCTCCGTCAACCTGATTTTTTGCACAACCATGCTGATCCAAAAAAAATGTGCGCTCAGTCAAGTTCTTCCACCACAATCCTGTAGCGTCCATCGCTATCACGCACCCACTTGATGTCTTCCGCCTGCACCTGCCCTGCCAGACCTATCTGTAAATCATATGTGGAATTATTCGCGATAATCTGGATCTTCATGGCATTGATGTTGCTCATCCACAGACGAACACCGTTGCTCGCGGTCATGCTCACCACATCGCCACTTTTGTAATAATTTTCAACTTTGGCATTGTTGTCAACCCGGTAGCGGAACACGCAGGGAGCACGGAACGAAACATTTACCGTAAACGGATAGGCCCG
Organism: Treponema sp.; assembly: GCA_022510905.1. Classification (GTDB taxonomy): domain Bacteria; phylum Spirochaetota; class Spirochaetia; order Treponematales; family Treponemataceae; genus Treponema_D. The sequence goes on from JAFLSN010000007.1 coordinate 37,438, forward strand.
ATTGTCTTCCAGCACTTGCGTTCTACGGGTGTTTGACATGGTAACCGCACGCGCATTGATAGAGGTTTCTTCAGTTTCCTGCTGTGGAACGCTGGATTCATTTTCTATGGCAACCGCTTTTTTTAACAGCATGCGTACTTCGGCACCACGGTCAAGGTCGGTGGTGCTGATGTCACTCAGGTATACGATGAGCTCGCCGTCTCCGTCGCCGTCAACATCAAGCTCGCGTTCTTCGCTCAAATCAATGTACTGTGTGCCGGACGGAGTTTCAATCGCAAGACTTCCCACGGTTTTGCTCACCGTCAGAATTATGGCACCGTTTCCAGATTCGTCAGGAACCAAAATCTGGTCGCCCCGATACAGACGGCGTTTTTCGGTTTTTCCGCTAAATGTGTACTGGTGAACTTTTGAACTTTCCGTGATTATGCGTGAGAGGTCTTCTTTTGCCTGCGGAACCTTGAACACAAAAAAATAGCACACCGCTCCAGCTCCGCCCAGAAGAAGCACCAGGAGCGAGATTATAAGCGGCACCAGAAACTTGGAACGGTGGCGCGCCAACAGTTCCGGCGGCACAGGAGATTCCTGCGTTTTTTTTGCATAATACAGCTTGATCAACTCGGCACTGTCAATGCCAAGATAGCTTGCATAGTTGCGCAAAAACCCAACCAGGTATGGCTCACCGGGGAACGCGGCAGAATCTTCGGCCTCCAGCGACTCAAGATATTGACGAGTAATCGATGTAGCCCGTTCAATAGTTTCAAAATCAAGATTTTTGCTTTCACGTGCTTTTTTTAAAATTGCGCCATAGCTTTCCATTTTGAATCACTCCGAAAACAAAAAATTATTGTAGTTGTTCGCAGATGACGGCGGGTCATAGATAAAACGCTGTGTTGAAATATTGGTATTCAGATTATAGTTAAAAAAATTGAAGGTAAAGTTTTCGCCCTGCGGAGTATAGGCAACAACCCGGCGAATCAATTTTGTCTTTGGAGAAACCGAGAGACGAATCTGGGTAAAAGCTTCTGACGAAGCGCGGCGGTAAAGCACAAGATTGACTACAAGCTCATCGCTGTCTTCTTCCAGGGGCACTGCGTCTTGCCCGGTTTCGTAGGCAATGGTGTAGTAGCGGCTCATCAGGTTCAGCCCGTTCGGTGTTGCAAGGCCTGGGCCGCCACCGCCTTCAACGGTCTGTTCAAGGATGGCAGAAGTTGGTGGCGGCAGATAGATTTTCAGGTTGTCACCATCGAACAAAATCACCTGTCCAGCGGGAGACGAAAAATCGATTCGGAGCATTTCGGGACGTTTGAAGCTCACTTTTCCGCGCATGGTGTTTCGGGCGGCGGTGATTTCAACTTCAGCTTCAAAGTCGCGTATGGTTCCGTAGAATTCACTGACCGATTTAAAAAATTCACCTGCGGTCAAAATGGACTGTGAAAAAGCCGATGCAGCAATATACATTGCCACAATACACAGCAGCAATTTTTTCATTTTATCTCCAATACATTCATGCGCCAGCTGGACAGCGCAAAAGCGACTTTATTATATAGTACAAGAGTATTCTATTCAAGGACTTGGAAAAGTGTACCCGCAGCACGAAAAAACGGCTGTGGAAGAACCGTTCAAATTCAGCACGACATCGGATATATTGAAAAACATATGGACTTTGGCAAACCGGAAGCTTGCGGCTTTCCTTTAAAAATATGCCGTGCCGTCTACAAGCTTCATGACTTTTTCTGCCAGTTTTCCACCGCCGGCAAAGTTCGCAAGCCCGTGTGAGTGCACGGACATCGGCCTAAAAATACAGGCGTTTTTACACATGATTTGCGGCTTTTGTTTTTGGCGCGGCCATTTTACGGCAGGTTGATTCATGGGTAACGGGCACATATCCCGCTTCTCGGAGTGAAGGCCGCTTCTGCTGCTGGGTGTGTTGATTATTTCGTCGATTTAGGCGATACTGATTTTTATGGAAGCTCGTAACATTTTTTCAAACCTTTCGTGCATTGACCACCGCTATTCACTTTCCGAAGCCACCGTCTTTGAAAAACTGTCTCGCACTCTCTCAGAAGAGGCCAGTGTAAGGAGCTGTGCAGCATGCGAGGCTGCATTGGTAAAAGCCCATCTCCAGCTGCGTGGCCAGCTTACAGAAAGCGTTGCCCGCAGGCTTGACGAGTGCGCCGCCGCCATCGACCCCGAAGAAGTATATGCCGAAGAAGAAAAAACCAAACACAACATCCGTGCGCTGGTGAACGTGTTCAAGAAAAAAGTGCCAGCAGAACTGGCCCCGCTGGTTCATCTTGGTGCCACCAGTGTTGATATTCTTGACACAGCCCTCTCCTGCCGAATGCGAGATGCAACCCGGCATGTGGTGCTCCCCGAGCTCAAGGCGCTCGAAAAATCTCTGTGCGCCATTGCCGACCGCGAAGCCGAAACGCCGCAGGTAGGCCGCACACATGGACAGCATGCAGTGCCCATCACTTTTGGATGGAGCATCGCGGAATTTGTGAGCCGCCTTGGAAAATCGATTCTGCGCATTGAAGAATTAAGCTGCCAGCTCCGAGGAAAACTTGCAGGCCCGGTTGGAAGCTACAACGGCCCGAGCATGATTGTAAAAGACCCGGAAGAACTTGAACGTGTATACATGCACTTTGTGGGCCTTGAACCAAGTGAATACTCAAACCAACTGGTGGAGCCGGAATACCTCCTGCGGCTCCTGCTTGAAATGAATGTGGCCTTTGGCATTATCGCAAACCTTGCAGACGACCTGCGCAACCTGCAACGGAGCGAGATTGGCGAAGTGTTTGAATATTTTGCCTCAACACAAGTAGGTTCTTCAACCATGCCGCAAAAGCGGAATCCATGGAACAGCGAGCACGTAAAATCGTTGTGGAAAGCAATGGCGCCCCGCGTGCTCACGTTCTACATGGATCAAATAAGTGAACACCAACGGGATCTTACCAACAGCGCAAGCCAGCGTTTTATCGCCGATTACGTGGCCGGCTTTACAATGGCAGTGGCCCGCATGAACGCCGTTGTTTCCAGCTTGCAGGCAGACCGAGAGGCCATGGCAAAAAACCTTGCAGATGCAGGCGGAAAAGTAAAAGGCGGAGTTCTTGCGGAGCCCGCATACATTCTGCTAGGCGAAGCAGGTGTAAACGACGGGCATGAAGTGATTCGCAAAATCACGCTTGAAGCGGAACAGTCAGGAAAAAGCTTTTATGACGTGCTCAAAACACACACGGAATCATTTGCCGCAATCACCGCGCAACTTGAAAAGCTCGGCGTTCAGAATCCCGAAACATTTTTTGAAAATCCAGCCCTTTACCGCGGACTCGCGGCAACAAAGGCACGGCACATTGCAAAAAAATACGCCGCACTCATGGACGGCACCGCGAACACGGAACACTAACCGACATGGAAAACACAACATACACGGCGGCCCTCGTTGGCTGCGGCAGAATCGGATATTCCCTCGGGCTTGACAAAAAACGAGAGCAGCCGGCCAGCCACACCATGGCGCTGACAGAAAATTCGCGCATAACACTGGTTGCAGGATGCGACACAGACAGCGAACGCCGTTCCGCCTGGCACACAGCAAACAAAACCGCCGCTGTGTACAGCAGCAGCTCCGACATGTACGCGCACCACAGCCCAGACATCATAACCGTGGCCGTAAACGAAAACGCCCACCTTGCCGAAGCGCTTGCCGCCATAGCCGCAAAACCACGGCTTGTCATCTTGGAAAAACCTGTTGCGCTCGACACAATCGAAGCGTTCCGCATACAGGATGCAGCCGCACGCGCGAAAATCCCGGTGCTGGTAAACCACGAACGCCGCTTTGCAGACGACTACCGCGCCGCCAGGTCATACCTTCCGCAGATTGGAAACCTTCAGAGCATACATGCAAGTCTCCATTCAAGCCTGTGCGTGTACAATCCACAGGAAGAACGTTCGGGAGCATACAGTCTTATCCACGACGGCACCCATCTGGTTGACATCGTGCTGTTTTTTCTTGAAGCCAAAGCGGATAGCGAGACCGCTATTTCCACAGAAACTACAAAATCGGTACTGCACGGCCATCCGGTGCTCACGGGATTATTCCGCGACGAAAAAAAACTCGTGCGGCAGGTAACAGCACATTACAGCAGCGAGCAATGTCCAGACATCGCGTTTACAATGAGCGGCCGTTCACGTTTTTTTGGATTTGACATCGACATCTATGGCACGGAAGGGCGAATCTGCATAGGAAACGGCTACTGCAAACTCTATCACAGAGAAGCCTCTCGTCTGTACACAGGATTCTATTCCCTGATGTGCGACAAGACTGCAACGATTCCCAAAAAAACACGCTATTTTTCAAACATGGTGCAGAACGCGGTGGACTTTTTAGACGGAAATGCGCCGCTGGGTTCTACGCTTCAAAACGGAATCAATGCGCTCACCGTGCTTGAAGAAATCAAACGCGGATTTTAAAACACCAGAAACAAAATCAACATACCCCGATGCAGAAGCACGGTATTCACCCTTTCCGCACAAATCTGCACACCCAAGCCTGTCCTTAGTCTCCGAATGCAAAAATGATTTTTCAGAATTCATTGCCAAAACCGCCATATCGGGGCACATACTGTAGTATGGAGCAGTTTGAAAAAAATGACATTGTGGCGGCACCCAACATCGCGGTATCGCTGGTTGGAACAAATCCACCGTTTCCCAAGCCATATCGGGAGCTTACACTGGGGGATGACTTTCTGTTCGGACATATCATGCGGCAGCGGGAACCATGCCGCGACATGCTCAGGCTTTTGCTGAACCAGCCGCACCTCGACATAGACGAACCCACCGCACAACGTGTCATACGTGCCGGCCCCTCAGAAAAATGGGTAAGACTCGATGTGCAGGCTTCAAACAAGACACAAATGTTTGATGTGGAAATGCAACATTCCCCTGGAATTGATCTGCCGCTGCGCTCACGCTACTACCAGTCCATCATGGACGTGGAAGCATTGCAGACTGGCCAACTGTACAGAAAACTCAAAACAAACTGGGTGATTTTTCTGTGCAAAACGGATCTTTTTGGAAAAGGACTTCCACGGTACACATTCCAGAACCGTTGCAATGAACGGCCTTCATGTATTTTGGGCGACAAAACCATAAAAATATTTTACAATTGCTCAGAATATGCTAAAATAAAAGACACGGACGTTTCCTCATTCCTTGAATACCTGTATTCAGGACATGCGGCAACATCATTCACACAGTCGCTCGACCAGCTGGTAACCAAAGCCCGCGAGCGACCAGATTGGGAGAAAGGATACATGGACTATTACCAAGGTTCACTGCTGCTTAAAGAAGAAGGAATGGAACTGGGCATGAGGCAAGCCAAAATGGAAGGCGCACGGAACCTGCTGCGCGAACATGTGGGAACTCCCGAACAGATTGCACACTGGCTTAACCTGACGGAAGCACAGATTGCGCAACTAGCCAGAGAAATCCAACAGGAAAGGCCCTAAAACTACAAGCCCACGAGGGCTTTTGCCTGTTGCTCATTTTGTGGTGAATAAAACGAACAGCGCCCCAAAGGCCTTGGACAGCCTTTTGGGGCGCTTCGTGTTTTTGTGGACGCGGTGCAGACAACAACAGCGGTTCCGCAGAAAACAACAGAACCGCCATGCATAAAACCGCCCGATGCGGAGTGCGTGTGCAACCATGCACGGCACACCCCGCAGTGTTTTTTACAAGCTTACTCTTCAACAACCTCAACAGTTTCAGCTGCATCTTCGATGACTAGGGCAGCCGCAGTTTCGGGAACCACCACTCCGTTGTATACAGCCTGAATTTCATCGGCGCTGAGTGCGCGTTTTACCAAGAGGATTTCGTCCATGGCACCCTTGAAGAGAGGATCGGGCCAGTTAGAGCAACCAATGTACAGACCGTTGGGGTTTGCGGCAATATTCGCCACTTTGCCAGAGGTCTTCATGTCTTTGGCCTTGGCACCATCTATGTAGAGCGTAACTGTGCCGTTTTCGTCAAGCGTGGCAGCAATGTGAGTCCACTTGTTCACAGCGGGAGCGGCAACGAACATGCGCTCGGGCTGCAAGGTCAGTGAAAGCTGGCCGTTGGTGGCATCGAGACCGATAAAAATGTCCTCGCCGTCTTTTGTGTTGCCAAAGTCGAACACACGTGACCAACCGCGCCACTCGGTGGGTTTGACCCAGGCGGCAACGGTAAAGCCTTCGCCGTCAAGAACATCGCCTTCGAGGGTGATAAACTCGTCCTCGCCGTTAAAGTCGAGAGCCTGTCCGTTGTGGCCTTCCACAAGCACAGAACCGTCAATAGCGCCGGTGTACACGTTGATTTCGTTGCCGGAATGGTCAACTACTTCGTTGTCCACAATTTCTTCGTCAAAGGTGTAATAGCCAACGACTTCCTCGGAGTTGATAACAAATGGTGCTTTGCTGGTGGAAGAGCTCTTTTCCTTGCCCTTTTTAGCTTTGGGAGCTTTTTCTTTTTTGGCTTTGGGGGCCTTTTCCTTTTTAGCGCTAGAAACGAGTGAATCGTTTACGGATTTTGCGGAAGTGCTTTTTTCAGCATACGCAACCGAGCCGAGTGCGAAGGCACATGCCGCCGCAACAAGCAAAAGTTTTTTCATACTTTACTCCTTATATACAAAACCCGATAAAACCACCGGGCTTTGAATAATGTTTACAGGTCGTGCAAGACGGCGACCAGACTGCGGGCCGCCCCTGCGCAGGGGCAGCCCAAACAGGGTTAGAACCAGAAGCGTAACCCCACAGGAACGCGGTAGTTAAAGCCCCACGTGGTATTGCGCGCCTCAAAGTGCGTGTACTGCAATTCTATGCCGAGCGAGAACAGACCGTTGCCAAAGTTCTTTTGGAAGTAGGGGTACAGGTATACTTCAAAGTAGCGTCCCGGAGCACCACCTTTAGGAAGCGGTGCCGCCTTCATCCAGTCAGTGGTCAAGGCAATATCATCATGATAATCACCTTTTACCCTAGCATCGTTGTTAAGCGTGGAGCCTTTAGCATCCTGTGCATAGATAAAGTTCGCGTTCAAACCGATAAGGTAGGGTGTACCAGAAATTGCACGAGTACCGCCTATCGCCAATACATTATACACAAGTTTTTCATTTGCGGCAATATAGTGATCATCTGCATAGAAAAAACGATCCTCAACATTAATCACCATCTGCGGAATGCTGGTAATCTGACCCGAAACGCCCACATGGTGCGCCGTCACAAACTTTTCAACCACATTTTTAACGGCATCCTTGTCGCGATAGCGGAAGTCGTAGGTGGCGTTCAGCTTTACGCCCGGAATGAGCGAAGGCATGTCTGCCTGCAAGTAGGCTTCGCCAAAGTAGTTTTTGGTAAAGTCATCGACACCCTTTTTATCATTTAAACCATCATAGTATGTGCCTGGCCGCCATCCACCGTACAGGGTGATGTTCGGACCCGCCAGCTTGTAGCTTGCCGCCAGCTTGAACTTCTTGTACAAGTTTTTCCACAGGTTGGCATTGCGGTAGTCAATGTCGTTGTCAGCACCCGGCAGAATCGGGAGCCCTGCAAAAAAGCGGAGGCCCGGAATCACCGAGGGGATAAGCTCCACTGCGGTAAGATGCTGGCCGTTGCCACGCTCCGCGAAGGGGCGAATATTCGGTGCCCCCATTGCATAACCGTTCACAACAAAACCTGCGTAAAACTCATCGTACTTGCCCGCGTGCACAATCAGCTGGTCGTTAATCAACCCCACACGTATGTTGCCCTGAAAAAAGTACGATACAGGATAGTCTGTTTTATAATCGCGCCAATAAGACGAGTCGCGCCAATTATCATACCAAGGCTCCAGCGAGGCATTCAAACGTATACCCGTCCGAAACTCAAAGTGAGGGGCGTCTACAAACAAATTTACCACCGTACTACCATTATAAAACGAGCCAAACTCGGCGGCGGGGTTCGAATATTCAACAGCGTTGTCACCTTTTTGTTCAATGATCTGGCTCACGCCAAAATTGGTGTAGTCCATGTAGCCGTGCAAGCTTACCTGCTGGGCATACACCGCTGTTCCTATAACTAAAGCTACAGCGCCAATAAATATCTTGTTTAATTTCATCCTGTACGCTCCTTTAGTTAGTGGCCATAAGATAGTTCTCCACCTTTGGATCATCTATCTCTGTATCAGCAAAAATCGCAATGATGATTTTTGTTGCTGTTTTTTTAACAGCAACAACTGTGACTTCATCGGTATAGTCATAGTCCTTTGACTCTCCAGTAGGATAACTATGAGTTATTTCATCAGCATAGCCTTCTAGCGACTGCGGCACCCAATCATCAATCCTTTGGTAATAGGCAGTTTTATCCTTAAGGCTGTCAGGCGTAGATGAGACTGCAACCCAAAACTGGTTCCAAACATCAGCGCCTTTTTGTGTCTGCTTAAATTCATACAATACAATGAATTCACCTTCTCCATCAAGACGGCACGCCGCACCTTCAGCAACGCTGTCCCACGTAGTAGATGCCAGCGTTTTATCAACATCCTCCTCGTCAGTAAGGTTGCCACTATTTATATCCATTTTTGCAGTTTTATTTACAACAAGCTCCGGTTTGGTACCACTACAAAACCCATCCAGCCCTAAAAACACATAATATTTGTCATTAGTACTACCACTACCACTAGCCACATGCACGGCGGTAGGAGCACCGACCGCCCCAAACTTATCCCGTATCTCTAGGTCACAGCTTGCCAAAGCAAACAGCGCAAGCGCAGCAATGGCAGAGCATAAAAGTTTTAGTTTTTTCATCACTCTTGCCCTCCTGTAACCATTAGAACCAGAAGCAGAAGCCAACCGGCACACGGTAGTTAAATGATGAATAGGTTTCGCCACCAGTCTTAACCTGTGCAAACTGCAACTCGACACCTAGGCGGATAAAGCCATTGCTCAAGTTGTACTGCACAAACGGGTTCAGGTATTCAGAGTGGTAGTTGCCGCTATCACCATTAGGAATCCTTGTAAAGTTGTCGCTGATGGCCATTTTGTTGTAGCCCACGGCAATGTCGTCAAAACTGTCGCTAATCACTTTGCCATATTTGCCGCTTCCATCTTTACTAAACGCAGTAGAGCGGGCATCGGCCGCGAGGGTATTCACAAACACAAGACCCAACTCCCAAGGCCCATCACCAAACTTGTAGCCGGCACGTGCGCCAATGCGGTTGTAGATAAGCTTTTCGTCATCGAAGATGTAGTCATCATCAGCATAGAAAAAGCGGTCTTCAATAGCGAGCGAAAGGTTTTCCACTTGCAAAAGATCGCTTCCAAGGTTTGCGCTCACGCCCACCATGTGCGCGGTAGTAAAATGCTCCTTTGTGCCGCTTGTTACAGTGGTGTACTTGCCATCGCGGTAGCGGAAGTCGTAAGTGGCATTGAGGTCAAAGCCCGGCACCAGAGAAAAGAAGTTGCCCTGGATATAGGCTTCGCCAAAGAAGCTTTTGGTAAAGTCGTTATAGTTACCGTCTTCATCTTTGCTAAGTTTGTGGTAAGCCTCTACACCACTGTAGTATGTGCCCGGGCGCCATCCTGCGTTAAGGATGATGTCGGTATCTTCAATCGGAAGCTTGTATTGAGCCACCAACTTGAACTTTTTGTAGAGGTTTTTCCAGTGGTTGGCACCGATGTTGGTGTTCACATCGTTTCCATGACCCGGGAGGATTGGCAGGGCCGCCATGAACTTAAAGCCTTTGAGCGCGTATGGCGCAATCTCAAGCGCGGTAATGTGCTGGCCCACGCTGTGGCTCGCAAGGTCGTGAATCTGCTGGCCGCCAAGCACGTAGCCTTCTGAAATGTAGCCCGCGTTCCAGTCTTCAAATTTACCTGTATAGATAAAGAACTGCTCGTTAAAGAAGGCCGCGCGGATGTTGCCCTGGTAGAAAATAGTCTGTACATAGGCAAGTCCTTGATCGTCAGAAACGTAATAGTCGCCAGTCTGCCACAAAGAAGAGTTGAGGCGGAGGCCAAAGTTAAACAGAAAGTTTGCGGCCGTAACCCGCAGGTCAACGGTGGTTTCGCCATTACCGGCATTGCCAAATTCTGCGGCTGGGTCTGTGTGATCCCAGTCATCGCCATTGCCAAAATTGTCAAGACGCTGCCCAAGACCAAAGTTGGTGTAGTCCACTTTGCCATGCAGGGAGGCGGTCTGGGCACCCGCCACCGACGCGCAGGCAACAAACGCCGCGCCAAGAACCAATGTACGTAATTTGTTCATAGTTTGTTATCTCCTTTGTGCAATTTAGTTGCTTAATTTACCTAGATTCAAATCACCGCAGCTCATTGTGGCTGAGGCAAGTGCTACAGCCGCAAGTCCTACCATGAATTTTGTTTTCTTCATGTTTAATCCTCCATTTTTTGCAGGCTCCTGCCAATTTGACCGGAGCCAGTTCCTTATTTTGGTTTTATGTTTACACACCCGCAGGGAGTGCAAGCCAACTGGGGATTGGGGCCGCGCTCGGTTACATTCGTGTGCGGCCTGTTTTAAGGTTTAATCCAGCGCCCACGGGCTACCGGGTGCGCTGGCGGTCTATATCAACCTTTTTTGGTCAATATCAGATTTTCCAGCATTTTTATGCTAACCCGACAGTGCGCAGCTGTCAAGAAAAATTCTGAAAAAACTGATTTTTAACAAAAAATATTGATACAAACAACACACCCAAAAAAGTCCAGACATACACCATTACATTTCGGCAGAAAAAACAGTTGACTTTTGCAGGGAATGTGGTATAGTTTGGAAGAAAGGCGCACCCGCTCCAATGCGGATTGCCCCACGAGTTTTTATGCCCGATTACTCGGACACAAGCCCACCATGGGTCAAGACAGGGTGGGCTTTTTTTTTATCTACTTGTTTTTCGCGTCTTTGCGGAGGTAACTAAGTAGTTCAAGAATCAGAATGGCAATGTCAATCGCCAACGAAGCAGCTTCGTAAATCGTCATCTTCTCAGCCTCCCTTGTCAAAGTAATCCCGGGCCGTTTTCGGCGCGGGTATGAGTTCGGGGGCATGCCGCCTGTCACGGGTGCTCCGCCAGCATACCATACATCCGAAAAGACCGCAAGGGGCATGGAACGATTACATGGGGCGGCGGACGCAGACATGGTGTTGACTTTTGCGGGGAATGTGGTATAGTTTGGAGGAAAGGCGCACCCGCTCCAATGCGGATTGCCCCACCGATTATGTTTTATGCTTGATTACTCAAGCATAAGCCCGCTCAGTGTGCTAGACTGGACGGGCTATTTTTTACTCTTCATCCTTTTTCCGTCTATGGAGAAGGCGCAGAATAATGTCGATGACCAGCTTGACGGCGGCGAGTGCCACCATCAGCGTCTCATACAGACTCATAGCTGCCTCCTTGTCTGCGGTAATCCAGCCTTGCGGCCGGTCGAGTTCAGAGGCAATCCGCCCCAGTCACGGGTGCTCCGCCAGTATACCATACATCTGAAAAGACTGCAAGGAGCATGGTGTGCACCCTTTCCGCATGAATCAACGTTGCGCATTGCAAGCCGCCGTACAGCGCGAGTTCCGCCCCCATTTAACATGTATGCCGTTCCTGCACAGTACGTGCGGCGTTCCGTTACACGCATTGTTGGCGTTTTGTCAATCGTGATGTTTCGGGAGTGCGCATGTGCTGTTACGGACCCATGTATAGCACCGGGATTGCTTTGCTACCGTTTTGAACAGATTGTTTCCTGCTTGAGCTGCCCGACGCGGAGACGGGCAGCACCATGCCAGGCCCCCGCCGCAGACGTAAGCCCTCTTGCCTGTGGTTGTAACGCCACCGCTTGAAAGTTTGTTGCGAGTTAGTACACCTTCAAGTGCAGCACAAATGCGATAGGTTCACCACCGGTGTGTGTGCAGACTTGCCAGTGCCAGATGCAGCAAAACTCAGCGCCCCCGTCTCGTGACCAAGCAGGACTTGTCAAACTCATACTCGCCGATTTTCTGCACAGCTTTGCGGATGCTCTCGCTTGAGGCCTGCCATGCGCAGGAGGCCGTGGCAGCGGCTGGCGGTGTTGTCCTTCACAGCACAGATGTCAGCCGCCTGTATCACCGCAAGGTCGTTCTCGGAACATAAAAAAATCTTGTTCCTCTTTTGTGTCGTAAGTCTTTGCCTGTCACTACTTAAACCTGTTCCGGATGATTTGGCCAGTCAAGAGCCAATTGTATTTCCGCATAAGATAATGAAGAAATAAAGTTGACATGCCGATAAACAAGATATGCGGAAACTGTTTTTTGTGGCGCTGACAGTTTTAATGGCTCAGTCTTTATTTGCGGCTCCTGACATGCTGGTATTGCAAAAGGATATTGTTGTGGAAACAGGCACAGCCCCGGGCACAACCGAAGCCGCGCAGTTTGAAAGCGGCGACCCCGATGCGCGCCCGGGTGTGTACATCTATATCCGCAAAAAGATGAGTGTTGAAAGTGTCATGCTTGTTGAAACCACAAAAGATCCGACCGGCAAAGAAGACAACTATGCCTACCGCGCCCTCGAATACAATTCCATAAACGGAGATGAAGTGCGGTACCTAAACGGCAAAGTGCTTGTTTCGCAATACGCAAGATACAGCCTCATGTCGTCAACAGTTGTTAGCCACCCAGAACTTGGAGAATGTTTTGTTGTGTACGTGCCGCCGGTAATTGAATACGGATACCCATGGACAAGGCACGGCACTGTTGAAATCGGAAAAGGCACATTCATAAACATAAGGACATTCTCAAAAAAATACTGCGACTACACGGGAGAATTTGCTGACAATCCATTCATGTTTGATTTTGAATCTGTAAGCAAGACCCCGCTCGCACAGGTTACAAAAGAGCCGGAAGCCCCCGCTTCCGAAGAACCTACTGTGGTGCTTACCGACGACTACAATTCAGTTGCCGCCGAAAAATTCGGTGAGCTCGCCAGCAAAGGAAAAGGAACGCTTCTGTATTCCAAGGGCCCAAAGACAATCACGGAAGACCTGCTTGCCCTGGTTGACGCAGTTTCGCCCAAAGACAAAGTTGACGTGGTGTTCGCCATTGACACCACAGGCAGCATGAAAGACGACATCGAAACACTCCGCACGGAATGGCTCCCACGTTTTTTTGAGCAGCTCGAATCATTCAAAGACATACGCATAGGATTGCTGCTTTACCGTGATTACAATGACAGCTACAACTACAGGCGCATGCCGGTAAAACCGTTCGCTTTTACTGACAGTCCCGAGGAGTTTGAAAGAAACTTGGACACGGTTGTGATAAACGGAAGCGAAGGAGGCGATGTTCCCGAAGCCGTGTACGAGGCGCTATATTCGAGCATTGTGTTTTATGAATGGCGGCCAGATGCAGTAAAAAAAATCATTCTGATTGGCGATGCGGAACCCCACCCCAAGCCGCGTGGCATCAAAAAAATATCGCAGAGCGATGTCATTGCGCTTTCGGCCCAGAACAACATTTCCATCGACTGCCTCATCCTGCCCGACGACAAAACCACCCGTGGCCGATAAACGCGGTATCCCTCGTTTAGGCCGCGACTTGCGGAGGTCTGCATGGCAAATGTGACTCTGGTCTGCGGAAAGATTTGCAGCGGAAAGACAACCTACGCGCGGAAACTGTGCGCTGAACAAAAGCTGGTGCTGCTCTCAATCGACGAGATTATGCTCGCGCTTTTCGGTCTGTACGCAGGCGAGCGGCACGACGAGTGGGCGGAAAAGACGGAGCGGTATCTGCTTGACAAATCCGCGGAGATAGCCGGAACAGGAATCGGCGTGGTACTTGACTGGGGCTTCTGGACAAAGGCGAAGCGCGATTATGCACGGGAGTTTTTTGCGGCGCGGAACATCGGCTGCGACGTGCACTTCATCAGCATAAGCAACGGAGAGTGGCGGCGGCGCGTGGAAAAAAGAAACCGCGCGGTTCTGGCAGGCGAGGTGAGCGCGTATCTTGTGGACGAGGGCCTCGCCGCAAAGTTTGCCTCGCGCTTTGAGATGCCGGACAGGTCTGAAATCAGCGTGTGGGTTGACGGATGATTGGTGCAAAAAATGGTACATGCCGTGCTTCCGCAAAACCAGCCATCGGCTTGGAGCCTTGCTTTTGCGCCAGTTTGTGTTGACCGGCTTGAAGGGGCTTCCACCATTGCAGGGGTGAAGCGTCCTCCCTTACAATGGTGGGCACTCCACCCCTATAGGGGAGAGGTATGCACCCCGGTAATGGCGGACTGCCGTCCTGTGCCGTGCTGTAAGGCAGTCCGCCCGGGCTACAGACCGTAGCGTTCTTTAATCTGCCTTGTGTATTCGGCAGCGCCTTTTGCATTCACGTGGGAAGGGTCGCCGAACAGGGCGGGGCTGTATCGGGGAATTTCAGTTTCCGCAGTAATGTCATGCTCCTGCGCGAACGCTTCCACATATGCCTGGAATTCCTTGTAATATTCGTTTTTGGCCACAGCGTCCCAGGAAGGCTCGTTCATCGGCAGCTGTATCAGGTAGAGCGGAATGTCGTTTTTCTTGCAGAGCGAAACAAGGCGGCGCAGGTAATATTCGCCGCGCGGATGGGGAGCAAAGTGCCTTGAATGCGCCTCAGTGTTCAGTCCTGCGGAGCCGTCTTTTTTTCCAAACAGCATGTGCCCCCGGGCAGCCTGGTTTTCCGCATACTTTTTTTTGTTGAATTCGCTCCGCTTGAATTTGCTGTTTATGCATGCGGCTGAATATTTTTCGGGAAACAGCAGCTCATATTTCAGCAGATCCAGCAATTCTTCCTGCATTTTTTTAAGAGGAACCATGCGGGTTCTGTACGCTACAAGCAGCGATTCCAGCTCCTGGTGCAGGGTCAAGAAATGAAAATAGAGCGTTCGGCTTTTGTAGCAGTCTTCCCTTGCATAATGAAAGCTGCCAAAGCCGGCGAATACTTTTTCTGGCATTGGATGATGGCGGATATATTCCGCGAGCGAATAATACATCTCCATAGCCGTGCCGCCGCCGACTGCGAGATTGTATGCGTTGTCGCAGAGCTGGTCAGGAATGATGCAAGATTTCATGCGGCTGTCGCCAAGGAACAGGATTTCGCTTTTGCTTCCTGCTGTGCGCACATAATCTTTCTGCTGAATCCAGTACGGAAACTCGTTGTCCATGTAGGTGTACTGCACGTTCAAAAGCAGCAGCCAGCGGAACACGGCCACAAACGCAGTGAGCATGTAGCATCCGATAAAGGCAAGTGCATAGCGTGTTTTGTTCATGCGGCACCTCTAAAACTGAAAATACAGGAATTCAGACAGGTTCTGGTTTACGGCCAGCAGGTACAGGGAATATGCAAGCGCCGCCGATGACGCGCAAAGCCACTTCCAGCTGGCGCGAAAATGCGCGGCCACAAGCCGTTCTGCGCTCGGAACACAGAAGACCACTACAAGGAGGGCCATCAGAAATCCATATGGATAGTCCGGGTATTTTGCAAATGGCACACCAAAATACTGCAAAAACGCCAGCAGGTTTTCAACTTTGCCTCCCGCAGGAAGAGACAGCTTGTGCAGGTTGAGCATGGTTTTTACCAGCGAAATGCCGCTCCTCAGGCTCGGTGCGCGGAACAGCGCCCACCCGATACATGTGGCTCCAAAGGTCATGGCCCATCCCGCGATTTTTGGCATATGCATGTCATGCCTTTTTGCAAAACGGCGCCAGCGGTGGTTCACTACAAGAAAAGTTCCGTGCAGCATTCCCCATGCAATGTATTTAAATCCCGCGCCATGCCATAATCCGCAGAGCGTCATGGCAATCAGCAGGTTTATCATCTTGCGCCGTTCCCCATTGCGGTTGCCGCCCAGAGGAATGTAAATGTAATTGCGAATCCAGCTGCCAAGACTTATGTGCCAGCGCCGCCAGAAATCAATCATTGAGCAGGCTTGGTATGGAGAGTCAAAATTGCTCGGGAATGTCAGGTTGAGCATATTTCCCAGTCCTATCGCCATCTCCGAATAGGCTGAAAAATCAAAATACAGCTGGAGGGCATACGAAAGCACTCCAATCCATGCGTCAGTGAACGTGAGCGTGCTGATATGTCCGAACACATCTGCCACAACCGGTGAAAGCCGATCCGCGATGACCACTTTTTTGAACACTCCAAAGGCAAAAAGCGTTATTCCGCTTGAAAAGTTCTGCGCGTTAAAGCGGTGCCGTTCTTTGCTTGCGAACTGGGGAATCATCATTTTGTGGTCAACGATTGGCCCCGCAATCAGCTGTGGAAACAGCGAGATGTACAGGGCAAATGCCGAAAAGCTTTTTTCCGGCTGCGTTTTTTGCATATATACATCTATGATGTATGACAATGCCTGGAATGTATAAAACGAAATGCCTAACGGCAGGATGATGTTATGCAGGCTCCAGCTGGTGTGCAGAATCCGGTTTATAGTCTGGATGAAAAAGTCAGTGTATTTGTAGTATCCCAGAACCGCAAGGTTTGTGCCAATGCCAAGAACGAGCAGCGCCTTTTTATAGCGGAATCTGTGCAGCGCCAGGCCGATTGCATAGTTGCACACAATCAAAATAAGCATCAGCGGCAAAAAGCCTATGTTCCACCAGCCGTAAAAAAAGAAAGATGCCGCCAAAAGCCACCTGTTTGCAGACTTTACGCTTTTGCGGCCAAACAAGTAGTAGCCGCCGACCGCAAGTGGTAAAAACACAAATATGAATATAAATGAACTAAAAATCATACCAAAGCTCCTTGATGTCCGCGTTGGACGCCGCGCAGGAGGCACAAAATCTGCACCATCCATAAAACACACGGATGTATTTCTATCATTCCTGCTTTCTGCGACAGCGTAAAAATATGTGAATTGTGCATTTTCTTTTGCAGAAACATATTTTTAACCGCAGTCTAACATATTCTGAATATTTGTAAAAGGGATTTTCTTTTTACAAACAGATTAAAACCATGTTTTTAATTGCAGGAAACCGTACATCATCGGTGTATGAAATTAAAAGATATTTTTATCGCTAATTTAAAGTTCTACCGCAAGCAAAAAGGTCTCACGCAGAACGACCTTACACTTGCCTTGAACAAAAGCTATAATTACATAAACAGCATAGAACAAGGAAAAATGCTGCCTTCGTTCGATGTAATCGAACAGATGTGCGACATTCTCGGAGTGTCTCCGCCTCAGCTTTTTGACTCAAACGCCTCGCCCCAAAATATACAGACATTCAGCAAGGAAGTTTACATCGAAGAACTAAGCAGCCGTTTGCTTGAAAGACTTTCGCCCCTTGTCCGCGAAACTATCCGTGACTCGCTGAAATAGCCCGCTTTGTATGCAGCCACGGACAATGCGTTTTGCGCCACTCGCCCTGCACCGGCATCCTCAAAAGTACATGCGCGCGGAGCTCTTCGGAACTGAATGGCATGGACTTTGCCGAACCTGCCGCGCGGAATGTTGTCTCCCCGCCCCCGACTTGGACATTCCCGCCGTTACCATGCGCCTTGGCCATACCGTTTCCGTCAGATTTAAACCTTGGCCGCATCCCAAAACTTAATCGCGGTTGAAAACAAATGCATGAATTTTACCCGCCGGCATGTGTTCCCGGGCAATCCGCGCACGCATTTTGTTCGCCCACGGAGCGTTTTGGGCAATTCGCGAGCGCATTTTGCCCGTCCGCACGTGTTCCCGGGCAATTCACGTACGCATTTTGCTTGCCTTGGCGTGTTTCTGGCAATCCGCGTACGCATTTTGCTTGCCTTGGCGTGTTTCTGGCAATTCGCGAGCGCATTTTGCCCGTCCGCGCTTGTTTCCGGGCAATCCGCGCACGCATTCTGCTCGTCTTTACGTGTTTACGGGTAATTCGCGCGTGCATTTTGCTTGCCCGCACGTGTTTCCGGGCAATTTGCGAGCGCATTTTGCTTGCCCGCGCGTGTTTCCGGGCAATTCGCGTACGCATTTTGCTTTCCCGCGCGTGTTCCCGGGCAATCCGCGTACGCATTTTGCTTGCCCCGGAGCGTTTCTGGCAATCCGCGCACTCATTTTGTCCGCCCGCACGTGTTCCCGGGCAATTCGCGAGTGCATTTCGCCCGTCTGCATGTGTTTCCGGGCAATCCGCGTGTGCAGTTTGCCCGTCTGCATGTGTTTCCGGGCAATTCGCGTACGCATTTTGTCCGCCCGCACGTGTTTCCGGGCAATTTGCGAGCGCATTTTGCCCGTCCGCGCGTGTTTCCGGGCAATTCGCGTACGCATTTCGCCTGTCCGCGCGTGTTTCCGGGCATTTCGCCCGTCCGCACGTGTTTTCGGGCGATCCGCGTACGCATTTTGCTTGCTCCGGTTGTTTTTGGGTTACTTGTAAATTATTTTTTTGTGAATATAATGGGTGGCGCGGGGGTTGTGCATTGTATGAAATCCAAAATTTTTATTGACGGAAGTGAAGGGACCACCGGGCTCCGCATCTATGAGCGGTTTTCAAAACGCGATGACATCGAGCTGATTTCTATCAGCAGCGACAGGCGAAAAGACCCTGCTGAACGCAAACGCCTCATAAACAGCGCCGACATTGTGTTTCTGTGTCTCCCTGATGCGGCCGCAAAAGAATCCGTGGCGCTTGTTGAAAACAGCGCGGTCAGAATCATAGATACGTCAACCGCGCACCGCACGGAACCGGGCTGGGCCTATGGCTTCCCTGAGCTTTCACAGGAGCACCGCCACGCCATCGAAACAGGAAACCGTGTCGCGGTTCCAGGGTGCCATGCAACAGGATTCATTTCGTTGGTGTACCCGCTTGTTTCTGGTGGGCTGCTTTCGGCGGATTATCCAATCTCAGCTTTTTCGCTTACGGGCTATTCTGGCGGTGGAAAAAAAATGATTGCAGAATACGAAGCTCAGAACCGCAGCACGGACTGTGCCGCGCCCCGGGAATACGCGCTCACGCAGGAACACAAGCATCTAAAGGAAATGCAGGCCGTTTCGGGACTTTTGCGCAAACCGCTTTTTTCTCCCATCCTCGGTGATTACTACAGTGGCATGGTGGTGTCCGTTCCGCTGCATATGGCCGCGCTCCGTTCGCATTCTTCCGTAGCAGAATTGACTGAATATTTTTTGGCGTACTATGAGAATGAACGCTTTGTGTCGGTTGTGCCGGATGGAACACAGAATCTTTACGGTGGCATGCTGGCGGGAAATGCTCTGAGCGGCTGGGACGGCCTTAAAATCTACATCACGGGAAATGACGAGCGCGTGGTGCTTTCGGCGCAGTTTGACAATCTGGGAAAAGGTGCTTCAGGAGCCGCCGTGCAGTGCCTGAACATCATGCTTGGATGCGACGAAGCCACAGGGCTTGTGCTTTGAGCGGCTAAAACCTTTTAAGGCCTGTGAGTTTTTTTGAGCTGGGGAACCACTTCTGCAAGCAGGATGGCAACAAAAATGAATGCGCAGCCGATCCACATGCGGGGCGTTAGGCGTTCATTCAAAAACAGTGCAGAAAAAAACACGCCGAACACACTTTCAAGCGACATAAACAGCGAACCTAGCGCCGATGGCACATATGCAAGCCCGATGTTTTGCAGCAGGTACGCAAGCAGTGTGCTGAACACTCCGAGATACAGCAGCGAAAAGGCAACACGCCGTGTCACGAGCGCTTCAAGCGGAATCGGGCCGTCGCACAGGGGAGCCGCAATCCAGCCGCAGACTGCCGTGCAGCAGAATTGTACCGCTGTAAGCAGCACGGGATTTTCCGTTTTTGTAAAATGCGATATGCATATGATATGAACACCGTAAAATAATCCGCAGACAAGCGTGAGCACATCGCCCTTGTTCATGCTGACTGTATACGTTGCGCCGTATGCCCCGCCGCGAATGACGGGTGCGCCACCCAGCGAAAGCAGGCCAATGCCAGCCATGCACAGCACTGCCGCCACGAACACATACCAGGTGGGACGTTTTTTGTATATCGGCCAGCACAGTAGCGGCACGAGCACCACGTAAGTTGTTGTCAAAAACGCATTTTTTCCGGCAGTAGTGTACTTGCATCCGATGGTCTGAAAAAAATACGCAAAGAATATCAGCACTCCCAATACGGCACCATGCACAACCATGCGGCGTGTAAGCTGAGAAAGCTGCCTCAAAAACAAAAAACAGAGCAGCACTGCGGCAATGGTAAATCTGAAAGCAACCATCCAGACGGCACCAATGTAGTCAAGGCTGTCTTTGACAATAACAAAGGCAAAGCCCCAAACTGCGGCCGCCAAAACAAGGCCACAGCTTGAGGCAATGCTGCGTTTCGTGTTGTTCATACACGGAGTTATTTTATCTTAATCTTCTTGAGGTGCCAGATGTCGCTTACATAATCTTCAATGGTGCGGTCACTGGAGAATTTGCCTGAATGGGCAATATTGAGAAGTGCCTTCTGTGCCCATGTTTTGTGCACGGAATATGCTTCTGCAACCTGCTCCTGCGCCTGTACGTATGCGTCAAAATCCGCCAGCACAAAAAATACGTCTGGCCGCTGACCTTCCACACCATAGATGAGCGAATCGTGCAGTTCCTTGAAAAGATGTTTTGTGGT
Source organism: Treponema sp. (assembly GCA_022510905.1). GTDB lineage: Bacteria > Spirochaetota > Spirochaetia > Treponematales > Treponemataceae > Treponema_D. The sequence goes on from JAFLSN010000007.1 coordinate 58,001, forward strand.
GTCGTAAGTGCCGTCAACCAGCTGTTCCACCACTTTTGCAAGCGCGGGGCTGCGCTCCAGATACTTCTGGGGATTGTAGCTGTGCTCGCGGTTTATCTTGATGATTTCATCCGATGTAAGCCCAAAGATGAATGCATTCTGCTCACCGGCTTCATGCACGATTTCGATGTTGGCACCATCAAGCGTACCCAGCGTGAGCGCACCGTTCATCATGAACTTCATGTTGCTGGTGCCGGATGCCTCATATCCGGCCGTTGAAATCTGCTCGGACACATCGCTTGCAGGAATGATTTTCTCGGCGACAGACACGCGGTAGTTTTCAACGAAAACCACGCGGAGCTTTCCACCTACGCGGCGGTCGTTGTTGATTCGCTCCGCAACTGTGTTGATCAGCTTGATAATCTGCTTTGCACGACGATAGCCCGAAGCGGCCTTGGCGCCAAAAATAAACGTGCGAGACGGTGTTTTAAAATTGGGATCTTCCACAATGCGGTTGTACAGATACATGATGTGGAAAATGTTCAGCAGCTGGCGTTTGTATTCGTGGAGACGTTTTACCTGCACGTCAAAAATGCTTTCCGGGTCGAGGAATTCATTCTGGGAATGCTTTAAGTAGTTGGCAAGGCGCTCCTTGTTGTGCAGTTTGATTTTCATCAGCTCCTGCAAGCTTTCATCATCATCAACAAATTTTTCGAGCGCAGTCAGTTTGCCTAAATCCGTTTCCCAGCCGTGACCAATCCGCTTGGTAATGAATTCGGCAAGCTCCGGGTTCGCATTCAAAAGCCAGCGGCGCTGCGTAACGCCATTTGTTTTGTTGTTGAATTTGTGCGGATAGATTGCGTTCCAGTCCTTGAATTCCTGTTCTTTGAGCAGCTTTGTGTGAAGCTCCGCAACACCGTTCACGCTGAAACATGAATGAATCGCGAGCCAGCCCATGTACACTTTGTCGTCATGGATGATGGACATGTGATGCTGCTTTTCGTAGTCGTTGGGGAATTTTGCCCGAAGCTCAATCATAAAGCGACGGTTGATTTCTTCAATAATCTGATATACACGCGGCAGAAGCCTCTGGAATACATCCACCGACCATTTTTCCAAAGCTTCCGCAAGAATGGTGTGGTTGGTATACGCGAATGTTTTTTGCACCACTGACCAGGCATCGTTCCAGCCCACATTGTATTCGTCCATCAGAATACGCATCATTTCCGGAATGGCCACCACGGGGTGCGTGTCGTTCAGCTGAATCACATGGTAGTTGGGGAATTTGCTGAAGTCAGTGCCCACGTTTGTTACAAAGTGGTGAATCAAATCCTGCAACGAGGCAGAAGTAAAGAAATACTGCTGGCGCAGACGGAGCTCTTTTCCCATGGGGCCATTGTCGTTGGGGTAGAGCACACGGCTGATGTTTTCGGCATTGTTCTGGCGTTCCACAGCGCGGTGGTACTGCATGTCATTGAACAGCTGCAAGTCAAATCCATTGGGGCTTGAAGCCTGCCACAGTCGCAGGGTGTTCACGGTGTTGTTTCCAAAGCCCACCACCGGCAGGTCATACGGCGTGGCGATGATTTCTTCCGCGTCTTCAATATAAAAGCGATCCTGTCCGTCCGGGGTTTTTCCGTATTTAATCTGGCCGCCGAATTTAACGTTCACGGAAAGATCCGAGCGTTTTACTTCCCATGGGTCACGGTGTTTCAGCCAGTTGTCCGGATATTCAACCTGTTCGCCGTTTTCAATGTGCTGCTCGAACATGCCGTATTCATAACGTATGCCGTATCCGTGTCCTGGATATTGCAGTGTTGCAAGCGAATCAAGGAAGCATGCCGCAAGCCGCCCGAGGCCACCGTTGCCCAGACCTGCATCGGGTTCTTCATCTTCGATTAAATCGAAGTCGATGTTCATGCCTTTGAGCACCTGTTCAACCTGATCCTTGATGCCGGCGTTTATCAGGTTGTTGCTCAGCGCTCGTCCCATAAGGAATTCGGCGCTCAGGTAGTAAAGTTGCTTTGTCGGCTTTGCTTCATACTCGCGGCGTGTTTCCATCCAGTTCGGCATGATAATTTCCAAGGCACTGGCACTCACGGCATCAAACAAATCATGCTTGTTTGCCTGAGTGATGTCTTTGCCGTACTGTCGGCGCAGACGTGCGGTAAGATTTTCTTTGAATTGTTCCGCATCAAAAACCATTATGTTCCTCCTATTATGACACTGATGTTTTTGCAATAAGTATGACCAGCGAACTTGCCGGTACCACATACCGAGATTGGGCCCGAAGCTCTTCTTCGCGTCCTATTGGGGTGATGGCATCATCGGCATCAATGGATGTGTCTGCCACCCTGTACCATTTTCGCTTGGCTCCGAGTGTTGGCAGCGTTACCACGATGTCATGCCGGTCTGAATTGGCGGCAACGTAAAAATCATCATCGGGATTGCCGTCGTTGTTGGTGCAGGTGCTGCCTCCCAAGGTAAACGCCAAAAACCGAGAAATGTCGTTCCAGTCTGGATTGCTGCCGTCAGGCGCATACCAGCGGATGTCAGGAATGGCACCGGCATTTTCACCCTTAAAAAAATCTGTACGGCGGAATACTGCGTGCGCTTTGCGGAGCGCGATTGCCCGAGACACAAACGTAACGAGCCTGTCATTCATGCGGGCAACGCTCCAGTCAATCCAGCTGATCTCATTGTCTTGGCAGTATGCGTTGTTGTTCCCTTGCTGTCCCCTTCGGAATTCATCGCCGGCGAGCATCATGGGCGTTCCCTGCGAAATCATCAGCGAAAGCAAAAAGCTTTTTATCTTTTGATTGCGCATCCGCTCGATGGAAGGATTTGCAGTTGGGCCTTCGTATCCGTGGTTGTAGCTCCAGTTTGAATCTGAGCCATCGTGGTTTTCTTCGCCGTTTTCATCGTTGTGTTTGCCGTTGTAGCTGACCAAATCATTCAGCGTGAATCCATCGTGGCTGGTAATATAATTGATGCTGTGATAGGGTTTGCGTCCTGAAAGCGCAAAAAAATCGCTTGAACCGCTCATGCGGGTCGCGGCGTTGGTCGCGGCATGTTCATCGCCACGCCAGAACCTGCGCATATCGTCACGGAAGCGGTCATTCCATTCCGCCCAACGTCCACCGGGAAACCATCCCAGCTGGTAGGCGCCGCCTGCGTCCCAAGGTTCTGCGATGATTTTTGTGTTTGCAAGAATCGGGTCTTCCGAAATGCGGTTTGGAAGCGGAGGAAATTGCAGCAGTGCACCCTGCTGGCTGCGGCTCAAAATTGAAGCAAGGTCAAAACGGAATCCGTCAACATGGTAGTTCAGCACCCACCCGCGTAGACAGTCAATGATAAAATCCCGTACCACCGGATGGTTGCAGTTCACGGAGTTTCCGCAGCCTGAATAGTTCATGTAATATTCTTTGTTGTTTTCGACCAGAATGTAGTAAGCGCTGTTTTCAAAACCACGGAAACCAAATGTGATGCCGTGCTCGTTACCTTCGGCCGTGTGGTTGAACACAATGTCCAGAATCACTTCGAGCCCTTCGCGGTGCATGTCTTTAACCAGCTGCTTGAATTCGCGCACACTGCCGCCCGGATTGCGGTCTGCGGCAAATGTCGCTTTTGGCGCGCAGAAGGCCATTGTGCTGTAGCCCCAGTAGTTTTTCATGCGTTCGCCGGTTCGCGGATTTACGTTTGCGTTTTCGTATTCATCAAATTCCTGGATAGGCATGAATTCTACCGCAGTGATTCCAAGTCGTTTTAAATGCGGAATTTTTTCTGCAAAGCCTTTGTATGTACCCGGCGCGCTCACTGCGTTTTCTTTTCCGGCGGTAAAGCCACGGACATGCGCTTCGTAGATTATGCTGTCGGCGAGCGGCCGGTTGAGCGGTTTGTCGCCTTCCCAGTCAAAGCTTGAATGGTCAATCACAATGCATTTTGGAAACTTTCGCAGCGCCCGGTCTTTTGAAAGCTCCACATCCATTTTGTCAACAGGCGTTTTGTATGTAGGCGGAAGATTGCCGAACAAAGAAACAGGCGTTAATGCCTGTGCATACGGATCCAGCAGATATTGGTGCACATTGAAGCGTTCGCCGCGGCTTGGCTCAAACGGGCCGTCAACTTGGTAAAGGTACAGAGCCCCTGCCCCGAGACCGGGCACAAACACATGCCACACACTGCCGGTTCTGTTTTTGTTCGGGTCAAGTTCAATACAGGCAAATGGTTCGCTGTCATCAACGGTATGAAACAAATCAAGTATCACCTTTGTGCCGGTCTTGCTGTATACGGCAAAATTCACACCGCCGTCACGAAGCTCTGTCCCCATCGGGAACGGGTTTCCTGGCAAAGTATTCACCACTTCCATGGAAACGATTATAGCAAATAGAAAGTGCTACGTCTAGGCTGAATGAGAACAAGCCATGTATTCAGCATTAAAAAATCGACACACCCTAACGCAGAAGTCGGGTATGATTCTTCTGAAATTTGATAACTGGGTAGTGATAAAGAAGCCTTTAGGCTTTGCCGGGGACGTTGTTCTCATAAGGCATCGCAGTCAAAGGTAAATACCCTTCTCTTCGCCCTAAAGGGCGGGGTATGAAACCTTTCCGCACGAATCAACACTCCCTGACGCGGAAGCAAGGCTTCGCTCTGTAAAGCGGACTCCGGGTGTGCTGCTGGTGAATCTGCCGATACAGGGCAGGCTGTGCAAATGCATCTGCACGGGAGGTCTGGCAGTTTTGTAACGGTGCGTTTGTGCTGGATGCGTTTGGCCGCGCCTTTTTGTTTTCACCGTTGTTTTTTGCGAAACTTAATGGTATACTTGTTCATTATGAAACTTTCTCTGCGACTTTTGGCGCAATTTTTATTCAACATTCTCTTGGTTACAGTTGTGGGCGGGCTTCTGTATATGTTTTACAAAGCGGCCACCACACTGGTTGCAGGCCAGATGATTTCCACGGTTTCTTTAAGCCTGTTTGTAAAAGGCCTTGTGTACACAACGCCGTTCAGCGTGGTGTTTTCCGAGCTGTTCATGGCCTTGTATCTGGTGCGCCATCCAAAGTTTTCGGTGCTGCCCGTTGTTGTGTATGTGCTGCTGTGCGCCGTGTGCTGGGCTGTGGTTCTTCCGTTGTACAGTGACTTTTCCACGCGGAGCACCGCTGTTCCCGAGCCCACGGAAACAGTGCCGCTTTCCCCCGGCTTTTTCAGGCAGAACGATGAAACCGTCTTTTATTATGCCACCGTTGCCGCTGACAACACTACAAGCGGACTGTGCATTGACATAAGCGAACGGGCGGGAACCGTGTACACTTATTCTGACGTGCGGCTTCCTGCGGAGGGGAACACGTTCGCAGATTCGCTTATCGCGCGGAGTATCCAGTTTCCTCCGTTGCTGACCCGTTTTTTTGAAAGGGCCACCATCCTGTGCGATGCCGCCCGCATTGCGCAGTACCGAGGATGCATGAGCTGGCTCTGCTTTGCCTCGTTGGGGCTTGCGCTGATGTCAGCGCTGTGTTTCCGCAGGTTTTCAGCATGGAAATTGATAAACGGAACGCTTGTTATTGCCAGTACGCTGGCTTTGCTGGAACTGAACGCGCTTTATTATCAGGGGCTGCTGTTTCCTTCGGTTGTGGCAGTTTTGAACAGGCAGCTTCCTGCGTTGTACGGCATTCGGAATCCATGCCTGGTGCTTTTTAATCTTGCCGTTTTTGTGGTGTTCAGCGTGCTGGGACTTGTGTTTACGTTGTGTTCCCGCCGCCGCGAAGGAGAAAAGTAAAATATGAAACGCATTGTTATGGTGCTGCTGGTTTATACTGTGGTGATTGCCGCGTTGTGTGTTGGCGTATCATTGTTTTACGGAAATCTTCCAGTGCTGCTTGCAGGAGCGGAACGCGAATATATGCTGAGCCGCGGGATTCTGTGGTTCTTGCAGCTGTTCCCCGCCGTGCTTATCACGGGCTGCATTGTCGGCTGCACCGTTCAGTGGCATACCCAAAGTTCTGAAGAAATCCATGTGCGTTTTTCCAGTGCCATGATGAGCCGCTTTAAAAGCGTGTTTATAGTATCTATCGTGCTTATGCTGGTTTCGTTTCTAAATGCGGAACTGTTCATGCCGCTTATGAAGGGCCGCCTTGAAAAAGCCCGGCAGGATCCTGTTTCACTCGGAAACTACATGGAGCTGAGCGAACACTATCTTTCGCTGGACAGGCCTTTTTTGGCATGGCAATATGCAGAACGCGCGTATGAAATCAATCCAAAAGACCCGGCCGTTGCATCGTTGTACAAACATGCTACCGATGAAAAAGATTTGGCACAGGCTTCTTCTCTGCATGAACCAGAAATCATCGAGCGGATACGGGAGCCATTGCACGAACAGGACAGACTCTACACCATTCCCCAGCTTATCGAAAAATCACAGCGGGCATTGGAAGCAAAAGAATGGTTCAATGCGCATTACTGGGCTGCGCTCGCTGTTGAAGCATGCTCCGGCACCGATGTGAATCTTTCACGTGCCCGTGATACCGCGAACTATGCGTGGAACCGTCTCAGCCAGCCGGATGAATTTGCGAACGAAGAGCTCGCAGCATATTTCAAAAGCAAAAAAGAAGGATATATTGCGCTCAATGAAGGCTACGCGCTAAAAGCCTATTATATTTTTTCCCGGCTTTCCGCTGAAAACGAGGCCGCCGCAGAAGATCCCGATGTAAAAAAATATCTTGCCCTTGCGCAGGAAAAGCTTGAAACCCAATACTTTTTTATTGACGAAACTGACGACTACAAAGATGTGCGCAGTGAACGCAACCTGTATTTTTCGTTGCAACACACGGACGGTTCCCGCGATGTGGTGTATGTGCGTGGCACCATCAACCAAAAGCATAACGGAGGCATGGTTCGCTACCTTGAAGGACTTTCAATCACAACCTTTGACCGCTTTAATAATTTTGTAAAATCATTTCACGTACCGTTCGCAAAAATGCTTTCTCAGAGCACGGATGTGTTTGATGAAGAAATCCGCAAAATCAAAGGCATTTCAAAAGACTGGAAGAGCGTTCCGTACATCATCTTGCAGTCCGTTGACCGCACCACCGAAGGCATTGTGGGTCGCCCCGAATACATGACCGAAGAGACTGGCATTCCCGAATATATCCTAAAAGAACTGAATCTTACCGCGCTTGTTCCTGCCGAAAACGCGGTGCAGCCTCAAAGCACATATGACAGGCTTTCTGAGGATCAGAATAATACCGTGTTGATTTTGCCCATGAACTACGATGATTTCAATCTGATGGGCGAAGCAGCCAAAGGCCCAAGGGATATGTCGCTGTTCACGCTGTTTGGTTTTCTGCCTAAAACCCGGCAATACGGATTTGCATTTGAAGTTTATGCGCAGTCGCTTATCTTGCGAAGCTTGTATCCAATGTTTATGTTGATTTTGTTTGTAATGTGCGCAGGATTCGCCTGGAAATTCCGTATGGCACAAAAATCATTGTTCCGTTTTTCGTGGATTTTGATGTTGCCGTTGATAACCGCAATAGTCTACATGGTATTTGATTTTATTGAATACGGTTTCACTTTGATGATTTATGTGATTGTCGGTAGGTGTGGCAACTTTGCGATTCCGATTTCAATCGCTGTTTATATTGCAATGCTGATTATTGCGTCACTTGAGTTTCTTTCCCACAAAAGTGATTAGGCGTTGTATCAAAAGAAACAAAGCGAAAAACACGGCGTTCTGTCATTGTGCGGCACCGAACGCCGTGTTTGTAGGCAACGGCAGTTATATGAGTTCAACACGCGAAATGTGAGCGCCGAGCCCTTGCAGTTTTTCAACCAGATGTTCGTAACCGCGTTCAATCTGGTACACGTTGCTGATTCGGCTTTCTCCGTGAGCAACCAAAGCTGCAATCACCATGGCCATGCCTGCTCGCACATCCGGCGAAACCAGATGGTCGCCGTGCATGGTGCTGGGGCCGGTGACTACGGCGCGGTGCGGGTCGCACAGGGTGATTCTGGCACCCATGTTAATCAGCTTGTCCACAAAAAACATGCGGCTTTCAAACATCTTTTCAAAAATGAGCACAGTGCCTTCAACCTGTGTGGCAATGACCGTCATAATGCTGGTTAGATCCGGGGGAAATCCTGGCCAAGGTGAATCGTCTATTTTTGGAATCATGCCTCCCAAGTCTGAATTCACTTTCATTTCCTGCCCAGGCTCCACAGTGAGCACATCGCCTTCGATGTCCCAGCGTATGCCAAGTTTGCTGAATGCAATGCGCAATGGCCGCATGTCGCGGGCGTTCACCCCTGTGATAGTGATGGAACCGCGAGTTGCCGCCGCAAGCCCGATAAAAGACCCGATTTCCATAAAATCCGGACCGATGGTAAAATCAGTGCCTGAGAGTTTTTTTACGCCTTCAATGTTAAGTATGTTGCTTCCTACCCCGCTGATTTTTGCGCCCATCGCGTTTAGCATCTTGCACAAATCCTGAATGTGCGGTTCGCTCGCCGCGTTTGTCAAAACCGTTTTTCCTTCTGCAAGCACCGCCGCCATTATTGCGTTTTCGGTTGCCGTTACCGAAGCTTCGTCCAAAAAAATGTCGGCACCAACCAGTTTGTTTGCGGTAAATTCAAACTTGCCGTTGGTGGTAACTCTCGCACCTAATTCCGTGAGTGCCAAAAAATGCGTGTCAAGACGGCGGCGGCCAATCACATCACCCCCGGGGGGAAGCATCACGGCTTTTCCTGTGCGCGCAACCAGAGGCCCCGCAAACAGGATAGAGGCGCGAATTTTCCTGCTTAAATCGGCTGGAATATCGGTGCGCGAAAGTCCTGAAGCGTCAATCTTCCACACATGGCTTTCGATTTTTTCTGTTTCAACTCCAAGCGCATTCAGAATGCCAAGCATGACGGCAGTGTCTTCGATGTCGGGAATGTTTCGCAGAATCACAGGTTCCTTGGTAAGCACCGTTGCCGCAATGCAGGGGAGCGCCGCGTTTTTGTTTCCGCTTGCCTGGATTGTTCCCTTTATGGGAAATCCGCCTTCTATCTGATATTCATACATGTTGCGTTCCTTCTTTTGACCATACTTCTGCAAGTTTGATTAGCACTTCAGTGGCGCATACCATTTGACTCAAGCTTGCCCATTCACTACGCGAATGAAAATTGTGTCCGCCTGTAAAAATGTTTGGCGTAGGAATTCCGAGTTCCGTGAGCCGCGAACCGTCAGTTCCTCCTCTTATAGGCTGAAAATTTGGCACGACACCAGCAGCTTTGTATGCTGCAATCAGATTGTGTACCACGGCAGGATTTTTTTCAAGCCCGGCTTTCATGTTCAGGTATTGTTGCATGTGTTCAATGTGAACTGTTCCTCCAAATGTAGCGGCGACCATGTGCGCAACCAGTTCGACCACGTGCTGTTTTTTTGTCATTTCTTCCATTGAGAAATCGCGCAGCAGCACGGTTACGCTGGATTGTTCCATGCTTCCGCTGACGGATATTGGTGCGTAGAAACCTTGGTAACCATCCGTGGTTTCTGGCATGAACTGGCGGGGAAGGTTTGAAATAAAACTGGCGGCCATGTTCACGGCATTTACCAGATCCGGCCGGGCTGTGCCGGTATGTTTTGCCTTGCCGGTAAATGTAACGGTTGATTTGAATGCATTAAAACACTCTGTCTCAAGTTCGCCGAGGTGTCCGCCATCAACTGTATAGCACTGTTTTGCCTTGAGCAGAGCGAGCGGCACTTTATCCATGCCATGGCCAGTTTCTTCATCAGGCGAAAAAAGCACTTCAATGGTGCCGTGCGGAATATGTGGATTTGTTTGCAAAAAATCCAGTGCGGTTATGATTTCTGCCACGCCAGCTTTGTCATCCGCACCGAGCAGGGTAGAACCGCTTCCTGTGATAATGGTGTCGTTTTGGCTTCCTGCAAGCGCCGTGTCTGTGGCCGGATCAATCACTATGCCGTTGTCAAGCTGAATGGGGGTGCCTTGGTAGCGTTCATGCACAACTGGTTGGACATTTTTGCCGCTCACTTCGTCTGACGTGTCAATGTGGGCAAGCAATGCAATGGCAGGAACATGCTCAAAGCCCGCCGTAGGAGGAAGCATTCCGTAAGTGTAGCAGAACTCCGTGGTCTGCACATGCTGCAATCCCAGCGATTCCAATTCTGTTTTGAGATGTTGTGCAAATTCCTTTTGCTGAGGCGTACTTGGCATCAGTCCTGCATCGGCTGCTGCAGTATCGCTCTGGCTGAACATGCGCACATAGCGCAAAAATCTGCTGAGTAAATGCCGGGCATACGGTTTTTGCAAAGCCTGTTCTGTAACGGTCATAGAAATATGATACTGTTTTTTTGTGTGCGGGGCAATGTGAAAAATGAAATGCCCACGGTTTAAATCAACACCCCAGATGCAGAAGCAAGGCTTCAAGTCGGGGGCCGGCTTTGCGGAAGCACGGAGATTTTTTTGCCCAAGGCTCAAGTCCCAGAAAAACCATACCCGCCTTCTGCGTCTGGTGTGTGTTGACTTTTGTTGTTTTAAAAGTTTACTGAAAACATAAGTCCGCCCGCCGTTACTTGCACCGAGAGCGCCATGTTTTGTGGGCGGTTTTTGCTTTTTGCCATCTGGCGGTGGATGAATGGTACAAAAAATCCGCATACAGAACCAAGGGCCGCCCCTGAAAGCACGTCGGTCAAAAAATGGTTTCCGCTCAACAGACGCATCACGCCGGTTGCTGTGGCACAGACATAGGAACCTATTGCAATCGGTATTTTCCATTTTGACTCAGGATAGTACATGCAGAAAGTGTATGTCAAAAATGTGGCCCCAAAAAAAGAATCGGTTGTATGTCCGCTGGGCCAGGAAAATTCAAAATCATAATCCTCTAAAGCCGATTCTTTTGGATTTTCAAAATACATGTACGGCCGTGCCCGATGTGCGCTGATTTTTAAAATCTGTCGCAGCCCATATCCCATGCACCAGGCTTCCGCAAACATCACGCCGAGGGTGAGCGCGTCTTGTGCCGGAAGATTTCCTAAAAAATATTCGGCAACAAATATTCCGACAGGCATAGCAAGATTCAGTCCGCACGGAACCCAGCCCAGTGCATCGAGTGTGTGGTCGTATGAATTCATGGCCCAGCGGTCAAAATCATTTACAGTGTCGCGGTTGTATGGAACAGAATCTGGCTCTGGAAGAGAAAGTGTTTTGGGCAGCACCAGTCCGGTAATGGCAAGTCCACCCGCAATGGAGCCCATCAACACATCTGGTATCAGCGAAAGCGAAAAGGAACTTGGGCCGCCATATGAAACACAGCGTTCACTGTCAGGTAATTCTGCCGCATAAGCGGGAGAAGCTGCCACAAGGCAAAAGATGATTGTGCACAGCCAAAGCATTTTTTTCATACGCTACCTGTCTTGCTCAATTCGTACATTATAATTGAAGCGGCCTGGGCCACATTCAGGCTGTCAACCGTTGGAGGAAATCCAGCTTCCATTCCCGCATATGGAACAATCACGAGTGCATCGCAGTTTTGGGCAACTTCATCGCTGATGCCGTATTCTTCATTTCCTAACACAACAATTGCAGGACGTGTACGGCACAAGCTTGAAAGCTCAACAGTGCTTTGCCGTGCTTCAAGCGATGTTCCAATACGGATCATGCGGCCTTCCATGTCGGTTAAAAGCCGAGTGATGGAACGGATTGAATACAGCTGCACAAATTCCATGCCCCCTTCTGCAACTCGGTAGCTGCTGGTAGTAACCGAACTCTGTGCCTCGTCCAACGGAATAACAATGTTCTTGATGCCAAAAAATGCGGCGCTTCGAACAATGGCACCAAGGTTGTTTGCGTTTCCTACATGGTCAAGCAGAATGGCATGTTGTTTTTGTGCAACCCACTGGGCTGTAACCGATGTGGTAAGAGGCGGAATTTCAGGCAGGTCAATCATGGCCACTACGCCCTGATGGTGCACACTGCCACATAACCGTTCCAGCTCCATGGAGTCCTGCACCATGTTGTACGGGCGTTTGAGGGCTGCAAGTTTTTTGCACAGGCCGCCAAAAAGTGGCGCCCGCTCTTCGGTAAAATACAAACGGCGTATTCTGAGCGCGTTGTTTTTTTCAAGAACTTTTACCGCCGCAAAACCACAGACGGCAAGTTCGTTGTTCAGTGTGTTTTTCATACCCAGCCAGTATAGCATGATTTTATGTGGCAAGGCAATTTCACGTGAAGGGTGTTGTTTGCGTAATACCTGTCCGAACGGCACTTGGTGCCAGGTTGTAGAACTCATGGAATGCCCGCGTAAAATACGCCGCATCAGGAAAGCCGGAGCGCCTGGCAACTTCTGCAACCGAAAGACCTGTTTGCAGCAAAAGCCTGTGGGCTGCATCCATGCGGTACAGGTGCACGTAGCGCCAAAGTGACATTCCCATTTCGGCCCGAAAAACGCGGCTTACATAATCTTCGCAGACACCAACGGTCTGTGCAAGTGATTCTCGCGTAATTTTTTTTGAGATGTTTTTGTTCAAATACAGAATAACAGATTTTACAATCATGCCAGTTTTGACGGGGAGCAATCGTTTTTGTTTCTGAAGCAATCGCAGCAAATTTTGTGCAAACTCAGCGGAAAATGCTGCCACACTGTTGCACAGCAGCACGTTTGGGCATTGAAAAAACTCGTCAAGATTTTTTGCGGTTTCAAAACTGCGTTGCACAACCAGCACTGGCACAAAAAACAATCGTTTATGGTTCCGAATCTTTTTTACATCGGCTTCGTCAAGCGAATCAAAAATCAACAAATCCGGAGGAAATCGGCCAATCACTGTATCCAAAAAATGAATTGAAGAAATGGACTCGCTGTTGTTTTCATGCAGCCACGGATTGATTCGTAAAACCTCGCCCCCAACATGCAGCAGCCTGAATTTGTCAAAAGCTTGAAAATCAATCGTGTTTGTTGTGTTCATGGGCAGCACCAGGGCACACAGCCAAACGCACTGTCTTTGAACTGCAAAAAGTGCTGTATGCACTGCGCAGCTTCTTTGTTCTGTTGCGAAATCCGCACTGCCTGTGTGTGAGGCGCTTCGCACACAAGCGGATTCACGTAGCGTTTTTTTACTGCAAGAGAAACACAAAATGCGTCTGGCAGTGGATGTTCGCAATGCTGCACGGTGCTCATTTTGCGGAATGTGGTGAACAGCCGGGTAAAATGCTCGTTGGCATTCCGTGCGGCAAGCGATTCAAAATATGAAATCAATTCTGCTTCTGATTTTGAAAACAGTTCATGTTCAGATAAAAAGCCACAGTCAATCGCACAGGACACCACATCCGCCAAAAGCTGCATGCCGGTTTTGTCTTCGTTACGTTGCAGCAAAAGACCCACGGCGCAAAACTTTTTGGTGTATTCAACGGCAGCTGCTTCTGACACAAAACCCAATTCTGGAAGGCCCAGTTCGTTTTGCAGCACGGCAATGCGAGCGTAGCTCTTTGCCACTTCGTGCAGTGTCCATGTACCGGCAAGCGCGGCACCGCTGGGATACATATATTCAAGCCTGTCGGCACTCAATCCTGGACAGTCGTTGTCGGCGATGGGGTACTTGTGGTAATCCTGCACTTCAGAAAGAGCGATGCCGTCACGCGCAAGCAAGGCGGCAAGGTTCATGTCATTTTGGATAAGCATGGTGTTGGATTTTTCAGTGCTTTCTTGTGTGAGAGCATCGCCGTTTTTAAAATCAATCACATGGCTAAAAGCGCAGGTGGAAACATCGTGCAGCAGGCCAGAGATTGTCTGCGCCTTATCATGTGTAAAATGCCAGATTATCAGTGCTACGCCAACAGAATGGTCAAATCTTGAATAGTAGAACCTGTTGTGAAAAAGAGGTGTCCAATCCATGCCGCATAAAAGTCCCACACCTTTGAGTCGCTGCAAAAGCGGCAGTTCAAGATAGTCATGCAGAAAGCGCGGAAACGATTCACACAAAATCGAGTGGTATGCGCCCGCAGAGAAAAAATCAGGCGGTGTTTTCCGTTCATCAAGCAGTGAATGCCATTCGGGGAGCGACTGTTCAGAACACATGTTTGGTGGCGAATGTAGCGGTTTTGCTACAAAATATCGGTATGGTGATTTCGGGCATTGACCAGTCAAAAATACATAAAACCAAATTGAGTGTGCGGCGGGCAATGTCCGCAATGCCGACAAACGCAAAAAACAGCACCGCAACTGTGCCGTGGCTGTTTTTTGTGGCAGACATGATTCTACACTTTTTATTTTGATTCAGGGTGCTTTTTGCTTTGGCTTGTTCCATGATGTGCCCTTAATGTTTAGGAACAATGACATTGTAGATGCGGTCGAGGTCGTCTTTGGTAAAATAGTCAACTACCATAACACCACGTTCATAGGTGCCTTTGAGCTGAACTTTTGTTCCCAGCGCATCAATGAACTGCTGCTCCAGAGCTATAAAATCCGGATCGCGCCTGTCAACTGATTTTGCCTCTCCTTTTTTTGAGCTGCTGTTGACCGTTGCTCTGGAGCCACCGTTCAGGTTTGCGGCTTCCTGTTCTGCCTGGCGCACGGAAAGTGACTGTGACACCAGCTTTTCAAACAGCACACGCTGGTCTGCTTCGTTTATCACGCTGAGCAGTGCCCGGGCATGCCCTGAGCTGATTGTTCCGGCGGCAAGCGCATTCTGCATATCCGATGGCAGCTTTAAAAGCCGCACGCTGTTTGCCACGGTGGAACGGTTTTTTCCTACCCGGACGGCAACTTCATCTTGCGTAATGCCGTTCAACTCCATAAGCTTGTAATAAGCCTGCGCTTCTTCCACGGGATTCAAATCTGTGCGCTGAATGTTTTCTATCAGTGCCACCTCCAATTTTCGGCTGTCGGAATAAGTGCGCAGCTGCACTGGCACTTTTTGCAGTCCCGCTGCCCGGGCCGCGCGGGTCCTGCGTTCACCTGCGATGATAAAAAATGTTCCATCACCGGCATCTTCAATTATGATGGGCGAAAGCACACCTTCACGGCGCACCGATTCAGTGAGTTCGGATAATTTTGCTTCGTCAAAATACTGGCGGGGTTGGCGTGGATTGGGTTTTAAAAGCGCGGGATCTGCCCACAGAGTGCCTGTTTCATCGCTGGTAATGCCGTTGGGCAGCGCAGGATGCATTGGTGCGGGCTGTTCCGCATGTATTTCAGAATGTTCGGGCCGTGCGGCTGTTTCTGCCGAAAGCGTTTCTTGGTCTTCATTCTCTTGAATGAGAGCTCCAAGCCCTTTTCCTAATCCAGTTTTTTTAGCCACGGCTGATTACCTCTTCTGCAAGTTTTTCGTAGCTTTTTGCGCCAACACAACTTGGGTCAAACAGGCAGATGGGTTCGCCATGTGAAGGTGCTTCTGAAAGACGAACATTGCGCGGAATAATTGTGTTGAAAACCACATCTTTAAAATAGCTTTTGACCTGCATCACCACATCTTGCGCAAGACGGGTTCGGCTGTCGTACATTGTAAAAAATATTCCGCCAAACACCAGCGAAGGGTTGATTCCCTTCTGCACTTTTTTGACAGTCTGAAGCAGCAGGCTGATTCCTTCGAGCGCAAAATACTCACACTGCATGGGAACAAGCACGGCGTCTGCGGCCGCAAGTCCGTTGAGCGTCAAAATGCCGAGCGAAGGTGGACAGTCGATAAGAATGTAATCGTATTGAACCCTGACAGGCTCCAGCGACTTTTTTAAAAAAAACTCACGTTCCTGCTGGTCAACTAATTCTATGGCGGCTCCAGACAAATCTGTGTCCGCGGTGATGGCATCGAGATTTTTTACTTTTGAGGGTTTGATTGCATTCTCAAGTGTTGCAGAACCTGCGAGCAGTTCATAAATGGTGGGCTTGTTTTTGCTGACACCAACGCCACTGGACATATTGCCTTGGCTGTCAAAATCAACAAGAAGCACTTTTTTACCTGCAAGCGCAATATAGGCACCGATATTTATAGCAGACGTTGTTTTGCCAACACCGCCTTTCTGGTTTACAAAAACAAATACCTTTCCCATGTTTTTCAGTGTATCATTTTTTTAAATTGAAGTATATACTTAGTCAATATGATTTTAAAAGCGACTTTTTCAAAACCGGCCAAACAATGCGAAACTGTATTGGGAAAACCCTATCAGCGTGTTCGCATCTGGAAAACAGCTGCCGGCTATGATGCGGAATTCTTTACCAAAACGCAAGCTTTCCGAAGACACTTTACGGAACAGGAAGCGGAACAGTTTTTGCAGGAACATACGGGCACAACTTTTAAATCAGTTGTTGAATGGACAGAAAGCCAAGAAATCACCGTGCTTGCTAACAAGCGGGGAAAAATCACAAGGCTGGCAAAGCCAATCAAAACTGAAGATGCAAACCCCGTGTCAAGTTCACTGAATGGAACAAATTTAAATTCAGAAGAAAAATCGATTTCGGGTGCCGCCGTTCATTCCCTTGCGGCGCATATTCCATTGGAACCATTCGGCGCGCACAATCGCACAAAACGGTATTTGCTGCCAGAAGGAATTCCTGTTCCGTTTTTGGTTCAGCTTGGCATTATGTCACATGATGGAAACGTGTATGCAAAAAAATACGACAAATTTAAACAGATAAACCGTTTTTTGGAATTCGTTGACGATGTGTTGCCTGAAGTAACAGAACGGGCAACCAATGGCACAGGGTTTACCGAGCGGCGGCCCCTCCGCATTGCCGATTTTGGCTGCGGAAAATCATATCTCACGTTTGCGGTCTATCACTATCTTGTGCATGTGCGCCACATTCCTACAGACATCGTTGGGCTTGACCTGCGGCCCGATGTGATTGCAACATGTTCCTCGGTAGCCAAAGACTGTGGATATGAGCATCTGCATTTTTTTGTAGGAAACATAGCAGATGCCCCCGATGGGCAGAGCGACATCATAATCACCTTGCACGCCTGTGACACAGCTAGCGACTATGCCATTTACCATGCCATAAAATGCAATGCAATAGCTCTGCTGTGCGTACCTTGCTGCCAGCATGAATTGAACACGCAGCTGCAAGCGCATAAAACCCGGGCCGTTCCTGAAAATCCTTTTGCGCCATTGCTTCGTTTTGGCATTGTGCGGGAAAGGTTTGCTGCATTGGCCACCGATGTGCTTCGTGCGGAATATCTTGAGCAGCAGGGATATAACGTTCAAATTTTGGAATTTATCGACATGAGCCATACAAGCAAAAATCTTTTGATTCGTGCTGTAAAAAAAATGCCGGCGCATGGAGCCACAACCGGCGAATCGTGCGCACAGTCTTTGACGCGAGCTACCGCACTGCTGGATTCGCTAAACGTTTCGCAAACCCTGTACGAACTGCTCCAAGACCCACGCACCAACTTGCCTTTGTAAGCGAATGAGCTTCCGTGTAAAGCCTGATAGCATGGCTTCCAACATCTTGTTTTTGATAGGCATGATGCGCCGACAACTGTACACGGTGCAAAAAGCAATGCAGGTACTTCAAGCAAAAGCATACAGTCCACCGCATTCCACGGGAAGCTCTCGCCAAAACCGGGCGCGTCTTGAACCTCGGCGAGCGGTTCATTCCGTAAAGCGCCGCAAAGTGAATTTCGTTTTTAGAAAGAACCGCCGCAAGTTTGTGCGGAGAAAGCACCGTGCCCGCTCCATGAGTAGGCAGGAATGAAGGTGCATGTCCGCATGGATTTTCACAGCACATAGGTTTGTATAAAATGACCCACGCCGCTATTGTTGTTGTCACGTTCGGTTATGTAATCGGCTATGTCCTTGATATAGTCCAGTCCGTTTATCATGGCTACACCGCTTCCGCACAGGCGAATCATGCTTTCGTCATTCATGCTGTCGCCAAATCCCATTGTGACTTCCTGTGGAATGCCGATGTGATTTGCAAGCCATGTGATTGCTTCACCTTTTCCGCATTTTGGCGGAAGGATTTCCAGAAAATACGGTTTGCTTGTGAACACCACGGCACTGTCGCCAAAATCCGCTTTCAGTTTTTTCTGCAAAACCTGAAGAATCTGAGGTTCTCCCGGCACAAGCATTTTGGGAAATCCCTTGTCAAGAAATGCATCGTAGTCGGGAACCACTTTGCCGTTAAGACCGCACAGGTCAACATCACGTCTCGTCCAGCTGGTTTCTTCACGGTAATAGATGGTGTCGGGGGAATACACTTCGCTTCTTAGGCCAAGCTTTTCGGCTTCTGCATTTGCATGATGCAGAATGTCGGCGTTGACGGTGCAGGTGTGAATTTGGCGGCGTTCGTGCAGGTCAAAAACCGAGCAGCCGTTGATTGCGATGAGGTAGCGTCCTGCCTGACTGCCAGCGATATTCAGCCTGCGCACATACGGAAGAATGCCGTTTTCCGCGCGGCCGGAGCACAGCACCACATATATGCCATGTTGCGCAGCCGTTTGCAGTGCCAGCACATTTTGGTCGCTGATGGTTGTGTTGGCATCAAGCAGGGTGTCGTCCAAATCCAGCGCAATAAGCTGTGCGGCAATTTTGTTCTGTGGAAGTTTTTGCACGTTCATAAAAAATCCATTGCGTTCAATCGCCAACGATATTATCGCACGAGTTTGCGGTATACCGTTTTGTGCGGCACGTCATCATCGATTCCAAGAACATTTTTTCGCCACTCAACATAATCGCTCCAGCTTCCTTCAACAAAATTGACGTTTGAGTTGTTTTCAAACGCAAGAATATGCGTACAGATTCTGTCAAGAAAATATCGGTCGTGGCTGATGACCATCACGACACCGGCAAATGAGTTGATAGCCTCTTCAAGGCTCCGTGTGGTCGTGATGTCCAAATCATTTGTCGGCTCGTCAAGAAGAAGGACATTGCCCGCCTCTTTGAACATCATGCCCATGTTCAAACGGTTTTTCTCACCGCCGGAGAGAACCGAGATTTTTTTGTTCTGCTCAGAAGCGTTGAAGTTGAACCATGAGCAATAGGCGTGCGCGTTCACTTCGCGAATCGCACCGTTCACGGGGCGGCCTTTTTCGTCAACAGCGCCAAGCCGCACCAAATCCGCGCCGCCAGAAAGCATTTCATAAACGGTTTTGTTCGGGTCAAGCCTGCTCCGCATTTGGTCAACATAAACGAGTCTCACAGTGTCGCCAACTTTAATCGTTCCCGAGTCAGGGAACTCTTTTCCGATTTTTCCGTTACTAAGCTCGATTTCCTGGCCTGCGGCAGAGGCAATCATTTTAAAAAGCGTTGTCTTTCCTGCGCCGTTAGGCCCTATGATTCCGACCACACTTCCCGCAGGAATATGAAAATCAAGGTTTTCAAACAGCAGCTTGCTGTCAAATGATTTGGTGAGTTTTTCCGCATCGATTACGAGGCTGCCCAGCCTCGGCCCGGCTGGAATGGAAATTTGGGTGTCTTTGAGTTGAACGCGCTTGCTTTCTTCTGCGAGGAGAGCCTCATATTTTGTGATGTGCTCTTTGTGCTTTGCCTGGCGGCCTTTTGCTCCAGCATGGATCCATTCAAGCTCCTCCTGCATTTCGCGGCGGCGTGCCGATGCCTGTTTTTCTTCAAGCGCAAGCCGCTTTTCTTTTGCCTCAAGCCACTGCGAGTAATTCCCTTTAAAAGGATAGCCTTCTCCACGATCCATTTCCAGAATCCAGCCTGCCACATTGTCCAAAAAATAGCGGTCATGCGTGATTGCGATGATTGTTCCCGGATAATCCTTGAGATGCCGTTCGAGCCAAGCCACGGTTTCCGCATCGAGATGGTTTGTGGGCTCGTCCAAAAGCAGAATGTCAGGTTTTTGCAGAAGAAGCCTGCACAGGGCGACACGGCGGCGCTCACCGCCGGAAAGCACGTCCACAATCTGGTCTCCCGGTGGACAGCGGAGGGCATCCATTGCAAGCTCAAGATTGGATTCAAGGTTCCATGCGTCAGCGGCATCAAGCTTTTCTTGAATCTCTGCCTGACGCGCGCAGAGTTTGTCAAAATCAGCGTCCGGGTCGCCAAAAGCTTCATTCACTTTGTCGAATTCCGCAAGCAAATCGGTAATCGGTTTTACGCCCTCTTTTACGACTTCAAGAACAGTTTTTCCGGGTTCAAGATAAGGCTCCTGCTCCAAATAGCCCATCGAATAACCTGGAAGAAGTTTTGTTTCGCCAGTGTAATCGGTGTCTATTCCCGCAAAAATTTTGAACAGCGAAGATTTGCCCGCTCCGTTTTCGCCGATAACGCCAATCTTTGCCCCGTAATAATAGGAAATGGAAATGTCCTTTAAAACAACTTTTGTTCCATACGCGCGAGATACGCGCTCCATCGTGTAAATGATTTTTTTGTCGTCAAATGTCTTTGCCATGAATCAAGTATATCAGAAATCAGTGGCGTTGTCTTTAGCGGCAATGGCAAAATGCCCGATGCATGTATCATGCAAAAAACGAGGATAAATTGCAAAAGCATTCTGAGCAAAAACCGCATTTCCAAGTTTTAAAAATACTGAAAAACAGACTTTCCAAGCTTTGAGCATATGCCTTTTGCTTTTGGCGGCTTGCAGCCACTGTCTTTCTGCCGGACACTGCAAAACGGGCATCTGCAATGGCCGACCGCTCCGCGTTATTTTTCTGTTCGGCGTGTATCCGCGCATGGTGCCATGCGAGCAGCCCATGCGTGTGTGTATTCTTGCATTTGGTGTCTGCTAGGCGTTGCAGCTGACCAATGTGCCAACCGGCTCATGCTCCGCATATACGGAACGCGCGGTGCGGTAGGGGTTCTTGATTGTGACCATCTGGGTTTTCAGCTGGCTTATGTGGTTTTTGAGAAGCGCGCGGTTCCGTTGGTTCTGTGCAAGGACTTGGGATTGCAGTTTTGCCAAGTCAGTCTGCAAGTGCGAAATGGGCACGGCATCTTTTGGATTGAATGAAGCTGCGTTTGTGTTCTGGCAAAGCTCTTGCATAGGCACAATAACTTTTTGCAGCGAACCGATTCCTTCAACAATCTGGGCTTCAAGTTCGCTGTGTGCGATAATTGCATCGGCATCTTGAATTGAAATCTTCTGTTCCTGCTGTTCAAGGACTTGCAGATACTGCTGGAATTTAGAACGTTGCTGTTCAAGCAGTGTGCGGAATCTGCGCAAAATGGCAATCCGTTCAGCGAGCTCTTCGTTTGATAGCGTAGTATTCATAATGCGTTCACCTTATCCTGTTATGTTGAGTGAAGTCTGACTGTCGGGCATTTTGTTCAAATTGGCGGTGCTTGCGGCGGCCTGTACCCAAGAGTCACGCAACTGGCGAAGCATGTCCAAAACGGTTTCGAGTTTTTTTCGGTCATGCTTTATGGTACATTCGAGCAGTTCTTTGTTGAAATACACGTACAGTGAAAGCAGGTTCTTTGCAATCTCGCCACCGCTTTCCATGTCAAGGCTCACTTGCAATTCGGTGATGATGTCCATGACTTTTTGCAGGTGGTTCCCGAAGCTTTCGATTTTGTTGGCATCGATTTTTCCGTTTGGACCAATCATGGGAATCGCTTTTTCAATTTCACTCACGGCCCCTTCGTAAAGCATGACCACCAGCTTTCCTTGGCTGGCTGTTTTTACGCCAATTTCACGGTATGTGTTGTATCCGTTGTTGTACCCAGTAAAAGCCATTCTAAAACCCCACCAGTTTAAAAGAATCCTGTTATATTTATCGGCAGATAAACTATTCAGTTTAGCAAAAATGTCCGTGTCAGAAATGAATAAAAACACATCTGGAGATGCTGTTGGTTACGGTTGTGGTTCACATATTTCCAGCGATGAAAAACCCGGCGTTAAAATCAGACGCACCAGCTGCGCGGCCGATTTTAAACGTTCATTTCGTCCCCGCTTGCAGCAAGGCTTCAAGCCAGAAGCCAACTTTGCAGAAACACGGTAGCACCCCTTCCGCACGAATAAAAAATATACGGCTTGGGCGAATCTGGCGGGCAAAATTCCTTCGCCCAGAACAGGAAGGATGAATTTGGTGTACCAAATTCATTGCCACAAAACCGGATGGGCGAATCTTGTGCAACAAATTCCTTCATCCAGAGCAGGGAAGATGAATTTGGTGCACCAAACCCCTTGCTGTGGGGCTGGATGGGGCGAATCTTGTGCAACAAATTCCTTTATCCAGAGCAGGAAGGACGAATTTGGTGCAACAAATCCCTTGCCGTGAGGCTGGATGGGCAAATCTTGTGCAACAAATTCCTTTATCCAGAGCAGGAAGGACGAATTTGGTGCACCAAATCCCTTGCTGTGGGGCTGGATGGGCGAATTTGGTGGGCAAAATTCGTTCATCCAGAGCGAGGAGAACGAATTTGGTGCAACAAATTCCTTGCCGCATGTCCAGAAGAACGGATTTTGTGGGCAGGACAGTTGCCCCCGAACCGTGCGGACGCTTCAAACGGTGGTTGAAAGCGCTTTTAGAGCCGTGCGGACATTTCAAATGGTGTTTGAAAGCGCTTTTCGTGCTGTGCGGATACATCAAACGGCGGTTGAAGGTGCTTTTCGTGCTGTGCGGGCACTTCAAACGGCAGTGAAGGCGCTTCTCGTGCTGTGCGGACGTTTCAAACGGCGGTTGAAGGCGCTTCTCGGGCTGTGCGGACATATCAAACGGCGGTTGAAGGCGCTTCTCGGGCTGTGCGGACATATCAAACGGCGGTTGGGGGCACTTCTCGGGCTGGGTGGGCACTTCAAACGACGGTTGGAGGCGCTTCCAGAGCCGTATGGATATACCAAACGGTGTTTGAAGGAGCTTTTTAGGCTGTATGGGCACATCAAACGGCGGTTGAAGGAGCTTCTCGGGCTGTGCGGACGCTTCAAACGGCGGTTGGGGGTGCTTTTCGTGCTGTGCGGACACTTCAAACGGTGGTTTAAAGCGCTTCCAGAGCCGTGCGGACGCTTCAAAGGACGGTTGAGGGCGCTTTTAGAGCCGTGTGGACACTTCAAACGGCGGTTGGGGGCACTTCTCGGGCTGTGCGGACGCTTCAAACGGTGGTTGAATGTGCTTTTCAGGCCGTGTGGAGGCTTAAAACGGTGGTTGAAGGCGATTTTTGGGCAATGCGGACACATCAAACGGTGTTTTGAAGCGCTTCCATAGCCGTGCGGACATACCAAACGGTGGTTGAGGGTGCTTTTTAGGCTCTGCGGGGTATTGTGTCTTTCTTGGGGCTGCGGGGCGCTCTGGTGCGGTAGCTGGGGCAAAAAAAATCCCGCGACACGCTTGGTGCCGCGGGGTATGTAGTGTAGACCGAACGGTGTCGGCAGAGACCGTGTTCTGCCGTTCCGCGCGACCCATCGCCGGTTCGGATATTTTTGATGCCAGACGTTTTATACACACGGCCGAACCGATGCGATGTCTGCGCCTCTCTATGGTCGTGGGCATGGGCGCAAAACCTGCACTCCGCAAAGGGGTACAGGTTTGCCGTGGGGTGGTGGTTTTATTTTTCGGTCATCACGGAATTAATCTGATCCTCGTTCAGAGCTACGTCCCACACGCTGAACTTGGCGAAGCTGTACGGAGCATCAAAATCAGCGAAGTTCCAGGCCTGGTTTCCGCCCAGGCACACGTAAGTAAGCTCCTTGCTTTCGAATATGCCCCCAATAACCTCACCATCAGTACCATCGTTCTTAACAGTCCAGCTGTTAAGTATCTTGCCGTCCGCGTACACTTTCAGCGTTGTCTCTGTGATTACGCATGTGTAATAGTGCCAGGTATTCTGTGCTCCAAGCCATGCTATGGACTCAGCGTTTTTACCAGTATCATTCTGCGAATTCTCAAGATTAGACCATCCTGCACAATTTATCTGCGCCAGACCACGGCTTTGAAGAATAAAGCAAGGCCAAGTGTTCACAAGTCCAGTTCCAGACTTACCGTCAGATAAAGCCAAGCTATCACTAGTGGTTGTCTTCTCTTTATAAGCCGTAAATATTGGATAAAACATATTATTGTCAAGCGTGCTGTTGCTCACCCAGAATCCTATTGTCATCTCCTTTGACTGGGCGGAGTGTTGCAGCGTGTCTGAG
The DNA here is from genome assembly GCA_022510905.1 of Treponema sp. Classification (GTDB taxonomy): domain Bacteria; phylum Spirochaetota; class Spirochaetia; order Treponematales; family Treponemataceae; genus Treponema_D. Next base: position 82,010 of record JAFLSN010000007.1, read on the forward strand.
GGCAGGACCAAATAGGATGACCTAAGACCAGTCCATTCGGTAGTATCGGGGTTATTCTTGAACACCTTTTGCGCGCCGAACGTATTGTCCTCCACGTAGTTTCCGCTGCCCTCGATTCTCACTCCGCTGTCGTTGCCATCAAGGGCGTATGCTGCTGCTGCTGCTTCTGTTACCTTTTTGACATCTACATCGTAACCAGTTGGGGTAGTAAATCCAAGATATTTAACTTTTACAGTAACGTTGCCAGAGTCTGTAAATTTCTCCGGGTCTGTTGAGAAGTCGCCGGGGTGGTCGGAATATTTCACTTCGGCTGGGGCGCTATTGTTATTGTAGTTCACTGTTATAACCAAGCCGCTCAAGTTGGGCTTTCCATAGGTTATGCCGGTCTTTACGGTCGGCTTGGTCTTGATGCTGATGCTTTCTATCAGAGTCGGGTCTTCTTCATCCTCACCATCGGACGGAGCTTCACCAAACGTCACATTGCAATTCTCGAATGTCAGATTGAAGTACAGTTCATCGGCATCAACGGTTATGTTCTTGTAATGGACGTACTGCGTTTTGCCGTCTTTGGAGAAGTCGAGGAGAACGTCTGCCTTGCCGGTACCGTAATTCTTGACGGTGACGACAAGCGTTGAGCCCTTCAGCCATTTAAGCCAGTCCGCGTCGAAAGTACAATCGGTGTCTTTAGTCCAGCCGAGCTTTTCAAGATCATCATTAGTGTTGCCATCGGCATTCCAGCCGTAGGCATCGCTGCGGAGAACGGCATATTCTACAGAACCGTCATCTGCCGTGGCGTCAGGTTTGTTTTTGGTTGCCGCGGCACTGTTGCGTAATATTATAATTGGTGTCTCATGAACCTTGGTACCCACAGAAGTGATTGTCATCGTCGCCCGCATTGTAGTGCCGGCGTCAACCTTTTCATCATTGCCTGCAAACTTTTCCCACCAGCCGCCGCCGGTAACAGTGCCCGTCCAGCTGGCTGTGCTGTCGCTTCCACCGCCCTGTATTGCCACCCTGTTCCCGCTGTCCCTCAGCTCCTGGTCGCACGCGGCGAGGGCCGCGCCCAGTGCAGCCGCGCATCCGAGCAGCGCGAGCGTCCTTGTCAATGCCTTCATGTTGTTTCCTCCTGAATGTCTCTCTCCCCCGCGCGTCCGGCGGG
>JAFLSN010000008.1 GCA_022510905.1 Treponema sp.
AGCGACTCCTCCATGCCGGGGTAGCACGTGTAGCGTCTGCCCGCAAGCAGCCCTGTCTTTGCGAGCACGACCACAGGCGCGGCGCAGAGCGCGGCGACCAGCTTTCCCGCGCCAGCGACGGCGGCAATCAGGTCGAGCGCGTCGGCGTTCGCGCCGATGTTCGCCGCGCCGGGCATGCCGCCGGGGGAATAGATTGCGTCGGGAACCGTCCGCGCGGCGCGGTAGGCGGCAAGCGTGGTGTCCGCCACGACAGGGATGCCGTGCGAGCCGGTGACCGTCGTCCCCTCCGCGCCATCAGCAGGCACGGCGACCGTGGTCACGCCGATTTCCGCGCGGCGCAGGTAGTCAATGACCGTAATCGCCTCGATTTCCTCAAAACCGGGCGCAAGCAGGACTGCAACTGTTCTCATGGAAGCTCCTTGGAATTGTTTCTGGTGGGAGGAATGATATGCGCCGGAGGCGGGTTTTGTCAAGGGGCTTGCTGTGGTAGAACATGGGGCAAGCAGAGACGTTAGATGTAATCCATGCACTTTTCCTCAAGCAGTTTAAAATCGTTGCACCGCATGGCAAGTTTTGATTTGCCGCCATTGGTCAATTTGTGGTCGTACACCACCTTTGCGTTTGCGACTATCAACGCCGATTTCTGCTTGATGATGCGGTATTCTGAACGGACAAGGCTCTTATAATGCTTGTCCTGTATGGCATCGATGGCTACTTTGGTGTAGGTCTGCATCGGGGCGGGAAACATATTGTTCAGATTGATGACGGCATACATTCCTATTTTCACGAAATCGATGGTCTCGCTGAGCCATTTGTGCTTCTGCTTGAATGACGAGAGCGGCGCGAAGTAATCGAAACCGTTTATTTTCAGCACAACGCCGACATACTTTCTTGTGAAATTCTGCGAGATTTTCCTGTTTCTGAACAGATGCTCCTCAAATTGGGAAAGATAGCCGATATATTTCGGGTCTATTTCGTAAAGGCATAGCGTTTCCATAAAAAAATCGCCGGAACAGCAGAAACTGCTCCGGCCGTATAAATTTCGCGGTCAAAGGCGCGATATCCTTATGGCTACATGATACAACAGCATTTCCTTGCCGTCAAGGGGCTTGATGGTGGAAAGCGGATTGTCCGCGCGGTGGTTGAGCCTGTCGCAGCCGCTATACGTTGGCTTCCCTGTCTTTCCGCTTTCCATTTTCCCGCCACTTCATTATCGTGCCGATGATGACGAGCGCGCCGCCAATTCCGCCGACCGCAAGGATGAAAACTTGTGCGATACCAATGATATTCATATTGACACTCCTATAATTGATGTGGTAGTCTAAAGGTGCGGCAGGTTGCCAGCCCGCCGCACCCGATTGTTGCTAACCTAACAGATGAACAACAATCTGAAAGACCACCTAGCAGACGGCGGCAATTCCGAGCAACAGAGTGCCGATGCCTACGAGCCAAGAGCCGGGGTCACGACCTGGCTTTTTTCGTTTAGATGACTTGTACTTCATCACCTAACCTCCTGACATTCTTGATTCTAGCATCTCTCTGTTCTTGTGTCAAAGTCGGGCTGTGTGCTTGCGCTGCCCGCCGCATCGGCGGGTTTGTCAAGTGTGTGAGTATGAGTCACCGCTTGCGCTTAAATCGCTCGGAGTTGAAGGTGTGCGTCTCGAATGTGATTTTCACCGGACGCTTGAACTTCTCAAGGTTTTCAAGGCAGTGCTTCTGTATTGCCTTGCGGAGCGCGGCGGTGTCCGTGCCTTCCGCGACGGCTATGCGGCACGTGACTATTGTACCAAGAATCGGGTTTTTCTCTCCGCTTGCCACCGCGTCTTGCACGCCGGGAACTTGTAGGAGCACATTCTCCACTTCTTCGGGAAACACCTTTTCGCCGCCAACGTTTATAAGCTCGCTTTCGCGACCAAGTATGCGGATATATTCGCCCTTCTGCTCAACGCGGTCGCGCGTGTTCATCCATCCGTCCGCGTCAAACGGCGAAGGCGCGTTCAGATAGCCGAGCATTGACATCTTGGACTTTATATAGAGGATTCCGTCCACGATTTTTATCTGATGCTCGTCATCGCCGCCGACCTTGAGCCATAGCGAGTCGTCCGCCTCGCTCTTGGTGCGGATGATGCCCACCTCGGAAAGACCGTAAGTCTGCTTCAGCCGCACGTCCGGCAGGACTGCGTGAATGGCCTGCAATGTCGCAAGCGGCATCGGCTCCGTGCCGTAACTGATTATCTTCAGACTTGACAGGTCATATTTTTCGTGTATGCGCGAGAAGAGGAGCATGTTGATGAACGAGGGCGAGGTGGGGAGCAGTTCCAGCCGGTACTTTTGGATGAGCGCGGCAATTTCCTCCGGCGTGCGGCTTCTGACCGTCGCAAGCATTCCGCCCGCGGCAAGGCTGTACATCACCGTGTTGAAGCCGCCGATGTGGTCAAAGAGCAGGAACGCGACCGACCGAAATGCCTTTCCGCCCTTCCGGTATTTTTCGAGCAGCGGAACAAGGCTGTGCACGGCGGCTTTCGGCTCGCCTGTAGTGCCGGACGAAAACAGCACAAGCCCGGGTTCTTTTTGTGCGACAAGTTGCCGTAGAATCGGGTGCGAGGGCATCTCGTTCTTTGTATGGGTCACGCGCCCGCCGTCTATATAATACTGCACTTCCGCGATTCTGATGTATTCTTCGGGCGATTTTACCGCCGTGGCAATCGGCACATAGACGGCACCCAAAGCCACGAGCGCGAGCATCATGCCGATGGTGTTCGGCGAAAACTCGCCGCGCAGGGCAACCACGCTGTTCTGCGGAATCTGCATCTCGGAAAGAAAAGCCACCGCCTTTTCGTATTCGCAAAGCAGGTCTGCGTAGGTGTACTCTTTACCGCCCGTGACCACGGCAAGACGTTCGCCGTAGCCGTGCATGTTTTCTATGATAAAGTCTATTCCCATCAGTTTATTCCTCCAAGGTAGATGACCTGTCCTGTGACAAAACTGCTTTCGGGCTTCATAAAAAAGCGCACCACGTTCAGAATGTCCGCTTTCTCGCCGTAGCGTCTGATAGTCTGACGGGTAAGCAAGTCCGCGAGTTTATCATCCGGCACGCCCGCGATGAGCGCGGTCTTTACGGGAACAGGCCCCACCGCGTTCACGGTGATTCCCCAGCCGGCAAGCTCTTTTGCCGTCGTGCGCGTAAGGCTTTCGATTGCGGCCTTGCTCGCCGCGTAGCTTGCCTCTCCCGCAAGGTCAAGTGGAACCGCCACCGTGGAAAAATTGATGATACGCGCGTTCGTGCTCTTGCGGAGCAGTTTGGCACAGCCGCGCGTCATAAGGAACGTGCCGAAAAAGTTCACGTCCATCACGCGCCTCGCTGTGGAAAGCGGCGTGAGGCAAAAGTGATTCATTGAGGCGATTCCCGCGTTGTTCACGAGCGCGTCGATACCGCCGAAGTCTTTTCGCACGGTGTTCAGCGCGGATGCGACCTGTGCCTCGTCCGTGATGTCCACGCGGAAGTGGCGGTATGCCGTATGCAAAATCTGCGCCTCGCTCCGTGCAAAGCCGATGACCGTGTGTCCTTCTTGCAGAAACTCCTCGGCAAGGTACTGCCCGATTCCCCGGCTTGTGCCCGTTACAAGCACGGTCATTCAGCCTCTCCCAAAAGCTCTGCCACAAAATCCGCAATGCGGTCAACGGTCTTGAAGGGGCTGTACTTTTTGGAGAATGCCTTTTCGCTCACAATCGTGATGTCCTTGCCGAATGCGTCCGAAACCTTTTCTTCCAGTGCCGAGACGAACGACACGAAGTCGAACGAGTCGAGCACCGCGCCCTCGCCGAGCAGTACGGTCTCTTCCGTCAGCGCAAAGTCCTTGCCCGTGGCTTCCTTGGTCTCATCGAGAGCCTCAATGACGAGCCGTTTGATTTTTTCCTTCATTTAATTACCTCCGCAGTGGTTTTGTTGTGGATATAGGGGTCGATATATGTTTGTTTGATGTATTGGGTATATTTTTCTGCCCCGCTCTTATTAAAATGGGCAAAGTCCTTAAAATATTTATCATCATAATAAATAAACTGCTCTGAATCCAAATATACATGCGAATATTTATCGCGTATTGATTGCAAGTAGGAAAAATAATCCTTTTCGGCTTTTTGTTTTATCCGTTCTTTTGACATTTCAGAAAATGGGCATATCAAAATAATCAAACGTATATTATTTTCCTGCGTAATCTCACAGATTTTTTCAAGGTATACTGTATGGAGTTTCTTGGGTTCAAAGAATTCATTTCCAATAAAATTTGTAAAAGTCGGATTTGATGATGTAGGGAAGAAATCCGCACGATGTGAAAGTCTTGCTAATTCTTCCTCATTCGATTGTTTACGTTTGAAAAATTTTGCATTGTTCATTGCTGGCAGATATTTTTGTGGGCTGTATGCCAAATAATGAAATACTGGATTCCAATAATCATTAAAAGTGAAATTCACCGTTTTTATACCATCTCTTACAGGCGAAAAGACTATGTTAGCATTATTCTTTTTCGCTAAATTGTAAATCTCAAGGTAATCCCCAAAGGAAAACAAATGACCATAAGCCGCATAGTTAAAGAATTGGTCAACAGTTTCATAATGTTTTGGGTAAAGCATAAGCATGACATTCTTGGTTTTATGCATTTTAAGATAAGTCTTTAATGAGTAATAGCATTCTATTGAAGAATATCCAGAGAAAGAAATATTATGCGTAATGACTGTATCTGTAGTCAATGCATTTTCGTCTATACCATCATTGGCTACAGAATCACCTATAACAGTAAAATCTGAAACATCATCTTTAAGGTATGAAAATTTTTGACTTATCAGAAAAGGGGAAGACGGCATATAATTTTGTGGAAAAAACCGTGCGTAGCAATAGAAGCCCACCAGCGGCAATGCGCCGAGCAGGAGCTTCACGGCGAACATGATTTTCTGAAAGGCGGGTGTTCTTTTATGTGTGCCGGATTCATCGGAAAGGCTAGAACTGCGCATACAAAAACTCCTGTGTGGAAAGCGTTGAGGAAAGGATGATGAGCGTGAGGGCAGTCCAGTACAGGAGCCAGCGGAAGGCGGCGTTCTGCCGTGACAGCGCGGTTCTAAGCGGCTGCTCTTCGTCCGCGCCGCACAAAGAAAGCCGGTGCTTTGTCATGTCAACCGCAAACAGCGCGACCACGCCGACGGCAAAAACTGCGCGGTGCAGATAGTTCATGCCGAATTCCTCTAACGATATGCTGAAAACCACAAGCGGATTAAAATGCATTACGCTGTGCTTGAGGATGCGGAGTGCGTTCCGCAGTGAGGAAGCGTAGAAGAACGTGGTGCCCACGCAGAAGAACGCAAAAGTACGCACACGCTGAAAGAGCCGCCACGAAAAGCAGTCGGTCTTGATTCCTAGCCGCCCGATGATTTTGCGTCCAAGCGGAGCAAGTTCCTGTTCCAGTGTGGTGAGGGCAAAATACCACAGACCGTTCCCGATGATGTACTTCCACGTGCCGCCGTGCCACAAGCCCATGCAGAACCACACCGCGCCGCTCGCCGTGTACATGGCGATTTTGTTGGCGAGTTTCCGCTTTTTGCGTGCGGTGAGCGCGCCCTTGATTCTGATGACGGGCTTGCTGCCAAACACAGGAAAAAACACATAGTCGTGCAGCCAACGGCCAAGCGTGATGTGCCAACGCCGCCAAAATTCCGTGACGGTGGTCGCCGCGAACGGCACATTGAAGTTTTCGGGAAGACGGATTCCAAAGCATTCTGACGCGCCGAGTACGATGTCCATACAGCCGTTAAAGTCAGAATAGAGCTGCAATACGCCTGCGGCCATGCCAATCCAAACATAAAAGCCGTCATATTTTCCCGGCTCGCCGAGATAGGTCTGTTGGATAAGGACTGCATGTCCCGCGACCACGATTTTTTGGAAAAAGCCCCACAACATACGCACGATTCCGCGCGACACTGTTGCATAGTCAAAAGTCTTTCGTGCGCAGAACTGCGGAGAAATCTGCTCGTAGCGGGTAATCGGACCGCTCGTCAGCTGCGGCCACCAGAGCGCAAAAAGCAGGAACGAAAAGAAGTTGCGCTCAGGTTCTGTCTTGTCGGAACGGCAGTCGAGCAGATAGCCCACAAGCATGAGCGTGTAGAAACTGATTCCAAGCGGAGCAAGAAATGAAAAATACCCGCGGAGGGCAAAATCCGTATGGAACAGGCGGTGCATGACTTTGACCGCGTAATTGTAGTTTATCACAATAAAGTTCGAATATTTGAGCACGGCAAGAATCGCAAGGATAATGACCGCGGCCACCGCGCAAAGCGGCTTTTTCATTTTGGGGAACCGTGCACCCAAAAGCGGCGCACCGTATGCCGCAAACGAGGCAAAAAGAAGATACGCGCCCGCCTGCGGCGCACAGGAAAGCACGAAAAAGGCGGCAGAAGAAAGAAGAAGCACCCCGCGCTGTGCGGATTTTGGCAGGCTGTAGTACAGCATGAGCGAAACCGCGAAAAACGTGCAGAATCCCACCGAAGTAAGCGCGATGCGCGGAAACTGCGATGGAATAAACAGGGAAATCACGCTAGACATTCGGCATCTCCGCGATGAAGGCATGGCAAGCGTGTGCGTAAAAAGCGGCGATAGTTTGCGGAAGACATTTGCAGGTTAATACCATAAAATCACCAATCATAATTGTTAAAATATTAAATTATTATTGCAATAAATGTCAATACATTAACATTTCAACAGAAAAGAATTTAATATCTTAATAAAGTAAGCCATGTCGTTTTGGCGGAACGTTGAAAGTGAATTGCAGTACAAGAACATGACGCGGAAGGAACTTGCAGAGCGGGCGGGCTTTGCGGTGAGCGGAATATCTCTCGGCCTTGCGCACAACAGCGTTCCGAACGCGGACGTGGCGGTGCGCATTGCGGAGGTTCTTGGCGTGTCTGCGGAATATTTGGTGACGGGAAAGGAGCGCAATATCCTGTGCAAAGAAAACGCTGATATAATCCGCCACATAACGGCTGATTTGCGCGTTCTTGACCGCTATGACTTAGAATCGCTGTCTGCCCTTGTAAAGCGCATGTCCGAAAAGCCAAAGGCATGAGCGTGATACCGCCTATCGCAGGAGTGTGCGACAGCCTATCGCAGGGGTATGCGACAGTCTATCGCAGGGGCGTGCGACAGCCTATCGCAGGGGTATGCGACAGTCTATCGCAGGGGCGTGCGACCGCTTATCGCAGAGTGTATGCGACAGACTGTCGCAGGGTGTTTGCGCCGCATGTCCGCCCGCGTCAAAAATAGTTACTATTTTGCCCAAAAACAGTAACTATTTATATATAGAAACAGTAAGAGTTTTTACCCAAAACAGTTACTGTTTTAAACGAAAAGAGTTACTATTTTTACCGGAAGGGCGGGAGGGGTGTTCTGCTTAATACGTTACGGCGGAATCCCCGCCCTCATATCTTGAGCAGCACTTTCTCCTGCTCTGGCGAGCGGGCGGCTTTGGGGTACGTTGTGATTTCAAGCCCCATTCCCAGGCTGGCAAGGTAGTCTATCAGCGTGGAGATTTTCATGTCCTTCCGCCTTTCGATTTTTGAGACGGACGACTGGCTGAAATTCTGCATCTCGGACTGCTTGACGTTCCGCTCCTCGCGGAGCTGCGCAAGGCGGATTGTCATGATGTCCTGCTCCGCCTTTATGCGGGCGCGCTCGATTGATTCGGGAGACATTTTGCCTTCCATCATTTTTATCGCGTCTTTCATTCTCTCAGCCCCTTGTATTCGTCAGATGAGCTGATGTTCCACACGGTTACATTATATGAAGCAAAGTGAATGTGCGTCAAGGGCAAAATGCCGGAACATCCGCGAGCCGGGGTGAGGATTTGCTCTGGTCCACAGCCGCGCGGAACCTGACGCCTGGGAGCCGCACCGTGGGCAGGAGACGGTGGCTTTGAGGCTGCCGGCCGCAACAGGAACAGCCGTTCGGAGGCGCATTCCGTTTTGTTGACAGAAGCGCCCGTCTCCTATATACTTTCCATAATTGGCATATCGCCATTTGGATTGAGAGGGAATCATGTAAAAAAGCTGCATTTATAGTAAGCGCCTTATCATACATATACCGCAGGAGCTTACTTTAATATCAGAGCCGGCTTTTATGCGTGGCCGCCAAGGGAACGGAGGGCGGCTTTAAAAGCACTAGGGCATAATATCATAACAATACCTTTGCGTGTGACCGCCTTAACACGCAATATCTTGCACATATTTTTGGAGAAAACAACATGAAGCTCAAAAGGATAATCGCGGCTGTAGCCGTGACTTTTGTTGCCGTATCCGCGTTCGCGCAGGAAAGCTACGACTCGCTTCTGAAAAAGGCAAAGGACTACGAGTCAAAAAAGCAGTGGGTGCACGCGCTCGGCGCATACTGGGACGCGATGGAGGCAGAGCCTACCGAAAAGTCTGCGGAAGCCTACGAAGCGTTCACAAAACTGAGCGAAACCATCCGGGAGGGGAATCCCGGCTACGGCGACTTCGACGAGTTCTCACTGTACGACGGCTGGCTTGCCCTCTGCAAGGAGTACGAGAAATACTGGACGGACAACTGCCCATACGGTTTTTCCCTTTCGGTAAAGAAAGGCGACCTCGACATGGAGACACGCACGGCAACGTATACGGTCAAAGTCAATTACGGAGATACATACAAATACAAAAGCATTTCGGGCACATTGGGCGGTCGGGATAAAACTGTCGGACTCGGCAGAGTATGGAAGAGCGACTGGGCCGGCATCCCCGAGAACTGGCCTTGCGCCAGCGTATTTGACAAGCCGGACGCGGAAAAGGAGAAGCAGTTCCTCAAAGATGGAATCGCGCTGACCTGCCACGCAAAAGACAGTTTCGAGCACTATAATATGGTCGCCGCATTCAGGTCAATGACAAACGATGGCAATCATTGGGAAACTTCCTTGTATGACGTGCAGTTCAACATAACAGACGAAAACGGAAAAACTCTCCTTTCAGGCGGCCGCACCATAGCAGGCTCCGTCTGCACGTTTAAGGGCGTTCCGCAGGACACAATGAAAACAATCGACTCCGGCGCATACAAAATAACGCTTGCGGGCGTATGGCTGAATTACGGTCTGACCAAAGCGTATTCTTATACAGTTTTGAATTTTAGCGAAATGCTTGAATCCGGTGACAGAAAGTGGCTTGAAGGAACAAAGTCCATGCAGCTTGACGCGAGTAAAATAAAATTCGGATACTTGCGTAATGTATCAAACAGTGAATATTATAATGGGTACATGGAGATTCCAGATTCTGACGTGATAGCCAGTATGAACAACTACATCAACGCGCAGAAAGCGGCCGCCGAAAAAGCGCGGAAAGAGGCGGAAGCCGCGGCGAAGAAAGAAGAGAGCGAAAAGCAGGCCGCCGAAATCCAGGCGCTCGCAAAAACCGACATGCTCGCGGGAATGTCCAAGAAAGGCGCAAAGACCATGCAGAAAGTCATCAAGAACCTCGGCTTTACCCCAGAAGCGCAGGCACGTTTCCTGCACTCGAAGGGCGAAACCACGTTCAAGATGTTCGACGGCCGCGACGAGGCAAGCATCGGCGCAGAGCTGCAGTATTGGAAGCGGGTGGAGATGAAGGCCGGGCGGTGGAAATAAGCCACATTCCAGCCCTTCCGCAGACAGGACAACCACACGCCCCCGCCGAGGGGCGCGTTTTTTATGCAAGCCGCCTAACAGAAGGACGCGCCGCGCTTTTTTCCGTGCCGCCCGCCTTTCTTTCAAGAATCTCCAAAACAGTTCAGCGATTTTGACCGAAAACATGCGGTCAGGGAGCAGGAAAAACGAGACATGGAAATAACATTCAGAGCCGCCCGCACCGACGATTTGGACGAGGTTTTTATGATGGTTTCCGCCGCCATACATGCGATGGCGGAAAACGGCATCTTCCAGTGGGACAGCGCGTACCCCGCAAAAGATGATTTCCGCAGCGACATTTTGAAAAACGAGCTGCATGCCGGAACAATCGGCGGGAACATCGCGGTGGTCTATGCGCTAAACAGGGAATGCGACGAGCAGTACGCGAACGGAGCCTGGCAGTACGCAGGCGAGGATTATCTTGTCCTGCACAGGCTCTGCGTCTCCCCGGATTTTCAGAACATGGGCGTAGCATCACGGACGCTCCAGCACATCGAGCAGGAATCTGCGCGGAAGGGAATCAAGGCAATCCGCCTGGACACGTTCGTGGAAAACCCTTTCGCCGTGCGCCTTTATGAAAAAAACGGCTACCGCACGGTCGGCACCGCCCGCTGGTCCAAAGGCGAGTTCATCCTGCTTGAAAAACTGCTGGTCGCGTAACGGCCGTAGAACGAAAAAGGCGCGCCACGCCGCACGTTTTCACGTAACTTCCGCTTTGACGATGAACGCCCGGCCGGGTGGAAGCAGCTTTTGCCCCGGGGAAGTACCGCACAGGCGGGTTTTCTCAAGGAATTCCCCCCAAAGCCTCCGCCCAGTTTTTCTAAAAGCCTTTAACACACGGACATGGCCGGCGCGGTGCCCCTTCCGCACGGCTTTATGGAAAAATTCCTGCGCCTCCTGCGTGCATGACGGCGTTCACCGCCGCGCCGCATGCAAGCGAGAACACAACGGTGAACGCCAGGTACAGCGCGAAATGCCTTGCACCCAGCGCGATTTTGAGTGCGCCCAGGTTGGTGATTTTGGTGGCAGGGCCGGTAATCATAAAGGCCGCAGCGCTTCCCGCGCTCATTCCGCCAGAGAGCCATTGCAGCAAAAGGGGAATCGTGCCGCCTCCGCACACATAGAGCGGAACGCCCACCGTGGCCGCCATAAGGAGCCCGAATCCTTTGTTCTTTCTGCCAAAGAGCGAGACCATCCGCTCTGCGGGAACGTAGCGCTGGAACACCGCCGAGAGCGCGACTCCGAGCAGGAACCACGGCCCGGTCGCCCTGATGTTGCGCCACACGTTCTTCAGGAACCGCAGGAAGATGTTCGGGTCTGTGTCGCGGTTGTGGGGCTCTCCGAACGATGAGAAGTCGAAGTACGGAGCGGAGCCTTCCTTGCAGAAGAAAATCCGCACAAAAAGCCCCGCCACGATGCCGCAGACAAAGCACGAGACAATCCGCACCGCCAGCATCGCGCCGCCAAGGGCAGTGCTGTAGGCAACCAGCTGGGGATTCAGCAGTATGCTGCCCATCATGAAAGCGGCGAGGAAGTCGTCTTTTACGCCCTTGCGGGAGAACGCCGCGCAGAGCGGTATCGTGCCGTACATGCACAGGGGAGAGGCTATTCCGAGCGCGGAGGCCAAAAAAAGCCCCGCGATCCCCGGAAGCCTCCGCCCCACCCGCTCAGCCGCCGCATGGAGCCAGCCTTTGGCGAACACGCTCACGCACGAGCCGAGCAGGATTCCCGCCGCCCAGTAGCCGAAAATCTGGCGCAGCTGCACGTCGAAATAGTACCACAGGTAGACCGCCTCGCGGCGGAGGATCTCAGGCATCGCGCACCTCCTGAAAAGTTCCATCAGCCATGAAAGTATGCATGGCATTCATTATCCCGCTTTCTGGGCCACAAGCACCGCAAACTTCCCGCTGCAAAACACGCAGTCTGCCGTGGAAAATCCCGCGTCCAGGAGCCAGCGCAGCTCTTCGCGCACCGTGCATTCGCGGTCAAGCTTTCTGCGCTCAAGCCAGCGCCCGTATTCCTCACGGGACAGGCCGCCAGCCTTTATCCGGCCGATCCAGTACAGCTCAATGCGTGCGTCCATGGCCGCGTTTTCCGCGCGGAACTGGTCGTAGTTCACAAAAAAGCCGCCGGGAGCAAGCGAGTCAAAAACACGAAGGAAGAGCCCGCGCTTTTCCCCGTGCTCCAGATGGTGCACGGAAAGCGCGCTCATCACGACGTCGGGCGTGCCGTAGAGTTCCCGCCCGGGGAGTGAACGGGAATAGTCCTGCACCGAAAAGCGCACGTTCGGCGCACCTTCAAAGCGTTTTTTCGCCATGGAAAGCATCTCCTCGGCAATGTCGTCCAGCACGTATTCCGCGCCCGGAAAGTGCGAGAACCAGAACGACGAAAGGAGCCCTGTCCCGCATCCGAGGTCAAAAACAAGGCCGGGTGCACGGAGTGTGCCTGCAAGGAAATCCGTGGTGCCGCCGTAGAACTCGTCGAAACACGGAATGAACTTCCTGCGGTTAGCGTCATAGTCGCGGGCGATGAGGTTGAACTGCTCCATGACCGGGTTTGATTTTCTGCCTTCCAACTTACACCGCCCTCCCCCAAGCCACCGCGCAAGGCCTGGACCACGCCGGATCACACACAAGAACCGCTCCGCCCGGCCCTTCCAAAACGTCTGCCGCCATAGAAACCTCCCTTGCAAACTCCGCGCCAGCGGCCTTGCATGAGGCATCATAGCACAGAACGGAAGCTTGCGCCAGCAAAAGAAATGCTGAGTCCGTTCACGCCGCAGGCAAAATCTTGCAAAAAAAATCCCCGGTTCCGTGGTGTCTTTTGCGATCACGCGGCACATACTATTGCATGGACACACGCACGCACCCCGAGGAAAGAGCGGAAGGCGGCATTCCGCAGACAGAACCGTGGGAAAGCCTCACGCTCGCGAACAACTTCATGTTCTGCAAAGTCATGGAAACAAACCCTGACATCTGCCGCGAGGTTGTGGAGCTGCTGCTCGGCATTTCCGTGGACCGCGTGGAGATTCCGCAGGGCGAGCGCACCATGCAGCCGGGCTACATGGCAAAAGGGATCCGCCTGGACGTGTACTGCCGCACCCCGAACGAAGTCATCGACCTTGAGATGCAGACCACGGCCCGCCACGACCTCCCCCGCCGCGCGCGCTACTACCAGAGCGTCATGGACATAGACGCGATACAGTCCGGGGAGAAGTACACACAACTGAAGGACAGCTACGTGGTTTTCCTGTGCATGAGGGATCCGCTCGGGCGCGGCCTGCCGGTGTACAGGTTCGAGAACGTGTGCCTCGCCGACCCGGGGCTGAGGCTGGGCGACGGGGCGCGGAAGGTCTTTTTCAACGCCGAAAAATGCGATAGAATGGAGGGAGAGAACCTCCGGGCGTTTTTCCGCTTCCTCAAAGGAAGGAAGCCAGCCACGGAGCTAACCGCCCGCCTGGACACGATCGTGGAGCGTACCAGGCAGGACGCAAAAATGAGGGGGCAGTACATGATGTGGTCGCTGGCGCTGGACGATGAGAGATACGAAGCACACGAGGCTGGATTGGCAGAAGGGTTGGCGGAAGGCATAAAGGCCGGCCGTCTGGAAGGCATTAACAGCACAAAGCTGGAGGCAACAAGGAATCTTCTGATGAACGGGGTGGGCGCGGAGGTGGTGGCAAAGTCACTGGGCATTCCGCTGGAAATGGTGCTGGAAATCCAGAAGGGGCAGGACGTCTCGCTATAGGCGCACGGGCCGTGCCGTTTGGGCCGCTTACCCGGAGGGTCAGGGCTGGGGATCTTTAGCCCAAGGTTTCTCAAAGCTGCTGGCGGAGCGCATACAAGGGCGGCCCGTTGTGGCAGAACATGGCTCGTAGGAACGGCTTTTATTGAAAGAGACGCGCAGATGCCTTGCGTGCGGTGAGGCAGGGGCTTGAGAACTACAAGCATGTGCCGGCCATGACAGGGCGCGGGCTTTCCTTGACGGGCGCGGCAAGGTGCTGTGCGAGCGCGGAGCCTGCCAGCCCTACAGAGAGGAGGCAGGGCAACCGTCCTGCCTTGCCCGGCGGATGACGGCGTTCATCCTGCGCCCGGCTGCCCGAGCCATTCCTGGCTGTCGTTGTCTATGCGGAGTGGCACGGCTTTCCCGGAGGCTATCCGGTTACGCAGGTGCCCGCCTGAGAAGTCTTTGATTTCCGGTATTTCCGAAAGGTCTACGTCCTTCCGAAGCTCCGCGACACGCTCAGCCGTAAAACTGTCTGCACCATTTCCCATATCTGCGCCCCTCCTAGTTGGTTGAGATTCTGGCGGAAATTATCCTAATCCCCGCCTGTCCTGCATGGCTGGAAACTGCAACGGCGAACCCGTTTATCTCTGCGTTCCAAAAATATCGTGTATCGTATGCGGCAGAGTGCGCCGTGTAAATCCGCTCCCAAAATAGCGGGTCTTTAAACATTCGGAATCCCACTCAAACCGCCCCGCCAGCGGCATTATCTTGCCCCGCGCCAGACAAAGCCCTGTAATAGGCCTTCGACAGCTTCCCTGCACTTGACAAAGCCCTGTCCGAAGCCTCCGACAGCTTCCCTGCACTTGACAAAGCCCTGTCCGAGACCTCCGACAGCTTCCCTGCACTTGACAGAGCCCTTTCCGAGGCCTCCGACAGCTTCCCAGCGACTGACAGAGCCCTTTCCGCTGCCCAAGACAGTTTCCCAGCACTTGACAAAGACCTGTCCGAGGCCTCCGACAGCTTCCCGGCACTTGACAAAGCCCTGTCCGCTGCCACAGATGGCTTCCCGGCGACCGACAGAGCCCTTTCCGAGACCTCCGACAGCTTCCCGGCGACCGACAAAGCCCTGTCCGCTGCCCCCGATGGCTTCCCGGCGACCGACAAAGCCATTTCCGGGGGCTCCAACGGATTCCCAGCACTCGACAAAGCCCTTTCCGAGGCCCCAGATGGCTTCCCGGCACTTGACAAAGCCCTTTCCGCTGCCCCAGATGGCTTCCCGGCGACCGACAAAGCCCTGTCGGGGCTTCCGACAGCTTCCCAGCGACCGACAGAGCCCTTTCCGCTGCCCCAGATGGCTTCCCAGCACCTAACAAAGTCCTGTCCGAGGGCTCCAACGGCTTCCCGGCGACCGACAAAGCCCTTTCCGCTGCCCCCGACAGCTTCCCTGCACTTGACAAAGCCCTTTCCGGGGGTTCCGATGGTTTCCCGGCGACATGTACGCGCATACCACTGCGACACGCCTGCGCACAGGGCGTGGGTACGTTGGGCTGGTTCGTGGGCAAGGCCATGCCGGTTTGTGTGTGCGTGTCATGCTGTGCCGTGTGCGGGCTGGGTGGATTGCGGGCTGCGGGGAAAAGAAAGCGGCCGCCGACTGCAAGGAGGCAGCAGACAGCGACCGCAAAGGAGGTGCCAAAATTTTGTTTAGTGTCCAAAAATCACTCTATATAAGTTATTTTAACAGAAACATCAGCATTTCCACTATAGTCTCCAGCAAGCCCAAGTCCGTTAGTTTTAATGTTAGAAATTTTATCCTCTTCAGATAATGTTACTGTGAAAACTGAGCCACTCGGTGTTGACCAAGCAAGGTCTGCAAGCCACTCATTGTTTGCACTACCTCCTACGCCAATGTTACCCTCAGATAAAGGGGATGAAAGTGTAACTGTTATTTCTAACTTAGTTACATTTAACCCTTCAAATTTACTGGCAGAAATAGCTTCCGCATAGGATTTCCAGTCTCCACCTACAGTACAACTGCCGGTCTCTGTTTTAATACAAGTAGTACCCTCTGTAGAAACTTTAACCCCAGTGACATACAATGTTCCTGCAAGACCTGTTGTGCCTGTTATATACACACCGTCCTTATAAGTAGACGGAGATATTGAAGCAAAATAACCGGCTGTCGAACTGTTTACGTTTTTGTCTGTAAAAATTGTACCGGCCTCTTGCCGAGCGGCATTAGCCACCCATTTATCATCACCAGTACCAGCGGCTTTTCCTAGGCAAATATTTTTAAGATCCCATGTACCAGTACCTTTGGATGTTATATTCGCTAAAGTGATATACACTTTATCATAATCCCTTATGGCATTATATTCGACCACAAGCTGATAGGTTCCTTCCTTGCCTATAGCAATTTTAGCGGATGCTGTGTCATTTTCAAGTTTGGTTATTACCTCTCCTACTGGCGGCTCATCGTCATCATCAGTACCCCCCCCCGCACCAGAATCGCCGCTGGTACCGTCGAAGTTGTAGCTGAACGCCTTTATGTTGCTCATGGCCTGGCAATTATCCCAGTCGAACATGCCGTATTTCCAGTCCGCGCGGCGCTCTCCGCCCCATGTGCACACGCCTATGCCGCCCGCGTCTTTTACGGTCTGCATGATGTCTTCTATAACGTGGCGGGAATTGTCCAGCGTGGCAAGGACATAGGAGTTTGTTGTGTCAACCGCAAGGTTCTTAAAGTCAACCATATGTTCTTTTGTGTTTTTAAGCTCATAGTATGCATCAGAACCAGAATCGGCCAATCCATCATCGGCTGTACGTGCTTTCCAGTGGGCGCTGGTCTCGACAACCATCACGTCGTGTGCGGCCTTGAATTTCGTTATGCTATTCGCCAGGTCGGTTGTTGTTCTGTGCCCACTTTCCCACGGATAAAACGATAGCCCCACGATGTCGAAGTCAACGTTAGCGCCGATGATTTTGCTCATCGTGTTTATGCCGTTTGTTCTGTTCGTGACGTGCAGGATTATCTTTGCGTTCGGGGCTTTGTCCCTTACGGCCTCCGCCCCCGCCTTCAGGTATTTGTACAGGTTCTCGTCTTTGCCCTGCACGGCGCTGTCTGCGGCTGCTGGATTTTTTGTTTTACCGGAATTACTCACCGCAACGCTTGAATGCAGCAGGATTCCGCTGTCTATCTCGTTACCCACCTGCACAAAGTCGGGCAGAAGGTTTTCTTCCGCAAGAGACGTTAGCACTTCGGCCGTGTACGATTTTACTTTATCCGCCATAGCGTCCGCGGTGGTTATGTCCTGCCAGTCGGCTGGAATGACTTGAACGCCCGGGTCTGTCCAGTAGTCGGAATAGTGAAAGTCCAGCATGACCTTTAGCCCCGCATTTTTTGCCCGCCGCGCCATGCGCTTGTAGCGCTCCAGAGTGTTGTCTCCTGCTTTCTGAGGTTCGCTTGAGCCGATGGACGGCCAGTAGTCATCGCCGGTGACTTGCGCCTTGCTTGGATCCACCCACAGGCGGAACCGCACGGTGTTCACGCCGTTATTCGCCAGCACCTTGAAGAAGTCCATGGTTTTGCCGTCCGTGTCCTTCCATGACGAAGACGAAATACTATTGAGCGCCTCGTCATAGTCCACCGCGCTTGCGTCAAAGCCTCGGATAAAGTCGCCTGAAAACACAGGTGGATTTATCGTGCCGGGGAGTGTGTCCTTGTCGCTTTTGCCGTTGTTGTCTTTGAGCGTGGTATCATCGTCGTTGTCGATTATGCCCGCCGTGCTGCTCGCCATGGAGTTCGGATCCGTACAGGAAGCAAGCGTGAGCGCAATGAATGCGGTACCGGCCAATAAAGCTTTTAGCGTTCGTTTCATCATATCCTCTTTAGTTTGGGATAAAGAGAGATTCCGCGCGGACGCATATCCCAAACAAATGCCCGCGCGGAATTCTTTTACATGGTTATTTTACTGTGTATTTCAGAGCCTTGCTCATATCCACTGCAAGGGTCGCACCACTACCCGAAATTAAAGCGGCCGCTTTAGGAATACAATCTTGGACAAATTCTTGATTCTTAACCTCTTCATTCCAACTATATGAACTTGTAGCCACAAACACCTGCAATGTGTCTCCTGTGGCGGCCTTTATGGAAGAGAGCGGAACTCTATACTCAACGACTGAAAGCTCCGCTGCCGTGTTCTCATCTGGCGACTGAGAGGACGAGCAGTTCTTATTTTCGTAATCAGAACCAGAGGTACCTATATACACTATACCAGCCCATTTAGGATCCCCAGGATGATGGCTCAGATAGTAATCCAAACCAGTGAACGTGCTGGTCGTGGCAGGAAGATTAAAATTGTTGTCCGAACTTATAGTTGTGTTGCTTATGCCATCGTCCTCATCGGAAGCGTCATTAGCCACCATAAGTGTTATGCGGTCATCTTTCCAAAATTTAAGCGCTCCCTCAATAGCCACATACAAATACTGACCGTCATCTGTAACATACAGTTTGGTAAGGTTGTAATCATTGACGGTTCCGTAACTGTCCGTGCTTGTAGCGGCGCTCGCCCAGCCGTCCTCGTCCAGTACGCCGTCAAGCACTATAGAACTACTCGTAAAGTTTACATTAAACTGCCTAACATAGGAATCTTTCACGCCCACCGCCTTTATTCCTGAAATATTAAGTGTAGCGGTAAAGCTTTTACCTGTAATGTCCTTGATAGTTTTTATCACAATTTCGGTGCCATCGCCAGAAACACTTGCGGTAAAGCCCACATCAGATTCAGACACACCTTCATCTCCACTTATCTCAACATCCACATCACTTTTTATGTCAGTTATCTTTCCGTTGAGCGGAATTGTGAACGTGGTTCCCTCAAGCGCAGACTTGGTGGAGACTATAAGCTCCTGCTCTTTTATGAACAGCGGGGCGAACTTAACCGTGGTGCTGAACTTGGGGAAGGTGCGGCCGTTGTGCTCGCTGCCCTGTACCGCATTCTTTAGCCCTGTAACCGAAAAGGCATATGAGATGTCACCGTGGGCGGGGTTTCCGCTTCCGTCTATAAGGTTTATGGCGGGGGAAAGATCCACGTAGTATTTGGTTTTGCCGTTGCTTATGTCTCCTTCGCCTTTGTTCGAGGCGGTGCGTATCACACCATCATCCATTTTGTATTCAAGCGTGTAAGCCACGCTCGCACCCTCTGCGTCGGCAAGCTGGTTCAGGTTCAGCACCAAATAGGCATTTTCGCCTTTTACACTATCGCCTTCCGCGCCGTTGTAGTAGAACACTTTTGTGTCGCAGGTGGCGTAGCCTATGCCCTTGTCCTGGTCTTCCTGCTGCACGGTGCTGAGGGTGTCCTGCAGCTGCTTGCAGCCGGCGGCAAGGAGCAGAGAGGCGCACGCGGCAAGAGCCGTAAAGGTTTTATATAAAATCATTTTCTTCATGTAAGCCTCCTTTTATTTTACTTCGGCTGTGGTGTGGCGGTGCCAGAGCTAGCGTCTATCACTATAGTCATCTCGCCGGCGTTCAGATCCAGGCCGTCTATATAAAAGTTCCAATAATTCCCCTTCTCAGCATCGTTTCCTTTTATACCTTCTTCAGTATACCATGGACGTAGCCATGACTCATCACCAGTTGGGCAAAGAGAGAATTTAATCCACGTTGAGACAACTGGTATGGGATTGGAAATTCCGCTTCCGTCCTTCATCACCACGTCAACATCAGCTATTTTTTTAGTCCAATTATCAGCATCACCGTCAAAGCTTCCGGGAATGCTGTACTCGCCGCTTATGTTCCCGAAGCCCGTAAACTCGAACGTCACCATGAGCGCCTGCTGGTTGTGGAGGCCGTCCGCGCTCGGGCAGCCGGTGAACAGCGCGGAGACGGTGAGCGCGCAGAGCGCAAGGCACAGGGGCGCAATCCTATCTTTTATAAAAGTGATTTTTCTCATTTTCCGTCCTCCTCGTCTACAGATCCCAGATGAAGCCCACGCGGATGTAGCTCGCGTTGGTCTCAGACTCCAGCGAGTTCAGCAGGAACGTGCGGTGGCTCGGCTCGTTCTGCGGGTCGTCAGCGCGGAACACGCTGTAGTTCACGTCCTCGTATGGATCCATGCCGTAGGCAAAGTGGGCATATATCATTGGCCGTCCTGGCAGGGGAATCCTTTTCATGGCGCATCCCAGGGCGAACCCCGCCGGCTGGTTCGCGGGGTCAGACGCCGAGTGTCCGCGGATTATCGCGCCGCCGTTCACGCTGAACCTGTCCGTCAGCTCCATGGCGAGCATAAAGCTGTGGTACATGGCGCTGTACTCTTTGTTATATCCGGAGTTGTTGGCGTATGTACGCTGCAAGGCGTAGTCGAACACGAGGCTGTTCACAAAGGGAACGCCGCCGAATTTTATTTCTACGCCGGCTTCCTCAAAGTAAGTGAAAATCCCGGTATCTTTGGCCTTGTCGTAGGGTTTGTCAAGGCTGAACACCCCGTAAAGGGAGGCTCCGAGGTCAAGCCCCAGCAGCCCGCCGAAGTTCAGATCCACGAACGGCTCGTTCCGCAGTGTAAAGGATTCCGCGGTGTAGTCGTCGGCCCGGCTCAGGTTCTTGTATGTGAACACTTCGTCAAGCCCGAACGAAACCACGTCGTTCACGGCAAAGGCAAAGTCCGCGCGGGTGGTGGCTGTGTCCGCCCCCACGGTGGAGGCTTTGCCCCATGTGTAGGTGCTGTCGGAGGAGGCGTTCCTTCCTGCCACGGTCTGCTTGAGCTTAAGGCTCCAGCTGTCCGCGGTCCATGTGGCGCGGAAGGCACCCGCAAGGCTGTTCGCGCCAAAGTCGGTGGAAGTGCCAAAGCTCAGAAGTCCGTGCGCCTCCAGAAGAAGAGGCTTCACGGGCCGCACCGCAAGGTAGGCGCTCGCGTCGTTCTTGTTGCTTTCGTTGTAGAAAAAGAGCTGATCCTTGTCGGTGATGCTTCCGAACGTGAGCGCCGCGCTCACCGTCGGGGCCTGTTCGTCCTTGCCGTAGCCGAATGTCAAAAGCTCGTATGTGCCGTAGGTGCTGGAGTTGCGGTTCACCATACTCAGGCCCGCCACGGCATTTATGCTGAAGTTCCCGAACTGCCTGATGTTTTTTCCAAGGCTGAGCTCGGTGAAGCCTTTTCCGTGGTCGTCATAGCGCTTTATCATGTGGAAGATTCCTTCCCAGTCCGTCATGCCGTTGGCTTTGAGGTCACCGTAGCCCAGCTTGGTGTTCACGTATGGCGTTGAGATTGTAAAGCCAATCTTGTTGAGGGCTCCCACGCCGTCGTCGTTGGCGTTGTACACCCAGCTGAACGGCATGGTGAGAAGGGTCTGGAAGCCGTCGCCCCAGGTCACGTTCGGCACGTTATCGGCATAGCTGTTTGCCTGGTAAAGCGTTTTGTCAAAATCCCACACGGACACTTCCGCGTCAAGCTGGAATTTGTCAGCTATGGTGCCCCAGAACCACCAGTTCGCCTCGCTCTTGAAGTGGGTGTTGTCATATTCGTAGCCTGACTTTTCCCCTGTGGCTATGTCACGAATCAGAGCCTTGTTTGAGACCGTGGCCTCTATCCAGAGTCCCTGCGCCATCGATGTCTTTGACGCGGAGGCAGGAGCCGGTGCCGGATCCGCCCCGTTACCCCCCCCCGCCACATTTTGGGACGATGCGCCTGCCGAGTTTGTAAGATCCTCGTCCAGCGGCACCAAAAAGTCGTCATCGCCAACAGGCACCAAGAAATCGTCGTCTTCCACCTGGGCCAGCGCGGGTAGCGCAAAGACTGCGGCAGCAAGCAACACGCTTAGTAGTTTTTTCATATCATACCCTTATACGGCGGTTTTTCCTGCTAAAACCGCCGGCTAAAATAAATGTCATCGCCATGCCTGGCACAGCATCCGCAGGAAAATGACCGCGAAATCTAGTCCTTTATCTTTATGAACTCCACGTCGTCAAAGTTGCCCCAGCAGTCCGGGGCGGTGTCAAGGTATATGCCGATTGTGGCCTTGCCGTTGGTAACAGGTACATCTATCTCGTACTTGTGCCAGTCCTGCCAGCCGGTGTTGGTGATTTTTGCGGTGACCTGTTTTTTGCCGTCGCCGTAGTTGGCCGCGAAAAGCCGTATGGTGTTCTCGCCGCCGCCGCCCATGGCCCACACGCTCAGGCGGTATGTGCCGTTCGGAATGTCGGAGAAATCCTGGCTCAGTATGCTTCTGAATCCTGTGGCAAGCCAGTATTTGTAGGTCCAGTTCCCTGTGCGGGCGTTTCCTTTGTTGTTCTCCAAAAAGCTGGCCGCGCCCGGGCCGTTCAGCTTCCATGCGCCCAGCTTTCCGCTCTCAAAGCTGGGATCCTTGACGAGGTTCACGCGGTTTGAAACCTCTACCTGCGCCGTAACGGTAAATCCCGCCGGGCTGGTTCCTGCGACGCTCACCACGGTCTCATCTTTCTGCGCCTTCCAGTCCACCGTGTCCCATGCCATGTCCACAAGGCGCTCGCTGTCGTCCGTGAAGACCACTTTCAGCTTGGAGGGAAGGTTCGGGGTCTGGCCGGGCTTTATCGTGAGCTTAAGGGGCTCTGCCAGGGCCTCCGGCACAAAGGAATCCTCGTCCGCAAGGGAGGCTTTTCCGCCCCACACGTTGGTGACTTCGCCACGTCCGTGCACGAGGTTCCACACGGCAAGGCTTGGAAGCGCCTTTCCGTCAAAGCTGAACATCGCCTGGTTCTCCCAGGTGTTTCCCTCCGTGGTGGAGAGGTTCGCGCCCGGCCAGAGTATGGAGTCGGCCTCCCAGTAGAACACGCCCACGCCGCCTTTTACGCTGCTCACCGTGGCTATGATGTCGCGGACTGCCGTGGCCTGCCCCTGCACGCTGGGAACGTAGCCGTTGGCCTCGTCGGAGTAGACCTGGAACACGTTGCCCTGGAAGTCGCCGTTCTCCTCGGTGAAGGCGTAGGCCGTCTCCACAACGGCCATCTCCTTGCCGTAGCGCTTGGAAAGCATCTCCATGTTGGCCTTGAGCTCCGCCATGCTTCCATGCCAGTACGTGTAGAAAGAAAGTCCTATTATGTCGTAGTCGATTTTGGCTTTCTTTACTTCGTCAAAAATCCACTTGTACAGGCCCTGGTCGCCGCCGTCCGCAAGATGCACTATGATTTTTATGTCGCCGCCGCCGCTTGCCTTCCGCACGCCATCGGAAGCCCTGCCCAGAAGCCGGGTGAACTCTTTCATTCCGCCGATTTTTTCTTTTGGGTCGGCGCTCCACAGCTGGCCGACAGGCCACATGAAGCCGGAGTTGAGCTCGTTTCCTATCTGCACGCTGTCGGGAGTCGCGCCCGCCTGGGTGAAAGCGTCTATGCACTCGCGGGTGAATCTCTCAACCTCGTCCCCAAGCTGCTTGGCGCTGAGCCCTTTCCAGTCCTGCGGCATGTACTGTTTTCCCGGATCAGCCCAGAAGTCGGAGTAATGGAAGTCGAGCATGAACTTTAGCCCCGCGTCCTTTATGCGCCTGGCTATCCGTATGTCGGTCTCCAGGTCGTTGTTGCCTCCGCCCATGCGGTCGCCCTTTTTGGCCACAAGCTTTCCGCTTTTGTCGTACTGATCCTCTTCATATGTAGGATTGTTCCACAGGCGGATTCTCACGTAGTTTACGCCGTGGTCCTTGAGGATCTGGAACACGTCCTGCTCCTGGCCGTCCGTGTTGTAGAACTTGCCGCCGGACTGTTCTATCTGGTCAATCATGCTTATGTCCACGCCGCACATAAAATCCTCTGAAAGACCTTCCACAGGAGCCACAGAAATCTGCTGCCTCACCGCCTCCGCCGCGGGAGCCTGCTTTGCCCACAGAGCGGGGGACAGAACCGCCGAAACCACGGCAGTGGCACACAAAAATCTTTTCATACCGCCTCCTAATTAAAAAGCCGGAAACAAATATTCGGAAATTGCCACCGGCTTTTTACGCCGCCATGCAACCAAGCAAAAAGCGGCGGCTGATATGCAAGTCTGCGTCGCAAACTTGTCGGGGAAAATGACTGGCAAGCCTGCGAGACTTTTTCCCACGTTCACCGTCTTATCAACACCTTTTGTCAACTCGCGTTGATTCACAATCATATTGTCTCATGCGTTTTTTCCGTTGTCAAGAAAAATTTTCACCTTTTTGGAATGGCGGACTGCACAACCATAAGAACGGGGCGGCGCTGCGGAATATTGACAGGCGGACGGCGTTTGTGCTACACTACCCGCCACACTGTATATTGAGAGGAGTTCCGAATGTCAGGACATAGCAAATGGTCAACCATCAAACATGCAAAAGGCATTGCTGACGCCAAACGTGGCGCTTTGTTTACAAAATTCATCAAGGAAATTTCAATAGCGGCAAAAATGGGCGGCGGGGATCCGTCATCAAATCCGCGCCTTCGCACCGCGATACTCAAGGCAAAGGCAGCTTCCATGCCCAAAGACAACATCGAACGCGCCATAAAGAAGGGCACCGGTGAGCTCGGGGCCGCAAACTACGAGGAACTGGTATACGAAGGATACGCTGCCGGCGGTGTGGCCGTGCTGGTCGAAGTGCTCACGGACAACAAAAACCGTGCCGCTGCCGACGTGCGGAACATATTCAACAAAAACGGTGGGAACCTGGGTACAACCGGTTCCGTGAGCCGCATGTTCGACCGCAAGGGTGTGATTGAATACGATGCAGAAACGGTGAGCGAAGACGAGGTGATGGAAATCGGGCTTGAAGCCGGTGCGGACGACATAGTGAACGAGGACGGCGTCATCACCGTGACCACCGACCCGTCCAGCTTTGACAAGGTGCTGGAAGCGTTGCAGGCAAAGGAATTTGAATCGCTTTCCGCCGGAGTGTCAATGGTTCCCCAGGCCTACACCTCCGTTGACGAGGAAACCGCCAAAAAAGTGGCAAAGCTGCTGAACAAGCTTGAAGAAAACGACGACGTGCAGAACGTGTACTCCACCGTGGAGTATCCGGACGGATTTGACCCCGACGCTGAATAGCGGCCACTGTTCCTTGCGTTTTACAACGGCACTGTTCTTAAAAAAGAGGCAGTGCCGTTTTTTTATGCCACTTGGAACCGACCTCCGTTTATGCTATAGTTGAACCATGCAGCGGCGACGTATTATCGGCATAGACCCGGGGCTTGCCAGCACAGGATTTGGCATTGTTGACAGCCTGAACGGACGCATGAACCTTGTCAGCTACGGCGTGATTGAAACCCGGGCTTCCGAAGACCATTCGGTGCGGCTACTTGCAATCTACAACCGATTTCTTTCCGTGCTGGAGGAATTCCGCCCCGACGAGGCAGAAATGGAAACGCTCTATTTTTCTCGGAATGTAACAAGTGCGCTTGCGGTTGCCGAAGCCAAGGGGGTCATTTCGCTATGCCTTGCGCAGCGTGGCGTTCCGCTTTCATTTTACACCCCAAACAAAATAAAGACAACCGTCACAGGTTCCGCTTCTGCCGACAAAAAAACGGTGGAGCGGGCTGTAAAAATCCTTCTGAACCTGCGCACGGAACCAAAACCAGACCATGCGGCAGACGCGCTCGCCGGCGCCATAACGCACATCCATTCAGCCGCATGGCCCACCATCTGACCATGCATGGCTGCTCAATTCCAGCAACGCATTTGACTTAACAGCGCCATTCTTCTATAATGGAGCGTATGGTAGAAAGTGACCCTTCCGGCGGCAAGTCCAACGCTTCGATTGTTTCCAGATCCGAAAAACAGGAAAACGGCTTTGTCTCGTTTTTTCTGGAGCTGCTTTTCGGACAATCCGACTCGCAGCGGCAGCAGCTCAAGCATGCGTACAGGCACATAAAAAAAGCTGGCCACCACTATTTTGCGTTCCGTTCGCGCAAAGTGCTCCCCGATGCCGCAAGGCTCCTCTATTCCGTGTACGGCACCATCGACCCGCTCCGTGAGTTTTTTTTGACGCACTGCGACCTTGCCCATTACGAGCAGCGCATACTCACAACGTGCCTGACAGAAGCCCAGCAGGACATGATAGACAGCATGTCAGAAAAAGCAATCAAAAACGAGCTGGAACAGGCTGATTTTAAAAGCGTGATGTCACATGAAAACGAAATCTTTGCGCGGCTCAAGGCAAGCCTGTCGGCGGACCAAAAGCAGCAGATAGACAGCCTGTACAATTCGCTGGCAGTGCTCAAATATTTCTGCACGATTGACTACTACACCATCCTGAAACAATTTGCCCCTTCCCTACGTGAAAATTCGTTTGAGCATCAGGTACAGTGGGTTCCGGTGCCCGCAAAGCAGGTCGCAGACCAGATTGTTGATTTTGTGGCGGCCACGCAGGGGCTGCTCGGAATTCACAACCTTAAGCAGCTTTTTACATTTCTTTCAGAGGTTCCCGGATTCCCGGAATCCTTTATAATCCAGAAATTCCAGCAGATGCTCCACCAGCTTCTTACGCTCGAAACAAAGGGCGTGCTTGTGTGCATGGCGCAGCTTGCAAAATATGACAGCACGCTCCAGATTGCACCCATAACATCGCACAAGGAAATCGTGCAGCCCTACATTGACGGCATCTATGTAAAAATGAAGACGTTTGTGGAAACCACCTACAACGAGCGCCGCAAGGAACAGCTTTCGGAGCTTGTTTCACAAGTGTTTCCAGACCAGAAGTTTTCATCAATGAACGAATACAACGAGGAAAATTCCCAGAAATTCGCGAGTATCGGCGTGGGGTCGTTCAAGATGATCGAGCCCACCATGTACCTGAAAACATTTTTCGACACGATCCTTGAGCGTGATGTGCATCCGTTTGTGGAAATGCTCGGCATAAGGGGAAGGGGCAACAACACTGTCATTTCAGACCTGTCGGTTATCTACCACGATTTGAACGACGACAACCGCGCCCTACTTGCGATTGACCACTGGCTTGATCCGAAATTCCCAACGGGATACAAAATCAAGCAGCTGGTTGACACCCTGCACAGCGAATCGAACTCCAACATCAAGCTCATAAACGAAATAAACATGCTGAACAGCGAGGCCACCCGCATAGTGCGTTCGGCCATGGAAAGCCTTGTGCTTCTGCATGAAAAACTGTACGCGCTTCTTGCAGACCGCAGAAAGCCGGTGCACGAGCTTATCGAAAACTGGGAAGAAATCGACCGCTTTCTGAAAAACGGGTCAGACTTCCATATGAACAGAATCTGCTCGGAGATAAAACATTTCTGCAAGCTTCTAAAGGCCTACGAATTTTAAAACCAGCCGCCCAAAGACAAGACCAGGCGGAGCCTTCTGTATGGCTCCAAAATGCACACAGAGCCACAGCACAGCTGCATTGCGCCCGGGGCTTGAATTTTAACAATAATATGCTAGAATGAAGTATCCGCAGACGCAACAAGGAATGGCAGAGCCGTGTCTTGCCACGGTGTCCTTTACGGAGCGCAGCCGCAGAAAGATGACGCGCCGGCATTTATCAGCTCTGCCGCAATGCCGTCACCGGGAGAGCAACCATGAACAAAGCCATTGCAGCCTTTTTGGGCAGACACAATTTTTCGGTCCACCAGAACATCAACCCCGTTGTTGACGCGCTTCTGCATGATATGCGCGAGGGGCTTTCTGGCCGCCCCGCCAGCCAAGACATGATCCGAACGTACTGTACACCACCTTCAGAAACCGCCACCGGAAAAAGCGTGATTGTCATTGACGCAGGTGGAACAAACTTCCGCTCATGCCTTGTGACATTCGATTCGATCGGAAAGCCGTCGATCGATTTTATGGAAAAAACCAATATGCCTGGTGTGGAGCGGGAGCTTAGCCGTGCGGAGTTTTTTGAGCACCTGGCAAAGAATCTTGAACATGTAAAAGACAAAGCTGACAGGATCGGCTTTTGTTTTTCATACCCCATGACCATAACAGAAGACGGTGATGGCATCCTGCTCGGCTTTTCAAAAGAAGTGAAGGCCCCGGAAGTGGTTGGATGCCACATCGGTGCGGAACTGGCAAAAGCTCTTTCTGCCCATGGCTGGAAAAACAAGATGCGCATCTCGCTTTTAAACGACACGCTTGCGGCACTGCTTGCCGGAGCCGCAGGCACAAACAGCGGCAAGAGGTATTCTTCATACATAGGTTTCATACTGGGCACCGGCATGAACGGAGCCTACATACAGAGCGCCACCCCTGAATACAAGATTGCAAAAGAACAGGTAATCGTATGCGAGAGCGGCAAGTTTGACAAAATAGGCCGTTCTGACTTTGATGACGCTTTTGACGCCCACAGCATAAGTCCGGGCACTTCCCGAATAGAAAAAATGTGTTCAGGTGCGTATCTAGGCCCTGTCGGTCTTTATGTTATCCGGGCTGCGGCAAAAGAAGGGCTGCTCAGCGCACCGTTTGCAGCCTCCCTGCTCCAGATTGAACAGCTTTCTCTGGTTGAGCTAGACACGTTCCTGCATTCACCGTATGGCACATCGTCCGTGCTCGGAAAAAAAGCCGCCGAAACCGCGACCGGCCAAGACTATGACATGCTGTTCCAGCTGCTTGATGCCGTGGTTGACCGTTCTGCGCGATATGCGGCAGCGATTCTTTCCGCCTGCGTGATCCAGAGCGGAAAAGGTGGCACCGCCTCGCGCCCGGTATGCATCCTGTGCAATGGCACCACGTTCCACAAGACGTACAAGCTGCAAGTCCGGGTTGAAGGTTACCTTGAGCAGCTTTTGACGCGGGAGCGAAACCTTCACTACGAAATCATCAGATGCGAAAACGACATCACGCTGGGCACCGCCATAGCCGGCCTGCTGTAAGCCCAGAGGATTCCGTATGCCCAACCGCAATGCACGGCAACGCGGATTGGTTCCATCGGCGGCCTCGGCCGCGCACACAACATGATTTGGCATGGCGCTACCGATTGTGCTAAAAAAAGCATACGCAGGTGCCGATACATACATCAGAAACTGTCTTAGTTCAACCCAAGACAGCGGTATAGAAAAGCTTTCAGACAGAACGCGCATCTGATGAATATTCAGGCGGTTCTTTATGAAAAAAAGCGAGGTGGGACGTGTCTGGCGGCAAGGTAATTGGAAAATCGTTGCTTCTTCTCTTACTTATCATAGTCATGGTTCTTTTTGGACTTCTCTGGTTCGACTACCTGGGGGTTATCCAGGCAAAGCCGCTTTTTGCGCCCGTGTACAGGCTTTTGGGCATGAAAGTGCAGTCAAGCACATCGCCGTCTTCGCCCAAGGATTTGGCGGCGGCGGATTTGGACAACGACCGCTACTCAAAACGCCTTGAAGCCCTCGCCATCCGTTCCGAAGAACTCGACAAACGTGAAGCAGAGGTACGTCTTGCCGAAGACAACAACGTCCAAGTCGCCCAGGCCTTGCAGGACAGAGAGGCTGCCCAAGAAGAACGTGAAAAAACATTCAACAATGAACTAAAAAAGCACGAAAATAGAGAAAGGAACATCGAACAGATTGTGCAGAACCTTGAAGGCATGCAGCCCCGAAACGCAGTGGCTATTCTGGAACAGATGGACGACCAGGACGTGATAGACGTTCTGCGCCGTGCGGAAGCCAAGGCAAAAAGCGCGGGTACTTCCTCCATGGTGGCATACTGGCTTTCTTTGATGAATGCGTCGCAAGCCGCAGAAATTCAGCGCAAGATGGCCAACAAGCCCTTTTCGTTAGATGACTGACAGAACGGGCAATCCTTCGGTGTTTTCGGAGGTATTTGCCCATGCAGGCACTGAACATCCAGCTTGAAAGCCCAGTCCCCACAAAAGCCACGCACGGAAGCGCGGGCAAGGCGCATGCAGCCCAAGCTGGTTCTTCGTTTGTACGCATGCTGGAATCATTTGATTCCGCGTCGGCGGCTTCTCGCCCTGCCGATGCACAAAGGGCCATGGACGGCACCAATTCAACCCCGCACGGAAAACGCGCCACCGAAGCCGTCCGTGAAAAAACTGAAACAGGCCCGCGCACAAAACCAGCCCGCCTGCGAAAGGCTGATCCAGCAAGCCCAGAGACTCAGGTTTTACAGACAGCATCGGCGGACACCGAAGCTCTTGTTGCAGACAAAGTGCAGCAGAAACTTCCGCAGCCTGGCGAAGAGATTTTTGCGAGCGCCAGGCAGGATTCAAGTGGAACAGATGTAAGTGAGCTGTTTTCAAAAGACATACCGGTATCAGAGCTTTCAGGTCCAACACTTTTAGCGGCACAGAACAGGGAACGGCTTGCTGCAAAAGATGGAGCGCTTTTTTCAGGGGAAACCTCCCCTTCCCCCTCTCTGCCAAACTTTGCATCTTTTGAGCGTTACGCTCTGGACGATTCGGAACAGGTACTACCATCCGCCGAAGCAGTGGACCAAAACACGCTTTCACAGCTGATTTCAAACGCACCACAGGTTGCAGAAGACCCATCCCTGCCCAACAAGGCAACTTCCCACACATCAATTGACCGTGACGGAGAGCAGCTTCTCGCAGATTTTGCCGCAGTCCACGGCGCAGAAGGCGATGGACAAAGTGGAAGTGAAAGGACATTCATTGCGGAAATCACCGATGCCGGCCAGAGCCCGCTTTTTACAGTCCGCGACGAGCGCAGCGCACGGCAGTTCAACGAGCAAAGCCACGAAAAAACTGACGGAAGCCCATTCACAAAGGCAACTTTAAAAAATGAATCCACGCTTGACGTAACGGTAAATCTTGCGCAGAACGTGAATCAGAATGTGCTCTCAAGCGACGATCAGAGCGCGGCCGCGACGGGTTCCACGTTCCAGCACATGCTCAGCGAGCAGATTCAGCAGAATGCCGGCGATTTTGTGAAAGCGGGCAGCATAGTGCTTCGTGACAACAACGAAGGCACTATCAACATGGTATTGAAGCCCGAGTCGCTTGGAAATGTAAAGGTTACCCTGCAACTTTCCGATAAAGGTATTACAGGCCATATTGTTGTTGCAAGCAGGGAAGCCATGGAAGCATTCAGGCATAACATTGAAACGCTCCGCACGGCATTCCAGCAGAACGGTTTTGAAAACGCAAATTTCGAGCTTTCCCTGTCTACCGGAGGCAACCCCGGAAGCTTTGATGGCCAGAAACACGAGCAGCAGGCACAGCAGTTCCTGGGCTCACAGGCCTACAACGGAGCGGCTGCCTCAACAGACGGCGCGGATACACCGCTTGTACCGCAGTCCTTTGCGGCTGCCGGTGACAACCAGGTTGACGTTGTTGCATAGCACAGCGCAAGAATACAGAGCCAGTGTCAAACTGGCCTAAAACGTTTTTTAAGGAGTACACGGTATGGAAGAAATGGCCGGTTTTAAGGCAACGCTTTCTGCGGAAGAACAGGCAAGGCTCCGCATGGAAGTGGACACCTTCAACAAATCACTTGCAGTAAACGGACGTGCTGCGCAACAGTCATTGGGCAAGGATGATTTCTTGAAGCTGCTGATAGCCCAGCTTTCCAATCAAGACCCCACGGCTCCAATGGAAAACACGGAATTCATCGCGCAGATGGCACAGTTCAGCTCTCTTGAGCAGATTACCAACATGAATGCCGAATTCGCCAAGCTGAATTCCATGCTAACATCTACCAATGCTATAAACACCATAGGAAAAACCGTGCAGCTCGATTTGGACGGCACATCCATTTCCGGTGTGGTACAGGGCGTGACCGGTGGACAAAATCCGCAGGTGCAGGTGGGCGGCATGTTCTACGACATGAGCCGCATAAAGGCCGTGTACGGTGATGACATTTAACAGGCAAGCCGTTTGATTCCCGTGGGGAAAAGGCTTTAAACGTTTTATATTTCAAAGAGGGTAGCGACATGATGAGATCTTTGTACGCAGGCGTGAGCGGTCTGCAGAACCACCAGACAAGAATGGACGTAATCGGCAACAACATTGCCAACGTGAACACCTACGGCTTTAAAAAAGGTCGTGTTGACTTTCAGGACATGATAAGCCAGCAGCTTTCCGGCGCGGCACGTCCCACGGAAGAATTGGGCGGCGTGAACCCCAAGGAAGTCGGCCTTGGCATGAGCGTTGCGGCGATTGACACGATTTTCACGCAGGGCAACTTGCAGTCAACCGGTGTGGGCACCGATATTGCCATCCAGGGAAACGGCTTCTTTGTGCTAAAAAACGGCGATGAAACGTTCTACACCCGAGCCGGTGTGTTCGGCGTGGACTCGAACGGCACCCTCGTGAACCCGGGCAACGGCCTTCGTGTGCAGGGCTGGATGGCGGAAACTTTGAACGGACAGACCGTTGTGCAGACATCGGCAACGCCGACCGATTTGGTCATTCCGATTGGGCAAAAGGATCCTCCAAAGGCAACGGAAAACGTGCATTACTTCTGCAACCTGAACAAAAACACGCCCATCATTCCTGAAAACGCCACGCCCGACCAGGTGGCAGCCGGAACATGGCAGACTTCGGTGACCATCTACGATTCCTACGGCAACGAACATATCGTGCAGATGAACTATACGCGCGTGGCCGACAACCCCAACCAATGGAACGTGGAGATTGACGTTGACCCACAGGCTGATGTTCCGACCGAAACACGCATCGGACTCGGCACAACAGACGGCATGGGAAACACCTACACTCTCAACTTTGACAACATGGGAATGCTCACCTCCGTGACGGACAGCGCTGGCAATGTGTCAAACCCCACGGGCGACATCATCCTTCAGACTTCGTTCAACGTGCCGGACAGCGGAAACCTCGACGATGGAACCCCGTACCGCCAGACATTCAACCTGAACCTTGGCACCATCGGAAGCATGGACAACACCACCACGCAGAGCGCCTCAAAAAGCACCAACAAGGCAAATTACCAGGACGGCTACAAACTGGGCTATCTTGACAATTTCAAGATTGACCAGTCTGGCACCATCACCGGCGTGTATTCAAACGGCTCTATACGCACGATTGGCCAGATTGCGATGGCAAGCTTTACAAACCAGGGCGGCCTTGAAAAGCGTGGCGACAACACCTACGTGGAAAGCACAAACAGCGGCATGGCCAACATAGGCGAAGCAGGCACGGCAGGAAAAGGCAAGATGATTGCAGGCACACTGGAAATGTCCAATGTTGACCTGACCGACCAGCTGACCGACATGATTGTGACGCAGCGCGGTTTTGAGTCAAACGCAAAGACCATCCAGACGTCGGACTCCATGCTCGAAACAATCCTGAGCCTGAAGCGCTGATAGGCTTTAAAACATGACGCGGAGCCTTCCCTACCCTGCATAGGCACCCATGCGCCGGAACACCGTTTTGTGTGCTCCGGCGTTTTTTTATCCATTCGGAAGGTTGAATATCATGCCGTCCCGTATGACGGAAAGCCTGTTTTGGAACAAGCCTGCTTAATGCGGAACGCGGCCGTTCGGTGCATGGCAAATGCAGGAGCCGAACAGCCAAAGTCAATTTATTATAAAAAGGAGAGACACCGCTGGGGGCGGGCCGCAAAGATGGTACACTACCGTAGTTCACCACTTCGTACGCGGTCAAACGTAAATGCTCTAAGGAATTTTTTTGCGCGATCTGTCCGTGGATTGGTAAAAAAATCATCCGGGGTGGCCTCTTCGACAATCACGCCTTCATCGATAAATATGATACGGTCTGCGATGGCGCGGGCAAAGTCCATCTGGTGCGTTACAATAAGCATGGTTTCGCCCTGCCGCGCAAGGTCGAGCAGCACGTCAAGCACTTCGCGTACCATCTCAGGGTCGAGTGCCGCCGTTACTTCGTCAAACAGCATGAGCTCCGGATGCATGCACAGCGCCCGTATTATCGCCACACGCTGCTTCTGGCCGCCAGAAAGCTCCCTCGGATAGGAATTGATTTTGTCACGGAGGCCCACCCGTGTAAGCCACTGCAAGGCCTCCTGCTGCACTTCCGCCCTGTTCCGTTTTTGCGCCTTCATGGGACCTAGCAGTATGTTTTCGAGCACCGTCATATGCGGAAACAGGTCATAGCTCTGGAACACCATGCCCACGCGCTGCCTTATGCGGTACATGTCTTTGACGCGGTTTGAAATAACTTCGCCGTCAAGAAGGATCTCACCCTCCTGAATCTGCTCCAGAGCATTGATACAGCGGAGCAAGGTGCTTTTTCCGCAGCCGGAAGGCCCCACAATCACAATCACTTCCCCTTTTTGGACTTCAAGGCTCACGCCTTTTAGGACTCCGCCCGCCTCACGGTAGCTTTTGACCACGTTCCGAATTTCAAGCAATGCCATTCCTACACTCCCAGCTTCTGCCGTTTTTCAAGCTGTCCAGCAAGCACAGAAAGCGGCCAGCACACCAAAAAGTACATAAAGAAAATGACGAGATACACCGCGATTGCAGCCGTAGGCACCGTAAGCCGGTTGGCCTCTATAATCTGTTGGCCGATTTTCACCACTTCAATCACCCCCACGAACACCACAAGTGACGTGGTTTTTACCATGCGTGTAACAAGGTTCATGGCAAGCGGAACAAGGCGCCTCACCGTCTGCGGAATGATGACATGCACAAAAACCTGGCGCTCCGTAAGGCCGAGGGCCCTGGCACTTTCGTACTGGTGCACGGGCATTGACACAAGCGCCCCACGTACCAGATCGCCCATTTCGGCGGTGCCCCACAGCGTAAACACCCAGATTGAAGCCATCTCCCCGGAAAGTGAGAGGCCGAACGCACGTGTAACGCCAAAATATGCCAGAAACAGCAGCACCAGCTGTGGCATAATACGCATGAATTCCAGATATATGCGACACAGCACTTTGACTACAGGGTTTTTGCCCGTCATCACCGCTCCAAGGATGCAGCCAAAAAAAAGAGAAAGCAGAACAGAAACTCCGGCAATCCAAACGGTGACCCAGAGGCCTTGCAGCAGCCGCACAAAATTTCTTCCCATGAACAGAACCTGGAACGATTTTTGGATGGCGCTAAACATTTCCGAACTGGCCACGGCGCAACCTCCGTTCTGCAAACGAGCTCACAACGGCAACCGGCACCAGAAGTACCGCGTAGGCCAGCACTAAAAGAAGGAGCGATTCATCCGTTTTGTAATACAAACCAATCAAGTCTTTTGCCACATACATCAGATCCGCAAGAGCAACCGCGCTGAACACGGATGTTTCTTTTATCAAAAACATTATGTTTGCACACAAGCCCGGCACAGACACTGCGGCGGCCTGTGGCACTACCACGTAGCGAACAATCTGCAGCTGCGTAAGTCCGATACAGGCTCCGCTTTCAAGCTGCGGACGCGACACAGTTTCAAGCGCACTGCGGAATGTTTCCGCCATGTAGCTTCCACCCAAAAAAGTAAGACCTATTACCCCGCACTGCTCGGATGAAA
This sequence comes from Treponema sp., assembly GCA_022510905.1. GTDB lineage: Bacteria > Spirochaetota > Spirochaetia > Treponematales > Treponemataceae > Treponema_D. Next base: position 34,764 of record JAFLSN010000008.1, read on the forward strand.
GCAGTATGCCCATACGCGGAAAGGCAAAATACAAAAAAAAGAGCTGAATCAAAAGCGGTGTATTGCGGGAAAGCTCGGTGTAAGCCACCACAATGACATTTGCGACCTGCAACATTCCGCCACGCACAGAACGTCGGCGCTGACCGTGGACGGCATGGTAGCGGACAAGCGCACAAAAAAGCCCCACCACCATGGAAAGCACAATGCCCATGCCGCCAATTCCCAGCGTAAGGAGCGCAGCTTTTTGATAAAGCGGAATAACCTGCCGTATGAATGCATCATCCATAAAGCGTCCTTTTGCAGCCCCGAAAAGCACGGCACCATATGCAGCCCAACATCAAACACACCGCCTGGACAGAGGACTGCATGAAACCCGTCTTGCTAATTGCGGCGGTTTCCAAACAGGCGCAAAAGCGACAGGAAGATGTTGATAAAATCAAGATAGAGGTCGAGCGCCCCATACAATGCAAGCTTTTGGAACGTCTCGGAATTTTCTGCATGTTCAGCGGCGCGGAGTATTTTCTGGCTGTCATATGCGGTAAGACCCGTAAAAATCACGACAGTAGCTATCGAAACAAGCCAGTCAAGCCATGAGAGCGGCCGGTGCGTAATCATCGTGATAATCACATTCACTGCGGAAACAATGACCAGCCCCAAAACCGCCATAAGCAGATACCGTCCTGCGCTCGCAAGGTTCGCCTTTGTCTTGAACCCGTACAGGCTCATGGCGCCAAACAGCGCAGCAGAGGCAAAAAACGAACAGGCGATGGAAGAGGTTTGGAAAATTATAAAAACGGAAGAAAGTGTTACACCGTTGACAACAGAATAGGCCACAAACAGCGCCACAGCAGTCCCCATGCTCAGCTTGCGCAGTGACGCGCTCAGATACCAAACGAGTGCCAGCTCCGCGATTACCAACGCAAAAAACGGCAGCCCGCGATTACCCCACAAAAATCGCATAAGCGTTAAAGAATGTGAGGAAAAAAAAGCGGCGGCGGCACTTATAAGAAGCGCAAGCCCCATCCAGCCATATGTGCGGCCAAGGAATTTGTTTTTTTCATCGGCTGTAGCGGTATACCCAAGCGCAGTATTTTCCATAAGATATTCCTCCAAGCAAGTTAATCTTCCATGTCGTTTTCAATGTCGCCATGGAACAGGAACAAATCCTGAATTTTAAGGCTATAGGTTGAATTCAGCTCGCGGCGGTCAAAGCATTCGCTTACAAGCGGCACACTGAACGCATATGTTATTGGCGTGTACCCCTCCGCAGACACTTCAAGCGAAAAACGGAACAGTCGGTTCTCTTCTTCATTTTTGGCAAGCACAGGTTTGACCCAAAAGGTGTAGCTTCCCTTTGTGGCGGCAAACGTCTTGCACGGGTTTGACCAGGTAACATCCATCATTTCGGCGGCGGAGCCTTCCTGTTTGAGCAGTATCGTGGCATCTGCAAGCGGCTCAAACGAGGAGCCGTCCAAAATGTTCCCCATGAACGTGGGAAAATTGAACACAGGCTGGTTGAACTCCGGCATCATGAAGGCATTTTTGTTGCCCGCCTGATGGTATGGACGCTTTGCGGAGCTTACCAGCCTCATCCCTTCTATGGCCAGCTTGTCCACATCTGCGGCCAACTGGGAATCGCCCAGCACTTCGCCGTTGTGCGTTACACCGCGGCCGCTGACTACATAATGGGGCTGCAGGCGGTTGAGCACAAAACATATGGTGTCAAGACGACAGTTTTTGCAGTCGCAGCTGAGCCATGGAGTTCCACGTGCTTTAACCTGGTCGTACAGTTCGTTCACACGGGTTATAACCTGTTCTTCCATGACATTATGAATGTTAAGCATTGTACCACCGCCTAATTCCAATTGAATATTTTAAAGTAATTTCAGTATACCCATGTTCTTTAAAAAATGCAATACACATTTGCCATGCGAACAACCTTGGCACAAACAAGGACGTGCCACACAACGAACACCGCAAACACACTGCCACAGCACAGAGGGCGCACATCCATGAGGGCCTAAAAACACAGCGTCTTTGCGGACATCATCCTGCAATTTTTACAGGATATAGCGTTCCAGATTCTGATCCTGCACCACGTCTTTCAGCTTTTCATCAACATAGGCCTGGTCAATCACTATGGTTTCACCTGCATGTGTGTCGGCATCAAAGCTCAGTTCCTCCAACACTGTTTCCATGATTGTGTGGAGCCGCCGCGCGCCGATGTTTTCCGCCCGGGAGTTCACGTCCTCGGCGATGGCGGCCATGCGGTCAATCGCTTCCGGGGAAAATTTGAGCGTGACACCTTCCGTTCCAAGCAACGCCTCGTACTGCTTGATGAGCGCGTTTTTGGGTTCGGTAAGAATCCGCTTGAAGTCTTCCTTGCAGAGAGCGTCAAGCTCCACACGGAGTGGAAACCGTCCTTGCAGTTCAGGAATCAAGTCGCTCGGCGCACTCACGCTGAACGCCCCGGCACCGATAAAAAGGATATGTGTCGTGTTCACCACCCCCCACTTGGTGTTCACATCGCTTCCTTCCACGATGGGGAGAATGTCACGCTGCACACCTTCGCGGCTTACGTCCTGCCTCCCCCCTTCCCCGCCTTTGGTCGCTATTTTGTCAATTTCATCTATAAAGATGATGCCGCTCTGTTCAACCCTTTTTTTGGCTTCATCGGCAACCTTGTCGCTGTCAGTCATGCGGTCAAGATTTTCTGCCATGAGGATATGGCGGGCCTCATGTATTGTAACCGTTTTGCGGCGGTTACGTCCTCCGCTAAGCATTTCCTGAATGCCACTCAAGCCCTGCTCAATGTCTTCGGGGCTTCCTCCTGAAAAAAGCTCGATGCCCGAAAAACGAGGCTGCTGGTGAACGGTCACTTCAACGGTGCGGTCTTCGAGCTTTCCCTCGCGGAGCATGCCACGGAATTTTTCGCGAGTGGAATTCTGCTCCTCCGCATCTGCGACTGGCCCGGCAGTTTCCGCAGGTTCGGCGGCCTCGGATTCACCGGAAGGCTGTTCTGCCTGTGTTCCAGAAGGAGAGCTTATCTGGATAACGCCGCCCTGCACGGGGCTGTCAGAACCGAACAGGTTTCCAACAACGCGCAGGCCAGGCGTTTTTTTGGGCTTTTTTTCAGTCTTTTTTGCACTTCCGGGAAGCAGCAGATCGAGAAGATCCTCTTCAACAAGCGGCTCGCATTTTGCCTTGAGCTTTTCCTGTGTCTCAGCCTTGACCATGTTGTAGCCTACGGCCATGAGATCCCGCACCATGCTTTCCACATCGCGGCCCACATAGCCCACTTCAGTGTACTTGGTGGCCTCGACTTTCAGGAACGGAGCACCGCACAGCTTTGCAAGCCGCCGCGCGATTTCTGTTTTGCCCACACCGGTGGGACCGATCATCAAAATGTTTTTTGGAGCCACTTCGTCCCGAATGTCATCAGGGAGCTTTATGCGCCGCTGGCGGTTTCTGAGTGCAACGGCAACATGGCGCTTGGCTTTTTTCTGCCCGATGATGTACCCGTCGAGACGCTCCACAATCTGGGCCGGAGTAAGTCCTTCAGGCAGCGTGGTGGCTTCGCTCTGTCCGGAAGCCGCTTCATTTTTCTGCAACATATCATTCCTCATTCTGAATGTTGGGGCCGCAAGAACACATGTTCCCGAGCGGCACCCGTATCAAACCAAAACCAACGGAAAACGAAAATTACGTGAGCCGAGAGTTCCATCACAGTTTTGCAGCCAAAAACATGCCGCTACAGCTCTTCCACGGTGACGGTGCTGTTCGTGTAGATGCAGATATTCCCAGCAATGCGCAGGGATTTCTCTGCGATTTCTTTGGCGGAAAGGCCGCTTGTTTCCATGTAGGCAAGTGCCGCCGCATATGCATAGTTCCCGCCTGAACCAATCGCAAGGATGTCGTTTTCAGGCTCAATCACATCGCCGCTTCCGGAAATGAGCAGAATCTTTTCGCGGTCAGCAACCAGCAGCATAGCATCGAGTTTGCTCATCATGCGGTCTGTGCGCCACATTTTGGCAAGCTCCACCGCAGAGCGGGTAAGGTCGCCGTTGAACTCTTTAAGCTTTAGCTCGAACTTGTCAAACAGTGTAAACGCATCTGCGGTAGCTCCTGCAAAGCCAGTGAGTATTTTGCCGTCAAAAATGCGACGCACCTTGTGGGCGTTCCCCTTCATAACGGTGTCGCCCATCGTTACCTGGCCATCGCCGGCCATCGCCACAGAACCGTTGCGCCTAACGGCGATAACCGTGGTGCTGCGGATTTTTTCACCTTGTTCCATAATCGATAAAACCTCAACAAAAGTGCTTCGCTTTTAAATATACCAAAAAAAATGCAAAAGGCAAAGGAATTTCGCTTCAATGTGGCAGTTTTAAGCAAAACATAAAACAAGGAAGAAAGCGCACGAACGTTCAGAAATCAGCACAGCACGACGCAAACATCGGGCTGTGCTGACCAGGAAATGTTCGGGTTTCAACAAGTCAATGGCCAAAGTAATTTCAAACAAAACCTCTGGCATACATGAAGCCTTAATCCTGTTTTTGCAAAGCGGAGCCATTCAGCGCAAACCTAAGACAGCTTCCGAATATTTACGTTCCCGCCATAAATTTTCTCTATAAGTGAATCCCTGAATGTCACGCATGCTTCTATTGACAACAACAAGCGGACATGATACGATGTTTCTATAAACAGAAACACAGGAGCGAAACCCACCATGGCAGCACGTACAGACGGAATATATCTCAACCTCCCGAGCGACCGGTACACGCCGTTTTCTCTGGCGCGCAAAATCGGGGCAAAGGCAATCCTTGAAAGCGCACGGTTCAACATGGGAAAGGAGCGCTACTCGATTCTTCTTGCGGAGGAAGCGTTCCACATAGTGCAGGACGATGAAGGAATCGCGTTCATAATAGACGGGCGCAGGGTTCCTTTCACCGAGCCTGTATCCGGCACAGACGGCAAGCCTGAGATGATTGCGCCAGGAAGCACGGTTCCGCATACGCCTGACATTCTCGATGCGCTATTGTATGTGGCAAAGGAAAACGAGCTTCCCGTAAAAAACGACGGCACAGTAATTCCAGTGCCAGCAAGCGGCGTGGGCTATCTGGGCTACGAGTTCTGCGCACGGTGCGACACAATAAGGCTCGCTCCCCAGACAGACGAGCTCCGCATTCCAGAAAGCGAGTTCATCGTGGGACATCTGTACATCGTGTTCGACCACTTCACAGAGACGCTCCACATTTTTGCTCTCAACTACACCGAACACCAGATAGACCTGCAGAAAGCGGTTGGCAACCTGAAGACCCGGCTCGGCGACCTTGATTTCTCATACCTTGCGCCACCAGAAGAGCCCAAGCCGTGCCGCACGCTCACGGATCTTTCACGGTGCGAGGCCGAGTACAAGGAAAAGGTTGTCGAGCTAAAAAAGCACATAGTGGCTGGAAACATCTTTCAGGCTGTGCCTTCCCGCAGGTTGCAGCTTGAATGTGAAAGCTCCGCGTTGGAGATATACCGCCGGCTCCGCTCCGTAAACCCTTCGCCCTATCTCGTGTACCTCGACTTCGGCGACCGGCAGCTCATAGGCTCAAGTCCAGAAAGCCTGGTTCGTGTGCGCGAGGGGGTGGCATCAATCAGGCCCATCGCGGGCACACGCAGGCGTGGAAAAGACGCTGCAGAAGACGAAGCGCTCAAAGCAAACCTTCTTTCAGACCCCAAGGAAAAAAGCGAACATCTAATGCTTGTTGACCTTGCGCGGAACGACCTGGGGCGCGTCTGCGAGGCCGGCAGCGTGAACGTAACGCGCTACATGGACTGCGAGTATTTCAGCCATGTGATGCATTTGGTGAGCGATGTGGAAGGCAAGGTGAAAGGAGGAATGAAGCAGATTCAGGTGCTGCGCTCGGCATTCCCTGCGGGCACGGTGTCAGGCTCTCCAAAAATCAGCGCGATTGAAATACTGAGCGGCCTTGAAAAGGTTAAGCGGCGCTTTTACGCAGGCGCAATCGGCTATTTGCAGAGTTCAGGAGACCTGGACTTCTGCATCGGAATCCGCTGCGCGCTAAGGCAAGGCTCCACATGGACGTTGCAGGCTGGCGGTGGAATTGTTTATGACTCAAACCCCGACCGCGAGTGGGAGGAAACAAATGAAAAGCTTGGAGCCCTTAGAACAGTCTTGGAAGGCGTAAACTAGGACACGGTATTCCTCTCCAAAAAGAAACAACGGCACATGTGCCCGTACCGGGCTTCCCTGCGTCTGCATGCCAGCTACAAGGAATCCGCAAGGGCCAGCACACGCTTGGCTTTTTTTGCATTTGCGTTCGCAGTTTTTTTGCGGTAATAGCCGGGCTTTTTGCTGCCGTCCGCTGTGCCGCCGGCAGATTTAAGGCGTTCTTCGTTTTCCCGGGCGGCGGCATCCTCATCGTCGGCAGCAATCGCTTCAACAGCGGCGCGCACGCTCTGGTAACGGCCTTTAGCAAATATGTCCAGTCCCGTTCCTTGCGTGGCTACATCCGAGCTGGCAATGTATTCGGCGCATATGTCGCTGAATTCCGCCCTGCCGTATTTTGCGAACTCTTTTCCAAGAGCATAGCGAAGAGACTTCCTTGTGTCGTTTTTCAGCGAATCCCTTGCAAGCGCAATCACTTCCGCAGTGCCGGCGTTGTTCTGCTCCAGCAGGGCCGCCGCAACTTTCACTTTTACACTGTCGCCAGTTTTTTTGTCGTTCAAGAGACCGATCAGATATTCGTTGCCTTCCGCAGTGTTCAGCTTGGCAAGCACTTCATAGCATTTTTCTTTTATCTGGCGCTGCTCCTTGCTGTCCTTGCAGCGGTACACCAGATACGGAGCGGCGGCACCCATGCCGCGCGTTTCAACAGAAGCTATGGCCTCAAGACGCACTTTATACTGGCTGTCTCGCAGGGCCTGAATTATGACCCCATCGGCACGCTGATCCGAAAAATGAGAAAGCCCCTTCAACACATACACGCGCAGATTTGGGTCGTCGTCTTCGAACAGGTCAAGAAGAATATCTTCGGACTCCGGCTTTTCCATTGCGCCGATGGCCTCCGCCGCGTACATGCGCACAAACGTGTTTTCGTTTTCATCCTGCGCTATCTCAGAGAGCCTGTCCCATGTTTCCACCGCCTTGATCCTGCCGAGCACCTTCATTAGCGCCTGCCTCTGTGAAACGGTAAGGTCGTCGCGGTCAAGGTAACTTGCCAAAAACAGCGCCTCGTCAGTGCCGCCGATTTCGCCCAGACAGGCAAGCGCCCCGTCAAAATACTGCTCGTCCTCTTTGTCTACGAGAGTGACAAGTCCGGGAAGCGCCGCCACACATTCAACAGCGGCTGCGTATTTAAAGCAAGCGTCAACGGTGTCGCGTTTCTGGTCGTAGGGATCGTTTATCACTTCGCAGGCATAGTCCTCAAGGCACGGATCTTTGAGCTTGGCGAAATAGTCAAGAATCTTGCACCGTATGGACGGATTTTTTGTTTCCTGAAACAGGTCATAGATGGGCTCCACAAACCGAAGATCCCCGTTTTTGCTGATTTCATCAATCTGGTTTGCGATTTCTTCTTCAAGGCCGTATCTGAATGTGTCGGTCACGTCCTTTACATAGTCGTCGCCGGCATGTTCTCCCGTGCGTTCCGCAGAAAGCGCCGCCGCTTCCTTTGCCACAGGCTTGGGGCGCTTGGCTTCAGGATAGATTTTCTCGCGGGAGACTATGGCTTTTATATTTGCGTCCTGTCCTGAGCCGCCTGAAGTTTTTTCCTGCGGAAGAAACTCAACCTCGTGCTCATCTTCCAGGTCCTGGGCTGGCAGGGCTGCAACACAAAGGCAGCAGAGCACGGCCATGAACAGTCCTCTTTGTTTCATTCTGTACAGAATCCTCCCAGTTCAGTTTATACAAAACGGCCTAAAGTTACAACCCTGCGACATGCCGCAAGCCTTCGGCCACCATACATACCTTCACTAAACCGACTTTGACCGGAATTGTTTCAAAAATTCGGCGCGGTAAAGGGACAGGCGATCCTGCCTGATGGCTTCACGAATTTCCTGCATAAGGGTGTGTAAAAAATACAGGTTGTGGTAACTCGCGAGCATGGCCGAAAGGATTTCCTGCTCTTTGAACAGGTGGCGAAGATATGCGCGGCTGTAGGTGCGGCACACCTTGCACGTGCACTGTGTGTCGATGGGGCTAAAGTCGCGGGCAAAACGCTCCTGTTTTATGGAAAGCATTCCGCTGTGCGTGAAATAGGATCCGTTCCGTGCGTTGCGAGTAGGAAGCACGCAGTCGAACATGTCAATGCCGTCTGACACCGCCTCAAGAATATATTCGGGGGTTCCGATTCCCATCACGTAACGGGGTTTTTCGCGTGGCAGAAAAGGCACAGTATATTGCAGCTTTTCGGCGAACAGCTCCGCCGGCTCACCTACGCTAAGGCCGCCGATGGCAATGCCGGGACTGTCAAGGCTCGCCACAAACTGGGCACTTTCTTTTCTGAGGTCATCAAAAAAATTGCCTTGCACAATAGGAAACAGGGCGCCACGGTAGCCATCAGCCACTGCATGGCACCAGGCGGTGTTGGCACGGATAGCCCAGTCAGATGTAATGCGGAGGGCACGCTCTGCTTCTTCGCGCGTAACGCCGTATCCCGTGCACACATCAAGCTGCATCTGGATGTCGGAATTGAGCAGCACCTGCGTCTGCACCACGTTTTCCGGCGTGAACAGGTGGCGGCTTCCATCGATGTGGCTCTGGAACATCACGCCCTCCTCCGTGATTTTGCGCAGGGCCGCAAGAGAAAACACCTGAAAGCCGCCTGAATCAGTCAAAAAATTGTGCGGCCATCTTGTAAAGCCGTGGAGTCCACCCGCGTCATGCACCAAACCTGCCCCGGGCCGCAGGTACAGGTGGTAGGTGTTCGCGAGTATGATCTCAAAGCCGATTTCGTCAAGGTCGTCCTTGGTGAGAGCTTTTACATCTCCGTTTGTGCCCACAGGCATGAACACGGGAGTCTGCACCGTGCCATGGGCCAGATGCAGCGTACCTGTCCGCGCAAGGCTGGTTGCATCCTGATGCTGTAGTTCAAAAAAATGTTCCATAAAATCTGATCCCCCCCTGCCTTCAGCTTTGCCACAACCAGCGGCACCGCAAAAAAAGCCTCGTAAAAATACGCGCCAGTCCGAACGCTCAATGCGGGCCCGGACACAAGTGGCACACTTCCGCTTGTGCTTCTGCCTGCACAACTATTACCTGCGGATTCTATGTCCGAGCATATTTTAAAAGCATGATGCTTAAAAAAATAAAAAATATCACAGGAAACCATGCCCCCATGAGAGGCGGTATAGTTTCAAACTTGGCCATGAGCATGGTGACCATCTGCATGATGTAGAACAGCACGGTCGCCGCTATGCTAGACGCAAGTGAAATGAGCAGCACGTTTTTGCGTGTTTTTCCGCTGAGCCCAATCGCCAGAAACACCACGATGAACACCACAAACGGAAAGGCGTATTTTTTGTAATACAGCGACCGTGCTTCCGCGCTCGGAAGCCCCGCCTTTTGCAGATGGGCAATATAGGCCCGTGCTTCGCGGGTATTAACACCTTCAACAGAAATGGTGTTGTTGCGGAATGTCTCAGGCGGCTCGTCAAGCCGTGCCAGCAGCTCAGCCTCGGGCGGACCGGTTACAACTTCATCGTCATTCAGCTGATACTGCATGCCGCTGCTGAGCTTCCAGCGGCCGTCAACCCATATGGCGCTTTCGGCCCTCAGCACCGCAACCAGCTCATGCTCCGGAGTCCTGAAAATCACGAACATATTGTACAGGCGTTCAAGGCCATTGTCAAAATAGTCAGCCTTGTAGATGACATTTCCTTCGTCGGCCATAACCACAATCTTGTCGTTGTTGAGCGACTGTTCTTTCTGGAGCACTTTCTGCTGGAGTGCCTGTTTTTTCGCGTAGTAGGGGTTCACGAAATTGTCTTCAAACAGAAAAAGCCCCACGCTCATAAACACAGACACAACCAGGAGTGGCACGGTAAACTTGAACAGCGACACGCCCGACGCGAAAACTGCAAGCAGCTCGTTTTTTGCATACAGGTCGCTCAGCGTGTATGCGGTGGCAAACAGCACAGCAACAGGCACCGCATACCACACGGTTTTGGGAATGTAGTACAGCAGGATCTGCACCACCTGCTCGGACTGCACCTCCTTTGAAATATAGTTCCACAAATTCATGAGCAAATCGGTGAGCAGCAGGATGAGCACAAAAAATGCGAGCGCCCCAAAAAACACCGCAAAAAAATGCCGCAACAGATAGAGAACCAGTTTCATTTTTTCCTCAGCTTCACATAGAGCAGCATGCCAACGGTCCCGATAAAAAAGTTCGGGCCCCACATCATCCAAAAGCCGTTGTAACCGCCCCGTATGCCGAACATCTGGCCAAGGATTGTAGCCGCCCAATACATCACAGAAATTATGATGCCAAAAATGAGGCCCAGTGTCTGCCCGTCCTTCCTGCCGAACACCAGCGCAAGTGGAAAAGCAAGAATGGCAAAAAAAATCGAGCCGAACGGTATGGAAAATTTTTTGTTGAACTCCAGGTTGTAGGAATTCAGGTGACTTTTGCCGACATCGCTCTCCGTCTTCATCTTACTGATTTTTTTGTACAGGTCGTATGACGTCATTTCACGCGGAGACGTTGCGCCCGAGTGCTGAATGATTGAAGACTCGAATATATTGAGCGTCAAGGTGTCCGAGACGAGCATATCGTAGCTGGCGCTTTTTTTGCCGTCAAGAAGAAGGACCACCGCGTCATTCATAATCAGCTGCATGAGGACACCCGGGCTCACGGCGTTCAACACGTCGCTTTCTTTCGAAAAAATCATGCGCTGTACGCCTTCATCGTCAACATCAAGAAAAACAAGGTCGCTCACATGGCGCTTGTCAACGGTGCCGATTACAATCGTGGAATCGTTCATCCGCTTGATGGAATGGGATTCAAGCTCCACGGCAGGATTTGAAACGATGATCTGCCGGTACATGCGGTTGTAGTGCAGGGTTCCCAGCGGCAAAAAATAGTCGTTCATCACAAAGCTGAATACGGAAATGAGCAGCCCCATCACCAGCACCGGAGTCAAAATGGTGAGATAGCGCTGCCCGCTTGCCCTCAGGATGAGCACTTCATTGTCGGTGACCATGCGGCCCAGGCACATCAAAAAACCCACGAGCGTGGCAAACGGCCCGGACTGGGCTATTATGGCGGGGAGACAGTACCAGATGAGGCGCAGCACAGAAAAAACAGGCACCCGTTTTTTCAGGATGGTTTCCGCAAGAAGCAGAATCTGGTTCACAAAAAACACCACAAAAAAAAACAGAAAGCACACCAAAAAGTACAAGAACAGTTCGCGGGCAATGTATTTGACCAGCACGTTCGAGCGGATTTCATCAATCTTGAGAAGCCGGGCGCGTCCAAACGCCTCAAGCCGCGTGAACGAGGCCTTGCGCGAGACAGCCACCACCGCGTTCCAGAACGTGCGGCACAGTCTGAACGATGCAAGCGAGGTGCCGATTGAACCGAGAGAGGGAAGATTGGGAAAGCGTCGGCGCAGCACGCCGATGGGCGCACGGAACATTTCGTACAGGCGGCCTGACAGCGCCCAGAGCTTTTTGTGGAAAGGCTGAAATTTATCCTTTGACTCTTTGAACAGGTCTTCCCGTTTGTTCTTCATTCCCGCGTACCTGTGCTTCCAAAGCCCCCCGTGCCGCGCTCCGTTTCCGAAAGCGTCTCGCTGGCTACAAAAATTCCGCGCACAACCGGCGCCACCACCAGCTGGGCAATGCGGTCGCCGGAACAAACCGTAACGGCTTCGCTTCCTGCATTGAACAGCAGCACTTTCAGCTCGCCACGATAGTCGCTGTCAATCGTGCCGGGGCTGTTCAAAACGGTAAGTCCGTTTTTAAATGCGAGGCCGCTCCTTGGACGCACCTGAATTTCGTAGCCGTCGGGGATTTCAAAACATAGACCTGTGGGAACAAGCGCCCTGCCTTTAGGCTGAATTACAACCGGTTCGCCCACAAACGCGCACACGTCCGCGCCAGCGGCACCAGCGGTTTTGTAAACTGGCGGCAAGGCGTTCTGCTGCACCGTGCAGCGGATAAAAACAGAATCGTTCATGTCAGCATATCCCTCCTGGTTTTTGCCGAAAGCGCAGGGCCATATGACACGAACGCCTTCTTTTCGATGTTGAACAGAGCATTAAGCATGGAGCGCACGGAATCCTGGCTTACAGCGCGAATGTTCATGATTATGTCGTCTGTTTCAACCTGAGGAAAGCCGAGCGCATGGTTTCGCTGAAGGCGCTTCATGCGGAATTCCATGTCTTCGCTTCCAATGATTTCTTCGCCGCACAGGTGCTCCTTGGCGGCCTTGAGCTCGTCTTCGGTTATGCTGCCTGTGCGCAGCGCTTCAAGCTCAGCGTGTAGAATGCGCGACACAGGCAGCGCGTTCCGTTTTTCGCATGAGCAGTAGGCGCTCCACAGCGCGGCATCTTCATAGAACGTAAAAAAACTGTACACGGTGTAGCAAAATCCGCTCTTCTCGCGGAGTGCCTCAAACAGCCGGCTGCTCATGGTGTCGCCCGCAAGTGCGTTCATAACCGACATGGTACAGTAGTCCTGCATGGTCTCAGGAAGTGCGCACGGATAAAGCAGGAACAGCTGCTGGGAACGGAACGGGGCCGAAACAAAACACGTGCCCGGCTTCCAGACCGGAGGTGACCCAAAATGAAAGCGGCGAACAGGCCGATGCACAGAAAGCGTCTCCAAGACAGGACGCAGCAGTTCTTCGCTAACGGCACCTGCCGCGCACACCGTGAGTTCTCCCTTGGCAAAATAATTCTCATACCAGGCGCACACATCTCCGCGCAAAAGGCCGTCCAGGTCTGACATGGAACCGCTGATGCTCGCGCTGACAGACTGGCCTGGCCACACCGCAGAGGCCGCCGCGTCAAAAGCAGCCTCTTCGCTGTCATCAAGGCTTGCGACAATTTCGCTCTTAACCACCGCGCGTTCCCGTTCAAGCTCCTCTTCAGGAAAGTCAGCGTGCTCAGCCATGCCAGAAAGCACCGAAAGAGCCGTTGCGACAGAGGAACTTTCAGCAGGAACCGTGCAGTACACGCAGACAGCCTCACGTTCTGTAAAGGCATTAACATAGCCTCCGATGCGGTCAAATGCAGCCGCAATTTCATGGGCGGAGCGGGCAGGTTCCGCTCCAAAGGCGGCGCACCCCTTGAACAGCAGATGCTCGCAAAAATGGGAAATTCCATGCTGTCCGTCGCGCTCATAACGGCTCCCTGCCGCAAACCAGAAGCCGATGGACACGGTTCGTGCGCATTCCACTGATTCGGTTATGAGCAATACATTGTTCTTCAGCACGGATGTTGTGACCATGACGGAAAGTATAGCGAAAACCGGACGCTTTGTGAACAGAGCTTAGTTGGAAAAAACAGGGAAATCACCCCTCCTCCCGGCCCAAAAGCAAGGTTTCAAGCCAGGCCCCGGCCTCGCAGATGCACGGTATGCACCCTTTTACGCACGAACCAGTTTTGCGCAATATTCTCAAATTCAGGTTTTAAAAGCCGCGCAGCACAGGCCCGTCCGCTCAAACGCCATTCAACCTTGAATGCCTACACCGTGAGCAAACACAGGACACTGCCCTGCAAACAAAAAACAGAAGTGAAGCCAAGAGAAGCGCACAGCCGAACCAGTCTCCAAAGCGGGTATACAATGTGCACGGACGTTCGGCGGGAACGGAAACCGTGTGGCACAGCACGGTGGCTTCAAATGACGGCGCAAATTCCACCACACGCCCGGTGCGGTCAATGCTGCATGTAACGCCGCTTGCGGTTGAGCGCACTTCAGGCAGGCGGTTTTCGGCACAACGGAACGTTGCCATGGCAAGGTGCTGGATCTGGCAAACATCGCTGCCGGCCCAAGAATCATTCGACACGTTTACAAAAAGCCTTGCACCGTTCTTGGCAAGACGGCGGCAGACAGAACCGAAAGTGTCTTCAAAGCAAATCGGTGTCGCAAAATCCATGTTCCGGCACGAAAACACCTTGTATTCATTTCCTGCTGACCAAAAATGGCTGTCTCCCAGCAGGAGCTTTTCATGGATACGTGGAAACTGCTTTTTATACGGAAAATGCTCGGTAAACGGAACCAGATGAATCTTGCGGTACACTTCAGGTTTAGGCGGAATCACGTTGCCCCGTGCGCTGTCAAACACGAGTGTGGCGTTGTAGTCATCAGGAAAGGCACCGCCAGAATCCACGGAATGCTGGTTTCCGATCACAAAACACACGTCGCGTGAATCAATGTATGAAAGGAGCGAGCAGACCAGCTGATAGCGGGCACTGTCACGGCGGCTGTAATAATTGTACACCACAGGAGGCACGAACGCCGTCTCAGGCCAAACCACCAGCTCGGTCTGGGGCTGTTCCAAAAGCGCCTGTTCTGTAAGGGAGCGGAGACGCTCAAATTCCTTGCAGTACGCATCTACACCGTTTTTCCATGGGCTTGAATTTCCCTGCACCAGCGCAACAGGAAAGTCCTGAACAGGCCGTCTTTTTTGAACCACAATAACAAGAGTTCCATAAAGAAGTGCGAGAACAAAAAGTCCCAGCCAACACATGAAGGGCAATAATGCGCACAGAACAGCCTTGCAAGGCTTTTTTGTCTGCATACAGCGTGAAGCGGTTTCACTGGAGGCCTTGCGCCTCGCGCTCCAAAACCGAACAGAACTGGCACACAAGGAAGCCGCACAAAGCGCGCAAACAGCCGAAACCATCCACACCCCCCCGAGAGCCGAACACTGGATCAGCGGAACAAAGCGCCACTGCGTATAGCCCAGCACCCCATATCCAAAGCCCGCAAACCCCTGCGTCTTTAAAAACTCCCAGGCGCACCACACAATAGCCATGCCAGCAAACCTGAAACGCCGCCCAAGAACCCACACGGCATGGAGCGCCACAAACACCAGAGAAATCATAAGCCCGTACAGAACAGCCACAATGTATATTGTATACGGGTTGAATCTTGAAAGCCAAAAGCAGAACAGTCCGTAACCCAGCGCACCGTAGAGGGCACCCCACAGCCAGACAGTCCTGAACGGAGCCGAGGCGCACAGCGCAAACACAGGAACCAGAGCCACAAAGCCCAATGCCCCGGCTCCACCATGCACCACAGGATTAGGATGTGAAGATGCGAACAGCACCGCTCCTAGCGCACAAAGCAGTCCATGGAGAGCAAAAGGCGGGATTCGCTGCATAGAAAACAAAGCAGGACGGCGCAACTACAAATCAGATGGGGAACAGTCCGAAAGCACAACGTCAGAACCAGATTCAGACACGGGGAGAGTCCACAGCGCTTTTTTGAGCTCCTGCCCCGACCTAAACGCCGCCACGTAATGAGGAGCCACGGAAAGCTGCTCACCGGTCTTGGGGTTTCGGGCCTTTACCCGCCCCTTTCTCAGCCTTGGCTCAAATGTGCCGAACCCCCGCAGCTCGATGGTGTTTCCTTCTTTTAATGATGTTTTTATTTCTTCAAGCAACAGCTCAATGATATTCTGCACTGTACGCTTTTCTTCATTTGTATGCTGGTACACGGCTTCAACTAAATCATACTTTGTTACTTTTTTAGAGGACATTACCATACCCCCAACACAGTTCACTGACGGACATGAAGCTGCAAGCCCCATATTGCATCACAAACCATCATCTCTGCTGAACATTATTTTTTAAGACAAGCAGTTTTCAGATTTTCTTCAAAAAAACAGAGATACAAAAACATTCTGAAATCGAACCTTCCAGCAAAACGGCAGACGCAACAGATCCAGCTGCCAGACGAATCCACATGGAACCATCTGACAGCCATGCATCAGTTTGCGCTGGCAGGAGCGGCAAATGTAACGTTATACAGCTTGTACATGCGGCTTTTTTTGCGAGACACGGAATTCCGCTTCAAGACATTTTTGCGCAATGCGTTGTCAAGCTCGGACTGCAAGGCGCGCAGCAAATCGAGAGCAAGCGTCTGATCCTTTTTCTGAACTGCGGCGATATACTTTTTGGCGCTGGTATGCACCCGAGATTTTACGGCTTTGTTTCGCAGACGGCGAACTTCACTCTGGGCGTGCCGTTTTTCTGCTGATGTTCGTTTTACTGACAAAGGAATACCCCCAAACAAAAACTGTGGGCTATTGTATATCATCAAAAAACAAGTGTCAAGTACCGCGCGGACTGTTTCATGGCAGCAACCATTCAGAATAATTGTGAGCCATGCACATGCAAAAACTATTGGCTATTGACTGGTTGAAAACAAACATTTTCTAAATCAACACAGCCTAACGCACAAGGCAGGTATGATTTTTCTGGAATTTGACCCTTGGGCAGTGATAAAGAAGTCTTTGCCTGGTGTGTTTTCTTATAAGGTATTGCAGCAAAGGATACATACCCTTTCTATGCTTCCGGCAATGAAAAAAAATATCAACTTTTTTCATCACCTGAAACGCCGTTTCGCAACGGAGTGAAAAACGTCAGCCAAGAACCGAGTGAGTTTTGAAAAAAAAACGAAATCAGAATCAGACGCGCCATCTGCGCGGCTGATTTTAAACGTTCATTTCGCCCATGTTTGCAACAAGGCTTCTGGCAAGGGGCTGGCTTCGCAGAAGCACGGCATGTACCCTTTCTGCACTAATCAATCCAGCAAGAGCTTGCAGGCGCGGAGCGTCACAACGTTGACTATCGGGCCGCTATTTTCTATAATTGCAGAATGAACAGAAGACTTATCACAAGCGCGCTCCCCTACGTGAACAACATACCCCACCTAGGAAATCTCATACAGATGCTTTCTGCCGATGTTTTCGCACGATTCTGCCGGAACCGCGGCTACGACACGCTCTATGTCTGCGGCACCGACGAGTACGGCACCGCAACAGAAACCCGCGCGCTCGAAGAAGGCAAGACTCCACGGGAGCTGTGCGACTACTATTTTGCAGAGCATGACAAAATATACAAATGGTTCCACATCAACTTTGACAAATTCGGGCGCACGTCAAACGATGAATGCACGGAGATAACGCAAAAGCTTTTCCGGGATCTTGAGAAAAACGGACTTATCACCGAGCACACAAACCGGCAGCCTTTCTGCCCAAAATGCTCAAGATTTCTCGCAGACCGCTACGTGCACGGCACCTGCCCTAAATGCGGCTTCGACGACGCAAGAGGAGACCAGTGCGACAAGTGCGGAAGCCTGCTTGACCCGGTGGAACTGCTGAACCCACGGTGCGCAACATGCGGATGCACGCCAGAAGTGAGAGAAACCAAACATCTGTACATAAACCTGCCCGCCATCAGCACAAAGCTCGACACGTGGATGAACGATGCAAGCGAAAGGGGCCGCTGGTCTGACAACGCCATCAACATGACACGCGCCTGGCTCCGTGACGGCCTGAACGAGCGGGCCATAACCCGCGACCTGAAATGGGGAATCCCGGTGCCAAAAACGGGCTACGAAAACAAGGTGTTCTACGTGTGGTTCAACGCCCCGATCGGCTACATGTCAATCACCAAGCAGCTGGAAGATGAATTGAAGTCCGAAGGAAAACCCTGTTTCGACTGGAAAAGCTGGTGGCTTCCATCGGAAAGCGATGAGGCCGCCGAAAAGCCGCCTGTCGATTTGTTCCAGTTCATCGGAAAAGACAACATCCCATTCCATACCGTAATCTTTCCCTGCACGCTCTTGGGAAGCGGGCACGACTGGACAAAGCTGTTCCATATGTCAAGCACCGAATACCTGAATTACGAAGGCGGAAAATTTTCAAAAAGCCACGGTGTCGGAGTGTTCGGCACAGATGCGATTGAAACAGGCATCAAGGCAGATGCATGGCGTTTCTACATTTTCTATAACCGCCCTGAAAAGCAGGACTATCAGTTCACATGGAAAGAGTTCCGCGAAAAGTACAATGGCGAGCTCATCGGAAACCTTGGAAACCTTGTAAACAGGACGCTTCTTTTTGTGACAAAATATTATGGCGGCAAGATCCCGGATGCTACCGCAGACGAGGAGCTGTGGAAAGACGTGCGTGAACACGAGGCGAAACTCACCGCGCACCTTGAATGGGCAGAGCTGAAAGACGCATTCCATGAAATTTTTGCAATAAGCGACATCGGAAACAAGGCGTTCCAGGCAGGAGAGCCTTGGAAAACACGCACAACGGATCCTGGCAGGGCGGCAAAACTCATCTACAACCTTTGCTACATCATAAAAGACTTGATGATACTCGTCCACCCCTATCTGCCCCAGTTCAGCGAGAAGATCCTTTCATACCTTGGAAAACAGATTGACGAGCCGTGCTTTGGCGAAGAACACGTAGCAGGAGGTCTCAACTGGAACGACCTCGGAAAGACTGAAGGTTTGGACACCGTTCTTGAGCCTGAAGTGTTCTTTACCCCGCTCGACCAAAAGACGGCGGAAGCATTCCGCGAAAAATATTCTGGAAGCCAGAAGGAACGGGGCGAAAAAGCTGACACAAGCGCAAAAAGCGGCAAGGCCGGAAAGAAGACCAAGAACGCAAAGAACGGGCCTGCGCTTGCTGAAAACCAGGTGGCGTGCTTCAATGAAAAAATCGACCTGCGCGTGGCAAAAATCACCAAGGTGGAAAACAACCCCGAAGGCGAAAAGCTTTACGTCGAGACGCTCGACGATGGAAGCGGCCAACCACGTGTCATACAGAGCGGTCTGCGCGATTTCTTGAAGCCTGAAGAACTTTTGGGAAAACACATCATACTTGCGGCAAACCTTGCCCCACGCACCATGCGCGGCATTGAAAGCCGTGGAATGCTCCTTGCCGCCGACTGGAAAGACACCGAAGGCAAAGCCCACGTGGAGCCGCTTGAAGCTCCATGGGCAGAACCCGGCACCCCCGTTACGCTCGAAGGCGCTGACGGTGACGTGGAGAAGCCTGAAGAGATAACCATCGACGACTTCTTTTCCGTCCAGATCAAGATAACAGGACGCGCCGCAAATGTGTGCGGAACAGCGCTTGTGGCAGACGGAAAAGCCATTTCCACCGTGCACACGGTAGACGGCGACGTGCATTGATCCGTGCAGGATTGTACATGATCCAAACCGAATTCACCAGTGAATCATGACACAGCACGAACCGACCGTGAAAACCTGGCACCTCATCTGTGCCAGCGAGCAGCAATTTAAGGACATATGAAACAGCGATTCTTGCAGACCCCGTTTTGGGCCGAATTCAAGGCTGCACACGGGTGGAAAACCGAGTACGTTGCCCTGCATGCAGACGGTTCACTTGAACCGTTCAGTTCAGGACAGCTTGAGGCGTACAGCACCAAAAGCTCCGGCACACGGCAGGCAGGCCTGCCGGCAGATTCTAGAGGCCCAGCAGAAACACCGGAACGGCCAGAGCCTTTATTCTCAGACTCCACCGTTCTCGCGGTTCTGGTGCGTTCTTTCAGCGTGGCAAAGATAAAGCGTTTTTCACTTGCATACATTCCCATGGCCCCGGAATTTAACGTCCCGTCCGCCGGCACCGGACTCTTATCGTCCCAAAAAGACGATGCGCCTGCCGAAGGAGAATCCAACAAAGAAAGCTCATCTGCATACACGGAAAAACTCGCGGACAGCCTTTGTGCGATTGCAAGAGGACTTGCGCCACACCTTCCAGCTGACACGCTTTTTATCAGGTTTGATCCTCCTGTGGATTTTCCAGGCCCCGGGGAGCGAGACGCTTTCGCAAAAGAGCTTGTTTCCTGCGCACGGGCAAATTCGCTCCCGCTTTACCGCTCGCCTGTCTCCGTGCAGCCGCCTGACACTACGCTCCTTGACCTTTCAAAAACAGAAGAAGAACTTCTTTCCTGCATGAAAAACAAGTGGCGTTACAATATCCGCCTTGCGGCAAAAAAAGGCGTGCAGGTGACCCGGCACTACGGAACAGATTCCGACTTTGAAGAAGCGTTCAACACATTCTACGGCCTGTTCATGCAGACAAGCGAGCGCGACGGGGTGAGTTTTCACGAAAGGGAATATTACCACGACCTTCTGCAACGCGGTGCCCCCGCAAATTCGCCTATGGAACATGGGGAGCAAGAAAATACAAAAGACGGGCGAGAAGCTTCTGACTTGCAGGCCCAAAAAAAAGCAGATCCGCTTTTGACCCTGTACCTTGCACGGCACGATGGAGAAGCGCTTGCAGGAATCATCACACTGTTCTGCGGACGCGAGGCCGTGTACCTGTACGGAGCAAGCGGAAACTCCAAGCGGAACCTCATGCCCGCATACCTCCTGCAATGGACGGCCATCCAAGACGCAAAAACCTACGGCGCCCCAGTCTATGACTTTTACGGAATGCCGCCCACGGCCGACGAAGGCCACCCCATGCACGGACTTTACCAGTTCAAGACAGGCTTTGGCGGACAAAACACGCACCGCATCGGAAGCTGGGATGTGCCGCTAAAACCAGCGATGTACCGCCTGTATCTAGCGGCAGAAAAATTTCGCGCATGGTGGCATAAATCGCTCCGAAAAAAAATCATAGGGCGTTAGCACAAAGCAGTCAACACACCACGGTGCAGAAACAAGTCTTCAATCCAGAGGCAGCATTTGCAGAAGCACGGTATGCAACCTTTACGCACGGATCAAAACGAGCGCAGTGGCATACATCAGAAAACCGGCAGCAGTCATTTGCCATCGGCAGCTGCCACAGCGCGCAGCTTTTTTTTGCCACGATCCTTTTTTGCGGGAATGATATTGAGACCCACCGTTTTTTCAAGATCCCGTCCCGGGTCAATGTCAACCTTCCAGAAAAATGCGATGCACACTGTCTGCGAAGTCAATTCGGCGCGGTCGCTGCATATGGGCCTCCTAAAATCCACCGGGAGCGCGCAAAAGCCTGCGTCTTCGTTTGGGGCAAACACGAATGTGTTTTTGTCAACGCTGTCGGTGATCTGCACGTAAGAAACACCTCCGCCGGTCCTGAACGGAGCTCCGCAGTCAACAGTCGTTTTTTCGCCTCCAATGATAAGCTCTGCTTCGTACTGAACTTCATGCGTAGCCGATGCAAATTCTGTCTGAGAAAAATTGCTCTCAACGAACAGCACGCCTGTAAGCTTGAACGGACTTTCATTTTTCAGAATATACTGAACACTCATGCCGTCGGAAGTAATCGCGTAGCTTTTTAAAAGCCGCACCGGTTGCTGGAGCTGGCCATATTCGCCCCGCCCTTCCAAATGAATTTCACGGCGTTTCTGGTCGAACTTTCTTTCGGCAAACCGGATCTGCGAAAAAATGCCCGCGCCGCACGGCTTTCCGTGCATATAGGGCTCGCTTTCGGACTCTTCAAGCAGGTGCTCCACAAAAAAGCCGCGAGTGTATCTGTCGGAAACTGCGTCAAATTCAGCACGGCGCGAAAGATTCGCCGCGTAGTTTCCGCCTGCGTGCATGATTTCCAGCTCGGTGATTGCCGCAGCCTGCACAGAAAGCACGGCATGGTATTTTTCCATTGAACACACATATTCGTTCAAGCCGTCGGCGTTGTAGTCATAGCTGGTAACGGCTTCTTTGTATTCAGCGGCCTCACGCACAAGGCGCTCCGCTTCGTTCAATGCGCGGTAGGCCTGCTGGCGGTCAGAAGCAACCGCAGGAAGCCCGGAACCCGGCGTAACGTAGGCAAAACCGCTTTGTGCTTCCCACAGCTTTTCGCGTGCAGCCGCCTTGCGGATCCTGTCGCCATGGCAGTTAGTTATTAGCATGCTCACGTACACCATCCGTTCGTACAGGCGGCGGTTATGCGGATAGACGTTCAAAAAATCGTGAATGGTCAACGGAAAACGGCCATGATCCTCCTGCGCCTTGTACGGGCTCTGGGCCCACCGGGAGATGGTGCCGTCCATGCCGGCCGGAACATAGGCTGTAACAAATCGGCGCAAAAGCCTGCATACCCGCTGCGGCGTGGAAAATGCGACACCGTCCGCCGCGCATGAAAAAGCGTCCGATTCATTCATTTCCTGGAAAAAAGTGCAGCACGGGCTTTCCAAAAACAAAGCAAGCTGTTCAGGATCAAACGAAAGGCAAACCACAGCCTGATCTTCTGCCGCCCCAGAAGACTCCGGGCCCAATTCAGATGAAACCGAATTTTTTATACGCTGAATCCAAGCCTCGCCCGATTCCGATGGAAGCGGAAGCAAACGGTTCAAAACGGGAAACACTTTGAGCGTTCTGCCCTGGTCACTGGTAATGAGCGGAAGCACATGTGTTTTTGCGGCATCAAGCAGGGAAGCGTCAACAGTCACGTATTCCATGCCGCACGAGTGCATGGTGGTAACCAGGGAAGAATCCCACATGCTCCCGAACAGCTGCATGCCCCGGGGACGTTTTCCGATGGTGCTACGCAAAGCCGCCGTAAGTTTTTCCAGCTGCGCACTTCGGTCTGCGGGAAAAAGAAGCGGAAAA
Source organism: Treponema sp. (assembly GCA_022510905.1). Taxonomy (GTDB): domain Bacteria; phylum Spirochaetota; class Spirochaetia; order Treponematales; family Treponemataceae; genus Treponema_D. The sequence continues at coordinate 57,310 of JAFLSN010000008.1, forward strand.
ACAGGTGCATAGTAGCCGCCGCCGAGCAGTTCAACCTGATTGCGCTTTGTGAGCTCCCCCAAAAGTTCGAGGGCCTCGGGGTGCTTTTTTGCGTACAGGGCAAGCTGAAAGCCGGTAAAGCCCATGGCGCACACACACTTGGGGTGCTGGTAGAGAAAGGTCAACAGCGGTTTGTACACATCCTGATAGTGTTTTTCAAGCGTATCCTGACGTGCCCCTGCCAAAAAATCGGCAGAAATTTCAAGGCAGAGAAACAGCTCCCTCATTGTTCACTTGTATTCCTATGGATCATTTTATAGCACTTTTGCCAGAATTGGAAGCCTTTTTTTGTGTTTGCAGGAATTTTTGTCACAGCGCCGCATTCCGAGCAGCCGTTCCGAGTTCCGTCTGGAGCGGCGCAGCGCCTGCATTCAAGGTCAGTTTTGGGAACAAGCGAAATCAGGTGCTTGGGACATGCGTCAAGGCACAATCCGCAGCCGTTGCAGGCGGCTGTCACTTCCGCAGTGCCATTCACAATCATAATGGCATCTCGCGGACATTTCCGCATGCAGTCGCCAAAGCCGATGCAGCTCCACGTGCAGTCACCTTCGGCATCATACATAGAAAAGAACAGAGAGCAGTCGCGTTCACCAGCATAAGAAAAATGCCGCACGCTTTCTGCAAGCTGCTTTTGCGCTGAACAAAGCACAACAGCTTTTACACCGGTGTCAAGGGGCTTGGCCTCAGGATGGCTGTTTACAAATTCAATCTCGGTACGCGAAAAAAGCGGTTCTTCCGCGTTGATTTTTTGGGCGCTCAGAGACTGGAGAAGAATCATGAGGATAAAAAACAGGAGCGCGGAGCAGCCCAGCACGACAAGATACAGCATGAACACTGTCAGAATCATTGGAACACCCCCGGGTTGAGCCATGACACGTTCCAAACAAGCATGGCAATCATGATGAGCGCCACGCTTATAAAGATGAGGCTCAAATTTTCAAACTGCTTCCCTGTGCCAGAAATTTCAACCCGCTTTCTGATGGCATACAAAAAAGGAATAAAGCAGAAAAATGAAAGGGCGCAGAGGCAGGCGTTCACCACGCATTCCCCCAGCGATGTGCTTTCGTTCACGGAAAGCAGGATGCACAGCATGGAAACACCGAATTCAGACGCATTCGTTCTGGCCGTGATGCGCACAATCGATTCGATGAACATGGCTATGACGGCGAAAATGAGAACCGCCACAAACGGAAACAGCTCAAGAAGACGCACAGGAATCAAAAGGTGCACGGCAATCAGGTAGACCAGCGTTGCCGTGGCGCTCACTGAAAGCAGCATTTTAATCGCATACAGCACCAGATGCCGGGAATTTACGCATAAAACCGTGGCGCGGTTTATGCCGATTCCGTATACAAGCACGACAGACGTGTACAGGCAGTAATAGGCCATGTTATTCAGCATGGCTTGCCTCCTGCCCGGCATATCCGTCTGGCCGGGCGAGCTCCAGTGCCCTGGTAACTGATGAGATTAGCACCACCAGCAGGGCGGAAAGCACAAGTGCGCCGGGGATTGAAGCCCAGAACACTCCCACATGGACAGCCGCTTCTCCTGCCTTCACCAAAGGAAGCGTCAAAAGTCCCTCACGGGACGGAAGGGTAACGGTGCCGTAACCGAACACATCACGGAACAAGAAAAAGCCCAGCGCATACAGCGAAAACCGACCGCTCTGCCCCATGTTACGAAAGAGCTCGTGCACGAGCGAATCCGGGCCTTTTTTGTACAGGTAACCAATCATGAACGAAGACACCGCAGGCATGTAGACTGCGAACCCCAGAACCAGAGCCATCAGCGGCGAAAAACATATGAGCCACTGCTTGAACAGCACGGTCATGGCCACCAGAAACACCGCAATCAGCACGGGATGCAGGCCGTCAAGCTTGAGCAGCGGCACCAGTCTCCGGAACAACGTGGCGCACAGCATAAGCAGGTTCAGCATGGCAATGAGCACAATACCATAGGCGAGCCGCCCTGGAACCGGCACCAAAAGCGCAAACGAAGCAGTGATGTATGCGTACAGTTCGTTTCGTTTCATTTATTTCCCCTTTGCAACATGTGAGTTTTTCATGATGGCGGGAATCTTTTTTTCCCAATACCGAAGCTGTGAATTTCGCGAGGCGTTCACGATGGCAGAACGGGCCTTTCCATCAAGTTGTGCATAGTCGATGAATTCTGCGGTGCCATGGTTCACGTCGTACACAAAAACGGCGGCGAACGGACCATACATTGTAGTGCAGCGCACAACAATACCGTAGTAGTTCTGTGTGCCGGTGGGTGATATAAGCACATAGCCGGCGCAGCTTGCGGCAAAAGGCACAGTGAGCAGCACAGGAGAAGAGAGCGTGTATTCACGGTAAAAACTTTGGGAAAGGGCGGCCTTTAAAGGCTGTTTCAGCCCTTCATCCCAGCGTTTCTGGGAAAACAGTGAAAACACCACGAGCAATGTAAAAAGCAGCACAAGCAGCCCCGAAAAAAATCCGTAAGTGACAAGCTGCTTTTTGTACGCATCGGAAGAGGCAGTGCCCTCTGAGGCAGTTTCGACAGAGTGGAGCCTGCCATTATTGCGAGGAGGAGGCTCAGGGGCAGGAACTGGCTGAGTTTCTGCAAAAGCTTGAACGCTTGGCCGGGGCAGGCCATTGCCTTGAGCAGCTTCCGGCCCGACACCTTTCAGAGCAGGAGCCGTGTATGGCGGAAGCGCATGTCCATTCGTGCGCTCTCCCGCAAAACGTGAGTTTTCGCGCGGAAATGCGTCAAACGGCTTCCGTCCAGCAAAGTCTGGAGGTAAACCTGCCCTGTCAGAACCCTGCTTGGCCCCGGCGTGCGGAAAAGACTCGGACGAATGCACGGCACCCGAAAATCCTCTGGACACCGAGCCATGATTTCCCGGTACATGTTTTTTTTCATGCTCAGACATGTTCCACCTCCAATTCAACCGCCCGCGGCACAAGCACATTTGCGACGGTGTTCCGCACGTCACGGCTTTCAAACACCTGAATCATGGGCGAAAGCACATTCATCACAAGCACGGTGAATACCGCGCCTACAGGCGATGTTCCGCAACCTACCACCAAAAACGCAATCATTCCTGCAAGAACGCCGTACAGGACTTTCCCCAACCGAGTGACCGGCGTAGTTCCGTACCATTGGAGCACATACAGAGTGCAGAACAGCGTGCCGCTTGTAAGAAGCGCAAGCAGCATGTCGCCCTGCCCGCCATGGCCTCCAACCAAAAGCGGGCCTGCAAAACGCACCAAAACCGCGTACACGGCCGTAAAACACAGTGGAATCAGTGCGTCAACCATGTCAAATGAAATCAAAATGATTGAAGAAATGAGCGTCACGGTATTGAACCTGAAGGCAGGAATGATAGAACCTGAATCCCAAAAAAGCGTTACGTAACCTTCTGGCACAACAATGCCGAACAGCCTGAACACGGTCCTGTTCAAAAAGGCGGTCACCGTGACATCAGCACCTACGAGAGGAACAGAGCCGTTCTGGATTAACGACAGGGCTGCATTCCGAGAAAGCACATCATTTGAGGAAACGCCGTATGCGGGAAAAGCGCCCATGTTCAAAAAATATGCCACAGAAACCGCAAGCACCACAGGATTTGCCCATGAGCCCGCAAAACCGCCAAACGCGAATTTTTCAAGCAGCAGCGAGCAGAACACCACAAAAAAAACTGCCGCAGGAGCATAGTTTTCAGGCAGGAGCAGCGCTATCATTGTGCCCTGGATAACGGCGGTAAGCCAGGCACCGCGCAAAGGCCTTGTGCGGGCGCTGTAGGCAAGCTCGGAAAGCACGGAAGCCGTCAGAGAGGAAAGCAGAACCGCAAGAGCCGCGGTGCTTCCTGAAACAGCAAGCAGCACCACCTGAGGTACAAGCAGCACAAGAGTGCACCAGGAAACCGTCCGCACGGATGGAGTGATATAACAGAACGGTTTGAGCGTAACGCTTTCGTATTTTTTTGCATGGAACATCGTATTCATGAATTTCCTTCTTTCTTTATATCCTATAATTTTGAATGAAAAACATCGCCGTGGCAGCGCTACCCATTTCTCAACAGCGCGATTGTCTGGCACAGCGGAAGCCGGGACGGACACACGCTGTTGCACAGGCAGCAGTCAGAGCACAGACTGGCGGTACGCACAAAATCTTCGCCAAGAGCCATGCCGTCTGCCCTTTGCCTGAACATCAGGTCTGGAAACAGCCCTTCAGGACAGATGGCACGGCATTTTCCGCAGCGCACACAAGGCGCAAGACGCTGGTCATTCAGCTCGCCGGCAGGAACAAAAGCAACAGATTTTACATGCCTTGTCACCGGAGTCTCAAGGCTGCTCACCGCGGAACCGGTTATCATGCCGTTTATGATGATTTTCGCGGGACGTTTTTTTAACCCCCCGCACTGCTGGACAAGGCTTTCTATCGTGGTTCCGATACGAACTTTGAACATGGCGGCTGCGTTCAGGCATGAGCCTGTAACATGCACATAGCGTTCCACCACAGGAACTCCCGTGACGACAGCTTCATATGCGGAAAGCGCCGTCTCAGGATCAATGAACACGGAAGCATTTCCGATTGCGGAAAACGGACTGTCTTTGCCGGAGACGCACTGTTTTTTTATCTGAGCAACAAGGTTCTGCCTGAACCCCGCAGGATACCGGGCCGTGTCGCATTGAACCATCATCACGGACGGGTCTGAAAACAGCTCTGGCGGCAATGACACATCGCTCTTTTTTCCAACCGCAAACAAAATGCCAGAGGCATTGAGCGCACGAGCCACAATTTGCACCCCGACAACAAGTTCCGACGTGCACTGCGAGGCAATAAAGCTGTCGGTCATGCGGCTCGGATCTTCATCAAAAAGCCTGACTACCAAAAAACGATCCCGTCCGGCCTTGCAGCGTGAAATTGTCTCCGCAAGCGGCTTATGGCCATGAAAGGTGTTGACAACGCCCTTCTTCTTGAAAATCGCAAGCAGCGCATCTCCTGAAAAGCTGCTCCAGTCGGCATACACAGGCTTTTTTCCGAGATATGAAAACGCGCCGCCGAGTTTTATCGAAAGAGCCTTTCCCACGCATCCGTTGGGAAGCGGACACTGCACAACTTTTTCAACAATGCCTGGAACCGGAGAATGAATGTCTGCTCCCATCGGAAGCCGCGACACTGCCACCACCTGACCTTCGACCACACGGTCGCCTGCGCGCACCATGCAGGCATAGTCACGTTCCCTGCTGTAGCTGAACGGCACCACCACGGAAGGCGGCAAAAACGAACGCACCGCAACAGAAAACGGCTGCCGCTCTGACTGCACAAATGTATTGACTCCTCTCATAGCGTTTTACGTCCCCAGAAAAAATAGAATGCATACATTCCAAGCGGAATGCACAGCGCCGCCACCAGCAGCGCAAGGCTTATGCCGTCCCGCCGCTCTCCACCCGACGCTGTCGTGGAATAGGAAACCTGCACGTTCCGCCCCTGCGCCGCAAGCAGCTTTTCAATCGCAGGATAAGAAAGCTGCGAAACGCTTTTTTCAACAGAGGCGGCAAAGTCCTCGTCATAGCGCAGCACAACCGTGCTGTATGCCTCGATTGCACCGTTCCGCTCACGGAAATGCGGCATCGTGACTTCTTCCCCCCATGCTGAATCAACAGGACTGTCATGAAGAGAGCGGTACGGAAACGACACAACAGCCCATGCCCAGTCCATATAGTCTGAAAACGAAGGAAGCCTGCGCGACGGTTCATCAGAAGCCACAGGAGAAGGCAGCGAAAGTTCTTCCGCAACGCCAAAAGACGGCGCAAACCTGGCCGAGCCCAGAAACAAAAGCAGAAAGACCAGTACCATGGCAGCCACCACGAGCACCCACAGCGAAGCGTGGGCGTTCATCGCATAAACCCTGCGGGCTGAAAAAATTGGCACAAACACAAATGAAGCCCTGTTTTCTTTCGCACAATGCCACTGCGCAAGCAGCGACACTGCGGAGACAGAAGCGGCGCAGACCGCAAATGAAAGGCCTGCGGCACGAAGTCCGTTTGCGGCCAGCAGCACAATCGCCGCCACAGCCGGCACAAGCACAAAACGATTTGCCGCCAGAGCCTTGAACATATCGCGCCGCCCCCAAAGGCACTGCGCAAGCAGCATCGCAAGCAGCAGCAGCGCGCATGGAGCCGCAACCGCATAAAACGGCTGAGAAAGCGTAAGCAGCACCACAAACAGCGAAGGCACGGCAAAAACGACCTTGTTCCGGCTCATGGTTCCAAGCAGAAGCCACAACGAAAACGTAAGGAGCGGAACCAAAAACGGATAGCGGCTTTTTCCGTCCATATTCATGGCGGCACCAGTTTCTTTTGAAAGGGCGTCCAGCGCCCGCACCGTTTCTTTTTCAAATGCGTCTGGAACATAGAACAGCCTGAAACGTCCCCCTTCATCTGAAAAATAGGAAAGCCTCTGTTCCAGATACCCGCCCCCACTCTGGATCTGCACCGGCACAATTGGCGAAGCCACAGGCTCCCTCTGCAACGAAAGAGAAATCACACCTTCGCACCCATGCTCGGCCATACGCGCTAGAACCACAGCCTCTGGCACGGAACTTTCAACAGAAAGCACAGAGTAGCCCTTCCAGATGCGGGTCACCGGAACGCTCCTGAACAGCGCAAGCGACACGAGGCACAGCACGATAAGCAGAACAGGAAGCAGCAGCCTGAACAAGGTTCTCATCTATTTGAACACGCTGAAGGCAAAGCCGATGAAAAATCCAAGCAGACAGCCGACCACCACTTCCATGGGGGTATGTCCCTGCACTTCTTTGACTGGAGTGAATTCCACCAGCTCCTTTTCAGCAAGGGAACGGCCCAGCTTGTTCAAAAGCCGCGCCTGAAGCCCATTGGCACGTCGCACACCAACCGCGTCCCTCACCGTAACCAGAAAAAAACCGAGCGAAAGTATGAACACATCGCTGTCAAATCCTGAATGGAACCCGACGGTCGTGCACAGGCTCGATACCAGCGCCGAATGGCTTGACGGCATGGAACCCGTTCTCCATAAAAGCAGCTCGAACAGTTCCGCAATGCCGTGCACCTTGCCCGAAAACAGTTTTATGAGCGTCTTTACCAGTTGCGCGGAAAACCAGCTGAAAATGCAAGCAAGCAGCACAGGATTTGTAAGAAGCTGCTGCAGTTGCCGTTGGACATGTTCCATAAATCACATTCTATCGTATTGGAAAGTTTTGTCTAGTAGTATACGGTGAAATCAGCACACCCCGACGCAGAAGCAAGGCCTCACTCAGTGAAACGGGGTATGATTTCTCCAAAATTTGATAACTGAGCAGTGATAGACAAACCTTTGGCCTTTGCCGGGTGTGTTGTTCTTACAAGGTATTGCAGTCAAGGGTACTACCATTCTTTTTGCCCCAAGGGGCGGGGCATGTACCCTTTCCGCGTGAATCACCCTTCTAAATATGCGGAACATTGGCACATGCCACTTGCGCGTAAGCCGCCAAAGTGCCATGCCAAAAACCAAATTCCTCCATTCCTATACCCAAGCCAATGTGTGTATGGGAGATTTCTGCGCAGTCCAGTCATATTCAAACAGACCGACTTCCACAGCAAAGCCCCACGCGCTGTTGCAAAAACGGCGGCGGTGCGGTATACTTCATGGCATGAAAGGAATCATTCTTGCAGGAGGCTCGGGGACACGGCTTTATCCCATTACAAAGGCTGTTTCAAAGCAGATGCTTCCTCTTTATGACAAACCGATGGTCTATTACCCGCTTAGCGTGCTCATGCTGGCCGGCATCCGTGACGTGTTGATAATCTCAACGCCACGTGACCTGCCATTGTTCCGGGAGCTGTTTGGCGACGGGTTATGGCTGGGCATGCGTTTTTGCTACGCCGTGCAGGAAAATCCACGCGGACTTGCCGATGCCTTTATCGTGGGCGCAGATTTTATAGGAAAAGACCCGGTGGCGCTAGTTCTGGGCGACAACATTTTTTATGGGCAGGCATTCACCCGCACGCTGAAGACGGCTGTGCATTCCGTGCACAACAACGGCGGTGCAGTGATTTTCGGCTATTATGTAAAAGATCCCACGGCGTATGGTGTCGTTGAATTTGACAAAACCGGCCATGTGCTGGGTATCGAAGAAAAACCAAAAATGCCTAAATCAAGCTACGCGGTGCCGGGCCTGTACTTTTATGACAACAAAGTTGTCGAAATAGCGCATGGCATAAAGCCTTCCGCACGGGGAGAAATCGAAATCACCGCGGTAAACAACGCATACCTTGAAAAACAGCAGCTCACGGTGGAACTGCTCGGGCGCGGCATGGCCTGGCTTGACACAGGCACCTACGACGGGCTCCTTGAGGCAAGCAACTTTATCGCCACAATACAAAAACGGCAGGGGCTGTATGTAAGCTGCATAGAAGAAATCGCCTATCGCAACAAATGGATTACAAAAGACCAGCTTTTGGCGCTTGCGGCACAGTACAAGACCGCCTACGGAGAATACCTTTCATATATCGCGGAGCGCTGACCATGCCTATCACCGTTTCACCATGCCATATCAAAGGCCTGTATGAAATTCAGCCCAAAGTGTTCGGCGATGACCGCGGGTATTTTTTTGAGTGCTACAGCGAGCGCGATTTTGCGGAGGCAGGGATTTCCTCGCACTTTGTGCAGGACAACCAGAGCACCTGCAAAAAAGGAGTGCTCCGTGGCCTGCACTTCCAGAAACACCACCCGCAGGGAAAACTTGTCCGCGTCGTGCAGGGCAGTGTATATGATGTAGCGCTTGACCTCAGGAACGGTTCAGCCACGTTCGGAAAATGGCATGGCTTGGTACTTGACAGCGAGCGGCAGAACCAGCTTTATATTCCACCGGGATTTGCGCACGGCTTTTTCGTGCTCAGCGACGTGGCGGTGTTCGCATACAAGTGCACGGATTTTTACTATCCAGATGACGAAGATGGAATCATGTGGAACGATCCCGTAGTAGGCGTTCCATGGGAAACAGTCGGGCCTTCGATTCATCCTGTGCTTTCCGCAAAAGACAGCGCCCGCCCCCTGTTCAATCCAAACGGACGGTATTTTGATGCCGCAGGCATTTGGCACTGCTGAACAAAAGCATGAGACAAGCGCCAGGCAAACAACGGGGATCTTGCACAGGGGAAAGCTTGCTTTTCAAACATGCATGGCAACTGAGGTTTCGTTACGGAACTGCGTAAAAGTCAATCCAAAGCTGGACTTTCTTCTTGATTTTTTACAGGAGAACATATGATTTGGCTTATCGGACACAAAGGAATGCTGGGCAGGGAAATTGCCCGCACCCTCAGCGATCGCAATATCGCATGGCTCGGCACAGGAAGAGATGTTGACATAACGAACATGTCCGCGCTTGAAAATTTCGCTGCATCGCACGACAGCTCCGCAGGGCGCACAGGGCTCACAGCCAGCACAAAAACCGTGCCAGGCAAAATCACCTGGGTCATCAACTGCGCTGGATACACCACTGTTGACAAGGCCGAAACGGATCATGCCGCCGCAAAAAAATGCAACGAAGACGGCGCAAGGAACATCGCACGCATCACGCGGAGCATCGGGGCACGGCTCATCCATATTTCAGCAGACTACGTGTTCGACGGCATAAACCGCACAGAACCATACGGCGACGATGATGAAAAACACCCGCTCAACATATATGGAAAAACAAAGTCGGACGGTGAAGATGCCATAAAAAAAACGATGGCGCAATATTATATCCTGCGCACAGCCTGGCTCTACGGTTTTGAAGGAAAGAATTTCGTGTACACGATGACCCGTGCCATGAACACGCAGGACATGGTTCGCGTTGTTGACGACCAGACTGGAAGCCCCACTTCCGCAAGCGATGTTGCCGCCATTGTGCTAAAAATCATACTTACCGCGGCAGCCGCCCACAGCCTGTTCGGAAAAAACAGCGCCATTCCATACGGCATATACAACTGCACTTCAAAAGGAAGCGTTACCTGGTACGGCTTTGCAAAAAAAATATACGAGCTGGGAAAAAAACACCGGCGCATCGAGCACACCTGCAACGTTTCCCCGTGCACAAGCGCGGACTGGCCATCTCCTGCACGGAGGCCGGCCTATTCTGTGCTGAGCGTGCAGAAGCTTGAATCGGCGCTCAAAACAAAGATTCCGCATTGGGAAGAAAGCCTTGAGCAGTTCATAAAATCCGAACGCTTCAACAGCGAAACCCTGTAGCAAAACGAGGAAAACATGTCACGAACACCAACAAACATCCTGGTCACCGGCGGCTGCGGTTTTATAGGCAGCAACTTCATCAACTATCTTTTTGGAAAAAGCGCTTCGGAAGAACCGGCGTTCATGGATTCAGGATTTACAGGCCGTGTCGTCAATGTTGACAACTTGACATACGCAGGCAACGCGGAAAACCTCCATTCGGTGCACGCCGAATACGGCGGATCCCGGTATTTCTTTGAACGTGTTGACATATGCGACAGGGCCGCGCTGGAACGGATTTTCCGGCAGTACAATGTTGACACCGTGGTGCACTTTGCCGCTGAAAGCCACGTTGACCGCTCCATTCTTGGCCCAGGCGCATTTGTTGCCACCAACATCACTGGCACGTACACCCTGCTTGATGCCGCCCGCACAGCTTGGGGCACCAGCCTTGGCTCCCCTCGTGATGACGTTCTCTTCCACCATATTTCCACTGACGAAGTATTCGGTTCGCTCGGATCCACAGGCTATTTTACCGAAACCACGCCATATTCTCCGCGTTCACCCTACTCGGCAAGCAAGGCAGCCAGCGACCATCTGGTGATGGCCTACCACCATACCTACGGGCTTCCAGTCACGCTCTCAAACTGCACCAACAACTACGGGCCCTACCAGTTTCCCGAAAAACTTATTCCGCTCATGATCCTGAACATGCAGCAAAAAAAGCCGCTTCCAGTGTACGGCGAAGGAAAGAACATACGCGACTGGATTTACGTTGAAGACCACAACCGTGCGGTGTGGCAGATTATACAGCACGGACAAACAGGAGAAAGCTACAACATAGGCGGAGAAAATGAATGGCAGAACATCGCGCTGCTTGAAAAACTAATCGAAGTAACCGCAAAGGAGGCAAGCCTCGATGCAGAAACGATCCGGAATACCATCATCCATGTAAAAGACCGTCCCGGCCACGACGCGCGCTACGCCATAGACTGCTCCAAAATAAAAACGGAACTGAACTGGCAGCGACGCATGAGTTTTGAGCAAGGTTTGACGCTCACAGTACGCTGGTACCTGCGACATCCTGAATGGGTGCGCCACATCCAGAGCGGCGAATACACAAAATGGCTTGACCAGAACTATGCCCAAAGGTAACGCAGGCTGAACCTCCCAGTCATTGCAGCCCGAAGCCCCCGGCACAGCAACATGAAGCTTGTGAATCTTGCAAATCGCATTGACACAAGAAACATACACCAGTATACTTGAAGCAACGCCGATTATTTGCAGCAGTGGCTGGCGTTTTCTATAACACTGTATTTTAATATAAAAAAAAACGGGAGCAACAAAATGACATTGTTTGGTGGCATTCTTTCAATCAAAGCTGTTTCGTTTCTTGTCTTTTCACTGTTCGCCATTATCGCGCTGGGCTACCTGCTGGGAAGAATCACTGTAAAGGGCGTCGAGCTCGGAACCGCAGGCGTATTCATTGTGGCACTGCTTTTTGGATGTTTCTTTTACGACTCGCTGAAGGCGCAGTTAATTGTAAACAAAGTAAGCTATGTAGGCAACGCCCTCAAGATTGTTGAAACGCTGGGCCTAATCCTGTTTGTAACGGCGGTCGGGTTCATCGCAGGTCCCAAATTTTTTGGAAACCTCAAGCGCAATTTCAAAAGTTACGTACTGCTCGGCCTTGTGGTCATCCTTTCGGCGGCTATGGCATGCGTAGCGTGCATCCTTATCGAACGGATCATTTCTCCCGGCGAAGACAGAAAAGAAATAACCGCCATGCTCGTCGGCATTCTATCCGGGGCGCTCACTTCTACCCCTGCTTTTTCTGCAACAAAAGAAGCCATGGCAGGCAATCTGGAACTTGAAAACATGGTCTCTGTGGGACACGGCATTGCCTACCTGTATGGCGTGATCGGTGTTGTGCTGTTTGTTCAGATTGTTCCAAAAGTGCTCAATTCCAACATGGACGAGGAGCGCCAGCTGCTGCACCACGCGGATGACCACGAAGCCGCAGAAGCAAAAAAAACACATCGCATAAACAACTGCCTTGAGCTTGATGCATTTGGTTTCTGTGCATTTGCACTTGCAGCCCTCCTGGGAATTTTTGTCGGCTCACTAAAGCTCCAGAATTTTTCACTCACCACGACAGGCGGGTGTCTCATCATGTCCCTTCTGTTCGGCCATTTCAGCCATATAGGAAAAATAAGCATCATGCCGCATGAAGCCACGCTCAAAGTGTGCCGCGAGTTCGGATTGGTGCTGTTCCTTTTGGGTGCTGGCATTTCTGGTGGCGCAAGTTTTATTGAATATTTCAAACCCATCTATTTTGTGTACGGCATCATGATGACATCCCTGCCGCTTTTTATAGGTTATTTCTTTGCGCGGTATGTACTGAAACTTTGCCTGTTGAACAATCTCGGCTCCATTACAGGTGGCATGACTTCAACCCCGGCATTAGGAACCCTTATACATATCGCAAAAACGGAAGATGTCGCCGCAGCCTACGCCTGCACATATCCGGTGGCACTGATCGCGGTTGTACTCGTCTCAGAATTCATCGTCATCTTGCTGTAGCAGCCTTAATATCATGTAAAACAAAGCCTTGGTGTTCCAAAAATCCACCAAGGCCTTGTTTTTTTAGCGAAAAGTATATTTAAGCAAACCATTTTTATTGCATGAATTTTATTTTATTTCACATCCACTGCAAATATGCAAGAATCTGTTTCAACGATCAAACGAGGCTTTTCCTGCATATAAAATACATTACTGAAAAAACATGCGTTATCCAATATTTTAGCTTCTAATCACTTGACAAAAATACAAATAACAGATAGAATATCAACAATTCAGAGCTGATTGGAAAACCTTTCAGTATCAAGTCTCCTTCGTCTAGTGGTTAGGACATCGGGTTTTCATCCCGACAACAGGCGTTCAATTCGCCTAGGAGATGTTCAAAACGGAATCTTAAACAAAGGTTCCGTTTTTTTATTGTTCAGAAAAAGACACAAAACGAAAGCCAGATTTCCGTTCAAATGTTTAATGCACATAAACTATGGTCGTAGACCCTGCCAAATTTTTGTTTGCTGTATTCTCAAATACTCATCACACAATTCACTTTCATATAGAAAAACACACTAAACAATCAGCACATTCCGACGCAAAAACAAGGCTCCATTCTGTGAAGCGGGGTATGATTTTTCTGAAATTTGCCCCTTGGGCAGTGATAAAGAAGCCTTTGCCCAGTGTGTTGTTCTTATAAAGTATTGCAGCAAAGGGTACCCCCCTTTTTTTTCCTATACTTACGGCGATAAAAAAGTGCCAACTTTTTAATCGCTGGAAACGTCGCTTTGCAACGGAGTGAGAAACAGCAGTCAATAACCGAGTTTTGAAAAAAGTCGAAGTTAAAATAAGACGCACCATCTGCACGGCTGATTTTAAACGTTCATTCCACCCAGCTTGCAGCATAGCCTTCAGGCCAGTGGCTGACATCGCAGAAGCATGGTATATACCCTTTCCGCACGAGTCAAATATTTGCCCAGAGAAAGATTTGTCACAGCTAGAATTTCCAATACGCAGACTAGAAAGCATACGGACGGTACGTCAGTAAAACGTTATTTTACCGCGCACCTGTCACATGCTCATATCAAATTTATCCATGAGTTTTGTGCGTAACGCTTGGCAATCGGTGTTGTTTAGGCCAAGGCTTGCCGCAGCGTCCAAATCCTGCAAGGCTTTCTGGTATTCCCCCATATTGAAATACGAAATCGCCCTGCGATAATACACATGGCTATGAAATCCGTTTATTGCAACCGAAGCGTCATAGCAACGGACGGCTTCGGCTTCCATGCCCTGCACACTATATACAATGCCCTCATAATACAGCGAACGGAAACTTGTCGGATCGCAATTCACACTTTCCTTGAAATCAGAAAGGGCCTCATCGTACTTGTTTTCGGCGAAATATGCCATGCCCCTATGCTTCAAAATCACGGAAGCAACAACCGGCGGAAGGTTTTTACCTCCGGAGCGCAAAATCTGTGTATATATTGAAACAGCCTTATCAAAGTGGTTCAGGTTGTGTTCATGCAGTGCCTCAAGCACCAAATCATCGATAGAGCCTTTGGCATAAGGCGAAACTATCGAAACGGCATGGGTATCTGCCTCATCACCATGAACACCAAGCAACTCATCGGTAATCTCATCAGCCTTTTCGTAAAACGTATCCCTCCGGAATTCAAGCTCGGTTTGCAATTTTTTCTGGTAGTCGCGGATTTCCTGAAAAATTATGTCGGCAAGCGAAAGGCTTGCATTTATGGAAGCAAGTTTCCGACGAAGCGGTTTGTCGAACGGGCTGAATTCGGCCTTGTATATAAGTTCATGCTCAACTTCGGCCCATGCATCCTGCAGGATTGTACGGATTTGAATCTCACACACAGTATCATCTGGAAGCGGCAGAGCCTGTTCTGGAATGCAGTCCGGGGGGATTGCCACGAGGACATGCACTGATTCATATCCAAATTCCTTGAAAGTCTGCTCTGCCCCCTTGCGCTCAATCTCTTTTACATCGAAAGCCGCCTGTATCTGCTGTTCAACAATATCAAGATCTTCAAGAAATGCGCATATCACGCGGATTCCTATCATATCGGTTAATGTCACCAGAGATGAAGCTTCTGCGGCACAGTCTGCCCTCTTTCTGAGCACTTTCTGGTAGTAGCTTTTGAATGACTTTATACGCGCCTTGTAATTCGGTGAAGAAGAAAGTCTTATCGAATGTTTTAGCTTTTGTTCAATGCGGTCAAGAATCAACTCAAACTGGGGGCAATAGGCTTCATATATCTGTTCAAGTCTGCGTTTCGCGGGGAGTTTTTGCATACCAGCCATGACAATTCCTGCAACAGTTATGGAAGTGAGCAGACATCTGCTACATGTCCATTTCCAAAAACGAATGAAAAAACCGTCCCCACTGAGGACGGTTTTACATGCTTAAAAAATCCACCATTCCAACTTAACAACAAAATGAGCTGTCAGAATGATATATGTTGCTGCTCTATTTGTAGAACAGCAACAAGTCTCACTTATTCTTCCTCATCGGCAGCGGCAGGAGCTGCGTCTGCTGTAGAAGCTGTGCTCTGCTGTGCATTTGAAGATGAATCCTCATTCAAAGATGCGGTGAAAGAATCTTCCGTCGCCATCTTTTCACGTTCAATGTAGCGGTTGACCTGCTTATTGCCGAAACGAGCCATTTCAGCATACTGGCGCTCACGTTCTTTCTTTGTAATGATACCCCACAAATCCTCATCGGCGATGTCACGGTCAGTAGTCAGCACAGCAAGATCATAGATGATTTTTACATCTTTGAAGTAACCGATGAAGTTTTCACCAATGTCACGAGCATCACGAGTAATCTGGAAACCAGCGAATTTAACCAGCGGAATGCCACGGGGGTAGATAGGATACACACGGATTTCGCGGGTGCGCACTTCGGTGATATAATCAGGGTTATTCCAAATCAGTGTCTTCCAACCGTCAAAGAACAGGTTGCCCATGTAGTAGCGGCGTTCCACATTGTCATTGTCGGAAAGCAGTACATACAGGCCATGGGGGAAGTTCATACCCATGGTGGTCACAGAGATGGATTTGATGGTTCCAACGTTGGTGATCAGACCATAGCCATCTTCAAACAGATACTTGCCCTTCTGCTCATCAGACTGCTCCTGGCGATTGCCGTTTTCATCGGCATCGGCGAGAGGTTCATAGGCCTGAATCTGGAACGGAGGTACAATCTTGGCATTTGCATTGTGCTGCCAGCTGGGGAACAGAACGCGGACACCCATCACGTTTTTGCCGGCGAACGGCTGCTCTGATTCTTCGCGCACAGGAGCGGCGACAACAGTGGAAAGCCCAACCGCCTGCACATTCTGAGCAGAAGAATTCAGTTTCACTTCCCATTCAGGCAGCGACAAAGATGTCTTCATGAGCGACTTCTGGTCTTCGGTGAATGTGGCACCGGCAGCAACAGAATAGTCCATTACAGTGCGGCTGTTCTGGGTAGGGTTACCGTTTTCGTCAGCAACAGTATCGGCATCAAGCTGTGTAAAGTCGATCAATACTGATTCTTTTGCGAAACCGAATGAACCAGCCAGCAACATGGCAGCAGCTGTTACGTAAAAAATTTTCTTCATAAGAAGCTCCTTTTTTGACCCGTTTTTTTGATGTAACCTTGTATGAAATTAGTATCTAATAAGAATGGGTTTTTGTCAACTTGTTTTGCCCAAAAAATGCAGATTTTTTAACCTCACATACACCCCGCCCCCATATATAACGAAAATAATCCTTAAATCAAGCCCCGCACAGGAAGCCTAAAAAAGACTACCAGGCCTGCTTTCCGTCAATATAGACAAACACTCCTCGTATGCCGGAAAAATTGGCCAGCACGTTGCGGCGCAAAAGTTCCACCCCGGTTTTAAGCGGCGAAGTATCTACCGCACGGCGAAGTGCGTCGGCAGAAAGGCCTACGTGCAGCATATTGTCCTGAACAATGCAGAATTCCGCGACGGTGCCAGGCGTAAACAGGCGACTGTAACGGTTTGTCATGGGGCCAAGCAAGAGCTCATCCACAAAAAAAGCCACGGAGCCTTGAACCGCGTCAGGAGAAAGAAAACGGATTTCTGTGCAGACGTGTCCATCATCTAGCGACTGAAAATAGAATATGCGCCGCTCTCCTGTACGGCCAAGTGCAAACCGAACCAGCGACACCGCGAATGCTGCAAAAACTAAACCGAGAGCCAAAAACGAAAGCGTTTTTTTTAAATCTTTTGAAACCTTGCCAGAAATCTGCGTCATTTTCCAGTGAATCCCCGAGAGCGTTCAAAATGCGTCACAAACGCCTGGAGACCATTATATATGCCGAGCGACAGTTTCTGCAAGTAGCTGTCATCGGCAAGCAGGGCCGCTTCTTTTTCATTTGTGAGAAAGCCCGTTTCTATCAACACGCTGGGCATGTTGGCGTTGCGCACCACAAACCATTCCTCGGCCTTTATGCCACGGGGGTTGCTCAGGCTCCCGACCTGCGCGCCGACTCCGTCCATTATGAATTTTGCAATCAGAATGGATTCAGTGGTAAATTCTTCTTCGAGCATGTCGTTCAGGATTGAGTCTACATTTTTATCGCCGGAAACAGTCTGGTTCAGCACCTGCCGCCTGTAGCCAGGGGAAAGGTACCACACTTCATATCCTGACGCTTTTTTGTCAAGGCTGGCATTCACGTGCACGGACACGTACAGTATGGCTTCGTTGCTCGAAAGCCTCACGGAATTTGCTATTTCAGTCCGCTGTGCGAGCGACACGAACACATCGGTGTTCCGCGTCATAAGAATTTTTTTGTCTGGATACGCGGCTTTCAGCATCTTGTAAAGCTTCAGCCCCACATTCAGCGTGATGTCCTTTTCACGCACATCAACCTTTTTTCCTTTGATGGTGTGCGTCTGGTTTGCACCGGGGTCTTTTCCGCCGTGGCCCGGGTCGATAAGAATTGCGCCGATGCGAAACCCGTTTTCCGAATCATCGCCCCTAAAGAATTTTTCAACATACGAAAAAAAAGAATCCGATGCCACAAGCACGCCATTCTGCACAAGCGGAGCTTCTTTTTGCACGTAGTTTTTGTAGTCTTCCAGCACGAAGGAGGTTCCGGCCGAAAACGAAATCTGATGGCCGTTTTTTTCGAGCACGCCGTTCTGGGCAAGCGGATCCCAGTAAAGGGTCATGCCGTTTTTTGCAGCACGTTCGGCAAGGCTTGACATGCCAAGCGGAACTGCCGTCCACACGGAAAAAAAAGAGAGGATGCAAAAAACCGCAATGCGCCGAAGACCAACATTCATGCCGAATTCCTTTACGAATGGAGCCGCTCTTTTTTATCGGCGCAATCGTGCACGTACATTATGCCTTGGATCCCTCCGCGAACCAGGCTGTTCCAGAACACTTTCCCAGGGTATGCCCCATGGACTGGAACCAGAAAGTCAAACATCCTGAGCGTCTGGATGATTGTCCTGCCGTTCCAGTCGCAAAGTGAATCCGAGACGGAGGCAAGGCACAGAGGAAGCTGTTCTGCCACAAACCTGTCTGGCGCAAGGTCTGGCGCGGAATCAAGGAAGGCATCAAAAGCGGCCCGCGTTTTTCCGTCAAGCCCAAAGGCATCCGGCGGGAACCCGTTTTCGGCACCTCGCACCGCACCAGAAAGAAAGCTGTCTGTTTCCGGCTCAAACGGTTTCAGGCGCACTACAAGGCAGGATCTCGCCCTGTCCGCAGACTCCACGGCCTGCGCCCTGCTTGCAGCCGCAGAAATGACGTTGCCGCATTTTTCAACATTGTTCCTCGGAAATGAAACATGAGCCCCTGCCCTGCTACGCACAAACACATCATGCAATCCGGGCACCCCCTGCACGTCGTCTTCGCCGTACAAGGCTGATACCGTCCCTGGAATAGAAATCCACGCGCGCTCGGCGCTGGCCCTTGTACAGCACAGCTCATAAAGCTCATACGGCAGGTCCGGAGGAGATGCAAGCGGCGTGCGTTTTTCCAGCAGCGAAGCGGGCTCCCTTCCGACTGCAACGCAGAGAGCCTCGCGGGTAAGGTTGCAGCCCGACGCATACGGAAATGTCCAGCCAGACATGTAGCCGCCTGAAAGCCGAGCGGCGACCTCACCGACCATGGGGCCATGGGACGTGTACTTGATGTCGGCCTTGGCAACACCGCACGTGAGTCCAAGCGCATGGGCAGCCCGGGCAAAACAGGCAATCAGCTCCAGACGCTTTGCCTCATCCAAGGAAGTGGGCATTGTGTGTCCCATTTCTATAAAATATGGCTCATAAAAAATATGGCGGTCGGCGAAACCTGTAACGGTAAAGGTTCCTTTATATATCACAGCGTCTATGGAAAACTCAGGCCCTTCCATAAAATTTTCAAGTATGGCTTTTGAAGAAACGGAATGGCGCACGGCATCTTCCACCGCCAGAAGCAACTCCGATGTGTCCCGAACCAGACGGCAGCCCCTGGCCCCCATGTTGTCAACCGGCTTTACCACAAGCGGAAAACGCAGGGAAGAAAGCACGTCCGGCTCAAGCAGGGAAGCAAGGTTGTTCCGGTCAATCTCGCGGAACGAAGGCGACGGAACCCGGTGGCGCTCAAAACACGCCCTCATGCGGACTTTGTTGCTTGCATTGCAGGCGGACTCAAAAGAATGGGCCGGAAGATTCAAGGCTTCCGCCACATACGACACGGACGCAGAGAAATCGGTTCCTGCGGTAAACACCCCCAAAAGATTTGGCCCCAAAGAACGTGCGAACGAAAGAAGCCCCTCACGGTCTTTGAGGTCAACAGGTTCAAACCTGTCGGCGAACCGGGCGCAAACCGCGCGGGGATTCGCGTCGGCCACAACCGCAGAAAGGCCCAGTTCATGCGCGGCTTCGATTGCAGGTCGCTGCATCAGCCCCGCTCCAAGAATCAATACGCTATGCGTCATCTTTCCCCTCCATCGCGGACTTTGCGGCAATAAACTTCAAACGTGTCGCCCCATTTGAACAGACGGCTTGCGGCCGAAAGCGCGGCATAAGGAAGCGACTTTTGTTTCCAGCCATGTTTTTTTGCTGACGGAAAACGCTCGGGATGTATGCCGGTGGAAACAATTTTTACCACGCTGAATCCGTAGCGCTTCAAAATGGAAGCGGCAAGCTTGGGCTCCCACAGCGAATAGTGGTCGGCGGGGCTCTGCTCAAAAAACTGTTCTTTGCTGAACACGGCGCTCACACCCGATGCAGATGGCGTGCTGAACGCAAAGATTCCTCCTTTTTTGACCAACGTGCACACCGCGGAAAGCACTTCGTCAAGATTCTGGAAATGCTCGATGACATACCACATTGTCACCGCATCAAACCTGTCCATGCCAAATTCAGCCAGCGCATCAATGGTGGGAAAGGTTGCGCGCACGGCCGGATAGTGGAGCGTCCGCTGCACGTAGTCAACAGCTTCATGTGAAATATCGGTGCCGAACACCTGCCAGCCAGCGTCGTTTGCGGCGTCGAGGAACGGCCCCATGGCGCAGCCCACATCAAGCACGGACGGCGTGACCGGCGAATGTGAATGGCGGTAAAGCTGGTCTATCACGCTCATGCGGCGGACCCCCTGCGCCTTGATTGCAGCAAAGTCATCGAGGTAAGTCCTGCCGTACTGCTTTTGGTATTCTTCATAAAAATAAGAACGATCATACTGCACAGTTTCAGACGAAAGGCTGAAGCCCATGTAAATCATTCCGCAGCTCTGGCACCTGCGGAACGTGCGGAAAGGTGTGCGGGCAACAACGGCATCACGTTCGCCGGCTTTGCGGCGGCACACCGGGCAGTCGCGGAGAGCGCCTTGCGAAAGCGCCGCGACAAATTCAGGGAGAGAGGCGGTGCGTACCTGCTGTTCAGGGCGGTAAAGGCTTCGGGAGTTTTTGACCAGCCCGGAAAAAGCCATGTCAAAATCTGTGTCAGGAGGTACACAGGCAAAGCCGTATTTCTGCGCAAGCGCATAATGCAGTTCCGTGGTGGAAAGAAGGATAACGGCGCAGCCTGCCTTTTCAGCCTCAAACGCTGTAAAGCCATAATGGGTCACCACAAGGTCATATTCAAACAGGCGCTCCTTTAAATCAGTTATGGGAGGAACCACTTTGAGGAAACGCTGCAAGTCTTGCGGAACTGAATCCGAAAGACTTTTTGCGTGGGTTTCGCTCTGTGCAAGCAGCGTCACGTACAGCCCGAGCTTTGCAAGCGAATGTGCCGCAGGAAAAGAAAGCGCAGAGGGGTCTTCGCCGCCGAGGGCAACCAGGGCTGTATGCACGGCGGCATGGCGGCTTTCGGCAGGACGTACCTTTTTTGGCAGCGCGATAAAGCCGGGTTCCACGCGGTTTGCGGCACGGTCAACGCCAACGGAAGGAATTATGTCCAGCAGATAGTCAACGTTCGTGGTGTCGGCCGCCCCCTCGTCCATGGCTGCGACGGGGCATAGCGAGGCAAGTTTTTTCAGGAATGAAGGTTCGGCAGAAAACAAATCTGTGAGAGAAAGCGCGTACTGGCCCGCATTGTCCAAGCTGCGCACCAGCTGCCAAGGCTCAAGCCCCCGCGAAATGGCCTCATCCACAAGGGCATCGCACGCCTCAAGATCCGAGTCTGGCGCAATGTATATATCGGCCGTGCAGGAAATGGCAAGCGAAAGGCAGCGGCGGAGATGCCCGGTCCCCCTGCCCTGCCTTACGCTGGGCACAAGCAGCACAGGATGGCTCACATATGGACGGGAAAGTGCATCCAGAACCTGTTCCGTGGTGTACGGAACCTTAACACGTTCCCGCCCGGAAAGCCCGTGCACAATGGCACAGGCGCGGCGGTAGTCGGAAGCGGTATCTATGGTTGTGCGTTTTTCCGGAGCCAGATAGCGTTCCGGGGCCTTTAAAAACACACAGGAGAACGTGTCGGCATGGTTGTAGAGCGCGGGGCCCACATGCTCGTGGTCGTACGGGAGGCTTGTCATGGTTCGTGCGCGAAGCAGCGAATGCGCGTTGAGCACTTCAACGCCGGAGCCGTGGGGAAGGCCGGTCCACGTAAGGTAGTCAACGGGGGAACTTTCTTCCCTGCGCCTGAATTCCGCAACGAGGTCGGTGGCGGCCTCATAAAACAAGAATGGATTGTCCGCAGTGGCGCGGACAACAATATCGGCCCTGGAAAGCTCAATCACGCGGCAAAAGCGGTCAAGCACGTCGGTTCTGGAGCCGGCAAAAAAATTCCAGCCGTGGCGTTCTGCAATCGGCTTCAATTCAGCTTCACTTTCCATGTCAACCGCAAGGTAGTATGAATCGGCGGGAACTTTTTTCATGGCGTCGAGCGTCCAGTCGAGCACGCATTTTCCACCAAGGGGAAGGACGGCTTTTCTTGGCAGGCGGGTTGAAGAAAGGCGGCACTGCACCACGAGCACGACCTTCTTTTTTTTTCGCATAAAAAAATTCAGCAGTTTCATTATTTTTTTCCCCACTGCTCAATGAGCGAAGCCGCATCTGTCTTAAAACGATAGCGGTTTTCGTTTGTCCATCGGCGGGCATCGCGGAACTGCCGCATGGTCTCGCCAAATCCGCATGAAGAGCGGGCCTTGAACGGAAAAAACGACGAGGCGCGAATAAAGGCGTGGTCGTTCACAAACACGGGAACCAGATTTTTCAGGTAAAAACGGAGGTAGGAAAGGTCTGCGGTCTGGTCTTCCACAGGAATTTCGCCGCTGTAGCTCGCGGAAAAACCGGCCGCGACCTGCACACGCTCACCCCACAGCCACGCGCGGAAAAACAGGTCGAGCTTCTGCCAGTACGCGGAGCTTATGGTGTAGTCAGCGCCGCCCAGCTGGATGAACGTGCGGCGGCTGTAAAGCCCTACCCAGTCAAAGGCATACAGGGTGGCATCTCCATCGTTTGCGGCGGACGAAGACTCAATCGTGAGCATGGCCCGGCTGACCGCAGGAATAAAACGCACAGGAAGATGCCGGTACTGATCCGCCATAAGCCTAGGCACAGTGCAGAAAGTCCGCTCAGACAAAAGCTTCTTGAAAAGCACAGGCGAAAGCGAAAGGCCGTCAAGACACAAATCGTCATACAGCACAAGCACAAAATCAGACTCGGCTTCGGCCATGCCAAGGTTCACCATGTCGCCGGGCCCCACAGGTTCAAGCGCAAAAATGAATTTCACAAACGGAAACTGCCGTGAAAGCTGCTCCGCATTCACGCCGAAGTTTTTTGCGTCAACGCTGATGATGTGCGCAAAGCCCTGGCTCTGCAAGTTCTGGAGCACCCTGGCACGGTACTGCATGCCGCTACGGTTCAAAAGCAGGCACGTAACAGGCAGCACCGCGCGTGAACCGTCCTGCCCTTCACCGCCGCCCACAACCGTGTGGTTGATTTGCCGCTGGTTAAAAATTGAAGGTATAGTATTCATCACAATTCCCGCACCTCTGGTTGTAATTTTTCTGCAGATGCGCTTCAAGCGGGGAACGGAACCGTTCCCACACGGCAGAAAGCCCGTCGCGGAAAACAGAGCCGCAGTCGGCTTCAAGAACCTGCTCGCGGCACAGTGGAACGCTGCCGTCGCACAGGATGGTCATGTCGCGCTTTATATGCCAGCAGGGGTTTCTCACCAGCGGGGAAAGGTCGGCCGGTTTCCTGCAAGGCAAAAGTCCGCAGTATGAATCATATTTCTGGATTATCAGGTTCCCTCCGCTCGGAGAGTCTTTTTCATGCCAGTACCGGTAAAAGGCTTCAAGCTCATCTTCGTTTTCGTGCATACGCACAAACTGGGGATACACGGCCCCGGGAAAAAGCGGCGAAAGCAGCGACACGGCGGCCACGGCCTTCTGGAAATCCGTGGTCCCACCAGTGTTCTGCGCGCATGAATAGATGGCATCGTACCGAGCCTGGGTCGTGGCATCGAGGCTGACAATCCACATGATGGCGGGCCGTCCGTTTTCGCGGGGCTGCGCCGCAGAGGAAAGGCCGCTGAGTTTCCGGGCAAGCTCCTCGGTGAGGCAGATGCCGTCAGTCTCCACGAGAAGCGAAAGCCCCGGATGCTCAAGCACGGAACTTGCATAGGCGGCAAAATCAGGAACAGCAAGAGGTTCCGTCCAGCCGCCCACAGCCACCACCGCGTATTCTGAAAGCTCGGCAATCTGCGACACAAGCGAGGCAAAATCGGAAGGGCTCATGTCGCTCCCGGGAAGCTTTTCGGTGCAAAGCGGGAGCACGCCATGGCGCTTCTGGTATTCCGAAGGATACGGCGAATACAGGGCCACATGGTGAACGGCGCGCGCTATCTGCACCTGGTAGAACGCCGGCACCGTCTGCTGCACGGAGGCGGTATGCGAAGCAAGCTCGGAAAGCGCCTGCGCAGTAAACGGAACGCCAGCTTTTGTGGCGGAGCCGAACAGGGCCTTGCAGCTCAAAAAGCCGGCCTTGGTGTCGCAGGAAAAATCAAGCCGAAGCTGCCGCCAGTCAGCGGGTGCTATGACAGTCTCAACTTCAAAGGAATTTATGTCGCCCTTCATGATGTTGTATATGCTTTCATGGCCCACTGGGAGATTCCCCTCTTCCTTGAAGCGGTCTTTCGCAAGCGAGGCCAAGATGCCCACAGCCCCGGAAGAAATCACCTCCGGAGAAAAACCGTGCGGATATCCGTCCGCGAACGTATACTCGGCAAGATAGCGTTCATGGGAGTCAAGCAGGCTGCGGGTGAGCTCCGCGTCGATGAACGGACAGGAGGCATGTGCAAAAAGCACGGTATCCGCCTTTGCGTTCGAGGCCGCCTCCGAAAGCGCGCCAAGCATGGCAGAACAGGTCCAGCCCCGGGCCTCAGCCTGCAAAAGAGCGAGGCCGGCACGGTCCGCGGCATGCTCCACGGCCTTTTTAAGAGCCGGCGAAGTCGCGACAAAAACCGGAAGCCCTCCGCAAAACTCAGCAGCCCAGGAAAATGCCCGGTCAAGCGCGGAGGCACCATCAAAAACGGAATCAGCCGCATACGGGGCAGACTGTCCGGCATACAGACATACGAGAGGTTTCATCTCATACAGTATCGGCAAAATGAATTGCACATTTTACGACTATCGCCGCCGCACGGAACCGCCTGTTGACACCGTGCCCGCACAATGTGTACACTGCCCCCGATGCAAAAAATCCAGACAACCGAAAACAGCAGAGGAATCCCCAATTT
>JAFLSN010000009.1 GCA_022510905.1 Treponema sp.
GGGGAAGGACGGCAAGGACGACTGGCGCACCGTGCTGCACCTGCACCCCAGGCTCGCGCCGGTCACCGTGGCGGTGCTGCCGCTGATGAAGAAGGACGGCCTTGCGGAGAAGGCGAAGGAAATCCAGAACGCGCTCAGGGAGGAGTTCGCGACCGACTACGACCAGAGCGGCACGGTGGGCAAGCGCTACCGCCGCCAGGACGAGGTGGGTACGCCCTTCTGCGTCACAGTCGATTACGACACGATTACCGAGAGGAGGGAGGACGGCAGCGCGAACCCGGACTTCGGCACGGTGACGGTGCGCTTCCGCGACAGCATGGCGCAGGAGCGCGTGGCGGTTGACCGGCTCGTGCCGTTCCTGCATGACGCGATACGCGCATGGAAGCCGGCGGCGCGGTGACTCAGATTCTGGCCCTCGCAAGCGGTAACAGGAGCGCCATGCGCGTTTTATGCCTGCCTGCAACGCCGCCTGTTTGTACATCACACAGGCAGGCGGGTTAAAGAGCACAGGGGGTGATTTTCACTGTGGACTTCGTGATATTAGGAAAAACAAACCTTCTCGTAAGCCGCACTGCCTTTGGTGCCATGAGTCTTGACTGCGCGGAAATAGAATCGTTTGGAGCTGGTGCCGAAGAACAGGCCTGCCGCCTTGTGCATCAGGCCTATGACGGTGGGATCAATTTTTTTGACACGGCCCACTCCAAGCCCGTCTGCGAAAAACGCCTTGGGGCTGCGCTCCATGGTATACGGCACAATGTTTTTCTTGCGACAACCACAGATGCCTCTTCCGTGCATGAACTTCGCTCCGATGTGAATGAAAGCCTTGCGACGCTCGATACTGACTATATCGATTTATACCAGCTGGAGAACTCTCTTGTCCTGCCCACGGATAAAACCCAGGATGGACTGTATCGGGAGCTGAGCTCCCTCAAAAAGAAAGGAACGGTGCGCCACATCGGGCTTGTAACGGAAAATTATGACCTTGCAGTGCAGGCAATAGAAAGCGGCCTTTACGAAACTGTGCAAATTCCGTTCAATATGCTCACTGGTGAAGACGCGCTTTCTGTGGTACGGCTCTGCCATGAGCGTGAAGTGGGCTGCATCGCCATGCAGCCGCTTTGCGGTGGACTTGTAAGCAACATTCCGCTTGCATTTGGATTCCTGCACCAGTATGAAGGGGTGGTGCCTCTGTGGGGCATCCACACTCCTGATGAACTGCTTCAGATTCTGTATTTTAACGACCATCCGCCTGTCGTTGACGAGCAGTTCATGGCCGAGGCCGAAAAAATCCGCACGTTCTTTAATTAGGCTGCACGCAATCTAGCTGTTGATTTCTTGTTTCTCTGCTGCCGCTTGTTTTAACGCTTTCAGTACATCTTCGACTTCGTGTTTGTTCATTACACGCACAATCTTCATGTCGCTGTCATTCGTCTGGATGTTCTTTGTTGTTTCTGACGCATCTTTTTCGCCGATGAGCTGCACGATTGGATTTTTTGGGTCGCCGGGAAACACGTCTGTTACCTGTGCGATTTTTCCGTTTGAGAGATACACATACGAGCCAATCGGAAAAATTGAAAGGCTGTATAGCAAGGCCTTTACCACGATGTCATCATACAGGTGCTTTTCATTTTTGAGCAGCTCAACCATTCCCTCGTATGCGGTCTGTTCTTCTTTGTATTGGCGGGGCGCCGTAATCGCTTCGTATGAGCATGCCACCGCAATTATTTTTGCATACAGTGAAATTTTCTTTCCGCTGATTTTTCTGGGATAGCCCGTGCCTGTTTCATGTTCATGGTGTTCCAGCACGCCAAGCTGAATGCCGAGCGGAAATTTAGCATCCTTTAAAATGTTGTAGCTTATGATGGGGTGGGTGGAAATCTGGGCTTTTTCAACAGGTGTCAGTGGACGGTCATTTAAATAAAGCTGGGGAGGAAGCCTTAGCATGCCGATTTCGTGCAAGATGCTGGCCACGCCCAGTTCAACAAGCTTGTTTTCCGGCATGTGCAGCTGCAAGCCGATGGTGATTGCAAGCACCGTAGACCTCATGCTGTGGCTTATCAAAAAGCTTTTTGACTGAACTTCTTCGCTTGGCGTTACACGGAGCACATAGCGCCGGTTTTCTTTTATGAATGCGCAAAGCTGCTCTACTGTGCTGCTGATTGCCTCAAGGTCAAGCTGCTTGTGCGTGGCGTACCGCGTGTACACGGTGTTGATAAAATCCATGTAGGAGCTGTACACTGCTTGTACCTTGCTCAGCCTTTCCGCTTCTTCTTTTTCATTCACTTCGGTGACAGGTTCGTTCTGTGCGGCTTCTTGTGTTCCGCCGGCTGTATCTTTTTGCGCGGCTGATTTTTCAGAGTTGAAGTCTGTCTGGACAACACCGAATTCAGAAATGTCAATGCTTTCAGATTTTTCGAGGCCTGCCGCATTTTTTGCTGGAGCAGCGGCATTCGGCATGACCTTCTGTTTTGCGGCCTTGAGCTTTTCGGCAATGGATACGGCTTTGCTGAGTTTTTCCTTTTCTTTTTCTACTTCGGCGGGGGTGCTGGTGGACATTCCGACGCTGCCTTCGGACTGCACGGTTTTAAAACCCCATTCCTGCAATGCTTTTAAAAGTGATTCGCTGACGGGGCAGGATGAACTGCATAACAAAAAGTTTTCGTCCAGCATGAGATCTGCTTTAAAAAACGTAAGAGGCTTGATGTCAGCGACTGTAAAGGTATTCATGGTTCACCTCACTTTTATGTTCGGCATAGAACAATATCACCTATACTGTTTTCTTGGGATATGTTTATATTAAAGTTTGACGGGCTGTATTCCGCCTGGCACTGTAGTGAATGGTTTTTAAACAAAAAAGAACCAAAGCTAAAACTCTTTGGTTCTTTCACGGAAGAGGTCACTGTCGGTGCCGCAGACGTCTGGATGTCAAAAATGACCGCCCGCGAGCGCCGTTTATCCAATGAACATATATACTATCGGTGGCATGAAAGAAAACTTGATAGCCTTTTTATCTTTTTTGCATTTCTACGAGTCCAAAGCTTCAAGATAGGCGTTGGCCGCTTTTTGCAGCTCCTGGTAGATTAGCCTTGAATACATCAGGGAATGTATGTGCGGGTCGGAAGGAAGGTCTTTTGAAAGGGCTTCCAGCTGGCGTTCTGTTGGAAACACCAGTGCCGCCGCATCTTTTCCTGATGAATTAAGAATGGAACGGTCAAGCTCTGAAAGTTGGGAAATGATGGCAGGTGCTTTGCTTCGGTTTGAAAGTGCCGCCGTGCAAAGCGAGATCCCGCGCTTTGCGGTATGCGAAAGAGACTGAAGGCTTTGGACAAACTGTTCTTTTATTTCAAGGAACGATGGTGCGCCGTCCGCTTTTTTTGATGCCCGCATGTCGCTGGAGCGTTTTTCCGCTTCCGCAAAAAAATGCTTTCGTTCTGCAATGCGTTCTGGTTCCATGCACAGCGATTCCGGAGGCTCCACTTTGATTCCTGTGATGGCAAGGCTTTCGGCAGTGAGCGAAAATGTTTCCTGTCCGTTTTGGCGGGCGGCGGCACAGTTTGTTTCAAACCACCATGAAAAAAGCGCCATGCGTCTGTCTGTCAGGATTGGCGAGCCTGTGTAGTCTGTCGCGCTGGCGGGGGAGGCGCTGAGCAGGGCTTTCACATTGTCCTGTTCCGCAGTGCAGAGCCTTCCTGAAAGCCGGTGTGCCCGTTCTTCAAATTGAGAGCCTTTGATGTGCGTCTGTTTTCCGGGAAATCCCAGATCCATTCCTGCAAGGTAGATGCGTGTCGCGCCGCAATGACGCGCGAAATCCCATGCGGTGGTTGTTACACTTCCGCCTGCACCTAAAGCTCCTTTTTGGCCGAGCCGTTTTTCAAAAAACTGTCCGATAGGAAACATTGATGAACAAAGTTCGATTCGCTTGCACTTGAAGCGAAAAACTGACGGCCACACTGCGCTTTCGGTGATAAGAATGGAAGAGGGGGCGCTTAAAAAGTCAAGATGCCGTGCGCACACATACTGCGGGTCAACAAGAACCAAGAAATCCGGCTCAACACCTGCTGCAAGGCAGGCGTGAAGGGCGGTGTCAACGCAGACGATGATGCTCCGTTTTTTTATTTCACCCAATGCGGGCAGCACCCGCTGGAGGCTTGGGCCTGCGGCGAGCACCACAAATGGAAGCGTTCCGGAAAGTCCCCGATATTTTTCAATGCCGTCAAGCTCCGCAATGTAATGCAGATTGCGGCAGCTGTTTGAAAGCCACAGGTGCGCGAATTTTTCAAGCGTGTTGGTATTTATTTCTGCTTTCTGGTTCCGCTGTGAAATCTGTTGCGCCACTTCGTCAAAAAATGCATCAGCGTGGGCGGACTGCGTGGCTGTGCGGTAATACTGTATGTTTTTTGTGCCCAGCCGTTCAACAAGAGCGGCGCAGTCCTGGGCCTTGGCCCCGAGCGCAAAAATCACGTGGGGATGCAGCAGCACCGTTTCCCAGTCAAGCGCGGAAAAAGCCGCAAGCAGGTACCGTACATCGGGTTCGACAATCATGAGCGTAAGCCGTGCATTGGCCGCCGCAAGGGCGCAAGGCGCATATCCAAGTCCGCAGGAAAAAAAAACAGCGGCTTCGTTTTTTTTGTCAAATGATGAAACCAGCTGGGCCGCCTCCCGCTCGGGATTGTACAGGGAATGGAGCGGCTTTCCGTTTTCGAGCGCGGTAGGGCTTCCGTTTTTTGCGCACTGGATGGTGAAGGGTAGGGCGCATTCTTTTTTTCTGAATGTTTCAAATTCAGCATGAAAGTGCTGCGCCAAGGCTGGAAAACGCTGCGAAAACAGGGAGATGTTTTTATTCAAATACGAGTTCAATGGTCATGTTCTCCGTGACTGGAGCTCCGGGTGGCGGGTACTGGCGGGTGACATAGCCCTCGCCGCTTATGGCAAATGTGATGTCGGTACGGTCAAGCAGCGGAAGCAGATCACGCTTGGGGCGCCCCAGAAAGTTTGGCACGGTGCTCCCTACAACCAGCGCCTCATGTTCGCTGATGGAGCTGCGTCCTGAGTGTTTGAGGCTTACAGCTCCTTCGCGGGTCATGCCAAGGTGGTCGATGATTTCATCTGCGGCTTCCGCGATGACGGGTGCCACAATGCGGCCTGCGTAGGTTTCACCCTTTGCTTTTTCAATCACGATGTAAAGAACAATTTCCGGTTTTTCAACTGGAAAGATTGCCATGCAGTTTGAAAGAAAGTCTGTTTCGCTGTAGCCGCCGTTTACCGTGTCGGCCATCTGCGCGGTGCCAGTTTTTACGCCGATGGAAATGTCGCTCAGCGAAGCCTTTGAGCCGGTTCCGCTTTGCGCCGTGGTTTCCATGCAGCTTAGGATGTACTGGGCGGTGGCACTTTTCAGTACACGTTCTTTGGGCTCCCGATGGTGTATGTATTCAATATTTCCGTCTTTGTCTGTTATGCGTTGGATGAATGTTAGCTTGACCGGTACCCCGTCGCCGGCTATCGCAGTTGCCGCCTGCACCATCTGCAATGCACTCACCGAAAGCTCCTGGCCTATTGCCATTGTCGCCTTGCTTCTGGCCGACCAGAATTTGTCTTCCTGGTTTTTTACGGAACCGCGTGTTTCGGCAGGAAGCTCGACCCCTGTGCGTTCTCCAAAACCAAACGCACGGATGTATGCCAAAAACAAATCTGTGTTAATCAGCTCGCTCATCTGCGCGAGAGCGTCGTTGCATGAAAACTTGAGGGCGTTGCGCACATTTACCCAGCCGTGGTGGTCAAGGCAGGTGATGCGTATTCTTTCTCCTAGATTTGTGCGCCGCTCGTAAATGCCGTCGCACAAGAACAACGTGTCGGGGGTTATGATACCGGCATCAAGGCATGCCGCCGATGTGAATATCTTGAACACGCTGCCAGGCTCATATGCTGACACTGCGGGGCGGTCGATGGTACCTGCACTGCTTGACTGGCTGTAGGTGTTGAGATTGGTTGAAGGCAGGCTGATGTAGGAGAGGATTTCCCCGTTTTCTGCGTTGGCGGCAATCATGAACATGCATTCAGCCTGCGTGGTTTCCATTGTTTTTTTTGCGATTTTTTCAAGCTTGTATTGGAGGTTTGCATCGATGGTCAAATAGATGTTTTTGCCATGCAGTGGAATCGGACTTTCCGGCTCTGAACTTGGGGCTAGCGTTGTCTGCCTCGCATATTCAATGCCGCTCAACCCCAGTCCATCGTCACCCATGTACCCGATGAGCTGGCTTGCAAGGTCGTTTTCAGGGTATACACGTCCTGGAATCCGGTCGAACTGGACCCCTGCGTAGTTTTTTTCGTCCACGATTTTTCTGACTTCATCAAACTGGTTCTGCGTGAGTTTTTTCTTGATATAGGTGAAACTCAAATTTTGTGCGGCGCGGATTCGTGCTGCGATTGAAGGCGCGTCCATGTCGATGATGTCTGCGATGTCTCTGGAAAATGCATCGATTTTTGCATCTTGGAACATGCGTGGCGAAACACCAAGATGGTAAAAGTTTGTTTGCACGGCGAGCGGTTTTCCGTTTCGGTCAACAATTGAACCGCGTTCAACAACAGGCTTTTGATGGGAAAGCTGCGGCTGCGGACTGAACGCAAGGCGCACATATGCGCTGTAGATAAAAATGAGCAGGCCCGCGCACGGAAGTGCCACAATCCAGAGCCGTATGTTTTTAAAAAAACCGTTTACCTGCATATTACCTTGCCCAGTATATTCTGAAAAGGGATAAAGCCGTAATCCCGCGAATCAATGGAAAGCGGCGCGTTGTCGCCAATCGCGAGCACCATGTTTTCCGGCACTTGATGGCTTTGCGCCATATGGTGGTATTGCTCCGCTGTTAGCGGAAACCTTTGATCCCCTACCAGCAGAGTATACTCTGAATCGTCGGAATATTCCAGACTGGCGCCGCCCACCGCCACGCACCGCTTTACAACCAGCTGGTTTTCGTGCAGGTACAGGATAACATCACCGGTTTCAGGCTGGGCCCATTGAACCATCAGTGTGTCGCCAAAAGGTTTCGCCAATCCGTAGGCCAGCTTGTACAGCACAACAGCCTGTCCGTCGTGCAGTGCAGGTTCCATGGAGCTGCCGCGGATTCGCAGAATGTCTACTACAAAAAATTTGAGTATGCATCCTACAAAGAGTCCCGCTGCCAAGCACCACAGTGCGTTCCACGCCGATTTTGCCACGCTGGTTTTCATGGTGACTTTATTCTAATATGGCTAGGCATTTTTGTCGATACATAGGGTATGGAAATCATCAACTATACCGATAAAAGTTCCTATGCATTTTCGGCTGCCATTCGTATGCCGCGTATGGACAGGCTGGTGGGGCGATTTTTTTCAGGTAGAAGAAGCCGCGTTAGCAGTGCCTTTACCGTGCGTTCCCATGTGCATGACGGCTTTACCGCCCGGGAATTGTTCGTGTATGCCAGAAAAGCCAGGCAGCAGTTTGTTGAGGCGGCTTATGTGTGCCGCCGCTTTTTGTGGCTGCTTCCAGTCTGCGTTGCCGCTCTGGTGGTTCCTGTGCTTCTCATGCGAGCCGTTGACCATGCGCAGGGCTTTGCACGTCCTGTTTCATTTGAAAAATCCGACCAGTCCCAATATGATTTGCTTAACACCGTGATGTCTGATTTTGCGCTGGACGGGGCCGCGACCCATGATAGAAACGGCACCGTGTTTTCTGCGGACGGAAGCGCGGTTGTTACCGACGGCTCATTTAAAGACATCGTTACGTTCAGCCAGTACACTGTTCGCGCGGGAGATACAATCAGCGGCATCAGCCAGAAATTTGGACTCGGCAACATTTCAACATTGATTGCAGTGAACAATATAGACAATGTGCGTTCGCTCCGTTCTGGACAAAAGCTGGTAGTTCCTTCAATCGATGGGCTTGTTCACGTAGTTGCCCCCGGGGAATCGCTCAACACTGTAGCGGAAACCTACGATGTTTCTGTGGAAGATTTGGTTGACGTAAACGATCTTGATTCTGAAATACTTGAAGCGGGCGTAAAGCTTTTTGTTCCTGGCGCACGCCTTGATTCCGATGTGCTGCGAAAAGCGATGGGAGAAGTGTTTTCGTATCCGATTACCGCTCGCTGGAGGCTTACATCTCGTTTTGGGCGGCGTGCGGATCCGTTCACGGGCGTTGCATCAAACCACACCGGCATTGACATGGCCTGTCCTTCCGGCACACCAATTTATTCGGCGCTGAGCGGAACCGTTGCGTATACAGGTTTTTCATCCGTGTTCGGAAACTATGTTATCGTCAAGCACTATGACGGCTATCAAACACTGTACGGTCACATGAGCAAAATCACCACAACAAAAGGCGCCTCTGTTTCGCAGGGAACAAAAATCGGTCTTGTGGGAAGCACTGGATATTCAACAGGACCTCATCTGCATTTTACCGTATATAAAAACGGAAAGCTTGTTGACCCGCTTACCGTTTTAAAATAAACTTTCAGGGATCAGCAGGAATATCACTTCATTTGAAATCTTGGGCTGATCCTTCATGCTTTCATGGAGTTGGATATGAAGCTTTGTGTATGCAAATGCTGCGGAAGAGAAATCGATGGAGAATTCTTGTACTGTCCATGGTGTGGTGAATCACGGCTTTTGCCGGTTGAGCGCGGTTCCATGGAAGCGGTTTTTGCCCAGCAGGAACATATGCATGTGCGACAAAAAGAAGCCTGCATTGAACAGCTGAAAGGAAAACTTGATGAGCTTGACCGGGAGCTGTCCTGTCTTGCGCTGAGCGTGGAGATGCACCGATAATGTTTTACGGGTTATTGCACAAACTGCATCGCCTTGTGGTAAGGGCGACGGTCACCGCTGTGGCCGCCGCTTTTCCTGTTTTTGCCCAGGTGTCGTTTGGTGCCATGGATTTGAACAGCGACAATGCCCTGCTTTTTTCTGTGCGGCAGTCAGTTCCAGGTTCGCCGGCATACAGCAGCTTGTTTCTGACCCATCTTGGAAAAAGCGCCATAGAAGAAAGTCCTGAAATTCTCACCTGCTTTCCAGAACGTATGGAGCTGCTTTTGGACGGCTCGTGCCTTCAAGTTCGCAATCGTTACGGCACCGCTTGGTATTCCACCGTGGATAGGCAGCTTTCATGGATTTCATCTGCAAACAGAATCCCTGTTGAATACACTCGCACCGGTCCGGCTTGTGCCAGCCCCGATGGAAAATGGCTTTGCTTTGTGCGTCAGACTAAAAGCTCCGTGGGGCAGCTCATTCTTCAGAATGTAAAAACTTCCGAGCAGCATGTGCTTATAGAAGCCGTGGATTTTTCGTATACATCTGTGCCTGTAAAATGGTCTCCGGACAGCAACGTCCTGCTCTACGAAAAAAACGGAATGCTGTATTTTGCCTCTCCTGCGGACATGTTCAAACGGGTGCAGCTTTCGGAAGAATACCGCAGGATTGGAAAAGGCTCCATCAATTCTGTTTCATGGAGCGGCGGTCCAAGTTTTTTGTACATAGACGGCGACATCGTGTACCGGGTTAGAGAAAACGAATTGTACACAAGGGGACTGTACGCGGCACTGGTTGGAAACGGAACTATTGTCGGCAGGCTTCCTGTTCTGTTTGATGCCGCAAACGACAGGTTCTGGTGCGATGTTGATGAATCGCATATGGTGGTCATATCTGACGACAAGATTGTCTCGTTTTATACAATCATGGAACATGGCTATGACTTTGTTAAGATAAATGGCATTTATCCCCTGACAGGCATCAAAGGCTCTCCTCTTGGGTACAACGTGTTTTGGACAGCTTCGCATGAACCTATGCTCTGGCTCGATGTGCTGAGCTACGATACGGGGCACAAGGCAGGTTCCGTGTACGCGCTTTCAGACAACATGAGTTCCGTGCTTGAAGTAAAAGATTCCATTGGGGCCAAGCTTTCACCCGACCGGCGGCACGTTGCGTTCACGGGAGAATCTTCGCTGCATGTTTACAATGTCACATCTTGGAAACCGGTAGCCCGCCTTTCAGGTGAACAAATTTCTTCATTTGTGTGGGCTTCGCCGAACAGTCTGTATGTAGGCGGCAACAAAACCGTGCGCCTGTGGAGATTCGACGCAGCCGCACAAGACGGCCGTCCGTCGGCAGGAACTGCGCGGGTGCTGTTTCTTTCTTCTTCGCTTGATTTTTGCTGGGACGGCGGGCGCATAATTTCATATGACGAAGACTCTCAGTCGGTCTATATGTATGACAACAGGCGACACACTTGGAACGATGTTCCTAAGTGGCAGCGCCGCAGTTTTGAGCGCAACGAAAAAAACGGACGTTTCAGGGTGTTTATCGGCGATGCCCAAAACAAGCGGTACGGAAATGCCATTTTTGTGCGGTCGCTTTCTGGAACGGTGCTAACCTATCCGCTGTATGAGGAAACCGATGTGCCTGTTTCGTCCCCAAAACGCGCTTCAATTGTTTTTGACGCCATGGACAGTGCCGAAGGGCTTTCCCGTATTCTTGCCGTGCTGGATGAATTCGGCCTGAAAGGAACGTTTTTCCTTAACGGTGAATTTATCAGGCGCTATCCACTTGAAACACGCCAGCTGGTCATGGCGGGGCACACATGCGCATCGAGCTTCTTTTCCACAGCTGATTTAACAGGCGGCGACTGGGTCATAGATTCAGATTTTATCAAACGTGGACTTGCCCGAAACGAAGATGAATTTTTTGCTGCTACGGGAAAAGAGCTTGCCCTGCTTTGGCATGCCCCGTGGTACCACGTTACGCCTCTTATGCGCGAAGCCGGTGCGCAGGCTGGCTACCGCTATGTTGATGCCTTTGGTGCAGAGCAGGTAAGAAATATGCGCTCTGGTGTTTCAGGAGATTTGATCGATGCGTTTGTGGCGACTCTAAAAGACGGTATTGCCATTTCTGTTTCAACAGGACAATCTAAAAACAAAAATGAAGACCGCCTGTATGAAAAACTTGATTTGCTTATTGCCGCGGTTCTTGACAGTGGATACACTCTGGCTCCTGTTCAGGATTATGCTGAACGGTAGCACTCGCAAACCGCCTAGCCACGCGCCTGTTCAATGCACAGCGCAAGCAATTTTCCTGCCATTTGCGAAAACATATTCGCTTGTGGAACCGTGCGCTCCGCGACCAGCGGAATTGTCCTCAGCTCGGTTCCTGCAAGGCTGAATGTAAGCGTGCCATAAACAGTGCCTTGCTCAACCGCGCCATATATGCAAGACGGGATGTGTGCTGTTACTCGCACAGAAGCTGCCGCACCTCCCGGAGAATCCGATGCGATAAAAGGCACTGTGAGCGCTTCGCTGAGCGCAGGAACAAGCTTTACAGATTTTTCTGCTGCCCCTGCAAGGCCAACCGTAAACCTGTGGGCCCGCTCTCCTGTAGGAGCACGGTAGTCAGCAAATGAATGAAATGCAAATTCCATGAGGGTGGTTCCATCTGCAAGCCGATACCTGTTTCCTTCCTGGCTGTTGTTCCCTGGCCCTCTGAGCGTGACCGAAAGAAATCGTGTGCCGTACCTTTCCGCAGTGAGCGCAAGGTTGTAGCCGCTTTCATCGATGTAGCCTGTTTTGAGACCGTCGCAGCCTGGAAGCACACCGAGCAGCCTGTTCGTGTTGTATTGGGTGACGGCCTTGGTATCGCCTAAGTGTTTTTGTGTTTCAGGCAGGTTGTGCTCAAGCGGATAGCTGATTTTTTTTTGCGCATGGAATTGTTCCAGCGAATCGGGAAAACGGTTCAGGTATGCGCGCGAGAATGCCGCAAAGTCCCGGGCGGTTGTAGTGTTCAATTCACTGTAACCGCTTGATTCCACAAAGTGCGTGTTTTTGAGTTCCAGCGAAGAAATCACAGCGTTCATGCGGGCCACAAAGTCCTCCATGGTTCCGGAGATATAGTGGGCCACCGCGATTGACGCATCGTTTCCGCTTGCAATGGCAAGCCCCAGCAGCAGCTCCCGGAGAGTTGTCTGCTCGTTCTTGCCCAAAAACATTCGTGAGGCATCGCCGGGCAGATTGACCGACCAGCTTTCTGGGGGAAGTGGAACCATGTCATCGAGCGAAGCTTCTCCGTTTTGCACAGCCTCAAACACCACGTACATTTCAACCAGTTTGGTCAGTGATGCGGGGGGAATCGGCTCGTCCGCGTTTTTTTCAAACAGAATGCTTCCTGTCGCCGTGTCGATTATGATTGCAGACTTGGCGTACAGTTCAAGTTCCGCAGGGACTGTTGGATACGGAAGTGGCGAAAGCAGCTGGAGCCGTTCAGGGTATCTCTGGTTCAGCAGATTGTCCAGCTGCGCCATTTCTGACCTGGAAAGTGCACGTGGCTCTGGCGGCCAGACAATGCTTTTTGCGGCGCACAAAAGGTACAGCGCGAGGGCACATACAATCATCGTTGCGATAGAATGAATTGTCACAAAGAGCGGGGAGTGCGCCATGTAGGTGCAAAAAATGGAGCAGCTTTTTTTCATGTTGCCATCCGTGAAGTTCTGTTTTGCAGAAGAAGGTCGGCCAATGTAATTGCGGTCATGGCTTCGACAACGGGAACAATTCGCGGACAGAGGCACACGTCGTGGCGTCCTTGAATGGTGATGGTGCAGTCTTCGCCGTCAGTGTTTACGGTCTGCTGCGGTTTAAAAATGCTCGGAACCGGTTTTACCGCTACACGGAACACCACAGGCGCTCCGCTCGACATTCCACCGAGAATGCCGCCTGCATTGTTTGTTGTAAACTGCATGTTGGAATCGCCGTGTTTCATGCCGTCGTTGTTTTTAAGGCCGGTGGAGTCTGAGACGGAAAAGCCTGCGCCAAATTCAATGCCCTTTATGGCGCCAATGGAAAGCATGGCCTGTGCAAGCTGTGCGTCAAGTTTATTGAAAACAGGCTCTCCGATCCCAGGGGGGAGCCCCTGCACGACACATTCAACTATGCCTCCGCAGGAATTGCCCTCCGCACGGTAAGCTTCGATTTTTTCTGCCATGCGTTCTGCCGCCGCATTGTCTGGGGCACGCAATGGGTTTTGCTCAATTTCTTCAAGGTTGAGCGATTCGCAGGAAATTCCTGCCGCGCGCTTGGTGTATGCAACAATGGAAATGTTCTGTGCTTTCAGGAACAGCCGTGCGATTGCACCTGCCGCAACCCTTCCGCATGTTTCTCTTCCGCTTGAACGTCCGCCGCCCCGGTAGTCGCGAATTCCATATTTCTGCTGATAGGTGTAGTCTGCGTGCCCGGGACGGAACATGTCCTTTATTGCGCTGTAGTCTTTTGGATGCTGGTCGGTGTTTCTGATAAGAATGGCGATTGGGGTTCCTGTGGTTTTTCCTTCGAACACACCGCTCAATATTTCTGCGGTGTCGGCTTCGGTGCGGGCTGTTACCGCGGCATTGCGCTGTGAGCCGCCCGGCTTTCTTCTGTCAAGTTCGTGCTGTATGTATGATTGGTCAATATCAAGCCCGGCAGGGCATCCGTCAACCACGCATCCCAATGCGGTACCGTGACTTTCGCCAAAAGTGGTCACTCTGAACAACGTTCCAAACGTATTTCCAGCCATGCTCCCATCATACCGCTTTTTCTGTTTTAGTACAACACGCATTGTACGCTCTGCTGCGGTACTTTATCAAGGACAGTACGCCCGGTAAGGCCTAAAGAGTTTTTTACCGCACAGGCATCAAGTTCCAGAAACTCATACCAGCCTTCTGCGTCGGGGTGTGTTGATTGCGGTGTTCTGCGGAATGTTTGGGCCAGACGCACAGATTTTGTCATTAAAGTTGAACACCGCATTGCCACGGACTTGCATATTTTATAAAGCTGAAATTTTATGTGGCAACGTATTTTTTGTGAAGCGTTTGGCATTTTTGGGATGCCATAAAATATTTGAATATCCCTGTGCCTGTCGTTCTGGAATACATGTGGCTGCAAAATCCAAAAACACAAGACCGTTTTGTTGTCGTACTGCCGGCCAGTCTTTGCAGAATGTCACAAAACATACGAGCTGTTCCGCAATCCCGGCAGGCCAGGCTGATGTTGAATGCCTTTTATTCCATGGCGGTTTTGCGCCGCGGATGTTGGAAACATATGGGGCTGCAAACGGTCTGGATTGCAGCCCGTGCGTTTTCTAGTCAACGGTCGATATGTATAAAAGCGCGGAATCAGCGGCAATTTTTCCGAATACGGTGATATCTGAAATCGCGTTTCCTCCAAGACGGTTTCCGCCATGCACTCCTCCGGTCACTTCGCCTGCGGCAAAAAGCCCCGGTACCGCGTTTCCGCTTGTAGTGAGCACCTGCGCATCGGAGTTGATTTTTATTCCACCCATGGTGTGGTGCACGGCGGGACCGACTTCCACCGCATAGAAAGGTGCTGTTTCAAGTGCACGTGGCATGTCTGCTCCGCGCCTTCCAAAATCAGGGTCGGTTCCTGAGGCTTGGGCTTGATTGTAGGACATCACTGTTTGTGCAAGAACGTCTTTCGGCATGTTCAGTTTTTCTGCAAGTTCTGAAACCGTCTGGGCTTGGATGAGCAGGCCTTGTTTGGCATAATCTTCAATCGCCTTTAGGGATTCGCGCACACCTTGGTCAAACAGCAGGTATGCGGTTTTTCCCGTTTGTGCAAGAATGTCGGCGGACATCACATCGCGTGTGGCCATTTCGTTTCCAAAACGTTTTCCCTCTCGATTGACCATGATGGCTCCGTTCCCTCTGACGGCTTCGGTAATCATCACTCCGTTTGAAGGTACCACGGTGGGGTGGGTTTGTATCTGCTCCATGTCAACGAGCGCCACGTTGAACGGCTCTACCAATGCGAACGCATCTCCCGTGGCTCCCTTGTGATTCGTGGTGCCGAAACCTTCCAGGTCATGTTTGTACTGCACGACCATGCCGCTGTTGGCACCAAATCCGCCTGTGGCAAGAATCACGGCCTTTGCGTTTACCTTGTATGAACCGTCTGCCGTCTGGACGGCGACCCCCGCCGTGCTACCATTTGCGGACAGTATTTTTGTTACCGTACTGCGGTAGCGAATGTCCGCGCCGGCGGACTCTGCGGCTTTTAAGAGCACCGGCACCAGATGCGCTCCGATTGCGCCACCGCCTTGCGGTCGGTGGGTGCGGCTGTTGGTGCTCCCCGCCATTTTTCCTACATCGCTCAAGTCGGCGCCTATTGACATGAGCCAGTCAACTGTCTGGGCCGAATGTTCTGTCAGCGTGCGCACCAAAGCCGGGTCATTCAGATTGTACCCGCCTTTCATGGTGTCGTTGTAAAACTGTTCGTTCGTGTCTTTTATGCCACGCGAATCCTGCACCGATGTCTGGGAAGCGTTCAG
Organism: Treponema sp.; assembly: GCA_022510905.1. Classification (GTDB taxonomy): domain Bacteria; phylum Spirochaetota; class Spirochaetia; order Treponematales; family Treponemataceae; genus Treponema_D. Next base: position 15,337 of record JAFLSN010000009.1, read on the forward strand.
GCCTCCTGTCGATGCATTGGTGTTGCCTCCGGCGATTCCCATTTTTTCAAGCACAATGACAGATGCCCCGTGGGACGCGGCTTCCGTTGCGGCTGTAAGCCCTGCGCCACCTGCGCCTACAATCACGATGTCGCATGAAACATCTTCAAGCCTTTTTTTCGTCAGGGAGGCCGATTCTGCGCGCCCTGAAGCCTTTGCGAACGCCTGGCCCAAAGCCGCCATTGTTCCCGCAGAGGTGAGCGTGGCTCCTGAAACCGCGTCAAGCCCGGTCACTGAATTGCCTTTCACTGCCTGGTCTATGATCGCCTGAATCGCAGGCTTGGCAAAATCGCTTTCGTCCTCGGACAGCACCTCGCCGCCTTCAAGCTTTCCTCCTGCAACTGTAAGCGAAAGTGTGATTGGACCGTTCCGCCCCTCACCCGTTCCCGTGTACGTGCCGTCATGCAGCACAGGTGATTTTGTTGCGCAAAGCCCGCCTACAATTACTGCCGCCGATGCGGTCAAAAACAGCGCCACCGCGCATACCCATTTAATCTGCTTTTTCATGTTCAGCTCCATAAAACCAGTTCGGCATCTGGCAGACGTGCGCACACGCCGGGCATTGCCAAATTGTTTGTATGTCTGCGGAATAGGGCCATGCAAAGTCCTGTTCCGCGAACATGCTCTTTATTATAATGATTTTTCTGATAGAACACAATGGAACCTGCTCCATGGCGCAGACAATCGCTTTTTGTCCGTGTGGAAAGGGTACATACCGTGCCTGGGCCTCGCTGCAAGCCAGGGGCGAACTGAAAGGTATGTACCCTTGCGTTGGTGGGTAAGTTTAGACCAATGCCTTCATTGAAGTCATGTATGACCTGAGGCGTTTTCCGACTTCCTCTATGGGGTGGTTACGGATTTCATCGTTCACGCGCACAAGAATCTGGTTTGACACGCTGTTTGTCTTCACGTCGAGCCCTTTTCCGATGTCGGCTACAGTCACGCTGTTTTTCATGAAATCGCCGAGAAGAGGCACGCAGGCACGCGCAAACAGGTAGCAGCCGTATTCCGCAGTGTCGGAGATGACCTTGTTCATCTCATAAAGGCGGCGCCTGTCGATTAAGTTCGCGATGAGCGGTACTTCGTGCAGGCTCTCGTAGTAGGCGCTTTCAGGCTTGATTCCTGCGCTTACCATGGTTTCAAATGCAAGCTCGCAGCCGGCTTTTACAAATGCCACAAGCAGGATTCCCTTGTCAAAGTATTCCTGCTCGCTGATTTCATCGTCTGTTTCTTTTTCGGTCTCGAACGGAATCTTTGCGTAGCTTTCGCGCCAGGAAAGCAGGTTCTTGTCACCTTCTGCCCAGTCCTGCATCATGGTCTTGCTGAAAGTTCCGCTGATTATGTCGTCCATGTGCTTCTGGAAAAGCGGCGTCATAATCTCTTTGAGCTGCTTGGACAGCTCGTTGGCGCGGAGTTTTGCAGGATTTGAAAGGCGATCCATCATTCCCGTTACGCCTCCCCACTTGAGCGCTTCGCTTATGACGTTCCAGCCGTGCATGAGGAGCTTGGTGGCGTAGCCCGGTGCAATGCCGTTCTGCACCATCTTGTCGTAGCTCAATATTGTGCCGGCCTGCAGCAGTCCGCAGAGAATGGTCTGTTCGCCCATGAGGTCGCTCTTCACTTCGGCGATGAAAGAGCTTTCAAGCACTCCTGCCGTCTCTCCGCGCTCTGCGCAGGCAAGGGCTTTCGCCAGCGCCATTCCGCGCCCCTCGGGGTCGTTCGCCGGGTGCACGGCAATCAGCTCCGGTACGCCGAAACCTCGCACGTATTCATTGCGAACCTCGGTGCCCGGACCTTTTGGCGCCATGAGGAACACCGTTATGTCATCGCGGATTATCTCGCCTTCCTCTATCATGTTGAAGCCGTGGCTGTACCACAGGGCGCTGCCTTTTTTCATGTACTTCATCAGGTTCGCCACCACCTCGTGGTGCTGCTTGTCCGGCGTGAGGTTTCCAACCACGTCTGCCGTGGGGAGAAGCTCCTCGTATGTTCCCACCTTGAAGCCGTTTTCGGTGGCGTTTTTCCATGACTGGCGCTTCTGCTCGATGGCTTCTTTGCGGAGGCAGTACGACACGTCCATGCCGCTGTCCCGTAGGTTGAGGCCTTGGTTCAAGCCCTGCGCACCGCATCCTATGATTACGATTTTCTTTCCCTGCAAGGCTTTTGTGCCGTCCTTGAATTCCTCGCGCGCCATCTGGCGGCAGTGGCCTAATTCCTGTCTGGCAACGCGCCACGGAATCTTGTTAAAATAGTTTTCACCCATCGCTGTAGCTCCTGTAAAACAGCAACGCCCGGTTTTTGAGCCGGAATGGTCAAAAACACTTGCAGGCGTTCTGTTATGTTTATGTTGGGTGGTAGTATAGCACAGTTTTTTGTGTTGCGTAAAATGAAAGATTTTCAAGAAACGATGATTTTTTTGCAATGACAGCGCGGCCTTGCGGCACTTTGAATGGAGGCGCGTGGCGGCAGGATTGTGCGGCTGCAAAAGTTTGGGACACTTGTGCCGTACCATGTTCATGCCCATGCAAAAACCAGCCTTCCGCCACATGGTGCGCCATTCGGTTTTGCTGAAATGGCATGGCCGGTTCGCGCTTGAAACTTCGTTGCGAATGGCTTGAAACTCCGTTGCGAGTGGCTTGAAACTCCCCCTTGCGGCAAAATCTTCAGCCTGCCTAAGACAGGAGGCCGTGTTCCAGAAAGCTGAAATAGCCGCTTTTTGCTATGATAAGGTGGTCAAGCAGGGTGATACCCAGTGCGTCTGCCGCGTTTTTCAGAATCGTTGTTACTTCGCGGTCGGCCTTGCTCGGAAGGCATGGCCCTGAAGGATGGTTGTGGCAGCAGATAATCGCAGAGGCATGTTCCGCCACAGGGGCAGAGAACACTTCCCTCGGGTGTATCAGCGTGCGGCTGATTGTGCCCACAGACACCACCCTTATGTGCAGCAGCTCGTGGGCCCCGTTTACGGTTGCACACAAGAAATGTTCCCGCTGCTTGAGCGCATAATGCTGTATGTATGGGAGCAGGTCTGTTGGAGTCACAATGCATACGCCAAGATGCGCATTCTGCCTGCGCCCGAATTCCAGCGCCGCTGCGATGGCAAGCGCTTTTGCGTTTCCCATGCCGTCTATCGAAAGCAGGGTGCGCACGATGTCTTCCCGCTGGCATCCGTCTATTGCGTCAAGAACTTTCTGGGCCAGCACCTCCACTGGCGTTCCCTTTATTCCTCCGCCAAGTATCAGCATGAGGAGTTCCACATTCGACGGAAAACTCAGCCCGTGCTGCAAGGTAAGCTCCCGTATGTCAGGCTTTTTTTGGGAGGCAAAATACAGTTGGGGCTCGTCGGGGTTTGTACATGACAGTTCCATACAATGAATATGCTATTCGCGACATCGATTTTTACAACAGATTGGTTTAAAAATCCATATATTTCAAATATTTTAAACCAAATGGGGAACGGCAGCCAATAACCGGGCTTTCGCAGGGAAGTCGAAGCCGGAATCAGACGCGCCACCTGTGCGGCCGATCTTAAACGCCCGTATTTCAGGCTGAAAGTCTTTGGCCCCGGAACCATGCGCGGAAAAGGTGCTTGCATGTGGCTTTTCCGGCGCATACGCGGAATGGATTTTCGCCCCAAACTTACCCCGCCTGACACATGCCGCACGGCTCCTGGCACAAGACTGCGCGGGCTTTTAAAGACGGACTGCAAAATCCGGAAAGATTCATGCCGCGCCCTTTGCCTTGCTCCGGGAGTTCTGGCGGCCGCATCCTATTTTTCATTTTTCCATGGAAAAAGAAAGCTTCTCCATTTTCGGGGGCCAAGCGTTTTTTTGTCGGTGGCAAGCAGGTCGTCCCAGGGAACGTCGCGCCGCTCTTCTTTTGTCAGGTCGGGATTCACTTCGAGCCAGTCGTACTTGTACATCCTCAGCCTTAGCGCGTTTGTGTGTGTGACCGCAATGCCGCTTACGCCCGGAAATGTGCCAAGCGAAACCACCGAGATGGCGCACAAAGCGACTGTGTTGAGCGCCATCACAAGTGAAAAGCCCGCGTTGTCAAAAAACAGGACATAGCTTTTTTTTATGCACCCGGCGACACTGCTGTGCATGAGGCTCCGCACGGGCACGAACCATTGCAGGCTCAAAACCGAGACAAGCACGCACCAGAACACGAACATCGCAAGAATCAGGCCCGCAAACGAGCCATGGTCTTTCCACATCAGAAAATAGCAGGGAAGCGTCACGGTGGCCACGGAAATCACGAGCCACACCACAAGCGCAAACAGCAGGCCGTCTTTGAGGCACGGACGTAGCTCCGCAAAGAAGGTCGTGAATGACGGCGACTCGAACCTTGAGATTTTTGCGGCGGTTTCTCCGGCCGCGAACACCGCCGTGCAGAACATGGCGCACGCCACATAAAGCGCGGCGTAGGAATAGATGTTCTGGAGCCCTGCATTCTGCGGAATCATGCCCACCGCGGAAAACATAAAAGTGCAGGCAAGCGCCAGTACAAGCAGACATGCATTCGGAATCACGACGGCCAGCATGTTGTCCCACAGGTCGCACAGATTTTTTTTAAGCCAGAAGCCAATCATACCAGCATTTTAAGCGAACGGCGCGATACAGTCAATCAACACGTCCCGGGAAGCTCACTGGAGGGCGTTCTAACCCCTGTAAGGGTGGACGCCTCTCCCTTATAGGGGTGCGGTGCCCATCCTTACAGGGGAGGACGCTTAACCCCTGCAAGGGTGGCGGATGGTTCCGAATGTCGGCCGCTCCGGGAGCCCAGACAACCGAACGCCCCTTGCATAAGGAAAAGCACCTGATGCGGCGGAAACAAAAACCGCCGGCTTTTTAGGCCTGCGGTTGTGCTGTCATGCAGCATGGCGGGAGTTAGTTCTTCTTGGTGTAGGTTTCCTCAAGAATAGTAAGTTCACCGTCCTGAATCGTTACGGGCATATCTGTGAAATATTCAATGATTTCCTTCGTGGTTATACCATCGTATGTTTTAGACGCATACTTGGCATAATCTTTGATGCTGGAAAAAGTAAGCTTCTCAGCGCCTTTTTTAACATACGCATACTTTTTGACGGTAGCCGTAACATTGTTGCCGTCGCCTGTGTCCTTTGTGACATCGCCTTTGTATGTTCCTGTTGCTAAAGTGTATTTTTTTCCTTTAATTGTGTCCACATTCTTGAATGTGTTGTTGTCATAGAATGTAAACGTCTCCTCATCTGACGCATACACTGCCACTTTCGATGCTCCGTCGTCATCGTTGCTGCATGCGACAAAGCCAAAGAGCGCGGCCACCACCGCCATTAAAAACAGATACTTCTTGACGCCTTTCATATGCATCCTCCAAAAAATAGAAATACGCCCCGCACCAAGGCGAAGCTAACATACCATACAAAAAGAAAAGTGGCCGGTCAACAGGTTGCGGCGGCAGGTTTTGGCGGTTGAGGCTCCCCGTGCTCTTTGTCTGTAGGCGGTTTTGCGCGAATTCCGTTTCCATGCTTCCTGCAATGAAGAGAGGAACGGCAGCCAATAACCGGGTTTCCGCAGAAAGCTCGAAGCCAGAATCAGACGTGCCGTCTTCGCGGCTGGTTTTAAACGTCAGCATGGCATGGCCGCCTTCTTGTGCGCCGCCATGCCGTTGTGCCGTTCGGCCTGCTGTGGTAAAATGTGCGCATGCAGCAAAAAACAGAGATGCGCTCCTTTATGCGTTCCGCCTTGCGCGGTTTTACGCTTCCGCACCTTGAGGGCCTGTCTGAAAAGGCCTCTGCCGTGCTCATCGGCGAGGCCGCTTTTGCGGAGGCCGGTGTGGTGCTCTCGTACTGCGCCATGGAGCGGGAGGCCGACCCGCATATCGCAACGGACTTTGCCCTGCGCCAAAAAAAGAAAGTCGCGCTTCCCCGCTGCGTGCCCGGGACCGGCCTCATGGAATTCTACACCCTTTCACCGGACGAGCCGCTTTCTGCCCAGACAAAAGAAGGAATGTGGCACATCCGTGAACCCCGCCAGAATCCGCTCCGCCTGTTTGAGCCTGAAACTTGCATGGACGGCCCCGTGCTTGCCGTTGTTCCGGGCATTGCCTTTGGCCCCGGGGGTGAACGGCTCGGCCGGGGCCGTGGCTACTACGACCGCTATCTTGCGCGCCTGCGTTCCGCGCTTTCTGCAAACGGCGTGGCGCTTACCGTGGCGGGATTCTGCTTTCCGTTCCAGCACGGAACGCCGTTCTGCGTGCAGGAGCATGACGAGCCTGTTGACGCGGTTGTGACCGCCTGCGGATTTTCGTGGTGCCGCGGCGGAAAACAGTTTATGCAGTCCGGCTCATCCACGGAACGCTGAAATCATTGCGCCGCGCGCTTCTTAAATGAACCGCAGGAATCCCAGCCATATGTTCCGCAGCAAAGTGAGAAACGGCAGCCAACAACCGGGTTTTTGCCCTTCGGAAATGCCGCGTCCCGCGAATCTTTTGCTTTTTTCCTCTTGTGCCGGGATATTTCCTTATGCCCCGGACTGCGTGGGCTTAGAGCGTTTTGTTTAAACGTCTTTCTGGCTGTATCGTCTTTAAAACAAAATGTTCAAAACCGGGTACAGCTGCTTTTGGCTTAAAACAAAATGTTTAAGGCCATATACAGTTGCTTTTTGTTTAAAATATTTTGTTTAAACGTGGTGTAGTCTGCTTTTGATTTAAAACAAAATGTTTAAAGCTGGGCATGGCAGTGGTTGGAATATTTTGTTTTAAGCTTCTGCGGGGGTGTCATGGTTTTTAGATGGAATATGTCATGCTGACTGCGCTGTGCCTGTGGGTTCCCGGGTGTTTTTGGAATGCGGCCTGCCTCTGCATGGGCATTGTATTGCGGCAGAAATAAAAAGTCTTTATAATGGGTTCTTGAGAGGATATTATGCCGTCAGTCATACCTGTTGAAAGCGCCTTTGCCTGCCAGGAGCCGCCCGCCGAGCTGCTTTCGGGCAAGAGGCACCTTACCGCCAAAGAAATATGCGTTCTCGTCCAGAACCGCAACGTCTCAGACGACCCGGACTGGCAGAACGTGTATGTGAGCAGCGCCGAGGGTGCGTTCAATCCCGGGCAGGTGCATGGCTCCGATTTTTCGGGCTGGGTTGTGCTCGGCTCGATCCGTCCCGTCGTTTTAAAATACCATGACCTCACGCTCAGGACCGGCGTGTACCGTTCCTCGCTCCGCAACGTGTGCACGGGCGACGACTGTGTTGTGAGCAACGTTACATACCTTGAGAACTACAGGCTGGGTAACCGTGTGCTTCTGTTCAACATCCAGGAGATGAGCTGCACGTGCCATTCAAAATTCGGCGAGGGCATCTTGAAGGAGGGGGAGACCGAGCAGAGCCGCATCTGGATTGGCGTTGGGAACGAAAACGAAGGCCGCGCGGTGCTTCCCTTTGCCGGCATGATTGCCGCCGATGCCTACATATGGTCGCGCTACCGTGAGGACAGGCAGCTCCAGAAACGTTTTGTGGAGCTGACCGAGCGGGGAAACGACCGTGCCATGGCCACTTTCGGCACCGTGGGCGACGACGCTGTAATCAAGAACTGCACGCTTTTAAAGGATGCCAGGGTGGGGCGGAACGCATACATAAAGGGTGCGTTCAAGCTCAAGAACATCACCGTGCTTTCAAGCCCCGAGGAGCCGAGCCAGATTGGGGAAGGCGTTGAGCTTGTGAACGGCATCATGGGCTGCGGGAGCCGCGTGTTCTACCAGTCGGTTGCCGTCCGCTTTGTGATTGGCAGTAACTGCCAGCTCAAATACGGGGCGCGGCTGCTCAATTCGGTGCTGGGGGACAATTCCACCGTCTCCTGCTGCGAGCTTCTGAACAACCTGATTTTTCCTTTCCATGAACAGCACCACAATTCTTCGTTCCTGATTGCCGCTACGCTCATGGGGCAGAGCAACATCGCGTCCGCGGCGACCATCGGCTCGAACCACAACTCGCGTTCGCCTGACGGGGAGCTGCTTGCGGGGCGCGGTTTCTGGCCGGGCCTCTGTTCGGATTTTAAATATGACTCGCGCTTTGCTTCTTTTGTGCTTGTGGCAAAGGGAAGCTACCGTAACGAGCTGAATATTACGTATCCGTTTTCGCTGGTGGCTTCATGCCCGGAAGAAAACACGATACACATCATTCCTGCATACTGGTTCCTGTACAACATGTTCGCCATAGAACGGAACCGCTTCAAGTTCTTGTCGCGTGACCGGCGGGTGGTGAAGGTGCAGCACATTGAGACAAATCCCCTTGCGCCCGATACCATGCAGGAAGTGCTTGCCGCCACGGAACGGCTTGTGGAGCTCACGGGGCGCTACCTCCAGCTTCCCGAGGAGCTTTGCTTTCGGATGACAAAAGAGAATCCCGAGCCGTCTATGCTGCTGGATTTCAGGAGCCGCGCGTCTTCGTGCTCAAAAGAAGAGCTGCACCAGCTCGCCAAGGACTACCTGCACCAGAACAACGCCGCGCAGTTCCTGCTTTCTGACGACCGCTGCCAGAAGCGGAACGGCTCAATCATCTACAAGCCGGCGCAGGGCTACAAGGAATACCGCAGGATTCTGAAATATTTTGCCGTTGGCGCGCTCATGGACTGGACGCTCGAAAATGACTGCGACATGCTCACGCGCGAAAAGCTTTCCGCCGTGGAAAGGCTTCCGCTGTACACCGCATGGGTGAACGCCGGCGGCCAGGTGCTGCCGGAAGAACGCCTTGCCGAGCTTTTTTCGGCCATCAAAAACGGCGCCGTGCAGGACTGGGAGGGCGTGCATGCGTTCTACGACGACTGCGATCTGCATTACAGCGACTACAAGGCCCGCTACGCGCTCTATCTGCTGGAGCAGCTGTATTCAAGGCCGATCGCGGAATTTTCCGCGGATGTGTTTGACGACATCGCAAAGGATGTGGCATACGTTTCGATGAACATGCTGGAGTCATCCATTTCTTCACGTGAAAAGGACTATACGGATTTTTTCCGCTCAATCACGTTCCGGAACGAAGAAGAGCGCGAGGCGGTGCTGGGTTCGCTCAAAGACAACGGCTTTATCAAGGAGCTCCGCGATGCCACCGAAGTGTTTGACGCGAATCTTGAAAAGCTGTTCCGCCATCTCAGGGAAGGTTGACTGCCCGGTTTCTGCGGGCCGCGGCGCTCAGTCTTCCCAGCTTCCTGAAATCATCTCGTTTTGAATGCGCTTCCAGCTTGAGTAGCGCTCTTCCGCTATGCCGCCGTCTTGCACGGCTTTCTTTATGGCGCACCCTTTTTCTGACAGGTGGGAACAGCTCATGCCGAACTCGCATCGGCCCAGGTACGGGGAAAAGTCCCGGAAGTACAGCGCGAGGTCCTGCGCCGAGATGTCGTGCAGCAAAAAACGGCGCACGCCCGGCGTGTCTATGATGTCGGCGGTGGCTCCCTTTCTTCCTCCCATGAGCGATTCGGAAAGCTGTATGTGCATGAGGGCTCCCTGCGTGGTGGTGTGCATGCCGCGTCCGTATTTTTGCGAAAGGCTCCCGGTTTTTAGCACAACCGTGTTGTCGAGCACGTTGATGAGGCTGCTTTTTCCCACGCCGCTTTGTCCTACGAGGGCGCTCAGGCGGTTTTCAAGTATGCTAGAAAGCTCTTCCATGCCTTCGCCGGATTTTGCGGAGACACGGAGCACCTTGTAGCCCACCCGCTCCCAGATGCCGAGCCATGTCTGGAGCTCATTTTGCGCGGAGGTTTCGAGGTCGTATTTGTTGCACACGATGATGGGCGTGATGTTCTGGAATTCGGCCTGGACGAGCGCACGGTCTATAAAGCGGGGTCTGAACGGTGGCTCGTCGGGCGTTGTCACTATCAGCAGGTAGTCGAGGTTTGAGGCCAGAAGCTGCGGCAGGCGTTTTTTTATGTTCCATCTGACATATTCATTTTTGCGTGGAAGTAGGGACACAATCTGTGCTTTTGATGCTTCCAGCGTTGCGTCGTCAAGCGCGACACGGTCGCCGGGGGCAAGCGGATTGTAGTAGCCGGAGCTGTTTTTGAGCACCTTGCCTTTTAGCGAGCACAGCCGCCTTGCACCGTCTGCGCATTCAACTTCAAAATTGTTTTTGCTTCCGTTCAGGATGAGGCCTTGCATATATGCACGAATTTTCCGCGAAACCGCTACAGCTTGTCAAGAGGGTGGGGCAATGTCCACCGCTGTTCAGGACTGCCCGGGCTGCGTCACAAGGGGGATTTGGCGGATGAGGGCGCTGTATCGGAAAAGGCGCTTTTGTATGCGCGGGTTATATCCAGAAAGCATGAGAGCTGGACCGGGCTGAATGTGTCAAGCAGGCTCAGTATTTCTGTTTTGCATCGGTTTGACGAAGCCCATTCAGCAGTCGCGTGACCCGCCGTGCCCAGCACCAGATATTCCGTGGTGGTGTTCAGCACCTGTGCCATCCGGACGGCAACATCGGCAGCCGGTATCGAGTTGCGGTACAGGTACATGTTCAGCGTGTTCAGACTGATTCCCACCCGCTGGGCGAATTCCTTGTATGAAAGGCCGTGGTATGAAAGCTCCTCGACAAGGCGGTTCTTAAACGACTGTTCCATAAGGCAAGAAATATAGCACATATGTGTTTTTACAAGTTGACATGTTGTGTTTTTGCAATTATTATATGTGTAATAACACATTTTGCCATGCTTTTACACTGAATATCGTGTTCTGCATGGCAATCCAAGGAGCAAAATATGAAAACACTCTCAAAACTCGCATTCGTGGTGGCGGCGGCACTCTCTCTGGCCTTTTTTGCAGCATGCAGCAGCGACGGCGATGGCGGAAGCGGCTCGACTGACATCGTGGCGGGGCATACCTACAAGGCGACAAGTGGCAGCGTGGAGGATGAGCCGATGCCGTCTGATGTGACTTTTGTCATTATTTTTAATAAAGACGGAAGCTGGATTTGTAGTGGGTTTCCGCTTCCTAGCTCAGGAACGTACAAAGTCGATTCTTCGCAAACAAAGGTTTCCGTTACAGGAACTTTGAACGGGGCCCAATGCACTATGACTGGAAAAATCAGCAATAGCGGTAAAAATATTTATTTTACGGGAACTCTTACCGGCAGTGACGGTGAGAAGGGAACCCTTGTTGCTGAATTTGAACTCCTAGGCTGATTCGCGCGTAAAGGGTATACACTCCGTGAAACCGTGCTTCTGCGGCTGGGTGTGTAGACTTGATCCGTTTTTTCTGGAAGTCATGTTCAAATATATAAGCCGATCGTATTCGGTTTTATTTTTATTTAGGAGAAAAGATGAAGAGGAAATTTTTTGGTGCCGTGTGCGCGGCGGGGGTGATTGCGGCAGTGTTTTTTGCCGTGGGGTGCGACAGCTCATCTGGCGGTTCTGGCGGGAGCCACATTGCCGTTCCAGATTATCTACTGGTGGAGGGCACCACGATAGTCGGCTGTGTCAAGGACAGGCTGCCTGCCGACCTCAAGATTCCCGAGGGCATTACAGGAATACTGGGGTTCGCGTTCACCGGCTGCACAGGGCTCAAGAACCTTACAATACCTGCAAGCGTTGTTACAATCCATGACGCAGCGTTCAATAATTGCCTTAACCTTGCCACCGTGGTATACACAGGAACACTGGCTCAGTGGTGCTATATATTCCAGGACTGGAACCTCCTGTACCGTGCAAACACGGTCAGGCTGGAAGGTTCAAATATAGAAAACCTGAAGGAAATGGAGCATATTGAAATCCCTTCGGGCGTGACGCAAATAAATGATGGTGCCTTCAGGTACTTAGAAAACCTCAAAAGCATAACCATACCAGATACCGTTAGGAACATTGGGGTGTGTGCGTTCGAATCCTGCACAGGCATTGAGGAAATCGTTATACCCGACAGCGTGTATAGCATAGGGGTCACTGCGTTCGGTAAATATATAAATGAAAAGGACATGAGCCTTAAGAAAGTGACCATAGGCAAAAATGTAAAGACAATAGGGGACACTGCGTTCAGTGGGTGCATAAACCTTGAAGAAGTCATCATACCAAGCGACAGTGTGACAGAAATCATCGGGCTGGGGGCCTTCTTAGGTTGCACATCACTTACAAGTATTGAAATTCCAAAGAGTGTGACACGTATTGAAGAACAGGTGTTCAACGGTTGCTTATCGCTTGAAGAGGTAACTTTTGCCGACACAAAAAACTGGTACCAGCTATATCTCGATACCCCAATTGACGTGAGTGCCCCGGAGGAGAACGCTGAAAAGCTCAAGTGGCATTCCTACTGGGGCTCTACCGGCATCTACAAGAAAGACAATGGAGTGTAAGATGGTGACAAATCCATCGCTGGCGAATTCAGGCTTATAGATTTGCTGAATCCGTTTTTGCGGGGAGGCGGGCCGCAGGCAAGTTCGTGGCCCTCCTTTTTTGTGGTTCATGCATAAAGGTATGCAGCGCCGTGCGGGGCGAATGTGGCCGCCGTCCATGTGTAAAAGGTCTGTGCCGGCCTTTCCGTGGCCAAAGCTGCTGCCTTGCGTGTTCATGTCATTCCTGTTTGCCAAATGCGCCATGCCGTGTTATACTAAAAGCCATGAGTACACATATCAATGCGCCCGAAGGTGCGGTCGCGGATGCGGTGCTGCTTCCCGGCGACCCGCTCAGGGCCAAGTTTATCGCCGAACATTTTTTGGAAAACGCCACCTGCTACAACGAAGTGCGGGGAATGTACGGCTTTACGGGTACATACAACGGAAAACGTGTTTCCGTGCAGGGAACGGGCATGGGCCAGCCTTCGCTTTCAATCTATGTTAACGAACTTTTTCAGTTTTACGGTGTGCAGACGGCTGTGCGGGTGGGAACCTGCGGTGCCATTCAGCCTGACATTGCGCTCCGTGATGTTGTTCTTGCGCAGGGGGCCTGTTCTGATTCGGGCCTGAACACCATGCGCTTCAACGGCCTCCATTTTGCGCCAATAGCTGATTTTGGCCTTCTGCGCCGTGCCGCCGATTCTGCGGCCGCTGTCACGGGAAAGCCTGCACATGTCGGGCTGTGCGTTTCTAGCGACCTTTTTTACGACACGGCCGAAAACTGGAAGCTCTGGGCCAGATACGGCGCGCTTGGTGTCGAAATGGAAACGGCTGAGCTGTACACGCTTGCGGCGCAGTTTCACCGCAGGGCTCTTTCGGTGCTCACTGTGAGCGACCACATCCTGCTTGGTGGCCAGACTACGGCCGAGGAGCGCCAGAAAACATTTACCGGCATGGTTACAATCGCGCTTGAAACAGTCACCGCGTAGGTGCGTTTTGCACGGTGTGCCATGCCGCATTCACCTTTCACCATTGCCTGTCGCATGCTGAATGTTCGGGCTGTCGGTTGTATTTTCTTGCGCATCGTGGTAGTATAACCCCGAGCCGGACGGTCTGTGCCGTGCAGCATATTGTGTATTGTGGATTTCATTTGGAGGTACTGGCTTGAAACCGACACTTTTGGTGCTTGCAGCCGGAATGGGAAGCAGGTACGGCGGCGTAAAACAGATAGATGCCGTTGGAAAAAACAATGAATGCCTTTTGGATTTCGCCACATTCGACGCGAAACGGAGCGGTTTTGGAAAAGTGGTCTATGTCATCCGGAAGGACATCGAGCAGGATTTCCGGGCACGCCTGTTTGACCGCGTGGCCGCCCACTTTGACGCGGAATATGTGTTCCAGACGCAGGACTCTCTTTTGACGCAGGATGAATGCAAGGCCTGCGCGTCACGGCAAAAACCTTGGGGTACCATACATGCCGTGCTCTGCGCGGAACAGGCTTTGGGCGCAAGTCCGTTTGCCGTGATCAACAGCGACGACTACTATGGCCGCGATGCTTTTGACACGCTGGGCCGCTATCTGGATTCGCTTTCTCCTCAGAGCACGGAACATGCCATGGTGGGCTATGTGCTTGGCAATACCATGAGCAGAAGCGGTTCCGTGAGCCGTGGCGTGTGCCAGGTGCAGAACGGCGAGCTTGTTTCAATCACCGAGCACACAAAGATTTTTTACGAGGGGAACGGCATCGTGAGCGAGCTGAATGGACAGCGCCTTGCTTTGACGGGCAAGGAATGGGTCAGCATGAATCTTTTTGCGTTCAATTCCACGGCGTTTGGCCCGTTCCACGAATACTGGGAAGATTTTAAGCGCACGTCGCTCACGGACTCAAAAAAAGAAGCGCTTCTTCCCGAAGCTGCAAGCCGCATTGTACAGAAAAAGCAGGGCGGCATCAAATTCTTTACTTCAACAGAAACCTGGTTCGGCATGACCTATCCGCAGGATCGCGACATTGTAAAAGCCGAAATCGCAAAAAAAATCGATTCAGGCTATTATCCGAATCATCTCTGGGAGAACTGATATGCTTCGCCTAAAGTCCGTCAGGTCAGAAAAAGTATGGGGTTACGAAGACTGGATTGCCTCAACCCATCCGCATGGCCTTCAAACTGAATTCCAGAACTTTGTGGGCGGGGACTATCCTCTGCTTGTAAAAATCATCCAGGCCGATGACTGGCTCAGCGTGCAGGTTCATCCTTATGACGAGGTGGCCCAGCTTTACGAAAGCGGCCGGGGCAAGGCCGAATGCTGGTATGTGCTTTCTGCCAAGCCGAATGCCCAGCTGGTGTACGGTTTGAACGGCATCTACACGGCAAGCGAGCTTCGTGCGGCAATAAAAAGCAATTCCGTGCAGGACTGCCTGCGCTATGTTTCGGTGGAGCCTGGCGATTTTGTATACCTTCCTGCGGGAACCGTGCACGCCATTGGCGGAGGTGTCCGGCTGCTGGAAGTGCAGCAGTCAAGCGATATTACGTACAGGCTTTATGACTGGGGCCGCGACCGTGAATGCCATGTTGAAAAGGCGCTTTCGAGCATCAAGACGGGCGGTGTGCGCAATGTGGTCAAATTTCCCGGCGCGTTTTCCTGTCCGTTCTTTACGCTTGAAGAAATCACTGTTGAAAAAAACTACAGCACCACGATTGACAAGGCGAAAGGCAAGGCGATTCCCGGCGACTGCAACCTGTTTTTTGTGATTGATGGAACTGGCACCATAAACGGTGAGACAGCGCAGCCGGAAGACCTGTTTGCGTTCGCCCCGGGCGAGACCATGGAGGCCACCGGCACACTATGTCTCATAAAAATAATTCCGGCTGAACCCAGGCATCGTCCGTAGCGCATGGGCGTGGCTTCTGCGGGCGATGTGCCTGTGGTTCAACCGCCTGCACCCGCCATGCCCCGGAACGCTAGGAGGTGCATGTTAGTCTGTCTGCAAGGATTTGCGTTTTTTATTTCATTCTGAATCACGGACTTTTTACATTGCCACTTTTAAAAGAAATGAGTATATTTGAAGCATGAAAGACGATACAGATTTTGGCACTGAAGACGAGTCAAAAAAGCGCAAAAAAGAAAAAAAATCAGCGGCTGATATTGTGCCGGTTGACCAGCAGCTTCCAAATAAATTGTTCATTGTTCCCATAGTCGGGCGTCCCATTTTTCCTGGCATTTTTACGCCACTCATGATAAACAATACTGATGACGCAAAAATGATTGAGCAGGCATACGAAACTGACGGCTACATCGGCATTGTCATGCTGAGAACCGAGCTGGAAAAACCCAAGCTCTCTGACCTGTACACGGTGGGAACTGTTGCCCGCATTATCAAGAAACTCAATCTGCCTGACGGCGGGCTCAACGTGTTTGTTTCAACAATCAAACGGTTTAAAATCCGCAAAACTCTTAGCAGCGCGAATCCCATGGTCGCCGCTGTTTCATACCTTGAAGATGTTGAAGATGACACGTTCGAGGTAAAAGCGCTCACCCGCGCCTTGATTAGCGAGATGAAAGAAGTGAGCGAAAACAATCCCATGTTCAGCGAAGAAATGCGGCTAAACATGGTGAACATAGACAACCCCGGAAAAATCGCAGATTTTATCACGTCCATCCTGAACATCGAGCGCAAAGACCAGCAGCGTGTTCTTGAAATGACCAATGTGCGCCAGCGCATGGAGCAGGTGCTGGTGTACATCAAGAAGGAACAGGAAATCCTGCGTGTGCAGAAAAAGATTCAGAATGAAATCAACGACAAGGTTGAAAAAAACCAGCGGGATTATTTTTTGCGCGAAGAGCTCAAGAGCATTCAGGAAGAGCTTGGAATTGCCTCGGACTCAAAAAGCAGCGACTACCAGAAATTCAAGACGCGGCTTGCTGCATTCAATTTTACGGGCGAAATAAAAGAAACGGTGGACAGCGAGCTTGAGAAATTCCAGCTCATGGATACGCATGACCCGGACTATGTTTCAACGCGCAATTATCTTGATCTGGTGCTTTCCCTCCCTTGGAACGACAGTCCTGTGGAACGCTACCAGCTGCATGAAGCAAAAAAGATTCTTGAGGGCGACCACTATGGGCTTGACGAAGTAAAAAAGCGCATAGTGGAATACCTTGCAGTGCGCCGCCTCAAAAACGACAGCAAAGGTTCAATTCTGATTCTGGTTGGACCTCCCGGCGTGGGCAAAACGAGCGTAGGCCATTCCATTGCGCGTGCCATGAACAAACCGTTTTTTCGGTTTTCGGTGGGTGGCGAGCATGACGAAAGCAACATAAAGGGGCACCGCCGCACTTACATCGGTTCCATGCCGGGGCAAATCATACAGGGGCTAAAAATCACCAAGACAAAATCGCCGGTGTTTATGATAGATGAGGTTGACAAAATGAACGCAAGTGCCCAGGGCGATCCGTCTGCGGCCTTGCTTGAAGTGCTTGACCCCGAGCAGAATGTGAACTTCCGCGACACCTATCTTGACCTTCCGTTTGACGTGAGCAATGTGTTTTTTATTCTCACGGCGAACACTCTCGACACGATTCCTCAGCCTCTTCTTGACCGTGCGGAGATAATAGAGCTTTCAGGCTATATCGACCAGGAAAAAATCGAAATTGCCAAACGTTACCTGATTCCCAAGAATCTTGAAAAAAACGGACTCAAACGCTCACAGGTAAAATACACACGTTCGGCCTTGCTTCTTATTGCAACAGAATATGCCCGCGAAGCCGGAGTACGGAACTACGAGAAATGTCTGGATAAAATTCATCGCAAGCTTGTGCGGGAACATGTTGACTCCTACGAAGCCTCGCTTGCTGATGGGAAACCTGGCGCTGAAAGCAAGGCGGCAGAAGCACGTTCGACTAAATCCCGTTCCACAAAATCTGCCGTTCAGCCTGAATCTTCACAGGACACCGTGCTGCCAGAAGTGGAGCAGCAGGCTCGGGAAGAAGCCGCAAAATTGCAGGCTTTGCTTTCAAAGAATACTTTTTCCATAGATGTGCCTCAGGTGCGCACCTATCTGGGAAAACCCTTGTTTGATGAAAGCCAGATAAAGCGGGCTTCGGTGCCAGGCACTGCGTTAGGCCTTGCCTGGAGCAGCATGGGCGGCGACACTCTGCTTTTGGAAAGCATCGCCTTTGCGTCCGACAGGGGCGAGCTTCAGCTTACAGGCCAGCTTGGTGACGTGATGAGGGAAAGTGCGCTTATTGCCTTGAGCTGGGTAAAAAAATACGCCATTTCGCACGGCATTGTCCAGCCTGAATGGTTTGAAAAAAACACCATACATCTGCATTTTCCCGAGGGGGCAACCCCTAAAGACGGTCCTTCCGCGGGCATTACGATTGCCACGGCATTTCTGTCACTTTTAAAGAACAAGAAAATCAAAGCGAACCTTGCCATGACTGGCGAACTCAGCCTTACGGGGCAGGTGCTTCCCATCGGAGGGCTCCGCGAAAAAACTGTGGCCGCCAAGCGCAACAAAATCAAGACTATCATTTTTCCGCGAACCAATGAGCGCGATTTGGAGGAAATCCCCGAGCTCATAAAAGAGGGCCTCACGTTTGTACCTGTGTCGAATGTGCAGGAAGTTTTGGAGCGGGTGTTTTAGCCTTCTGCCGCCTGCACGGTTTGGCAAAGTCAGGTGAATGGTTCCGCCTTGCTGTTGCACTTGGCGGTTCCAATAAAATCGTAAGATGAAAACGTCCTGATAAGACGGTTTTGTCTAGCCAAGTTTGCGTTGCAAGCTTATATCACTTGCACATTTCCATCTTGTTGTGGATGTGCGTAAAACGTCAATGTAGAATCTGTCTGGGCCGTGCGCCTGTGACGGATTTGTTTTGGCGTTTTGTAGGAGTTTTTTATGGAAGTGAAGTTTTTTAAGTGTTCACGGTGCGGGCAGTTTCTGACGGTGCTTGATCCAAAATGCCCGGGTGTCTCCTGTTGCGGTGAGCCGGCAACGGAGCTGAAGGCAAACACCTCCGATGGTGCCGCCGAAAAGCATGTGCCCGCCGTAACTGTTGACGGAAACCGCGTGTCAGTGAACGTGGGGAGCGTAGATCACCCCATGGCCGATGACCACTACATCCAGTGGGTGTATGTGCATACAGAGAACGGCGGCCAGCAGAAAAATCTTGTTCCAGGGCAAAAGCCCCACGCAGACTTTGTTCTTGCTGATGACAAGGCTGTTGCGGTGTATGGATATTGCAACAAGCATGGCCTGTGGGTGGCACAGCTGTAGCTGTACCTCACCGTTTTTTTTAGACATGCGGGCTTGAAACCGTGCAATCCGTCCAGTTTTGTGGATAGGCGGCAGTGTCCGCATGTCTAAAAGTCAAAATGCCATACAAAAAGCCACACGACCATTTTGCCTGTGCAAGGTCTGTGTGGCTTTTTTTTTGAAGCGATTGAAATTGCCCCGCATGGCTTTCAACATGCAGCGCAGCGGGGCACGATCTGCTTACTTTCCTGTGTTCAGGAAGTTTGAAGTGAATACACGGTCTGGAATGGGTTTATCCAGTTCGAGGCGCACAATCTTGATGTTCGTTTTGTGTCCTGTCTGAACATTTTCCAGCAGACTTTCATAAGTGATTGTGTATCCGCCCTCCTTTTTGATTGTTGGAACTGTTAGCACCTTTACCAGCTTGCTGTTTTTGTCATACATCTCGGTGTATACCGGTACATATGTGTCTTTGTCAACCCATGTGATGCGGTAGCTGTACTGGCTGCTTTTTTTGTCATATGGAACTTCCTTGACTTTGTAGCAGTTGTATGTGGTGCTCCCCACAACCTTGCTTTCTTCACCCTCATACTGGTGGTCGTCTTCGTCAATCTCGCGGGTTGAAAGGTCATCGTAAGTGGCATCGGTTCCCATGAATGATTTTGAACCTTCGCTGGAATTTACACGCCTGGTGTTCTGGAGGGCGGGAAGGTAAATCCATTTGTCATCGTCTTTGCCCTTGTTTTCTTTCTGCAGGAAGCGGGTGTCTTTTACGCTGGCCGGTGAACGGAACAGCATGACTATGTCGGTCAAATCGTTCTGGTTTCGGCCGTATTGTTCGATACTGCGGACTTCCTGCGTGCCGTTTTTTGCTGTCAGCACCATCTCCACCATTGAATGGGTGAACTTTGGTTTTGCAATGTCTTTTGCCTTCTGCATGATGTCTGTACCCTGCTGGTCTGCGAATACAGCCGCCGTGCCCAGTGTGAGAGCCAAAGTCGCCATTGAAATTACTTTGTAAAGTTTTTTCATAGTTTTCTCCTTCATTATTCACTATGCTTTATTTTGTGTTGAACGTTTTTTTTTGTTTAAGCGTTCAAACAATCAAACTGACATCCATGCCGATGGTTACAGATCCACCGGCTTTTTTGTCTGAATGTTCCGTCTGCCGGAACATTCAGACTGTCCTGTTATTCCTGCTCGTCTGCAACCACTTCCAGCTCAGGTTCATTCTTGGGGCGCACGAACTTCGGGTCATGCAGGCTCAAGAATCCCGGGATGACGGTCATGGCCAAAAGGCTCGATGTGAACATGACGATTGCAACCAGCACGCCGATATAACGCAGTACCGTGAACTTTGAAAAACAGAGCACCAAAAATCCAAGTCCCACGGCGAGTGCGTTAGTGGAAATGCCGTGCCCGGTTTTCCGGAATGTCTGCTTGGTCACTTCAACAATGTCGCGGCTGTGGGAGCGTTCTTCGCGGTAGGTTGAAAGGAAGTGGATGGTGTAGTCAATGCCGACACCGACTGCCACCGATGCGATGATGCTGGTTACCAGATCCAGGTTGATGTGCGCAAATCCCATCACCATGTAGTTGAGAAGGATTGTGAGGGCAAGCGGCACTGCGCCCAAAAGTCCTGCCCAGCCGGATTTGAACGAGATGGCTATGATGATGAACACTGAAAGCAGCGAAAGCAGCAGGCTTGAAAGCTGGCTGGTCACAATCATGTTCGTCATTGCATATTCCATTTCGCCGGAACCGGTGAATTCTACAGTGTAACCTTCCGGGAAGTGGCGTTCTGCAAATGCGCGGGCATCGGCTATGATGTCGCCTACTTCATCGGTGGTATGCACCCTCAGCTGGCACTGTACGCGCATTATCTGCGGATTCATGTCATCGTCGATGAAGCGGCCAAGCGAGCCTGAAAGCAGCGTGAGGTATCCCTGTACAACGCCGCTCAAATCTTCGTGGCTTGCCACCGGGTACTTGCTTTCGTCATAAGGCACTTCATGGTATGCGCGCCCGTTGTAGTTCACCTGCTTTTCAAGGATGTCCACAATGTCTTCGACAGTGGCGTACTTTCCGCCTGCTTCCTGATAGGCGTTGCTCAGCATGTCCAGAATCTGCTGCGTGGTGAGCGTTGCCTCAAGCTGTTCCTTGTAGGCAATGTTCGGGTCAACAAAGTCGCTCCGAACGGAAGCGGCTGTTTCTTCACTTCCCCAGCTGTCGAAATTGTCGCCGCTGTCTGCAAACGAATCCAGCGAGTCATCGTCGCCCCAGCTGCTGAAGCTGTCGTCACCCCAGCTGTCAACGCTTTCACCGCCGGAGGAGGCAGCAAAAGCGGTCTGCGTTTCCTTGCCTGGCACATGCCACACCTGGTTTATTCGCTTGATAAATGTGGTGAACGAAACTATTTTTCCGATTCCGTAATGGTTGTCCGCAAGGTATTTTTCCATGTCGTCAACAGCTTTGAGGATGTCAGGGTTGGTAAGCGAGCCGCTTTCGGGACCCGTTATGTTGATGTACACGCTGTTGGTTCCTGCAAACTGTGTGTCTACATAGTCGATGTCCTTGCGGAAATTCGATGTTTTGGGGAAATAGTTGATAAGCGCGGTGTCGATTTTCAGTGTACGGAATCCTGCAATCGAAACGGCTATGATAAGCACGATGAATATGGCCAGGCGCACACGTGTTCCGCAGAAAAAGCGGAAGATGGTATACAATGTGTCTCCACCGGCTTCTTCTACTGATTTTCCTCCACGGCGCTGATAGGCAAGGTCAATCTTCTGGCGCATGCTGTCTGTGAGCCGTTCGAGGTGCGTGCGCTGCTTTACAGATTTGTATGGTTTCAGAAACAGAATCGCCGGAATAAATGTGATGGAAAGAATCAGCGAAAACGCCACGCCGATTGCCGTAAAGATTGCAAAGCTGTGGAGCGGTTCAATCGGGCTTGAAATAAGCGAAATGAAGCCGACTACTGTGGTGATGCCTGCAAGCAGCACGGCAAGTATAACTTCCCTGAGTCCTTTGAAGATTGCTTCATCGTAGGTCTCTTTTGTGAGCTCGCCTTTTACATCATTCACGGCTACATAGTAATGGCTCAGCACATGTATGCCATATGCGGAACCAACCGCGATAAGAGCCACGGGAATAACGCTCGAAACCAGTGTGAATGTTACATGCAGCAGCGCCATAAGGCCGCAAGTCCATATGGTGGACATAAGAACCGTGACGAGGGGAAGCAGTGTGCCGTCAATCGTCTTGAAGCTCATGAACAGCGAGACGAGCACCACAATCACCACAAGCGGAATGAGCCGGATAAGGTCTGAAACCATAAAGGATTTTGAATTTTCAGAGAGCGATGGCTCGCCAAACAGTTTGTAGTTGATATTGTGGCCGGCGCAGGCTTCTTCCGTGATTGCACGGATTTGTGAAAGCACTTTCATCTGGCGGTCGGATTCTGTGGGGCCGTTGATTTCCGCTTTGCGGGCGGCTCGGTAGGCAGCTTTTGCTTCCTTTACGGCGGCGGCGGCCTCCTCAATCTCTTCGCTGCTTTTTTCTTCGGCCTTTGCGTCCTGGAGCTGCTTCTGTGCGATGGCGAGGGCCTGTCCAGCATCTTCGGAAGCAATCTGCTCATCGCTTTTTGTGCGCAGAATCACCTGGAGCTGGGTGCCTGTGTTGTTGTCGTTCATGATGACGCGGTTGTACATCTCGCTCCACTCTGCAAGGCGGCCTTTCAGCTGTTCGATGTCTTCCGCCGACCCGGTGTATGTGTCGGGAATAAGCTGGGTTGCGCTGATTGAGCCGTCCTGGTCGCACACGTAGTCGATGTGGGTGAGTGAGTCTACGTCTTCAACTTCGGGAATCTCCAGCGCCTGGTCGGTGATTGAGCGAACAATCTCGATGTATTCTGGCGTCAGGATTGAATTTCCCGGCGTTTCAAGGCTCACACCGATAACGAGCATGCTTCCGAACATGTCTTCGGTGGTCGTCAGGCGTTCGTATGAAACGTCTTTCCGTGGAAAAAACTGGCGGATGGCATTGTCAAGGCTAAGATCCTTGATAAAGAATCCCAAAACAGCGGTGATTGCAATGCACGCCGCAATTATGACTTTGGGATGTTTGAAAAAAGCCCGTGCAAATTTCATGGTTACATACCCCTCTTGTGATAGTTTTATTGGTTTATAAAAATAAACCAATAAACATGGTCTCCAGTATACTGAATTCCAAAAATAAAGGAAAGTATTTTAAGATAATTTTTTACTTTATGTTTGATAAATTGCCGGTAAATGTGATTGAATGCCTGAAGGTTTGAATGTTCAGACTGCTAAGCTTTTTGCGGTTCATGGCCGGATGGATGCACAAAATGTAAATGTTTTTGAACGGATTTTATTGACATACAAAACGCCGTGATTTATTATTAACGCACTTCGACAAGCTTTTGTCGTGGAGCTCGTTTGTGACAGATAAAAAAGAACTGCAAAAAATATATACCATGTTCCATCTGTGTGCGCCGCTGTTTATCGCGCTTGGGGACGAAGTGCGCCAGCAGCTTGTCCTCGACATTGTTGACGCGGGGGAGGGCGGAATCAATGTTTCAAACCTTGCGGCAAAATCGCACCTTTCCCGCCCTGCGATTTCTCACCATTTAAAAGTTCTTAAGAATTGCGGCCTTGTCAAGCCTGTGAAAGACGGTACGCAGATTTTTTATCATATCGACTTGAAAGAGAATCTGGACAACGTGTCTGATTTGGTTTCGGCAATTCAAAATGTGCTCGAAAAAATGAATAATTCCGGCACAAAAAATACGCGGAGCGGACATCCATGAGCGGAAATTCGCCTGTTGCCGTTGTGTTCGACATGGACGGTGTGCTGTTTGACAGCGAGCGGATTTCGCGCATGATGTGGGCCCGGGTGGGCACGGAATACGGGCTTTCCGATATTGACACAGCTGTTCGCGACTGCACAGGCTCCTCACGCCCCGACCAGTTTGTTTATCTTCGAAAAAAGTACGGAGCCGATTTTCCTGCCGAAGCGTTTCGTGAGCGCTGTTCATTTCTGTTTCATTCATATGTTGACGCCAACGGGCTTCCGCTCATGCCGTTCGCGCGCGAGATCCTGGTATATCTGAAAAAACAGGGATACAGGCTGGCGCTCGCTTCTTCTACGCAGACAAAAACCGTCCTCAAAGAATTGGGTGAAGCTGGACTGCTTGACTTTTTTGAAACTGTCACCTGCGGAGACATGGTGGTTCATTCCAAGCCGGATCCGGAGATTTACATTCGTGCCTGCGAAAGCCTTGGCCTGGTACCGCGTTTTTGTGTTGCAGTCGAGGACAGCCCCAACGGCGTTCGTTCCGCATATGCTGCGGGAATGCGCTGCGTGATGGTGCCGGATCAGATTCAGCCGGACGGGCAGCTCCGTTCGCTTCTGTGGCAGTGCTGTGCCTCGCTGGAAGAGCTCATGCATTTTTTGTGATTCGTGCGGAAAAGGTGCGTACAGCGCTTCTGCGAAGCCGGGCCTTGGCTTGGAGCCTTGCTTATGCGTCGGTGTGTGTTGACTCACGTTCTTTGGGCGGCGGTTTGGTTTTTCATGGAAAATGCCAATGTTTTGGTTTTCTGTTGACTCCAGAAGCGGATTCTTTTTTTCTGTGCATGAATTGCGCTGTTTGTGCCTGCTCTGCATTATGCTGAAACCTGGTGCCTTTCGGTGCCATTCTTGCAAAAAATATCGTTTGTTTCTATAATATTTCCGCTATGGCTCAAACGAATTCATATGCCGTTCAGCGTATTTTGAACGGCGAAAAAATATCCATACAGGGGGCGCGTGAGCACAACCTCAAAAACGTGAGCGTGGAGCTTCCACGCAACAAGCTCGTAGTGGTGAGCGGACTTTCTGGTAGCGGAAAGAGCTCGCTCGCGTTTGACACTCTCTTTGCCGAAGGACAGCGGCGGTACATGGAAAGCCTTTCCAGCTATGCCCGGCAGTTTCTCGGGCGCATGGACAAGCCTGATGTTGACCTTATCACCGGCTTGTCGCCTGCGATCAGCATCGAGCAGAAGACAACGCACAAAAACCCAAGGAGTACGGTTGGCACTGTTACGGAGATATACGACTATTACCGTCTTCTTTTTGCGCGGATAGGGCGGGCCCATTGCCCGGCTTGCGGCCGAGAGATAAAGGAGCAGGCCATCGACCAGATAATCGATACGATTTTGGGCTGGAGCGAAGGTACGCGGCTTACGCTGCTTTCTCCTGTTGTCCGCGGAAAAAAAGGTGAGCATGTCAAGGTGCTGGATGATGCAAAAAAAGCGGGCTTTGTGCGGGCAAGAATAGACGGGCTTATGGTGGAGCTGGAAGATTCCATCAAGCTGGACAAGCAGAAAAAGCATACGATAGAAATTGTTGTGGACCGCATTGTGATAAAGCCTGATGTCCGCAAACGCCTTGCAGACAGCGTGGAGACCGCGCTCAAAAGCTCTAACGGAATCATCATCGTTCTCCGCCGTGTGAACAAGGGGGAGGACGCATACGCGGAAGTGGCCGCCGCCCTGGACGCAAACGGTTCCCCGTATGACCGTGACGCAGGATATATCGAGCATGAGGTGTTCTTCAGCCAAAAAAACGCCTGCCCCGACTGCGGCATCAGTATCCCCGAATTGCAGCCGCGCCTTTTCAGCTTCAACAATCCTTTCGGTGCATGCCCTGACTGCACTGGTCTCGGCGAGAAGATGGAATATGACAGGAGCCTGATTATGCCTGACGGCTCGCTGTCGTTCAACGAGGGCGGCCTTGTGCCGTACAATCCTGAGGGGGCGTGGAACCATGCGATGTTCAGCGCAATAGCGGAGGCCGGGGGATTCAGCCTTGACGAGCCTCTTGGAAAACTGACTAAAAGCCAGAAGGATTTCCTGTGGAATGGAGACCCCGAACGGAATATTAGGTGGGTGTACCACAAGCAGAGCGGGGAAGGGCAGAGCACCTACAACAGGCCATGGCCTGGGATATTGGCCGACATGAAGAGGCGGTACGCTGAGGCATGGGGCGAGAACATGCGGGAGTCGCTGGAAAAATACATGAGCCATCGTGAGTGCGCGGGCTGCCATGGGAAACGTCTGCGGGCGGAGGCACTTGGCGTAACCGTCGGTGGCAAGAATATTTGGGATCTTACCGAGCTTTCCGTGCTGGAAACGATTGACTTTTTTGAAAAGCTGACTGCTGGCCCAAGCGCCTTGGAGAGCAGTTCCGCAGCCACTGCAACAAAAGAAAGCCGTTTCATCATGTCCAATGGGAGCGCGGATTCCGCAATTTTGCCACTCAATTCTACCGAAATGAAAATCGCCTCGCAAATCCTAAAGGAAATCCGCAACAGGCTTTTTTTTCTCAAGAACGTGGGCCTGGAATATCTCACATTGGAGCGGAGCGCGGCCACACTTTCAGGCGGCGAAGCGCAGCGCATCCGGCTTTCCACGCAGATTGGATCTGCACTGACTGGCGTGATGTATGTGCTGGACGAGCCTTCGATCGGCTTGCACCAGAGGGATAACCAGCGGCTTATCAACAGCCTCACCTATCTGCGCGACCTTGGCAACACGGTAATCGTGGTGGAGCACGACGAGCAGACCCTGCGCACAGCTGACTGGCTCATTGACATAGGCCCGGGCGCAGGTGTGCACGGAGGGCGCATAATGGCAAGCGGTACCCCCGAGCAGGTGATGGAAGTGACGGACAGTGTGACCGGGCAGTATCTTGCGGGAAAGATACGCATGGAGATTCCAAAGGAGCGCAGGGCGGGTAACGGCAAGGTCATAAGCATCCAGGGGGTCACGGAGCATAACCTCAAGGACATCAGCGTGGACATACCGCTTGGAACCTTCACGTGCATTACAGGCGTGAGCGGGAGCGGTAAGAGCACCTTGCTGAACGACGTGTTCTATCCTGCTGCGAGCAATAAGATAATGCGTACCGAATATCCCACAGGCGCATACAGAAAAATCATTGGACTTGATGCCGTGGACAAGGTGATAAACATCGACCAGAGTCCCATCGGCAGGACACCGCGTTCAAATCCTGTGACGTACATCGGAGTGTTCGACAAGATTCGTGAGTTGTATGCTTCCCTCCCGGAGGCGAAGGCCAGAGGATACAAAGGCGGACGCTTCTCTTTCAACGTGAAGGGGGGGCGGTGCGAGAACTGCCAGGGAGCAGGTACCATAACAATAGAAATGAACTTCCTTCCTGACGTGTTCATACAGTGTGATGTGTGCCACGGCAGGCGGTTTAACCAGGAGACGCTCGATGTTCTGTACAGGGGCAAGTCAATCAGCGATGTGCTGGACATGACGATTGAGGATGCATCGGACTTCTTTTCAGGCATTCCGCATATTGCGCGCAAGCTGGCTACACTGAAGGATGTGGGGCTCGGTTACATACAGCTGGGGCAGAACGCGCTCACGCTCTCAGGAGGCGAGGCTCAGCGCGTCAAGCTCGCTTCGGAACTGTCCCGTCCTTCCACAGGGAAGACTCTCTACATTCTTGACGAACCCACAACCGGACTGCACTTTGTGGACGTGAAACAGCTCATGCAGGTGATACAGGCCCTCGTGGACAAAGGCAACTCCGTGGTGATGATTGAACACAACCTCGATGTTATATGCCAGGCTGACTGGCTGATAGACTTGGGGCCTGAAGGCGGTAGCGGTGGCGGCAATGTGGTGGTGACTGGCACCCCTGAACAGGTGGCGGAGCACCCCACCAGCTACACGGGCCATTTTGTAAAGGAAATGCTTGAACGGGAACGGAACCGGTAGGCTGTATTTTTCTATAAGTGAAAGAAGTGAAAGAAAGAATGTTGTGCGCTGCTGGGCCGCGCCTGTTTTTGCAGCAACAAGAGGCCTCCGTTTTGGCGATGAACGTGCAGCCGGATTTTCAAGTGGCGGGCTACAGAAATTCCGCGAGCACTGAATACTGCGGCTTGCCGGTTTCAGTGTTTTTGCGTATACAGAAAGGGCATCTGTGAAAGTTAAAAAATGTTTTTTTCCGCTTTGCATCATCCTCTTTTTTGCGCTTTTTGTGCGCACGATGCGGCCTGCATATGCCCAAAGCTCCACCGGCTCCGTGGTTACAATAGAAAACGCACAGCGCACTGAATACAAAAAAGACAAGGAGTCTGGCGATGACCTGATTGTGCTCACCGGCTCAGTTTTAATAAGCGTGGAACGCGGTAGCACAAAAACCACCATCACTGCCGCAAACGTCACGTACAACCGCCGCACCGACATGCTTTTTGCCCAGGGAAGCGTAACTCTCAAACAGACATCCAGCTCAAGCGGCGAACAGAACATAACCGCAGAAAGTCTTCTGTTCAATACAAGCACTCTCGAAGGCGTGTTTGACAACGGACGCGCGATACAGACCCAGAGCGATGCAATCAATCTTCCGTCGGGCTCGACACTCATTGTCGCCTCAAACATTTTTGGCAGGGATTCTTCCGGAACCGTCACTTTTAAAAACGGTGAGCTCACATTTTGCGATGCTCCGGATCCGCACTGGAAGATCCGTGCCACAAAAATCTGGCTGTTGCCAGGCGGCGAATTTGCCTTTTTCAATGCCCTGCTATACGTGGGGCATGTTCCGCTTCTTTATCTGCCTGCGTTTTATTATCCAAAGGATGAGCTGATTTTTAACCCCGTGTTCGGCTACAGCAGGCGCACCGGCTATTATTTTCAAACCACTGCGTACCTCTATGGCCGAAAACCGCTCAACACGGCGTCAAGTTCAAGTGCGGAAGGCTCAGGCGGTGCCGAAGAAGTCGGGGAAGGCCTTTACAATTTTATGAGGCCCACAAAGCTCAAAGAGCAAAGACGCGAGGGACTTATTCTTCACAACCTTGACGAAGATTTTGTAGGGAATACCAGCAACTACATAAAGGTGATGGGTGACTGGTACAGCAATCTCGGCGGCATGGTGGGTGTGGCCGGCGTTATAAAACCGAAATATATTTTTTCAGAACTGGAAGCCTCGGTGAATCTCGGTTTCAGCAACACGCTGTTTGGCGACGCTGGTACAGGCTATTCAGTGTTTTCTTCAAGAGGCGAAACATACCAGGACCGTTCAAATTTTCTTGGGCTTGACATGCCGTTCCGCTATCGCGCCAATTTGAAGCTTGCCGTAACAAAACCGTTTTCCATTAATCTTTCCATGCCAGTGTACAGCGACCCGTTTTTTGATTACGACTTTGGATTTGTGTCTGGCACCACGCAGCGCAGAGAAGACATGGACTGGATAAGTTTTTTGATGAAGGGCGCGGATGATTCTTCGTCCGAAGATGACACCAGCACTGCCACGGAAATATCTTCATTCAACTGGGCATTGAACGGCTCGTATACAATTTCTGTGCCGGATTTTTTTAAGCCCTACATCACAAGCCTTTCCATTTCAGGCTTGTCGTCTTCAATCGTGTTCAGCTCAAAAACGAATTCAAATCTGACCAGCACTGACAACTGGGCCTCATATACGCCCGAGCGGAAATTCTACTATCCGTCGCAGATTACGCCGTTCAAGATTTCAACGCGCATTGCGGGAACCCTGTTCCAGATTCCGGGAAGCGTGTTGAGCGAAAAAAAAACTCCGTCGTTTCCCGTGCCGCTTTCCGTGCCTGACGAGCTTTTAGTCGAGGCTGAATCTGCCGACGCTGTCCAAAATGCATCTATGACTGAGCAGGATGTCCTTGAGCCTGAAGAAGGCGCCCCTGACAAAAGCCGTGAGAAAACGGCGGAAAACGAGTCGGAGCCAGGTACCTATGTGGCACAGCATGACGGCGAAGTTTTGGAACAAGAAGACCTTTCGCAGCTTTCCGAGGCTGATTTGCCGCTGCTTTCGGTTTCGTCTGCGGCCGAGGCTCTTTCGTTTCCTGGCATGGCGTATTCGCTTTCGTATTCAATCACGCCGGAATACACGTCGCAGCTTTCATACGATTCTTCAAAAATAATGGAGCCGTCTGATTTTGAATGGAATGATGTGCAGTCAACATATTTTCAGGTCAAGGTGCCTACAACGCTTACCAGCAAAATTTCATACAGAGACTCTTTTCTTTCGATGAGCAACGGCTTTACGTTTAATCCTGTTTACCAGGATCATCCCAACCTTGACGGCTACACCGATACGTCCGCGATTTCAATCAAAACGGCTGACTACAACGCGCGCAAGCTTGATTTGACCAACACGAACACTGTTGCGTTCAGGCCGTTTTTGTACAGCAAGTATTTTAAGGACACTGGCTTGAACTGGAATACCACGGTAAAAATGGTGCGCACCAATTTTCTGGGTGATGCCGAAAACCCCGAATGGGAGTACCTCACCATGGATTTGACGGATGAAGACTGCGTGACAGACCACACGCTTAGCGCTGACTTTGCGGCCACGGAAGGAAATTTTTCACAGAAACTTACACTTTCAACAACGCTTCCGCCGCAGGTTGACAGATACACGGGAACTCTGACCTTTGGCTTTCCGTTTGTAACGCTCACCTGTTCAAGCGGCATCGAAAAAAAATCAAAAACAGACGAAAGCTGGAAAAAAAATCCGTTCCAGCAATCGCTTTCAGTCAGGCTGTTTTCGACTTCGAGCAATGCGCTTACGTTTTCGCAGTCATTCAATTACAATCTTGAGGACGGTTATTCCGATTCTTTGAAGTTTGCCCTTTCGTGGCAGGGACTGCAACTTGCATACACGATGCAGTACACCTACGGCTATGATTTTGCCAACACCACCGGCTGGACAGTCCGGAGCGACAAGGAGTTTTTGCCGGTCACCGCGTCGATTGCGTACACGTCAACCAGCAGAACCTACCGTTACTGGAAGCGGCGTGTAGCATGGGCCCCGTTGCTCAGCACGAGCCTTGTATATGACTGCCTGCGTCCCACCAACAGCTACTTCAGCTTTATTCCAGCGGTGACATTTAAGATAAACGAATTCCTTGAGCTTACGTTCAGTTCAGAATCCCGCAACAACATTATCTACCGATACATACAAAAATACACGGATTTTGAGGGCACAATTTCCGGTGAGACAAATATATTCATCGATTTGTTCAATTCTTTTGCGTTCTGGGATGAAGACAAACGGAAAAATTCCGGGTTCAAGCTGAAAAACTTGAATGTAACTATTACCCACAGCCTGTGCGACTGGGATTTGAAGGCGAGCTTTTCGGTAAAGCCGCGGCTGGTATCCGGTGCGTATGATTTTGAACCATACTTTACACTTTCTGTGGTGTGGAAGCCGATGGGCAGCATGAAAACCGAAATCGTGGACGACTACGGCACATGGAAACTGAATCCCTAGTATTTGCCTGTGCAGGAAGTTGCTTTCGGAAAATCAGCATACGGCCTTTTTTCCTTGCCCTGTGAAAACTCCTGTTTCTGGAAATTGTATGGTGCAGTTTCCAAAACCTTGACCAACACCAAATCATATAATAGAATAAACTGTACGTGAGTGCCTATACTATAATCGTTCCTGACACAGCGCTTCTTCAGCGGGTGTGCGGAACAAATGACAGCAATTTA
The DNA here is from genome assembly GCA_022510905.1 of Treponema sp. Classification (GTDB taxonomy): domain Bacteria; phylum Spirochaetota; class Spirochaetia; order Treponematales; family Treponemataceae; genus Treponema_D. Next base: position 46,474 of record JAFLSN010000009.1, read on the forward strand.
AAACTCATCGAAGATTTTCTGGGCGTGGGCATTTTTGCCTGTGGCAACGAGCTTTCCGTTGATGGCGCTTCACGCGAAACAGAACAGCAGTTCCGTTTTATCATCGACAGGATGCTTGATGAAATGTCAGAATCAGATACCTCTGGCTCGGACGGAGAATTGCTTCGTTCAATTTTGAACATGGGCACCACCGTGTACCGCAAACATACAGCAATGTCGGCCCACGCCATCTTTGATTCATGCTCGATTGCGATTCCAGGTGCGCTGCGAAAGGTGTATCCGCGTACAGCAGGACAGGCCCGGCTGGTACAGGCTCTGCGAGAGGCCGACCTTGTGTTTGCGACAGGCCCGGCCGGTTCTGGAAAAACCTTTCTGGCAATCGCCGAGGCGCTCCGGCTGGTGTTGACGCACCAGAAAAAAGCGATTGTGCTCACACGCCCCGTGGTTGAAGCTGGTGAAAGCCTCGGCTATCTTCCGGGCGATGTGGAGGACAAACTCAATCCGTATATTCGTCCGCTTTTTGATGCCATGAACGCCGTGCTCCCCCGGGAAACTGTGCGAAAAATGGCTGAAAGCGGTATCATAGAAATCGCTCCGCTGGCCTACATGCGCGGCCGCACCCTCAATGACAGCGTTGTTATTCTGGATGAAGCGCAGAACACCACGCGCGAGCAGATGAAGCTGTTCCTCACCCGCATGGGCGAAGGCTCAAAGATGTTTGTTACAGGCGATGCCACACAGATAGATTTGCCCCGCCGCACACCGTCAGGGCTGCTGCATGCGCTGTCAGTGCTGCGCTCTGTCGATGGCATTGTTCATCATGAGCTTTCGACTGATGATGTGGTGCGGAACAGTCTTGTAAAAAAAATCATTCAGGCGTATGAACATGAAGAAAGACAAAACTGAAAAAGAACCGGTTGGCATACAGGTTGTGTTCAATTCGGTGGTCACTTGCATAAAAAAGAATTATCCCGTGCTTATCCTGTTCGGCTTTGCGTTTCTTGCGAGCGCCGCGCTTGCGTTTGTGCGGACTGCAACTTCAGGCACCATTTCATCATACAATATCGAAGATTATGAAGTGGGGCAGATTGCCGACGTAACTATCAGGGCGAACAAAACCCTTCCTGCCGATTTCAACAATCCTGTGGCGGTTGAAAATGGTGAAAATGTGATTCGCAAGGGATTTCCCATTACCGAAGAAGGCTATGAAAAGCTCAAAAGAATGGCGCAGTCTCCTGAATACATTGACTACCGTGCTTTTGCCGATGCGGTTCTGTTTTTGATGCTGCTCGGGGCGCTTTCGTTCTTTTTGTTCAATCCGGCGTGCCTGCACCGTAAGGCTTTGTTCAAAGAGTGCGCGCTGGTTGCGGTGCTGTTTGTGCTTGTATATGCTTCCGCCGTGTTCGCTTCAAAAACGGCGCGTTTTTCTTCGGCCTACAGCATGGGCGTTGTGATTCCTGCTTCGTTCTGTTCGTTTATAATTGCCATTCTGTTCGGGCAGATGGATGCTGTTATTTTTGCCGTCCTGCAATCTTTTGCTGTGCTGCATGCGGGCGGATACCAGCTGGTTCCTTTTTTGTATGTGCTTGCGACATCGCTTGCTTCTTCGCGCATTGTTTGCCGCATTGAGCGGAGAATGGACATGGTGTTTGCGGCTTTGCTCCAGAGCCTTCTGAATCTGGTGTTTCTGTTTGTGTTCAAAATAATCTTCAACGATTCGTTTACGCCGGATTCTCTTTCGGTGTTTGGTGGGGTGGCGTTCAACGGATTCATTTCGGGCATTTTGGTGCTGGGGTTTTTGACACCGCTGGAGATGCTTCTCAACACTGCGTCTGTATTTCGGCTCATGGATTTGAGCGATCTCAACAGTCCCACCATGAAAAAAATGCTGATTACTGCGGGCGGTACATATAACCATTCGCTTATGGTCGCTTCGCTTGCGGAAAACGCCTGCCATCAGATTGGTGCCAATTCGCTTGTGGCACGGGTGGGCGCCTATTACCATGACATAGGCAAGATGGATCAGCCAGAATATTTTGTGGAAAACCAGACCGGCCAAAACAAGCATGACGAAATCAATCCGAGCCTTTCAGTGAGCGTTATCAGGAGCCATGTGAAAAAAGGTGTGGAAAAAGCCCGTGCGCTGCGTATGCCCAAACAGGTGATTGATATTATCAGTGAGCACCATGGAAACGCTGTTATTTCATATTTTTACAACGAAGCAAAAGAAAAGGATCCTTCCGTAAATCCCGAAGATTATGCCTACTCAGGAACTCCTCCTTCAACTCGCGAAAGTGCCGTGGTGATGCTTGCAGACACAGTTGAAGCTGCGTGCCGGACTCTCGAAAAACCCTCTGTGCCGCGCCTTGACAAATTTATCCGAGTGCTTATCAACGGAAAAATTGAGCATCATCAGCTTGATAACTGCGGCCTGACATTTAAGGATCTTGACACAATACGCGAGTCGTTTGTGCAGATTCTGGCGGGGTACTATCACAGCCGGATTGAATATCCCGACCAAAAAGACCCCGACAATGGAACCCGCCAGTCGGATCGGAACTTTGCCGCCAAAACCGATTCTGGCCAGAAGTCTGAATCGTCTGCTGCAAAATCGGTGGCACCAAGGCAGGATGTGCAGGAACAAAAATCTTCCTCTGATGAAAAGGCTGCAAAGCCAGCTTCAGGAGCCAAGGGGAAATCGTGATGGCAAACCGTGTTTTGGTAAGCGCCGAAGATGGCATGAAAGGCATCGCATGGCTTGGAGCCGTGGAACCGTTTCTGCTCCGGGTGCTTTCGCTGCTTGATTTAGACTCGCAGGAGCTTTCTGTGTTTTTCTGCACAGACCCATTCATGCGGCAGCTGAACGCCCGGTACCGTGACGTTGACGAAAGCACCGATGTGCTCAGCTTTGAAAACGGCGAATGCTACACGGACGAAGCTGGACAGGTCTGGCATGCGCTTGGTGACATCATAATCAGTCTTGACATGCTGCCAAAAAACTCCGCGTATTTTTCTGTTCCAGAAGACGAGGAGCTCAAACGGCTTTTGGTGCACGGCCTCTTGCATTTGAATGGTTATGACCATGGAGCCGAGCATATCGCGCCTGGCGTGGAACCTGTGTGCGAGATGCTCAAAAAACAAAAACAGGTGCTGCATGATGTGCAGTCGGAAACAATACTTCGGACGCTGTGAACAGGCAGTCCTAAAAACAGAGAAGAATGTCATATGGGTTTATTTGGGTTTGGAAAAAAACAAAAAAGAGAAAAAGCTGATGATCCGTCGCAATACCTTTCCCAGCAAGAAATCCTTGCCGAAGAAAAAAACGACATGATCAAGGGAGTTGAAGATCTTTCCGAAACTTCCGTAAAGGAAGTTATGGTGCCGCGCATCGATGTTGATTTTATTTCGAGCGACACGCAAAGCGACGAGCTTCTTGCAAAAATAACAGAAAGCGGCCATTCCCGGTTTCCCGTGTATTCGGGTTCCATCGACAATGTTGTGGGTGTGCTTTACGTAAAAGATTTGATAAAAGCGTTTGCAGCCAAGCAGCCTTTGGATTTGGAACGCATTATCCGCAAGGCATACTTTGTGCCTGAAAGCAAACGCATAGACGGACTCCTCCGTGAATTCAAACGGCGCCATGTGCACATTGCGGTGGCCATCGATGAGTACGGTGGAATTTCCGGCATCGTGTGCATGGAAGACATAATCGAAGAAATCGTTGGCGACATTCAGGACGAGTTTGACAACGAGCGGGAAGACATCATTACGCTCAACGAAAACGTGTGGCTCTGCGATGCCCGGGTAAGCCTCGATGATTTAAACGAAACCATCAGAAGTGATTTTCCCACGGATGAATTTGACACGCTTGGCGGTTTTGTGTTCGACCTTTTCGGAAAGATTCCGGTCAAATTTGAAAAAGTTTCGTGGAACCAGTATGATTTTATCGTACAGGAAATGGAAGGCCATAAGGTCAACGTTATAAAAGTTATCAGCAGAAAACAGCATGCTGACGGAGCATCCCATGCGTAGGGATGCCGTGCGGGAGGCGGTATGAAACATTCACTTTTGTGTTTTTTTGGAATGGCGGCATGTGCGTTGGTGCTTGCTGTGCCACTGGCGGCTCAAGAAAAAACTGCGCTTTCTCTGTTTGAGCAGGGGCAGGCCAAGCAGTTTAAAAATGATTTTTACGGCGCGGTGGAATGTTACCGCGAAGCGTTGGAGCTGAACGACCGGTATGCCGAGGCATGGGAACAGCTTGCCCGGTGCACGTATGAGCTTGAAGAGTATGACCTTTCACTCTCATATGCTGACACTGCGCTTTTGTATTCAAAAAACTACAGCGCCATACAAAACCTAAAAGGCATGGCCCTTATTTCGCTGGGCCGGCTTGACGAAGCCCGCGCGGTGTTTTCATCCGTGCTTGCAAAATATCCAAACGATATTGAAGCACGGTTCGGACTTGCAGAGCTCAACCTCGCTTCTGGCAGTCTTAACGCGGCGGAGCGGGAATACAGCGATGCCCTGCAACGCGACGGCAGCAGCAGAAAGGCTCTGCTGAGCCTTGCATTGGTGAGCGCTGAAATGGGAAAAACAGCCATCGCAGAACGGTACATCAACCAGGCGATGCGCTATCACAGCGGTTCCGCGCAGGTGCATTATCTGGCTTCGTATCTTGCTTCGCGCAGAGGCGATGCGGTGGAAGCCGAACGCCGCGGCCGTTCAGCCGTGCAGATTGATGGCGATTATGACAAGGCATATGAACTCTTGGCCGCCGTGCTGTATTCCCAAAAACGTTACGCCGAAGTTATTGACATCTGCGACTTCCGTTTGGGCCGCCGCAGAAACCTTGCCACTGCCTGGTATGTAAAGGCGCTTTCGCAGCTTCGTCTGGGAGACGAGGAAGGAGCCATTGAAACCTTTACATCGGGACTTTCTGTTGCACCCGATGACGAAGTGATGCGGCTGGCGCTGGAACAGCTGGTGCTGGAAACTCTGCCCGTTGAGGACAAGCGGCGTGGCGAATGGGCCCAGTATCACATTCAGAAAGCTGGCGAATATAAGCGTAATTTTGACGGCCCGAGCGAGCGTTTTGAATATCAACGGGCGCTTGCAGTTGACCCTCTCAATACTGTTGCGCGTGAAAGGTTCGCCGACATGCTGTATCGCGACAATTTCTGGGAACTATATCTTTCGCAGTTGAAGTTTATTGAGAATAACCGTGTTGCCCGGACAGACGGCGCCGCTTCCGTGCAGGCTGACGAGAATTCTCCTTCCATGCAACCTGCACAAAAGTCCGCGCAGGAAATAAAAAATGCCGATACAATCGAAGCACTCGAAAGCATGCTGCGCACGAATCTTTCGCACCAATGGAATATCGACCCGTTCTATCTTGACAAAACTCGCTGGAATGTTGGCCTGTACTACGTGGACGGCAATGTGCAGCTTATACATCCTGATGCAGAACCTGTGTTTGTAAAAGCCGTGCACGATGTTTTCAACGGTGTTCCCACAACAACGATTTCCATGCGCCCTCAGGCGGTGTCGGGCTATGGCGAAGCGTACCGGCTTGCCCGCAGTTCCGGCATGGATTATTTTATCATCCTTTCCGTGCAGGAAATGGAACGCTCGTTTTCTCTTACTGCGGATCTCTACCTTGCGCGAACAGGCACCAAGGCGACATCGCTGCACATATATCGCACCGGCAACGACCGCGTGGCCAATTCGCTCCGCAGGCTGCGCCAGGCTGTCGTGGATATTCTTCCAATGCGAGGAAAAGTTCTTAAGCAGTCGCAAAAAACTCTGCTGGTTGATGTCGGAAAAAGCGATGGCCTTGTGAAAGGCGCACGCTTCGATGTGGTAAAAAAAGGAGCAATCACTACCGCTGACGGCGGAACAGGTGTTTCCTACCGCGACAGCGATAGGCTTGGAACATTCAGCATTGATATGGTGAATGAAGAGATTTCGCAGGGAACGTTTTCAAAAAAAGGCTTTTACGATTCTTTGAATATTGGCGATGAAATAGTGCTGGTAAAAATGCCTGAAAAAACGGACGAAGAAGACGCAGACGGAAACGCTGTTGCAGATACCCGCCCCGCCGCAGATGCCACCGGAACTCCTGCCACCGAATCTGCCAAGAAAGCGGAAGCAGAAAATCTTAAGGAGTCGCTAAAAGCGCCTCTACGTGAAACTCCACTGCTGGATTTGATCCGTTTAATTCGCTAGTGCTCATCATGTATGGGAATGTCGTAGTGCTCAATGGTGCTTTCTATCCAGCGACGTGAAAGGGGAGCGTATGTGTCTTCGAGATACAGAAACTGTTCAAGTGCGTATTTGTATCGTCCTGAAAAATAATACGCCTCGCCAAGGTAAAAATTGGCGCGGTCTGTTACCGCCTTGGAACGGTTCTGCGCCAAGAAACGTTTGAGCGCGGATATGGACGCGATGTAGTTTTTTTGGATGAACGTGGTGCGCAGCACCTCAAACAGCAGATACTCGTCACCGCCTGTGGGACTTACAAGGTCTGCTTCAAAAATGTATGGCTCAAGCAAGGGCTGTTTTGCATGGGTCTGTTTTCCTCCGACAAGCGCAAGTGCATTGAGCTCTGCGTTTTTTGAAATAACGCTTTTGTGTTTTTCTTCCGCGCCAAGGATGTCAATGAGCGGGAGCGGCTGTTCGCGTAGTTCGTCCTTGTTGTAAAGCTTTTCTTTTGCAGATTCGCTGAGAGTTTCAGTGCCCTGGATTTCTGCCACCGGGCTTTTGGCTCGTGTTCCGTCAACAGTTGCGTTTACACCTGGGAGCACCACGATGTATGCCGTCTGTGGGCCTGATTCAGGTTTTATGTCAAGTTCCTCATCATAAAATAAATCTGTCTGTTCATGGTATCCTGTGCGCGTCATTGAGATAACGGCGTAGTAGTATTCACGGTAGTCTGAAACGCTGTCTTGGTAGGTTGAAGTTCCTGCCGGAAGGCTTGCAATGGGTGCCATTGCCTGGATGTCCGATGCGCTTGCGATAGGACGCAGGCTTCGGTAGAGCAGGAGGGAATCTATGGAAAGGTCTTCTGAAGCCTGTGGAAGTGTCCAGGACACAAGTATTTTTGTCTGCGAATACGGCTTTGCGCATATGGCAGTGACTATCGGGCGGGTTCCCTTTGCAATGCATGCTTCCATGCAGCAGATGATTGCGGCGCATAAAAACGGTTTGCGCATAAAAACGGTGAACATATTCATATAATGGTATAAAACCGATGGTTTGACAAGATACCCGCTTTCATTTATGCTAAGGTTGTTGAATGGTACAAGACTTGTACCTTCTGTTTTACGTTTGATCCGTGGAATATTTTCTGCGGAATAGATTTGTTCACGGATGGAACATCGGTTTTAGGAGCGACATGTTTGTTTCTGTTGTACTGGATCCGGGCGGGAGCGACAGTGCCCACGAGCTTGTAACCGCGCTTTCTCAGGCCGGATTTAAAAAAATGCAGCGTGGTTGCTGGGAGCATATGGACATGAGCGAGCCTGCGGTAACAGAGCTTAAAAAGTCCATAGACCGTGTTACCGACTACTACGACTGTGTGCGCCTTTACCAGTTCCCCTTGAACGGTATGTTTGTGCTCACGGAGCTCAAACAGAAAAAGTGGCGTCGCTGCCAGATGAGGGCTCCTGAAGAACACTGCGGCACTTCTTCTGCGGCAAAAGCAGGAGAGGCGCGTGGCGCGAGGCAAAAAAATGAACCAAAACCTTCGTCAAAGCCACATGCAGCAACGCAAAAATCAGCCGCACCTGCACCGCAGTGAACGGCACTTTTGGTTTCCAGAAAAATGGCTGCCCTTGAGGGTGGCATCTATAAATCTGAATAAAAAGAGGAACAGGATATGCTTGAAGATTTACGTGAACCAATTTCCGAGTTGAAGGAAAACATCTTGGATGTCTGGGGGCGTCTTTGACTCCGATGCCATCACAAAAAAAATAGCTGAAAAAGAAGCTCTCACCACTGCGCCAGGCTTTTGGGACGACAACGAAAAAGCCACTAAGGTGATGAACGACATAAAGCTTTTGAAAGGCCGCATTGAGCCGTGGAAAGACCTTCAGAGGCAGGTCGCCGACATGGAAACACTCTATGAGCTTGGCATCGAAGAAAACGATCAGAGTGTTGAAAAAGAACTTGGCGACCTGTACGAAAAGGCAAAAGCTGAATACGACCACCAGAGCATTCTTAACCTGCTGAGTGACGAAGTTGACAAAAACGACTGCTTTCTCTCTGTGCACGCAGGTGCCGGTGGAACCGAGGCATGCGACTGGACTTTTATGCTGAGCCGCATGTACCAGCGGTGGGCTGAACGGCACGGCTATAAGATGGAAGTGCTTTCAGAAGAAGAAGCTGAGGGCGGCTTAAAGTCAATCAACATGCGCATTTCAGGCGACTACGTTTACGGCTACACCAAAGGCGAGGCCGGCGTACACCGCCTTGTCAGAATCAGCCCGTTTGATTCGAACGCAAGGCGGCACACCAGTTTTGCGAGCGTGTACGTGTTTCCTGTGCTTGACGACAGCATAGAAGTTAAGATTGACCCGAAAGATTTGCGCGTGGACACGTTTAGGGCAGGCGGAAAAGGTGGCCAGCATGTGAACAAAACGGATTCCGCCGTGCGTTTTACCCATCTTCCTACAGGCATCGTTGTGCAATGCGAAAGCGAACGTAGCCAGCTGATGAACCGCGCCACTGCCATGAGCATTTTGCGAAGCCGTCTGTATGAATATTACAAAGAGCAGAAAGAAAAAGAGAACATGAAATTTGCCGCCGAAAAAAAAGCCATTTCGTTCGGCAGCCAAATCAGGAGCTATGTGTTCCAGCCGTACACAATGGTAAAAGATTTGCGCACCCGGTATTCCGTGGGGAACATTCAGGCTGTCATGGACGGAGACATAGACGGTTTTCTGGACGAATATCTTTCTGCAAAATGGAAAGGGCTCCCGATGGATTCCTCCGATGTTGACGGAGAGGAGGAACTGTAATGCGGTTCAGGCTGGCACTGTGCGTCTTGTGTCTCAGTCTTTCGTTTCCGATGTGGGCAGTCGACTGGACGCTTGCGGCTTCTCCGTTTACGTTCACGCAGTCAGGTGTCCGTTCGAGCACGGAAGACGGACTGGCGACTTTGCTTCCCCAGCTGGTGCTTGAACACGTTGCCTCCGGTGCAACAAGGATTACAACGCTGGAAGAGCTGACAGACCGTTCCCTTGATGCACTGCGCACTGACCGCCTTTCTCTTTTTTTGCAGCTTTCCAAGGAAGTGCAGACCCGTGACAGTCTGGTGCTGTCTGAAAGCAATCCCAAAAAACTGAAACGGGCAATTTCCGATGCCGAAAAAAACATAGCGGCGATTCAAAAAAAAATAGACCAGAATCTTTCTGAAGTCCAAAAGCTAAAAGACAGGCTCGTTTTGGATGTGCAGGCAGTTCCGGAAAAACGAGTTTTTTTTCAGGACTTAAAAAGATTTTTTTCAAAAAAGGAAGAAGGGCTTTCACCTACCATCGAGCAGATTGTGCTGTACCAGCAGGATTCTTCCACTCTGTTTGTGCCTGACAAAACCGCACTTGCAGCCTCTCCACTTGGACGTGATTATGAGCGGGCGGTGCTTGCCGAAAAAATAAACTGTGTGCTTACAGGTTCAATCACCATTTATGGCGCGTACATGGCTGTTTCTGCGCAGCTGCACATATATCCGGGGGGCACGCTTGCCGGTGGCGTTACAGAAGTGGGCGCCCTTGACAATCCCATGCAGATTGCAGAAAACATCGCGCACGCCCTGATACCTGCCGTGGCAAACAGCAAAAAGATAGATCTTTTTTTTGACATTACGCCGGAAATTGTCTGGGAACGGGCTCAAGTGATTGTTGACGGTGTGGTGTATGGACACCACATCAAGCGGGCGCAGGTGCCGGCAGGAATACACACTGTTGAAATCACCTGCGAAGGCTACAATACGCAGTCAATCACCTGGAACTTTTCAGACATTCCTGCGTTTTTGATTCATGTGCCGCTAAAAGAACGCACAGACTCAACTCTCACAGTCAATCTCAAAAAACCGTTCGTAGGTTCGTTGTATGCAAACGGTGCCTATGTCGGGTCGCTAGGTGCAGGCTCGGTGGGAGCTGATGTCACCGTCAATGGAAAACCTGTGATCGGTCGTTTTATTTCAGAGCAGATGGGAACACGCATCGTAAGGAAGAAAGTGACCGATGAAAATGGAAACACGAAGTACGAAGAGGAAGAAGAGGATTCTGGCTACCTTGGTTCATTTTTTTACATTCCTGAGTCGGTGCAAAAACAGGACGCTTCCCTTGTGATAAAAGCGGCCCCTGTTGACAATGCAAAAATCATAGACCGTCGCCGTGTCTGGATGTATCGAGGATATACCGCACTGATATGTTCACTGCCGTTTTCGTTTTACTCGCTGGGTGTCTACAGCAATGAAGTGAATCGATATAACAACGGCTACACTTCATCGCTGGACAGGGTGAACACATGGAACACCATCAAATGGGTGGCGGTTGGCATAAGCGGGGCGGCGGGTGTTTTTTTTGCTGTTGAGCTGGTGCGCTATCTCCGTGCTGCGGATGGAGTGCTTCCTAAGAATGCAAGGGCCGCAAGAAAAGGTGAAGTTGAAAAATCGCTAAAAGCATCGCAGTCGCTCGCCGTGCCCGACGTGGAATCCTCAGAATCCGGGCATAGCATTTCAGGCGAAGCTGACGGTTCGTCTTTAAGTGACATGATAAATGCCGGCACAGACTCTGCCGGTCTGGATGATGGCGCATACGGCAGGCAGGAACAAGCTGTCGATGGCGCTGAATACGCAGGAGGAACATGATGTCATTTGCTGAAAAACTGAAAGCTCTTTTTGGGCGCCACAGTGCTGTATCCGAGGATTTTTTTGATGATTTGACTGACACTCTCATAGAAGGCGACATAGGCGCAAAAATGGCTGTGGAACTGGTGGATGCACTCCATGTCCGGTGCCGCAAAGAAAAAATCACCGAATCCCAGGCAATTACGGCTGCGCTCTCTTCCATGATGCAGGAGTATGTGGAGGTGCTTCCGCTTGAACCTGAAGCTGGCAAGGTGAACCTGTATCTTCTGCTTGGCGTAAACGGCGTTGGAAAAACCACAACGGTAGCAAAGCTTGCCCGCTGGTATGGGCAGAGGAAAATCCCTGTTGTCATGGCCGCAGCAGACACATTCAGGGCCGCCGCCATTGACCAGCTCGATGCCCATGGAACAAGGCTCGGGATGCGTGTGGTAAAGCACCAGATGGGAAGCGACCCTGCCTCCGTTGTGTTCGATGCAGCCGCCGCATGCGCCGCACAGGGCGGAGGCCTGGTTCTGGCCGACACCGCAGGACGGCTTCACAACAAAGAGCACCTTGTGAACGAACTCAAAAAAATTGACCGCATCGCTTCGTCAAAAGCTGATGCGGGCTGTTACAAGAAGCTTCTTGTTCTTGACGCAACCACCGGGCAAAATGCGGTGCGCCAGGCAGAAGTATTTCACGAAGCCGTGGGCGTTGATGCGCTGGTGCTGGCAAAATATGATTCAACCGCAAAAGGCGGCGAAGTGGTAACAATCGGAAAAGAGCTCCATATTCCGGTGGCGTTTGTATGCACGGGCGAACATTACGAGGACATCTCCATAATGGACCGGGAACGCTACATGGCGGATTTTTTTGGACACTGATTCATGGAACTGTCTGCTGCGGTGCTTTATTTGTATCTGCTCTTTCCGCTTATGTTTCCCATGCAGGAGGAGCTTGCGATTGCGTTGGGGCGGGAAAGTCCGCGTACAACGGCATCCGAGCAGACGCTTGCGGCCCTTCATGTTTTTTTGGGACGTGAGCAGGAAGACGGAGAGGCACCGTTTTTGTTGGATGACCTGTGGCTCGATGAAGGCATTCCGCTTCCAGACGGACTTGAAAATCCCAAGTTTGGTCCGCAGAGCGAAGGCTCCTCGCTTGCCACAGGGGAAGTCGTTGGCGGCGTGTCTGTGGCAGAAAAACAGTTTTTGAATGCACAGGAACGGCTCAGGCTGTTCAGCTATGGAGAGGAGGAATTTGAAGTTTTAAAAACTTTCTCCGGGCGTGAGATGCTAGTTTCTGTGAATGCAGACACCGTGGTGCGCACGGTGTACGATGAGCGCTACCGGGTAAAGGAGCGTCTTGAATTTTCCGATGGAGCGTCTGAGCTGACAAAGCGTGTGTCCTACCGGTATGATGAAGAGTCCTCTCATCATGCCCCAATTTCCATGACAGAAGAATTTATTTCTGAGAAAAAAGAACGCGAAACCGTGTTTACACATGACGGAAAGCCGCTTTTTGTGTACGACTATGTTCTGGTTTCCAAGGAGCCTGAGTCACAGCAAAAAACGGATGCCGCTGATTCCTCCGGCGCTGGAGACGATTCACCGGAAAATGTGAGCGATGAAACGCCTGAAAAATCTGTGGAGCTTGTGAAAGTGCTTTCAAAAAAAACAGCTCGCGTGTATGATGACTCTGGCCGGCTGGTTAGCGAAGAAGAAAGCGCCTACACGGAGCGCGAAGATCGCATTCATCCTGGCAGAAAAAAAATGATTGTTACTGTCAGAAAAAATGTTTTTATTTACACCAACGGCCTGCATTCACCTGATTTTGAGTTTTATGAAAACGGTGTGCTCAGGATGCGTACCAAATATTCGGGTGATGAGCAGTATACTGAGTCAATGTACTTTGATGGAGGTTTTTCGGTGGAAGTGCAGTATCGCCATGGCCGTAAAGTCCTGGAACGCATTCTGCTGAATGGCACAGAAACGGAGGTGCGGAATTTTGATTGACAGACATGCTCTGCGATGGATTTATTTTGTTTCGCGCCGGTTCGGCCGATGTGACCGCAATGGGCGTTCTGCGATCACATCGCTTCTTGCGTCTCTGGGCGTGTGCTTTGGAGTGATGGCGCTGGTGGTGGTGCTGAGTGTGATGAACGGTTTTCAGCTTGGTTTTATCGATGCTGTTATGGAAATCAGCTCTTACCATGTGCGCGTTGAAAATGTGCAGGATGAAGCTGCCTTTTTGCGCTGGTGTTCGGAACAGAAGCTTGTGGTGAGTGTAACGCCATTTTACGAAGCCCAGGGGCTCATGGTGGGAAACGGCTCCCGCCAGTGTGCGGCGCTTGTCCGTGCCCTGCCCGCCAACGTGTGTGAAACAGACGCGGGTTTTGCGCGGGAAGTTTCGTTGATTGCCGGAAAGTTCGACTTGTCAAAGCCTAATTCCATTGTGATTGGAATCGACCTCGCCAGGCAGCTTGGCATGCAGTGCGGACGTTCGCTAAATATTTTGGCGCTCAGCGGTTCAAGCGATGTGGCGCTGCTTTCTCAGGACCGGCAGTTTACGGTGCGGGGCATTTTTTATTCAGGCTATTCCGACATAAACATGGCGTATTCATTCATCAGCCTTGCGGATGGCGAAGCTTCGTTTGGGGCTTCAGCGCAAAAACATTACGGCATAAAGCTTTCTGAAAGCTCTTATGATGCCGTGTTTGTGTCCAAATTGAAGGCTGCCTTTCCCGAAGCTGCGGCTGAAAGCTGGAAAAGCTACAACCGCACATTTTTTGGCGCGCTCCGTTTTGAAAAAAACATGTTGATAGTGCTGGTGTTTTTGATTTTTGTTATTGCGGTGGTGAACATCTACAACGGCATGCGGCGCATGGTGTACGAGCGGCGTGAGGAAATCGCGGTGATTTCGGCACTTGGCGGCAGGGCCCGCGACGTGCAGACGGTGTTTGTCATGCGAGGATTTCTCATGGGACTTGCAGGCGCGGTGCCGGGGTTGCTGCTGGGGCTTTTTTTGTGCGTGAACATATACAATGTATTCATGCTGCTTTCAAAACTTGAATATGCAGTCCAATATGCATTCGCCATGCTGGTGTCGCCCGGGCAGGCGGCTGCGGTTTCGGAAAATCCCATGTTCAGTATCTATGCCTCAATTCCGACTCGTATGCTTCCTGGAGAAATCGCCATGATTTTTTGCTTCGGTGTTTTTTCATCTGTTGGCGCTGCTATGCTCGCAAGTCGGCAGGTGCTGCGATTGACAGTGGTGGAGGTACTGCGCGATGAATGACGATACAAGGCTGAAAAATGCCTCGCAATTCTCTTTTGTTGATTCTGAAAAAACTGGCGGAACAGGAGTCCGTGGAAGAAGCGGCAGTCCAGCCGGCTCGGGCAATGCCCCTGCATCGTCTGATGCTTGCGGACTTCCTCTTGTGCGTGTGGCAAAGCTGGAAAAAAGCTACCGTACATCCAGCGAAACGCTCACGATTCTCAAAAACGTTGACATGGAAATTGCCAGAGGAGAGCGCTGTGTGATTGTGGGAAAAAGCGGAAGCGGAAAGTCAACCCTGCTCAATATCATAGGTGGGCTTGATGTGCCAACGGCAGGCTCTGTGACAGTTGACGGTTTTGCGGTTAGCGATATGGACGAAGACGGCCTTACCTTGTACAGGCAGAAGTTTTTGGGACTTGTGTTCCAGTTCCATTATCTTTTAAAAGATTTTACAGCGCTTGAAAATGTGTTTTTGCCGGCGTACATGGCCGGTGTTCCCAAAAAAGAAGCGCTGGAAAAAGCACGGGAGCTTTTGAATGCCGTTGGACTTTCAGCACGTGAAGGGCATCTTCCCTCTCAGCTTAGCGGCGGTGAGAGGCAGCGTGTGGCTGTGGCCCGCTGCCTTGTGAACGACCCCGAGCTAATTCTCGCAGATGAACCCACGGGAAATCTTGATCCTGCCAACGCCACGCTTATCGGCGACATGCTGTTTTCGCTTTCTGAGCGGTATAACAAAACGCTGCTTCTTGTGACCCATGACCGCAACCTCGCCGCACAGGGTGATGTTCGCTACGTTATTCTCAACGGGCTTTTGCAGAGGGAGGCAGAATGACATTCCGTTCCTGTCTTCTTTATGCAGGGCGCCTTGTGTTTTCACGCCCGACTGCGGATCTGGAAGTCAGCTACGGCAGGCGGAGCCTCGTGGGGGCGCTTGTGTGCATTGGCATCAGTCTTGTGCCGCTGGTTTCGGTGCTCGTCATCGGTGACGGCATGATTGAAGGAATCACCGGGCGTATGATTGGCCTTTCAAGCCAGCATCTGTGCGTGTATGCCGACTATGACTCACCTTGCGCAAAAAATCTTGAAACATTTGAATCGCTTGCAGATCGAATTGCGGCCATCGATGGTGTAACGGGCGTGTTCCCGGAAGTGCGCGGCATGGCGCTTGCGGCCGGAGCTTCTTCGCGTTCTGGCGCAACAGTCCGCGCCGTGCGTCCAGGTGTTTTTACGCAGAACGAAGCCTTTGCCACACTGTTTTCCGTTGTTGAAGGAAATACAGATTTGTCTGAACCCGACGGTGTGGTGATCGGAAAAAAAATAGCCGAGCTTCTTGGTGTGCATGCCGGAGGCAGGATCAGGCTCATAACCGTTTCAAAAAACAAGGCAGGGCGCATTCTTCCAAAGGTAACTGCTTGGACTGTGCGAGGAATCGTGAGCTCGGGCTATCAGGAACTTGACGCGCTGTGGGTGTTCATGCCGCTGGACAGGGGGTTTTCCATGCTTCCCGAACGCGACTCCCAGTATCTTGTTGGCGTGCAAACAGCGGACGCTTTTTCCCAGTCTTTGTACCGTGTGGCTTCGCGGGTCAAAACCGACCTGTACGGCATGGGTGGGGCAAGCCGTGTCGCGGGAACTTCCGTGTATCTGTGGAATGAGCTCAACGTGGCTGAATACGAGAACTTTGCTTCTACAAAAGCCTTGCTGCTCATCATCATGCTGCTTATCGTTATGGTTGCGAGCGTGAACATTTGCTCTGCGCTGGTAATGCTGGTGATTGAGAGGCGCCGTGAGATTGCAATCCTCAAAAGCGTGGGCGGCTCTGCGCACGGGGTGGCTGCGGCCTTCCTTCTTGCAGGATTTGCTGCCGGCCTGGGCGGTGTGCTTGTTGGCATTCCGCTCGGTTTGCTTGCCGCTGTGAACATAAACACCATTGTCCATTTTATGGAAAAAACAGTTAACCTTTTCGCAAAATTTTTGTATCTTTTAAAAAACGGTGACGGCGAACTGTTTTCGGAGATTCACCTGCTGGATCCTGCATACTATCTTCAGGAAATCCCTGTGTCGGTTCCGCTTGTTGAGCTGTGTGTTATTGCGTTGGGAACACTGCTCCTTTCGCTGGTGATGTCAGCCATTCCTGCTGTCAAAGCCGGGCGGGAAAAACCGCTGGACACTTTGCGCAAAGTGTAAAAATGCGTTATACTGAAAGGGTTCGATTTATGGCGGGCAAATCTTTAGGCCTGCATGACGTTATTTGTAGAGGGGACACAAGATGCTTTGTGATTTTTGCCATGAACGGGATGCAGTTATTTTTTTAGAACAAGTAAACGGAAATGGAAAAAAACGCAAAATCAATATGTGCATGGAATGTGCCATACAGCGGGGCATCAGTCCAGATCCTCGGAGCATAGAGGCTTCCATCGGCCATCTGTTCAACGAGATTACCTCAATTACTGCCCGGCTTGAAAAAGAAAACAACCGGCTGTGTCCTGTGTGCGGCACGTCGCTTGGCAGCATCAGAAAAAAGGGTGAAGCCGGTTGTCCCGAATGTTATGCGGTCTTCAAGGATGCCGTCAGAAAATATCTTTCTGTGCGGGGCATTTCAGGTTCATACACTGGCTCCATGCCGATGCGTCTTGCATCGTTTCGCTCGGTGCTTACAGACCGTATGGCGCTGCAAAACAAGCTGAACGAAGCGGTTGAGCACGAAGATTACGAAAAAGCTGCAATGTACCGCGACTATCTTAGGGCGCTTGAAAAAAGCGCTGTGGCAGGAACGCAGCCAGACATGGACTCCGCGTCCAACGGGCAGGAGGGGTAATGACGGACGATGAACGCACCAACGATGCTTGGTATTCATTTCCTGGTGCAGAGAACGATGTGGTGCTTTCTACACGTGTGCGCCTGGCCAGAAATCTCGCCAATTTTCCCTTTCCACAAAAGCTTTCCGGCGGCGATGGCGAACGTGTGCGGGCCTTGCTGTTTGACGCTTTTAACCGTGTTGAGGACAGCGAGCGCTACCATTCCATTTTTGTAAACCAGCTTGACAGCCTTGGGGCCACTATCTTGCAGGAGCGGGGAGTGCTTCCAGAACGCGCGGCATCGGAACGGAATTCCGGTATCATACTGCGGAATGACGGACGGCTTGCATGCACGGTGAATATCGGCGACCATGTGCACATAAGTTCATTTGCATCTGGCCTTGACTGCGACGGTGCTTTTTCCGTCTGCCATGCGCTTGATTTACAGTTGCAGCAGAGTGTTCAGTTTGCGGCAAGCTATGACCACGGTTATCTTACCACGTCGCTCCTTGACGCGGGGAGCGGCATGAAGCTTTCGGTGCGTATGCATCTTCCCTGCCTTTCGCTGCAAGGGCGGCTGCGCTCTGTCATGGACGACATGGCTTCTAAAGGAATCGCTGTTACAGCCTGTTTTGGCGCGGGTGGACTGAACGGCGTGAGCTCCATCGGTTCCAGGGGGGCCGCGTTGGGGGCTTTTTATCAGCTCACATCGACCAACAGCTTTACGGGCTCTGAGATTGACCAGATCGCGGTGGTCGCTTCGTCGGCAAAACAGCTTTTGGAGCAGGAACGTGCCGCCCGCGAAGAATGCGCCACGGCAATGGTCTCTGACATCAAAAACTATCTGTATCGTTCCATTGCTCTTGCCCGATACAGCCTTTTTGTGCCTCTCAGGGAAGCCATCGACCTTATCAGTGGCATTAAGCTTGGTAACGACCTCAAGCTGGTAAACGGTATAGATGCCGCAGGAATTCACGCGCTTTTGTACCGGGTTCAGAATGGACATTTGGAATTTGTGGCAAAAAACGGCACCTTTCAGTTTGAAAAGGACATCGCCACGAACACCCAGAAAAAGAACGACAGGCTTCGTGCGCTCATTTTGCAGGAAGCTTTTGAACATTGCATCCTTGCGCTGTAGCCGTGCGCTTGACGATGGGAATGGAGGATATGCATATGATGAAAGGATTTTCTCCCCGTGCGCAGCGGCTTGTTATTGCCCTTGCCCAGGACGAGGCCTACAAGTTGGGAAGCGAGCAGCTGCTGCCCGAACATGTGCTGCTGGCTCTGCTTGAAAGCGCCGACGGTCTTGGCTATGTGGTCTTGAAGACACTTCGCATAAATGTGCTCACGTTGAAGCTCGCAATTGAACAGAGCATGCCGGCAAAAATCCCTAACACAGGATTTTCTGACATTCCGCCTTCAACGCGGCTTCGTACACTGCTGGAAGTTGCCACCGCGGAAGCCAGGGCGCTTCATGTGGACTATATCGGTACCGAGCATCTGCTTTTGGCCGCGATACGCGAAGAGCAGTCGCTTACCTGGCGTTTTTTTGAAAAGGCAGGAATCAACATTGAACAGGCCAGACAGGTGGTGGTCGATATAGAGCGGAAAATTCCCTCGTCTGCAAAACTTCAGGCAGGCAAAAACGGCGATGAATGGTCGCTGCACGGTTTTAACGAATCTGGCGATGTGCCGCTAATGTCAGACGGTGGCACCCAGCGCCGTGCACGCAATCCAAACAGCATGCTTTCGCTGTATGCCCGCGACCTTACCGCTAATGCCCGTGAAGAAAAAAGCGACCCCGTCGTAGGCAGAACCGATGAAATCCAGCGCGTGATTCAGATTTTAAGCCGCCGCACCAAAAACAACCCTGTGCTTGTGGGTGAGCCCGGCGTAGGCAAAACCGCGATTGTGGAAGGACTCGCCCAGCATATCGCCAAAGCCATGGTTCCGCGCGATTTGCTAAGAAAAAGAGTGCTTTCGCTTGACCTTGCGGCTCTGATTGCAGGCACCAAATATCGAGGTGAATTTGAAGAGCGCATGAAAAAGCTCATGAAAGAAATCCGCGAGTCAGAAGACGTGATTCTTTTTATCGATGAGCTGCATACCATAATCGGCGCAGGTGGTCCTGAAGGCTCCATGGACGCGAGCAATATCATGAAGCCGGCTCTCAGCCGTGGCGAAATCCAGGTGATTGGCGCCACTACCACCAAGGAATTCCGCAAATATTTTGAACGTGACAGCGCCCTTGTGCGGCGTTTTCAGATGGTGAAAGTGCGTGAGCCTAGTGAATCCGACACCAAAGAAATTCTTTTGGGACTCAAAAAAAAGTACGAAGACTTCCACCGCGTAGTGTACGACGATGGCGTGCTTGATGACATTGTGACTTACAGCATTCGATATATTCCGGAACGCTTTTTGCCCGACAAAGCTATCGATGTTATGGATGAAGCAGGGGCCGCAAAAAAAATAAAGGAAGAAGAGCGCCCTGTTGAGTTGGTGGAGCTTGAAAAATCCATTGAACAGCTCACGGAGGAAAAAAAGAATCTCGTGGCCGAGCAGGACTACGAAAAAGCCGCGTTTGTGCGTGACAAGGTGCTGGAGCTCCGGCGCAAGATTGAGACATTTTCAAACGCATGGAAAAACAACGATGACCTTTCTCGCAAGCATGTGACACGCGACGATGTGTGCACTATCATAAGTTCCGTGACCGGCATTCCTGTTGAGCAGCTTGACGACGGCGAAACGGAACGGCTTTTGCATATGGAAGAAACCCTGCACCACGATGTGATTGGGCAGGACGAAGCTATTTCTCTTATCAGCAGCGCCGTCCGCAGAAGCCGCGCCGGGGTGTCGTCATTAAAACGTCCGCTGGGTTCGTTCATATTTTTGGGTCCCACCGGTGTAGGAAAGACCCAGCTTGCAAAAGCGCTTGCAAAATTCCTGTTTGGCACTGAAGAAGCCCTTGTTCGTGTTGACATGAGCGACTACATGGAAAAATACAATGCCTCCCGTTTGGTTGGCGCCCCGCCGGGCTATATCGGCTATGACGAAGGCGGCGTGCTTACCGAATCGATACGGCAGCGTCCATATTCCGTGGTGCTCCTGGATGAAATCGAAAAGGCCCATCCCGACGTCTTCAACCTGCTTCTCCAGATGCTTGAAGAAGGTGAACTTTCCGACAACCTTGGGCACACCATAAGTTTCCGCAACACCATAATCATTATGACAAGCAACGCCGGCGCGCGCCAGATTTCTGCGGAAGGGCGGATGGGCTTTTCCCTGTCAAAAAACGGAGTGCTTCCATATTCTGAAATAAAGGCGGGGGCCATGGAAGAGCTTAAGCGGATAATGTCACCTGAACTGTTGAACCGCATAGACGATGTGATTGTGTTCGATGCGCTTAACAGAAAGCAGGTTGATGCAATCATTGACATTCAGCTTCGGGAGCTTGAAAGCCGCCTTTCAGAACAGGGCCTCGTCCTGCACCTGAAACCACGCGCCCGCGAGTTCATGATTGAACACGGCTATGACCCGTCAATGGGGGCAAGGCCCATGCGCCGCCTGATTCAGCGTGACATCGAGGATGCGCTTGCAACCTTGCTCCTTGGCGGAAAGCGCGGGGCAAGCACCACTGTTGTTGTTGATTCCGATGGTGAAAAACTGACCGTGCATTTTAAAAAGCCACGTTCCAATGCGGCGCTTGCTAATTTTGGCCAGCAGCTGCTCGTTGAAAGCCACCGCTGACTGGGGTGCCCTATGTTTTCTGATTTCGGCGCAAAAATCACAGGCGATTCAGGCATTCTGCGTTTGATGGATGACCTTGGCCGTCCTGTTCCGCCCGGAGTGCCGCAATATGCGCTTGGCGGTGGAAACCCCGCCCAGATTGCGGAAATCGAAACCCTGTACCGTTCTGAAATGGAACGAATCATGGCAGAAGGCCGGGCCTTTGAGGATTTGGTCGGCCGCTATGATGGACCGCAGGGAAGGCTCTCTTTTATCGAAGCTGTGGCAACATATTTTTCTGAATGCTACGGCTGGCCGATTGATGCAGGCAATGTCGCGGTGCTAAACGGCAGCCAGAGCGCCTGCTTTTTTCTGTTCAATCTGTTTGCGGGCACCACAACTGTGCGCGGCGTGTCCACAAAACGCACCATCCTTTTTCCGCTGGTTCCTGAGTACATCGGCTATGCCGACCAGGGAATTGAGCCGGACATGTTTGCAAGCATTCCATCCCGCTTTGAGTCCTGCGGTGACCATGCTTTCAAATATTTTGTTGACTTCGAGCGGCTGGATCATTACCTTGCCGTACACCCGGAAGTGGCGGCGCTGTGCGTGAGCCGCCCGACAAACCCCACTGGCAATGTGCTCACAGACTCGGAACTGCGGCGGCTCGGTTCTGTTTCGCGGCAGTACAATATTCCGCTCATAATAGACAATGCCTATGGACTTCCCTGGCCGCACATCATCTTTTCCGACGGAGCCACGCCGTACTGGGATGAGAATATTGTTCTGAGCATGAGCCTGTCCAAAATCGGGCTTCCAGGACTCCGCACAGGAATTGTCATAGCAAAAAAAGAAATAGTTTCTGCCCTTTCAACCATGAACTCCATCGTGTCGCTTGCGTCGGGGGGAGTGGGGCAGGCACTTGCGACCCGCCTGATTCAAGACGGAACGCTCGTTGATTATGCAAGGCGGTTTGTAAGGCCGTTCTATGAACGCAAAAACCGCCTTGCGCAGGAATGGATACATCGCTATTTTTCTGGCGGTGACTATGCCGTGCACAAGGGCGAAGGATCAATCTTCTTGTGGCTGCTCATGCGCGACCTTGATGTTCCCTCAAAAGAACTGTATGCGCTCCTCAAGGAACGGGGAGTGGTCGTGGTGCCGGGCGAATATTTTTTCTTTGGACTTTCAGACCCGCCGCCGGAGTCCCATCCGCATTACAATAAATGCATCCGCATAAATTATGCGCGTGACGAGGCCGAAGTAGAGCAGGGAATTAAAATCATCAGCGAAGTATACAAGGCTCACCGCAGGTAGGAGTGCACATTCCGCATGAATCCGCATGCGGTCTAAAAAATGAACACACGCATCTTTTAGACCGCATGATTTTTAAATGCGTGTGTTCCGTGTGCCGCTATTTTACCGCTTCAAAAATTATGTCGGCAAGGAAGATTGCCGCTAGCGCCCATGTAACAGCCGGAATGTCTTTGGTTCTTTTTCCCGCCACTTTGCAGATGACGTAGGAGATGACGCCCCAGGCAATTCCATTGCTGATTGAGTAGCTGAACGGCATTGTCATCACGGCGATGAATGTGGGAATTCCTTCCGTGGGGTCTGAAAAGTTGATTGACGTGATCGCCTTCATCATCAAAAAACCCACAAAGATTAGGGCAGGCGCGGTCGCGGCCGAAGGAATAAGCGCAAAGATTGGACTGAAAAACAGCGCGAACAGAAACAGCGCCGCCGTGACTACGGACGCAAGGCCGGTGCGGGCTCCCGCAGCAATGCCGGAAGTGCTTTCAACAAAGCTCGTGACGGTCGATGTGCCCATGCACGCGCCTGCGACAGTGCCCAGTGCATCAGAAAGCAGAGCGCCCTTTGCATTGAGCATGTTGCCTTCCTTGTCTTTTAAGCCGGACTGCTCGGCCACACCCATGAGCGTGCCGATTGTGTCGAACATGTCAGTGAACAGGAACGTAAAAAACACCACCGCAAATTTAACTGAAAGCACGTGGCCCCATTCAAACTTGAACATGAGCGGAGCCTCCGGCGTTGAAAGCGGCCCCTTCCAGTCATCCGGGATCGCCGTAACGCCAAAAGGAATTCCGATGAGCGTGGTGAGCGCGATGCCCACGAGCACGGAGCCGGGCACCTTCATGATGTAGAGAATGATGGTGATTATAAGCCCCAGCACGGCCACAAGCGCACTTGCATGGGCGCGGTTGAAGCTCACAAATCCCAGCGGAGTACCAAGGTCGGTGGAAATGATGCCCGCGTTTGCAAGGCCGATAATCGTGATAAAAAGCCCGATACCCACGGCCACCGCCTTCTTTAGGCTTGTAGGAATGGAGCGGATGATTGCCTCACGGATGCCCACAAGGGAAAGCAGGATGAACAGGATGCCTTCGAGCAGCACCGCCGTCAGGGCGAACTGCCATGAGCAGCCCATTCCCTGCACCACGGTGTAGGTAAAAAATGCGTTCAGGCCCATGCCCGGAGCGAGCGCCACAGGCATGTTGGCGCAGAATGCCATCACAAGTGTCGCAAACGCCGCGGACACAGCCGTTGCCGTGAACACGCTGCCCCATGGCATGCCCGACTGCTCAAGGATGCCGGGATTTACGGCAAGAATATACGACATCGCAAGGAACGTGGTGATGCCGCCTACTATTTCTTTTCCGACGGTCGTGTTACGCTCTTTGAGCTTGAAGAATTTTTCCATGATGCTGCATCTCCTTTTTGCTGAAAAACAAAAAAGCCTCATCCGTTTTGCGGACAAGGCCTGCAAGCGGCAGAAGGGAGTCGAACCCTCGTCTCCAGCTTGGAAGGCTGGGGTAATGAGCCGTTATACGACTGCCGCATTGATGGTTCGACTATACCAAATGCACCCGAGCTTGTCAAGGGGCATTCGGCGATATTGCAAACTGCGCGGGAAGCTTCGCTGCAAGTAGCGCGGGAAGCTTTCGCTGCAAGTGGCGCGGTGGACTGTCTTGCACTGCCGCGCATAAAAATCGGCGCAGCCACAAGAGTGCGCCGCAATGCGGGGTGTTTTTGCCGGAGGAATAACCGCCCTGCTTGCCGCCCGTGTACTCAGACCTGCTTGTAAAATGACAGCCGGGCTTTTGCGCAGGACTTTGCGCCCGCAAGCGCCTTGCGCTGAAAGTGTGCGCGAACGCCGCTAAAAGCCATATCCTTTGGATTTGTGGTGCTTGGTGACAGGCACAAAGCCTGTATTCACTATGTCTGCCGCATTGGCTTGAATCTGTTGCCCGAACCGCTGGCAGGCATGGCAGTGTGCCCCGGCGCGCCGGGGCGTGGATTACATGCCGCTGTTGTTTGACAGTAGCGGACGGAAATCAGAAGCCAGCCAAGGTGATTGTGCGAGCGTGATTTTGAACGATGCGTATAAAAAAGCCGCCCCATGCACTTTGGCACAGGGCGGCCCTGCGGCAGGCAACACCGCTGCTTAGTTTGTCTTTTTGTAGATGCCAGTGCTGCCCCAGTTGTTATTGCTGGTGCTGGTTATGTCTTTGAGGTTTGCGGCGTTCGATGCCGGGGTGCCCACATTAATCGACTTGTTGGAATCGAAGGTAGATGACGAGTACCAGCCCTCTGTGTCGCTAAAGGTCACGCTCGTAAGTCCGCTGTCAAAGAACGCATGGCCGGCGATTTTTGTCACGCCTTTTCCTATGGTCACGGTCGCAAGCGCCGAGCACCCGTTGAACGCGGATGACCCGATTTCCGTCACGCTGTCGGGGATGGACACCTTCGAAAGCTTTGTGCAGGTGTCAAACGCATTCTTTTCGATTGATGTCACGCCGCTCAGCGTCACGGTGGCAAGAGCCGTGCAACTGCGGAACATATTTTCGCTGACCGCCACCGCGCAGCCGTCAAGCGTCGCGCTCGCAAGCTTGTCGCATTCCTCGAACACGCCCTTGCCGATTGTCGTCACGCTGCCGGGAATGGTCACGCTCGTAAGTCCGCTGTTCTTGAATGCCCCTTCGCCGATGGTCTTCACGCCTTTTCCTATGGTTACGGTCGCAAGCGAGTCGCACCATCCGAACGCCTGATCTCCAATCGTCTGCACGCTGTCCGGGATGGTCACGCCCGTAAGAGCCGTGCAGCCCGCGAACGCATGCACGTCAATCTTTGTGACGCTGCTCGGGATGGTCACGGTTTTTATCTTCTCGCAGCCCTCGAACGCATATTCCCCGATTTCTGTAATGCCATCAGGGATTACAAGGTTCTCCGGCACGGGATAGCCCGCATCGTCTCTGTTGCCCGTTATCTTAGTGCCAGTCACTTTGAGGTAGATGGGATAGCCGCCGTTCTCCTCCTCCGTAATCGTGGGTGGCTTATAGTCCCCGTCGGATTTAGTGACTTCCTCTTCGCAGCCCGTGCACACGAAAAGTGCAGCCATAAGCGCGACACAACCTAGTTTTGTCCACATCTTTTTCATGATGTTTCTCCTGTGCGTTTAATGTCCGCCGACATATTTTTTTACGAGGCAACGCCCCGTTTTTTCGCATTATTTCGAAGCTGCCGAACGCCGCGCCATGGTGTCGTTCGTGCTCCTGATGTTCCCAGCGATTGCCACAACGAAGTCCGCGTAGCCCTGCACCGTCGCCACGATGTTCAGGTACGGCACTATGCTGTCGTTGATGAGCGAGACAATCGGCTTTTTGAGCGAGCTCGCGCTCTCTCCCTTGTCCGCTTTCGCCTTGATGTAAGCGTCGTGTGCCGCCGCAAAGCCGTCCTGCGCCTCGCGCAGCTGTGCCACCAGCTCCGCCACGCCAGCGAGTGCGCCGATTTTCTCCGTGGCCCTGCCCAAATCCTCCAGCAATGACTCCGTTAGCGCAGTCTGCTCCGCGTAGCCCTTGCCCGTCATGCCGCGCCCGTACTTTTCGAGCGTGGCGCACACGTCAGCCGCCGCGGACTTGACCTCCGCGAAAGGGCTTGCCGTGTAGCCGTTCGTGAGCGTGAAGAGGTCGCGCGTAACGGAATCCCGCGCCGAGTCCGCCTCGTCCAGCGTGGACACAACAGAATCCTGCTTGATTGCCGTGGTGTTCCTCGCGCTCAAATCGATGAGCTGCGCGAAAAGCCCCTTGAGCACGCCGTCCTTGGCAACCGCCGTAGAGCCGTCGCCACACGCCGCCTTGTACTCGCGCTCCATCGCGTCAGAAAGCGCGTCAAGCTCCGTGACGCGCACCGACTTGCCGCCCAGTTTTTCAACTTTTGCCATAAAAACTCCTTACTGTATGATGATTTTTGTCCGAACCGAATTGAAAGTGCCTTTCCCGCCCGTCTCCGCGCAAAGCCCGGAAACGCGCCAATCGAGCCATGAGCAGACGCGAGAAACCCGAAAACATGCCGGGAAAGTCGTGCGCATGTGCGCGAAGCCCGAAAACGCGCCGGGAAAGCCGTGCGCACATGCGAGAAAGCCGAAAACATGCCGGGGAAGCAATGCGCAAACGCGAGAAAGCCGAAAACACGCGGGGGAAGCAATGCGCACATGCGAGAAGTCCGAAAACACGTCGGGAAAGCCATGCGCAAGCGCGAGAAAGCCCAAAACGCGCGGGGAAAGCCATGCGCAAACGCGAGAAAGCCGAAAACACGCCGGGGAAGCCATGCGCACATGCGAGAAGCCCGGAAACGCGCAAGGGAAGCCGTGCGCAAACGCGAGAAAGCCGAAAACACGCGGGGGAAGCAATGCGCACATGCGAGAAAGCCGGAAACACGCCGGGGAAGCCATGCGCAAGCGCGAAAAGCCCGGAAACGCGCGGGGGAAGCCGTGCGCAAACGCGAGAAGGCCGAAAACGCGCCGGGGAAGCCGTGCGCAAACGCGAAAAGCCCGGAAACGCGCGGGGGAAGCAATGCGCAAGCGCGAGAAAGCCGTGCGCAAGCGCGAAATGCCCGAAAACACGCCGGGAAAGCAATGCGCAAACGCGAAAAGCCCAAAAAATGCACCGGGGAAGCCGTGCGCAAGCGCGAGAAGGCCCGAACCGCACCGGG